>NZ_JBSNCF010000003.1:822500-827637 GCF_058780535.1 Azospirillum sp. UENF 211521
GCTGCGGATGTGTCTTTGACACGTGGTAGCGGAGCGTTCCGTAAGCCTGCGAAGGGTGTCCGTGAGGCCGCCTGGAGGTATCGGAAGTGAGAATGCTGACATGAGTAGCGACAAACAGTGTGAGAAACACTGTCGCCGAAAGTCCAAGGGTTCCTGCGCAAGGTTAATCCACGCAGGGTGAGCCGGCCCCTAAGGCGAGGCCGAAAGGCGTAGTCGATGGGAACCACGTTAATATTCGTGGGCCAGCGGGTGTGTGACGAATGGGAAAGCGTGTCGGGCCTTATCGGATTGGCCCGGCTGGGGACCCGTTCCAGGAAACAGCCCCCGCATCAGACCGTACCCCAAACCGACACAGGTGGACTGGTAGAGTATACCCAGGCGCTTGAGAGAATGGTGTTGAAGGAACTCGGCAAATTGCCCTCGTAACTTCGGAAGAAGAGGGCCCCGTTGTGGCGCAAGCCATGGCGGGGGGCACAGACCAGGGGGTGGCGACTGTTTACTAAAAACACAGGGCTCTGCGAAGCCGTACAAGGCGACGTATAGGGTCTGACGCCTGCCCGGTGCCGGAAGGTTAAGAGGAGGGGTTCACGCTCCGAATTGAAGCCCCGGTAAACGGCGGCCGTAACTATAACGGTCCTAAGGTAGCGAAATTCCTTGTCGGGTAAGTTCCGACCTGCACGAATGGCGTAACGACTTCCCCGCTGTCTCCAACACCAACTCAGCGAAATTGAACTCTCCGTGAAGATGCGGAGTACCCGCGGTCAGACGGAAAGACCCCGTGCACCTTTACTACAGCTTTGCAGTGGTGCTAGGGATCTCATGTGTAGGATAGGTGGGAGGCTAGGAAGCCCGGGCGCCAGCTCGGGTGGAGCCATCCTTGAAATACCACCCTTGAGGTCTCTGGCATCTAACCGCGCTCCGTTGATCCGGAGCCGGGACCCTGCATGGCGGGTAGTTTGACTGGGGCGGTCGCCTCCCAAAGTGTAACGGAGGCGCGCGATGGTGGGCTCAGAGCGGTCGGAAATCGCTCGACGAGTGCAATGGCATAAGCCCGCCTGACTGCAAGACAGACAAGTCGAGCAGAGACGAAAGTCGGCCATAGTGATCCGGTGGTTCCATGTGGACGGGCCATCGCTCAACGGATAAAAGGTACGCCGGGGATAACAGGCTGATGACTCCCAAGAGTCCATATCGACGGAGTCGTTTGGCACCTCGATGTCGGCTCATCACATCCTGGGGCTGGAGCAGGTCCCAAGGGTTCGGCTGTTCGCCGATTAAAGTGGTACGTGAGCTGGGTTTAGAACGTCGTGAGACAGTTCGGTCCCTATCTGCCGTGGGTGTCGGAGTTTTGCGAGGATCTGTCCCTAGTACGAGAGGACCGGGATGGACATACCTCTGGTGCACCGGTTGTCACGCCAGTGGCATGGCCGGGTAGCTAAGTATGGACGGGATAACCGCTGAAAGCATCTAAGCGGGAAACCCACCTCAAAACCAGAACTCCCTTGAGAGCCGTGACAGACCATCACGTCGATAGGAGGCATGTGGACGGGCGGCAACGCCTGAAGCTGAGCCTTACTAATCGCTCGAATGGCTTGATCCTTCCCAG
Source organism: Azospirillum sp. UENF 211521 (assembly GCF_058780535.1). Taxonomy (NCBI): domain Bacteria; kingdom Pseudomonadati; phylum Pseudomonadota; class Alphaproteobacteria; order Rhodospirillales; family Azospirillaceae; genus Azospirillum; species Azospirillum sp. UENF 211521. Next base: position 824,107 of record NZ_JBSNCF010000003.1, read on the forward strand.
CCGGCGGCCCGCGCGCAGCGGCAAGCCCTGGACGCACGAGCCAACACCGCAAGAGCAAGAACGCAGACGTCCTCACTTAACGAAACCCGCCCGTCCGGTCCGGATGGTTCGCGTGTGCCTTGGTGACCTGGTGGTCATGGCGAGGCTCCCAACACCCGATCCCATTCCGAACTCGGCCGTGAAACGCCTCAGCGCCGATGGTACTGCGTCTTAAGACGTGGGAGAGTAGGTCGCCGCCAGGTCACCACGGCACACGCCAAACCAAAACGGACACGGACGGACACGGTTTCACACACGCTTGACAATCGGCTTCATGAACGACAAAGCCGGCGCTTTCCAAACGGAAAGCGCCGGCTTTTCGTCGTACTTGGGGTGTCGCCGAGGACCGCTACCCAAAAGCGCCACCATTTTTCGCGATTGCTAACCACTCTTTCTCAAGGGCAATGCCATGGCTTTGCCGATGAATGAGACGACTGCATGCCATTTGTCGCTTTTTGTAATTATTAGTTGCTTGCTGTGGCCTTGCTTGCGAAGCACAGTTTCGAGGTTTCGCACTATTTCCGATCGCCATTCAACGTCGCAGCGCCCCATTATAGAAGATGCATTGCGCTTTTCTGCAATCATACCTTACAAAAATAAAGTTGCTCGCGCCAATTAGGCGTGCCCAATTCCATGCCGCAGTGCACGTGATGCTGCCGCCATCCAGTGTCTGAAAATAGGCGTAGACAAAATATTAACCTCGCTATCCATTATTGAGAGGTAGTGGCGGATCGAATGGGAAGCGCGCTCCCGCCACTAGGGTCCCGAAGCCTAAGAATGCTACTATAAGAGGATGAGATGGCTGCTGGTGGAACTCTGACGCTCACGCCTGGTGCTGACTACGTCTTTTCCTCGACGGAGGCTTGGTCGGGGATCGTTGGCAACGGCAGCACCCAGGGCGTCAGGCTCAACACCCAGGGCCAGACCCTGACGGTGTCCAACCTCGATCGTCTCATCGGCGGCACATCGGCCCAGAGGAAGGATGTCGTGACGCTGGCCGGCACGGGCGGCAACACGATTACGGTCCAGGCGCTGGAGACGCTGATCGGCGGTTCCGGCAACGACCGGGTTCTGTTGACGACCACCGGCACCACCATGGTGGTGGAATCGCTCGAAACGATCATCGGCGCGACCACCGGCACCGCCCTCATCACGCTGGCCGGCACCACCGGCAACACCATGTCGGTGGCCTATCTGAAATCGCTCGTCGGCAGCGCGGGCAAGGACGTCATCAACCTCAACGCCGCGGGGTCCACCGGCTCCACCATGGCAGTGTCCCTGATGGAGACGCTGATCGGGACCAACGGCCTGGACATGATCGCCACCATCGGGGGTGGCACCAACACGATGTTCCTGCAGGGCATCGAGCTTGTCCTCGGAAACGGGTCCGCGGCCGCCGGCAACGATACGGTCATTCTGGCCAACGGCGGCAACACGATCGGCATCGCCTTCCTGGAAACCCTGATCGGCGGCACCGGCAACGACATCGCGACGCTGGCCTTCCGGTCCGGCACGGCCAATCTGCAGACCGGCGGCGGCACCGTCGCCATCTCGTCGATCGAAACGATCGTCGGCGGAGCCGCCGTCAACGGCAACGGCGGCCGGAGCGCCGCCATCCTCCTCGACATTGGTAACACCATCACGGTGGCAAGCCTCAGCACCCTGATCGGCGGTGGCGGCAACGACGTCGTCAACATCACGCTCCGGGACGGAAGCCCGATCGTCGGCGACCAGAGCATTCCCTGGAGCACCACCGGCAGCACGATGCTGGTGTCGCTGGTCGAGACGATGATCGGCAGTTCCGGCGACGACTTGGTCGTCGCGCTCAACAGCGACGGCATGACCCTCGCGGTTTCGGCGATCGAGTCCGTCGTCGGCAAGGCGGGGAACGACGTCGTCGTCCTCGGCACCGGCGGCAACACCATCCAGGTGGAGGCGCTGGAAACCTTGATCGGCGGTTCCGGCATGGACGTGGTGACGGTGCGCACCTCCAGGGGCTCCACCATGACGGTGTCCGCCGTCGAATCCATCGTCGGCAATGCAGGCACCGACGTCATCTACCTCGGCGCCGGTGGCAACACGGTCCAGGTCGAGGGGCTGGAAACCGTGATCGGCGGCACCGGCAACGATGTGGTGACCATCACCGACACCGCCGGCACCGTCTTCGTGTCGGGTGTCGAAACCATCTACACGCCCTATCAGACGCTGACGCTGAGCGGGACGGACACCTACGTCTCCCTGCCGCCGGCTCCCGCCGACACGACACCGCCGTCGATCACCGCGGTGTCGATCCCGGACGCCGTGATGAAGATCGGCGACGTGGTGACGGTGACGATCACCGTGGCGTCGGACAGCGACACCTACACGCTGGGCAACGGCAGCACGGTCGGCGGCTTCACGCTGGGCAACCTGGCCAAGGTCGACGCGACCACCTACACCGCCACCTTCACGGTGACCAGCGGCGGCACCGACGTCGCGGCGGGTTTGGACGTGCCGGTCAACATCGTGCTGACCGACACCGCCGGCAACTCCAACACTCCCTACACCACGGCGATCAGCCAGGGCGCCGACCGCATCGACGCCAACCGGCCGACCATCGCCTCGGCGGCGGTGAACGGCACGACGCTGACAGTCACCTTCGCCGAAACCATGTCGGCGAGCAGCGCCGCCGGCCTGACCGTGACGGTCGCCGGCCAGAGCCGCGTCGCCACCTACGCCAGCGGGTCCGGCACCGCCACGCTGACCTTCACCCTGGCCTCGGCGGTCGCCCACGGTGAGACGGTGACGCTCGATTACAACCCGGGCACCGGCACCCTGACCGACACCGCGAGCAACGCGCCGGCCAGCGTCACCAACCAGTCGGTGACGAACAGCACCGCGGCGCCCGACACGACGCCGCCGTCGATCACCGGGGTGTCGATCCCGGACGCCGTGATGAAGATCGGCGACGTGGTGACGGTGACGATCACCGTGGCGTCGGACAGCGACACCTACACGCTGGGCAACGGCAGCACGGTCGGCGGCTTCGCGCTGGGCAACCTGGCCAAGGTTGACGCGACCACCTACACCGCCACCTTCACGGTGACCAGCGGCGGCACCGACGTCGCGGCGGGCTCGGACATCCCGGTCAGCATCGTTCTGACCGACACCGCCGGCAACTCCAACACTCCCTACACCACGGCGATCAGCCAGGGTGCCGACCGCATCGACGCCAACCGGCCGACCATCGCCTCGGCGGCGGTGAACGGCACGACGCTGACGGTCACCTTCGCTGAAGCCATGTCGGCGAGCAGCGCCGTCGGCCTGACCGTGACGGTCGCCGGCCAGAGCCGCGCCGCGACCTACGCCAGCGGGTCCGGCACCGCCACGCTGACCTTCACCCTGGCCTCGGCGGTCGGCCAGGGCGAGACGGTGACGCTCGACTACAACCCGGGCACCGGCACCCTGACCGACACCGCGAGCAACGCGCCGGCCAGCGTCACCAACCAGTCG
>NZ_JBSNCF010000004.1:0-204578 GCF_058780535.1 Azospirillum sp. UENF 211521
TCTGGATGATCATTCCGGCCATTCTCGCCATCGTTGCCGCTTCCGGACTGGCGATGGCGTCGGGCTCCGGCGCCCCCGTCGACGACGGCATTCCGGCCGAGGACGCGGTGGAACGTGCGATTCCATCGCCGGTGCCCGGGCCGAAGTCATCCGGTTCCTCCCAACGCCTGATCCGGCGAGGACGTGTCCTCCAACGGGCGGGATTGTGTCTCGCCGGATTCGGGCTGCTGTGGGGCGGCAGCCTCGGCGGTTGCGCGATTCTGATGGCATTGCTGGGGGGCATCCTGCACGAGGCCAGCGTGCGCCGGCCGCTGCGCCGGCTCGCCGGTCGAAAGGCATCCGGGCGTTCGCAATCTCCGGCCTCCTAACACAAGAGCCGCTGTCCGGCGTCGACCGCCGGTGCCGCCGACCGTCGACCAGCCATGCCGAACAACGAGGCGAGCGGATTCAGGTCTTCCGACCGTTTCAGGTACATGCCGGCGAGCATCTGCGCGCGCGATGTTCGGATCTCATGCGCCGGACGATCGCCGGCGACCAGCGCGCACAGCGCCGCCCGGACTTCGCCGTGCCGGTCCACCGCCCGGCTCCACGAAACGTCCGACAGCCCCAGGCGCAGGGCGGCGATCCGCCCGACGATCCGAAGATCGTCCAGATCGGCGGATTCCGGCCCGGATTTCCCGGTCCGATACTGCGCGAACACGCTGGCGAAGGTGGGGCTGACGGAAGCGAGCAGGCGTCCGTTCCAGCGTGGAGGGGGCATGGCCGGCTTCTGCGATTCCGGAACGAACGGGAACAGGTCCGGGGACGGTTCGTCGTTCCCGCCACCCTTCTCCCGGGTGGAGTTATCCACAGACCTGGACGCTACATCACCCGCATAGCCATACAGAATACCATCCTGCGGATGGTCTAAGCTTGTAGTGTTATGCGTCTCGTTGCTGGGATGCGCGCATATTGTTTTCTCATCCAAAGCCTTGGAAACGATGGCTTCGGCGAGCGCCCTGGACCTCGTCTCGACCAGCCGGATTTCGGTGTCGATCGCCGCGAGGCGGCCAAGATGCTCGGACTGCCCCTCCTCGTCGACCCTCGCATCGCGGCGCAGGATCATCCTGGCCTCGGCGATCAGCGCGTCCGCGTGCCGTGCGTTGGCGACCAGCTCGACGCACTCCGGCTCATCAGGTCCGGCGCCGGCGGCGGATGCGGCATCCTCGTGCTGGCGGGTCAGATCGGCCCGGCAACGGATGCCGGCGACGATGCTGCGCAGCGCCCGGCCGCGCTCGGCCTGGTGCCGGGCGACTTCGACCATGCGCCGATGAAGATCGACCAGGGGGGACAGGTCGAGCCCGTACAGCTCGACGATCTGGCCCGTACTGTCACGAACGGGCTGACGCCGGTTGCCGGGACCGATCTCCAGCTTCAGCGCGGAGGCCGCGCGCAGCCAGGCAAGGTGACGGTTCACCGTGGCGATCGACAGACCGGTGGCCTGGGCGATTCTCGCGTTGCCCGGCCAGACGACGGGGCGGCCGCCAGGGCGCCAGTCCTCGAGCCTGGTGTGATCGAGCAGGAAGGCCAGCGTATCGAGAGCGCAGCGGGGGAAGGGCAGGTGACGCCCTGCGGCGCGGAGCGGTTCCAGCAATTGTTTAGGATGGGACAGCGAAGCTGGAAGCCCGCCGAACGCGGCGGCGGCGGCGGCGGCGCGGTAGTCGCCCGCAACGAAGCGCGCCCGGCCGGGAGGGGGCTTTCGGACGAAGGAGGATTCTTGCATGCACATCTCTCCCGTGGCGGGACCTTGTCCCGCGATCGGTGGAGCGCTCGGGCACAGAGGCAGCGTTACCGGAACCGTGAAATTCCAGTTGACGGGCACAAATGGCTGGTGCAGTGTCTAGGAGCTGATTACCTGACACTGCTGCCGGTCATGTGTTCATGTCGGCTCGTCTAAGCCCAGGCTCTCCGGAAGGGGGGCTTGGGCTTAGTCGTTTCTCGTGCGCGTTCGATTGGCCGTTGGCATGTCCTGTCCGATGGCGTGATCGGGCCTGCTGAAGACGCGCGCATGAATCGTCATGCAGACGCGCTGAAGGCGCGACCGTAATCAAAGGGGAGTTTGTGATCGACGAGCAGAGCCGTGGCGGGCGAATGTCAGCACCGCGTGAAACCACGGAGTTTCCGAACTGCCGGAAACCCTCGAAAGCTTCTGAATGGATTGCTCGGAGAGAAGGGCGATTACACGGTCATTTGGGTTCTCCAACTCTTCCAGTTTCTGGTGACGGTCATCACCCGAATGCAACTATGGACTGGAGTCCCCACACAGCGCAAGCGTAAGAGTCTATTCCGCCATCACCGCCTGGAATCCGGATGGTCGATTTCCCAGTTCAAGCGGAAAGCGCAGCCTGTCCCCTACTCAACAACGCCGTCCGCTCGCGCAAAAGCGATGTTTTCCATCGCGGGTTCGCCGATAAATCATTCTCTTTTTCCTCGAATCGGCCGTGCATTTCAACACATCGAGCCAGTGCAACCGAATCAACGCAATCGGAGGGTTAGAAACCCTTGTGGGAGCGTGGGCCCCGGGGGACCGCTCCGACCAGGAGTCGCGCGCCACGTCCCCCACTTGGCCCCTGCACCTCACAGCGGTGGCACCTGAACGCGCCACCGCCAAGCCCCTCTCGATCGACGCCATGGCATTGAATCACCGCAGGCTGGCCAGGACGCGGACGGGAGCGGCGCCATCCTGAGCGATGGACCCGGCGGACGAATTCGCCTCGGCGGCGGCGATCCGGACGCGCAGATCGGTATAGCCGGATTGAACGGCGTTGGCGGCGAAGGTGATGGCGGCGACGGCGGCCAGAACGGCAATCGACTTCATGGTCAATCCTTTCAATTTGAGCGGCTGAGTGGCGGCTGGCTGTCCCGGTGCATCCTGTTGCACGACGCCGGGCGGCCTGTCTGACATCAACGATGCGCCGCACCCCCCGCCATTGCAAGAACTTTTTTCGCACTCTCCAAACAAATTATTCGCCGATATTTTAAATAAGCGGCCGTCGTCTTTGGTCAAAGATGATATTTGCATGCGGAATGACAGGACATTACATGAGCTATTCTATTTCCCTCCACTCATTATCATGACATGACGGCACATTTCCTTTCGTCACGATGTATCGACATATCATGCTGACCGTTTCGCAGTGGCCCGGCGGTTCGGCGGCTTTTTTTTGGGGGGGAGAATGGCGAATACATGAGGCCACAACGAATGCCGGCGGATGGACGGACAAGGACCGTGACGTGGCTTATGATCAGAGGCCGACTCCGCGTTGCCGGGGCCCGACGGGCGGCAACCGAAAAAGCGACGTCGGCACCCTGCCGGCACCCTTCGGGCACCGACCTGGGGCACCACCGCCTCCGGCACCCTTTGGGCACCGGAGGCGACTGCGGCTATGGTTGGGCCTCAAACGTGCGCTGCCGGTGCCCGTAGGGTGCCGGCAAGCTGACAGGGACCGCCAAATGCTTGCGGCCCCGAATGCAGCGTCCTGCCGGCGCCCTTCGGAACACCGGCAGGACGCGCCATAGGAAATCCGGACGCCCTCGGCACCCTTCGGGCGCCTGCGGGCATTCCTGGGCACCCTCTGGGCACCCAGGGACGGTGCGGGCCGCGGTCACCAAGCAGGCAAGGCATGCGCCGCCGAATGGCCGGTATGGCCAACAGGAACGCGCGCCGCCGATCATGCGCTGCCGGTGCCCGGAGGGTGCCGGCAGGAAGGATGAACGTCGCGACGGTCGTGCGACGCCGGCGCACCAGCAGACGCTTTTACCACCCCCCTTGCAGCACCCTTCGGGCGCCGCGCCGGGGAAACCGCCCCGCCTCCGGCACCCTTCGGGCACCGGAGGCGGGGGCATTGAAGGCGGAGACAGGCCGACGGCACCGAAGGCACCGTCGGCCTGTCGGAGCATCGTGGCCGATGGTCCGTCAGGGACCGTGCGTCGGCGCCCCATCGGCATGCCCGGGCACCACCACGAGGTGTTGGGCCAAGGCGTGGAACGCAACCCGATGGATCGGGGACGCTATCGCCGCGGGGTCGATGCTGTCCGGTCTCCGGGCCGTCATGATGACGGGTCCGGCAAAACGCTCCACCTCGTTGGCCAAAGCAGCGGATCTGAGCAGATCTTCGTAGCCGGCCGGATAATCCGGCCGAAGCAGCAGAAGATCGGCCGCCTCCACCAGCAGCAATGCGCCGATCCGCTCGGCGCGGTCGATGAACGTCCGGAGATCCTGGTCGCGGAGCGTCCGCACCTCAGACGGCCCCAGTTCCACGACAGGCAGGCCATGGCGATGGGCCAGGGCGCGCGCGCAGGTGCTCTTTCCGCTGCCGGCCGGACCGAGGAAGAGACAACGAGCAGAGCCGTGAAGCCACCGACGGCTCTCGAACCAGGGCTCGACCGCAGGCACCGTCCGCCAGCGGCTCTCGGACAGTTTGTCCGGCAGGGGCCGCTGGGGGAGGGAGGCGGGATCGTGGAGTGCCAGCAGCCGTTCGGCACGCCCGAACAGCGACACGGCCTCCTCGTCGGCCCGGAGTTTGCGCCATTCCATCGGCGAATGCCGGATGCCTCCGAACTGTCGGCCGAGATCGCCGAACGCCAACCGGTCCATCGACGTCGCCGCCCCGGCGCCGATCAGATCGCCCAGGCGGATGATCTCGGCGGCGAGATCGAGACTGGAGCGGCAATCCGCAAGGTCACCCATGCACGGCGGCTCGGCTGCGGCGCCGGAGGAATGCAGCGTCATCCTGCGGGGATCTCCTGGCCATTGGACGCGGGACGCCGAAACGGCAGCGCCCCCTCGCCCCGATCATGCCGATGGCCCGGCCGGCGGGTCGAGCACGCCCATGAACGCCGTCGGCGACCTCGCCCCGATGCCGCTACCTGGGCCGGCCGTTCGTGGAGGCTCGAATTGATGGATTACCACCCGGTACCGTCGTGTGGAGCACACGCACGACGGAGACTCACAGGGCATGACCGACGGACTTCTCACCGAGGAGGAGGCACACACCGCCATCGCGGAGGACATTCTCGGCGCTGTCGAGCGCAACGCCGCCGGGGAGTGGGTCATGCCTTGGGCCGGCTTTTCCGCCCGCCCGACCAACGCGTTCTCCGGCCGCCCCTTCAAGGGACAGAACACGCTCGCTCTGTGGGCGGCTGCGCGACGGAACGGCTATACGGCTCACCTCTGGGCATCCCCGGAGGCATGGGAGCGGAACGGCGGCGCCATCCGGTCCGGCGAAACCGGCACCCTCATCCTGGTCCCGATCTTCGATGAGGAGGCTCCGGCGGCGGCCTGGACCCGTGAGACGCCGGGCATCGCCAGGAAGCTTGGTCCCATCGGTGGGGATGCCCTGGGCGGGCAGCTCCGTCCGATGATCGGCTTCGAACGCCAGCGGTGGTTCAACGTTCACCAGGTCGACGGTGTGCCGATCGCAACGCCGGCGGTGCCGTCACCGACGCAAGCCGCCCTGAAGCTGGAGAATGCGCTGCTGTCCTGGCGGCCCCTGCCGGACGATCCCGTCGGCGGCCCCGCCCTCATCGAGGGGGGCGTCCGGGCGTTCTGGAACCCGGCGACCGACCGGGTCAACATGCCGCCGAAAGCCGCCTTTCAGCCGCGCGGCGGTCTGAGCGGCTACGAATATTACGTGCTGACTTTCGCCCATGAATGCACGCACGCCACCGGGTCGGCATCCCGCCTACGCCGCGACACGCTGCTCAACTATGGCAAGGGCAACAACCGCCCGAAGGAGGAGCTGGTGGCGGAGATCGGCGCGGCCTTCCTCTGCGCGCAATTCGGCCTGCCGGCCCAACTTCTTTCCCATAACACGGCCTACATCGCGAGCTGGATGCAGCATCTCGGGACCCGCGGCAAACGGAAGAGCTTCTTCTGGGCGGTGGGGCAGGCGGAAAGCGCCTGCGCCTACATCCTCCGCCGTGCCGGCGGCGACCGCCATCGGCCTTTGGCCACCGCGGGAGCGTGACGGATGGAGAACGGAATCCACAGTCGGGAACGCAGCACCTTGCCGCCCGCCTTCCTTCAGTTGGCCGCCCAGGTGACGGCAACGGTCTTGCGCAGCCATCCCGGACTGGAGATCGGCACCTCGCCTGACAGCCGGATCGTCCGACTGACCCACGGTCCTCGGGCGCTTCCGCCGCCACCGCCGGCCGCTTGCGAGGGCGGGATGGCTCTCCACCTCGTCGACGTCGCTCTGCGAATGAACGGCGAGGACGCGCTCTACGGGATCGCCAATCTCGGCTGGCACAGATCCGCCCAGGACGTCCTCGACAGCGCCGTGGAGCATCTCCTCCAGAGCCTGCCCGTCCGCTTCGCCGGACCGGACGATCCGGTCGTGCAGCGGCGCATCGTCGGGCGGATCGATCTCTGCGACTGCTGCTACGGGACCGGGCGCCACCCCGTCTTCCAGCCGGACCGGCCGCCGGAGGCGTGCCTGCTGTGTTCGGGGACCGGCGAGAAGATCGTGCCCGACGACGTCTGGCGATCGTTCCTGCGCAGCATGAGGCATGGGCACCATGATCCGGTCGGGGCAGACGCGCCCGCGCCGGTGCTCGAATGGCCGAGATGAGGAGCGGCATGCTGGTCGGCATGCGTTTTCCAACAGCGGAGTTGTCCTCATGACCGTCTCCCCCTTTCCGATCGAACAGGCTTCACTGGTGTCGGCCGGCTTCTTCACCGGCCTTCCGCCTTCGGTCGAGACGGAGGCCCGTGCCGCCCATGCCCGCGCCTACGCGTCCGGCCGCACCTTTGGAGTGGATGAGGCCCATTGGAGGATCACGGCCGAGCATTTCATCGCCGGCGTCGCGCTGCTGGCCGCGGAACGAAGCGACCGCGATGCCGGCGACGCGGACGACGGCCAGATCGCCGCGCTGATCGAGGGCATCGCGTCCGGCGCTTACGGCCTCGACGACCTCATCAAAGAAGGGCAGGCCCTTTCCTATTCCAAGACCGTGATCGATGGCCTTCAGCATGTCCTGCTGTTGCCGTTCGGTGAGCGGTCCGCGGTCATCGCCACCGCCATCTTCGCGTTGAAACACTCCTCCCGTGGCCAAGCGCCGGCGGCGGCATAGCTCTGCCGGTTCGGAGACTGCGTCCCCATGACCAGCCCTTCCGCCGCGCCAGGGCCGGACCGACACACGGCCCTCCTCACCTTTGCCGAAGGATGGTTGAGGATGGACGTGCTGATCGAGTGCTTGGCCACGCCCGAAGAAGCCGAATGGTTCGGCCGATCCGCTCGCGCTCTTCGCATCAGGCCCTCGCGGTGCGGTGTCGTGGCTGAAATGGATCTTGGCGGCCGCTTGATCGAGATCGATCCCGCCACGGTCCGCGTCAGCGCCATGGCGGTCGATGAAGGTGCCCCGTTCGTACCCGACGACATCGAGACCTCGCCGGATGGCGGCGTGACCAGTCTTGCCTGGACAGCCGCCGATGCGTTCAACCGCCTGGGTGGCGCCGTCCGCCTCCTTCATAGACAGGCCGGCGTTGCGCCAGACTGAATGCCGAGACTGTCTTTCTAACCAGGATTACATCATGAAGCCGCAGCACCTCGTCACAACATCCGTCTCTCATGTGGCTGCCTTGGGCATCCCCTCCCGCATCGTGAAACTGGCAGAGGATGGGGACACTGACATGGCTACCCTGCGAGACCGGCTGCGTGCCGTATCGTCGGTCATCACTCTGCGCCCGGCGGACGCCGCTGAGGCTGACGAGTAACGAGGGAGCTGATCCAATGGGACATGCCCTGCCACCGTTCACAATCACATGGCTTTTTGTCGCACTCGCCTGCATGACAGCCATCGCCTTGAAGACTGTCCACGGGCCGCACAGCGACAACCTGCTGAACCCGGTATGGTGGTCGTTCACGACCATCTTTTCCCTGATCGTCGGCGGAGCAATCGCCATTGTTGCCGCTGTCATCCGCCGCCAACGGAAGTCGTAAACGAGCCCCCAGCGGCCAGCCAGCCCCGCACGTCAGCCGACGACGGAGCTTTAGGCGGCAGAGAGACCAGTACGCCTGCGCTGCGCCGCCCGCGGGCACTGGATGTATTACGTTGTCGGCTGAGCAGCTTCACGAACGCGGACAACCAGCATGGCAAAGACCGTCATTCTTGAAGACCCGCCGGCTCCCTTCGCCGGGAAGGCCCCGCCGGGCACCGAGGTTCGGACCTATGCCCCGGTCGAACTGACCGACCAAGGCCGGCGTCAGATCATGGCCGACATCGAGGCCGGCACCATCACGGTCACCGACCTGCGCCTGACATCGCGCCGGTAGGCTCATAACCGAGGGTTCGCCAATGCTCCGTCTGTTCCGACGCAACGAACAGAAACCTCCTGCCGGCATTGGCCCGCACGAGGGACGCGAGCTACAGCTCATGCTCGCCGGCATGAAGCCTCTGGCGCTCGTGTCCAATTCGTACAGGTGGAGCCCTTTCGATAAAGCCGTGGCCAAGGGCCAATTGATCGTCGCTTCGGTGCAGGTCCCCATGCACCAGCTTCGCCGGGACCTGCTCGGGCGTCTCTTCGGACTTTTTGAGCCAGGACTGGCGGAGGTTCGGTTCTACGCGCTTCCGCAGCATGAAGCCCGGCTCAGGGCTCTGTGCGAGATCTACGCGCACCCGCGGCCCGCCTTCGGTGAGTTCCAGCACGCTACCATCGGGTGGTTGCTCGGCTACACGGACGTCGAGATCGCCGCCTTCCTCGACCACTGGCACTGCCAGCCGATCACCTGATCCTCAATTCAGAGCGGACCTGTTACCCAGGTCATCCGCTGCAAACCGACGAAGCCCCACCCTGGTCACGCCGGACCGGCAAATCGCAGGGCCAGGGCATGCGCTCCGGCGCACCGCTCAAGAGCCCCCTCGATGCTGATGGGACGCGCAGAGATGGCGCCGATGCCGTCCAGATCGTCACCCGTTCCGATGCCGGTGAGCATGCCCTGGGGCATCATGCTCACCAGTGAGGGGCAGGCGCGTTCGGGAACCTCAAGATACCAGGTACCGGTTGCCACGTTAAAGCGTTGAGGGCCGCCCCACGGGTTGGCCAGCTCGATCGCCCCGCCATTGTTCAGATGAACCGTGACCGCACCGTCCGGAGCCGTCTCGGCGCCGGCGACGTCGCCGCGCGACAGGGCGTAACCCACGGCCGTGGCCATGGACACGCCCGCCTGCGTGCGTGTCATCGCGCTTATGCCCTCGACGATCTTCTCGGTTTGCTGAAGGTGGTGGGCGCTGAGGAGGCCAATCGTGAGGAAGGCCCCAAACAATGCACTCATCCCCATGAGGCACAGAATGGTGACCAGCTTCGAGGCAGCATCCAGAACAGGTCGCGAGGTGCTGAAGCGCTTGAACATGCCGAACTCCGGTGCGGTGCGTCGAAGCTGCAGCGTAGGGCCCGTGAAATGGCCGCTTCGAGCACCCACACGAGAAGGCACTCATGAGTCCGCGATTTTGCGCCGGCCGAGGTGCTCGCCCATGGGCGGCGATCGCCTGACCAGGGCCTGCTCGGCCTGCTCGAGGAGACGTACCTGGTCGATCGTGACGTAGAAGGCCAGGGTGCGGATCAGCCCTTCGATGTGGCGGTCGCCACCCCAGACGACGCCGCGGCGCCGGAGGAAATCGGCGCGAGCCGTGATCGACCCGAGGGTGCGGCCGGACCGGTCGAGCAACAGAAGGGCGACGTCGGCGGCGTCCGTCCGCCGAAACGCGACGTCGGCGATGCGGTCGCTGACCGCGTTGATCAGCGCTTCGGCGTCCAGGTCGATGCGATGATCATCCGGGCGGCCGTCGGGATGCACATGCTCCATCCGGACATGCCGCCGGCCTTGTGGGAGCAGGCTCAGAGAAAGATCGTCCAGCTCGGCCTCGGCCTGCTCGGTTGGGTGGTCGGGCATCGCAGCATCCGTGAAGGGTTGCGGAAACAGTTGGGTGGTGTGCGGCCAGCACGATGGGCCGAGCGGCAACCCGCGATCCGCCGCGAATACCGGCGCTCGCGGCGCGGCCGGGAAGAGCGCTATTCTCACGTCATGATCCCCCGTCATCGCATGCTCTCCGTCCATCTCATCGCCGCGGTGTGCGTGACCGCCGCCGCGTTGTCCTTCTCCTCGCACGCGGGCGAACCGATCCGGCTCGTCCCGCGGGGAACTGCGGCGTCCGAGGACCCCGGAACGCAGATCGGCCGCTGCGCGCCCATTCCCTTTGCCCCCCGCTCTGCGGCCCTTGATGGACAAGCCGAGACCATCCTGCAAGCCTGCGCCGACGCCTTGCACGGAACGACGCTCGATCTCGTCGTGCAGGCCTGGGCCATACCCGTCCCGGACGCTCCGGAATACGCCGCCGGCCTCGCCGCTTCGCGGGCCGACGCGGTGAGGCGGTGGCTCACCAGCCACCGCGTGCCTCCGGCGCGCGTGACGGTCCGCGGGGAGGTCGGCGGCGTTCACCTCGCGCAGATCCGTTTGCGGCTGCCCGATCTGGACCGTGGGCGCCCCGGCCGCCGTTAGTTCTTTCATGCTCCCGGCGCTCCATTCCCGCGGGTGCCGTGGTACGCCGCTCTGAGACCCGCCGCGATTCCGCGCGCACCGGCCGCTGCGCCGGCGCCGGCCAGCCCGACGAGACCACGCTGCGCGACGACGTCGGCCATCTGCTGACCGCCTTTGGGCAGAGCGTTCAGAATGGCGCCGCTCAAACCGCCCGTCGCGACATTGCCGGCGCTGTCGAAAATCGAATTGCGCGCGCCGCCGCCGAACAATTTCCCGTGGGCCATCCCCCCCGCTTTCGCCGCGCCGGCCTGTCCCGCGGCGGTCACCATGGCGGCGCTGGTGGCGGAGTCCGTAACGCCCGCGATGTTGCTCGCGATGCGCGGAGCCGCGAGGTGCAGCAGGACGGACACCAGCCCGACGATGAAGGTGTACCAGTATTCCGGATTGGTGACGTCGAGCAACTTCTGCAGCGCCGCGGGGGAAGGATCGCCGAGCGACACATTTTGAAACTGCGACTGCAGCATGGCCGATGTCGTGCCCATGGCCACCGCGGCGAACACGAGCGTTAAGCCGCCGCCCAACATGAACTTCAACGCTCCCCAGAGGTAGGACCGCGTTGTTCCCCAGGGAAGCCCGACGACGAGCAGCGGTCCGATCGCCGTCACGGCGGCCGTGTAGAAGATCACCTGCACCATGAAGGCCATGAAGATGCCGAGGACGAAGCCGAACGGCGCGACGATCAGAAGCGTGAGGATGAGCCGAGGAAGTGCCGCGATGTCGTACCAGGCGCCCGGAGCCCCCGCCCGTATCAGCTTCAGCACGAGCGGAAAGACCGTGCCCTCGACCTCGCGCCACAGAGCCGTGTACCAGGCGCTGTCACCAACCGGCGGCACGCTCGCCGTTCCGCCGAAGGCCGACTGCGCGGTGCCCAGCACGTAGGCGGCCACACCCATGAAGGTCTGCTCACCCGCCGTCACGATGTTGTCGAGTATCCACTGCGGCGCCGAGAGGATGCCGACCATCGCCAGCAGCCAGCCGACGCGGCCGAGAAAAGTTTCCAGGAAGCGCGGGATCTGGCTCGGCTGGAGAAAGATCTGAACGGCGAACAGGTAGATCCACAGGAGGCCGAGCATGCGTCCGAAACTGGACGCCGGGCCGACAAGGTTTTTGAAGCTCGCCTCGCGGAACGTCCGGCTCGCCTTTTCGATTCGCTCGGTCAGGCCGCAGGCCATGCAGGACACGTCGGAACTCTGCGCCTGCGCGGTGTCGGGAAGCAGGATCACCAGCGCCACGAAAAAGGAGCAGGCGATGGCTGTGGCGAGGACCCGGTCATCGCTTTTCATGTCTGGCTTCCTTCGTCCGGCGGAGACGGGCGTGGATCGCGAATGCGGCGCACGGGCCGAATGATCCAGCGTTCGATGAAGGGCACGCGCAGCATGCCGCGGTCGACCGCGATGACGATGATGGTCAGCACCAGCAGCACGGCGAGCGTGATCGACGCCACGTCGAAGATCCACTGCGCCATCCGGGTCAGCCGGAGAAAACCGTCAACGGGATCGAATGGCCGGGGAATGGTGGTCGCGTCCATGGCGCCGTCATCCCACCAGTTGCCGGGTGAGATCCGCCACCAGCTGCGCATCGCCGGCCCTTTTGGCCGCCGCGAGGCGAAGCAGCAGATCCGCGCTGATCCCGACATCCTCGCAGAGGGCCGCGGCCTGCAGGCGATGCGCGTCGCGCCGGCGGTCACGTTCGGCCTGCAACTCGTCCATGGCCTTGCGCTGATCGTCGCGGGCCTGGCGCAACGTGTCGCGGAACTGCGCCAGCTCATCCGCGAGTTTCCGAACGCGGCGGCTGGTGCGGTAAACGGCACGCTCGCGCCCGTCGGCCGGTTCGTCGCCGTCGAGATCGATTCCCATCACCTCCTTGTCTGCGTCTTCCTCACGGTTCTTCGGTGGCCGGCCGCGCCCCTGACGCGGCCGGTCCATGAGCGTGCCGCCGCTCGGACGATCGTCCTCCTGGCCCGTCTCGTCGCCGTTGTTCCGGATGTCCATATCGCGGATATCTCCTTGGTGCTGACCGATGCCCGGCCAGCCTACGGAGGTGTGCCCGGTGTTTTCGAGCACCGGCGGAACGCTGCGGCGGCGCATCATCGGTTGGCGTTGATCCATGCGCTCATTTCCGCCCGGTCGAGACCATCCGGCACGGACAGGCCGCGACGCTCTGCAATCCTGCGCGCAAAGTTCATCTGATCGGTGCTGGGCGGCTGCCCCGCCGCCGCCCCTTCCACCGAACCGCGCCGCCGCTCAACCGCGCCCCTTCGCTCCATCGCGTCGCCTTCATGCCGGCCCCCGGTGTGACGCCCGTTGCGCAGGGATTCCTCGCCATCGCCGCCGTCCAACGGTGTTGCCGAAAACCTCGCGGGAACTCCGGCGTGATCGGCACGAGTGTTCTCGTCCCCGAAGCCGGCGCCCAGCATGCGGCGCAGGCGGTCACGAAACTCATGATCGTCCGGAGCGTTGCGCAGGCGCCCGATCAGATCCGCAAGCAAGGCTCGATCGTCCGGCCAAACCGCTCCTTCAAAACGCACAAGCCCTCCGGCTTTTGATCGTGCACGGTACCGCCGAACACGCGCGGCGTTCTTGGACAGAAACCGGTCGCCCATCACGCATCCCCGTTCCGCCAAGTACGCCACCACTGCATACCGCTCCTCGGCCATCTCAAGATCCCGGCCTGCGCGTCGCGATCCCCGTCCATCGTCGGTGCCGATAAACTCGCCGCCGCCGCTTCCCCTCGGCCGGCTTCACCGGCGCAATCGCTTTCGTTTCCGAAGCCGTCGCCCAGCATGCTGCGCAGGCGGTCACGAAACTCATGATCGTCCGGAGCGTTGCGCAGGCGCCCGATCAGATCCGCAAGCAAGGCTCGATCGTCCGGCCAAACCGCTCCTTCAAAACGCACAAGCCCTCCGGCTTTCATCCGTGTGCGGCATCGCTCGATGCGTGCGGCGTTCTTGGTCCGCGGCCGGTCGCCCATTACGCACCATGCCGGTCGGTTTTAGGCCGACACGGTCCGCGGACCGCGCCTTTCCGGGGCGTCCACCGCACTACGGCAGTCATCGGCGCCGACCGTGTATTACATGTCATACGGAAGCAAAATGGTGGCATGGGTGTCCTCCACGGTGAAACCTGGCCAGCCTACGGACATGCAACCTCCGTGTTCGAGCACCGGCGGTTTCGAACCGCATGCCGTATGTCGACGCCAAACCTGTGGTCACACCCGACGCCCGGCGGAACACGCCGTGATTTGCCTGTCATGACAGAGCCCAAAGCATTACCGGTAATGACATGATCGCCCCTTGAAGGGCCGTCATGTGTAATGTCAGGGAAGAGGTGTTTGCGCAATTAGCCATTGTCATACAAAGGCGCATTACCGGTAATGGCTTATCACACTACCGATAACATTACCGGTAATGGTTGGAAGGCTCGTGGGCACCCACTTGGCTTCTGTTAGGCGCCCAACTCGTTTTTATTGCCGTGGGCGGCGTGACAAGCAGCCACGGCACCAAGATGGCGAAGGGTAAGGACGGCAGGCATGGTGACGTTCGCGAAGGCGTTGTCATTGATCGGCGAAGCCGAATGGGACGACCGGCACCGGTCCGGGCGACTGGACGAAGGCGACGCGGTGGAGCGCGGGCTGGCGACGGGACGTTACTTCAAGGTCGGCCTGCGATCCCTCCTGCTGCCGGCTCCCCGCGGCCGGAGCGGACCGCCACCGCGCGTCGAACCGCTCCACATCCGGGTGTCGTCGGTGTCGAAGCGGCCGCCGTCGGGAAGCGGTGGCCTCTCGCCGAAGGAGACGGAGGCACGCCGCGGCCGGGTCTATGTGAAGGCGAAGCGCGGACGGGTCCGTGACCTGCAGGCGGCGGGCGGCGCCTACGACCGCAAGGCGCGGAGCTGGTACGTTCCCGAGGCCCAGTTCGCCGCGGCGGCGCGGGCGCTGGGCCCGGCGATCCAGCGCAAGAGCGGCGGAGCGGCGCGAACCAGCCGCGGTCGGGTGCGCGCCGGAGCGGCGGCGTCGTTCCAGCGCTATGTCGAGCGCGCCGACCTGCCGCAAGATGAGCGTGTTGCGGAATTGATGGCCGACGGCGACGGCGTGCTGATCAGCTTCGGCACCATCGGCGACGACGCCGACGAACGCGCCGCCTTCTGGGACGCGGTGGAGGCGCGGGAGCGCGTGGACGGCTGCGTCCAGAACCGCGCCATCATCGCCTTGCCCCACGAGCTGGACGGCGACGAGCTGGCGGCGCTCGCCCGCGACCTGATGCGGCCCCTCGCCGAGCGGGGGCTGCCCCATCACGCCGCGGTTCACCGCCCGGACATCGAGGCCGGGTCCGATCCGCGCAACATTCATCTGCACGCGCTGTGGAGCGAACGCCCGGCGGAACGCACCGCCTCCCACGCCTGGACCTTCGCCGCGCGCAAGGACCGGACGGCGCGCGGGCCGTCCTGGGTCCGCGAATTGCGCGAGCGGTCGGCGGCGACGATCAACCGCCATCTCGACGCCGCCGACGAGCGGCGGCGGGCGGACGGACGGCCGCTTGTCGGCCGGCGGTTCGACGCCCGCTCCTACGCCGAGCGCGGCGAGGCGACCCTGCCCGGCGTGCATCTCGGACCGGGACGCTCGGCCCTGGAGCGGGCCGGCGTGCCGACGGCGGCCGGCGTGGTCAACGCGCTGCGCGCCGCGGTGAACGAGCGTGTCGAGACGGCGAGCCGCGCCAACGGGCGGCGCGGCCGGGCGGCGATCCTTTCCGGGTCCCCCGGCGTGCCGGCGGAGGCGGCGGAACGTCTCGTCCGTGCCCTCGACCGCCTGGACGAGATCGAACGCCGCCCCGATCCGGCGCTTCGCGCGCGGCGGCGCGCGGCGTGGGCGCGCGCTGCCGCCACGCTCGCCGACGGCCGCCAGGAGCTGGCCGCTTCCGCATTTTCCGAAGCGTCGCGGTTGCTCGGCCTGCTCGGGGACGACGCCCGCGCGCCCGACGCGGCGGAAGCTGCCGCGGCGGTGCGGGCCGCGGGCTGGACAGCGGCGCGCGCGGCGGCCGACCATGCCCGCCGGCGGGTCGAAGCGCACCACAACGAACGCGCCGCCGACGCGGATGCCCTTCGTGCCGGGCGGATGTCGCCGGCCGAGGCCATCGCCCGCGAAGGCGAGCGGCGCGGCGACGAGCGGGAGGCGGCGCGGGGGCGCGTGATGCTGTTGGAGATGATGGAGCCGGACGCCGACACCGCCCGCCGCCGGCGCGCGCGGCGCGATCTCGATCGGGCGGAGGAGCGGTGTGCCGTGGTGGCGCGGATCTCCGGGCCGGCACCGCTTGAGCCCGCTGCCGTGCTGCGGGAGCTTGGCGCAACCCCTGCCGGTCCGGATGCGATGCCGGAACCGATCCGGCGCCGTCGGTCCCGCGACGTGGAGCGATGAGCGGAAAAAAACGCATCGCCGGTGCTCGAAACCCGGCGACGCACCTCCGTAGGCTCTGGGGCACCTTCCATTCTTCTGCACAGGTGTCCCTCTCATGAACGAGCGTTTTCCTGATCGCCATGCGTCCATGGCCGCTCTGGTGATCCTGATCACCGTGGCTTTGCCGTCCGCGGCGTTCGCAGTGACCGCGGACCCGTTCGCACCGACGGTCAGCGCGGGCAATGCGGTCACAAACTTCGCGATCTGGGTGGTGCGAATGCTCGGGTTCGGCGGGCTCGTGGTCGCCGCGGTGAAGGCCTACTTCAAGAAATTCGACTTCGTTTTCCTGGCAAGCGTGGTGGCCGGAATCATGCTGGTCGCGTCAGCTCCGCTGCTGATCAACTATGTCTTCGGATTGGGCGGCTTGTCCGACGCGTCGTCGGTCGGCACCTACACGCCGATCAAGTAACGGCGATGGCCGCGGCCCGGCGCCTGACGACCCCGGTGTACACGGCGGTCGCCTATCCGCTCCACATGCTCTGGGTGCCCCTCCAGCTGTGGTGCCTGAACATCGTCGCCGGCACGGTCGCCGGGGTTGCCGTCGGCCTGGCCGACGGCACGCTGGTGCGGACCGAGCTGACGGCAGTGCTGTGCATCGGCATGCACCTCTATTTCGCGCGCTGCTTCCGACGCGACCGCCACATCGTCGCGGTGTGGCGCGCCCGCTTCGATCCCCGCGCGCCGATGTCTCCGGCCTCGCGCCCCCGCATGATCCTGATGCGGCGCGGACTCATAGGAGCCGATCCATGAGCGTCTCGCTGGCCGCCCTGGACGACCTGCTCCGCGGAGGGAGTTCCTGGTGGGAAGTTGCGGCGACCTGGGTGTCGGTCGTCGGCATCGCCGTCGGGTTGGGCATCGCCCTGGTGCCGCCTCTCGGGCGGCTGGCCGTGCCGCCGCTGCGGCGGACGAAGCTCAGCGAGTATGTGCTGTTCGACAAGATCCTGTCCGACGGCCGGACGCTGCGCAGCCGCAACGGCACGCTCAGCGTCGCGATCGAGCTCGCCGGCCTCGACTATTCCGGCGCCAACGAGGAGGTCCGCTACGAGCGGCGCGACCGGCGCCGGCAGATGTTCCAGCTCCTGTCCGAGATCGACGTGCATGTCCGCGTGTTCGACCTGCGGCAGCGCGTCCCGGCATCGCCGCCGCAGCGTAGGCCCGCCCGCGGCAACGCGGCGGGGCTGGCGCTGCGCAGCCGGGTGGTTGGGCGGTGGGAGGCGCAGTTCAAACGCGCCTACCGCAACCGCCACGTCGTCGTGCTCAGCGTGCGCGGCAACGGCGACGACGCGCGCGCCCGGCTCGAGAGCGCGCGCGCCCAGGTGTGGAAGGCGCTGGAGGATTTCCAGCCCATGGACCTGGGCGAGGTGGGCCTGGAGGAGGGAAGCCATCCGGCCAGCACCCTGCTCGAATTCTGGGGGCATCTGGTCAGCCGGGTGACGCGGCCGTCCCCGGTCGGACGCCAGGACGTGGCGCGGCTGGTCGCGGTGGATTCGGTCGACCTGAACCCCGACAGCGGCCTGATGATCCATTCCCATGGCCAGAGCAAGGCTTACGCGCAGGTGATCACCCTCAGCAGCTGGGGCGGGGCGACGCCCGAGGAGCTGGTCGCTCGGCTGCAGGCGTTGGACGGCGAGCTGCTGGTGCTCAACGCCGCCTATGTGCATTCGGAGATGGGCGGGACGTTCACGCTGGACCAGCTCGAACGCGGCGCCGCCTCGACCTGGGTGTCCCAGCAGGCGGCGGCCGAGTTCCTGGAGGTCAAGGAAATGATCGCGCCGAATTCCCGGGAACGGGAGCGGCTGGTCCGCCATGCCCTGACCGTTTTCGCCTTCGGCGACAGCCCGGACGAAGCGGCCCGCGTCCAGAAGCAGGTTGAGGCGGTGTTCCAGACCTTCCATGCGGAAACCGTGGTCGAGCGGGACCTCGCCGGCGTGCTGTGGTGGTCGATGCTGCCCGGATGGGAAGACTGGAGCTTCATCCGCGAGGTTCGCGCCGTTTGCCAGAACGTCGCCGACCTCGTGGTCTTCGAAACGCCGAAGGCCGGGCTTCCCCGCTCGGGCTGGGGGAGCGGCGCCGGCGACAGCTGGATCTTGCGCGCTCTGACCGCGTCCGGAACGCCCTATTACGTCAACCTTCACGAGACGGCCAAGCGCGACGCGCTCGCCCACACCATCATCTTCGGGCGCACGGGGTCGGGCAAGACGACGGTGGCCGACCTTCTGGTGATCGGCGCCCTGGAGCATTTCCCGGGACTGATCGCCACCCTGTTCGATTCGCGGTTCGGCCAGTATGTCGCCACGACGATGTGCGGCGGGCGCTACGTCAGCTTGCTGTCGGATCGCCCGGGCGGGGAAACGGACGCGCAGCTTCAGCCGCTGCAGCGTCCGCCGACCACCGCGGTGCGCGCCCATCTGGCGAAGCTGTTCCGGCTGCTCACCGGCCTGTCGGACCCCGACAGCGAACGGATGTACCAGAAGGCGGTCAACGCGCTCGTGCGCATGGAAAGCGCCGGCACGCCGATGGACGAACGGACTCTGGCCACGGTGGTGGAGGCGGGGTTCGATCCCGGCTCGCCGGCCTTCACCCAGATGCAGCGTTGGCTTCCCGGCGGGACCTACGGATCGGTGTTCTCGGGCACCGAGCGCGTGCCGATCGGTGAGAGCGACCTGCTCGCCTTCGACTTCACCACCGTCCTGAAGGACCCGGTGCTGGCGCCCCCGCTGGTCGAGGATGTGGCCTATCTGGTGACGGAGCGCGTGCGCCGGGAAGGCCGCGGCGGAATCATCCTGATCGACGAGACCGCGGCGCTGTGGAGCAGCGACGAATTCCTGAAGAACGGCATCGACTGGATGCAGCAGGTGCGAAAGGACTTCATCGCGGTGATGACGCTCTGGCAGCGGCCGTCGTCCCTGTCGGAGATCCACCCCAACCTGCCGAAGATCATGCGGTCGCAGACGGCAACGTGGATCTTCCATCCCGACCGCGGGGCGAAGTACGCGGACTACGAGGAGTGGCTGACGCCGGAGGAGTTCGCCTTCGTGGACGGGTCGGACCGCAGCTATGACCACATGGAGCACCCGGTCCTTCTCAAGAAACCGAACGCCGGGGAGTCGGCGGTGCTCGAATTCTCGACGGCCGCTCTGGGAGACTTGGCCTGCTGCTTCGCCTCCGACGTCGGGTGCGTCGAGCGGGCGCGGCATTTGAAGGACTGGGACCCGGTCGATTGGCGCGACGCGTATCTGGACGAATTCGGAACGGAGAGGGCGGCCTCATGACGGCGTGGTGGCGTAGAGCGGTCGGCGGCGCGGGCCGCCTGTTGATGCGGGCGGCCGGCGAGCCGCGGGACGAGGTGGCGAAAGACCATCCCGGCGGGCCGCCCCAAGGCGGCATGGCGGGGGTCGGTCGGCGGGCCGTGCCGGCTCTGCTGCTCGGCGTCGGGGCAACGGCGCTCTTTGCGAAGCCGGCGCAGGCGGTGTGCTGCCCGCCGACGGTCTACGACCCGCAGGTCGATGCGTCGGTCCAGGGTGTCAACGCGACCTTGAAGGGCGTGCTCGACAAGCTGGCGGAAACCCGCGCCCTGCAGTCGCAGATGCTCGATGGCCAGGGGCGCGGCTCCAGCGTCGCCGATCTCGCGCCTCAGGTTCAGAGCATGTTGAAGAGCGTCCTGGGCGGGGCGGGCGCGGTGAGCCTGGGCGCGTTGGGTGGAACGGCGCGGACCGCGTCGGGCGCATCGATGCCGCTCAACCTGCAGCGTGGGCTGACGGCGTTTCAAGGCGAGCCTTCCACCGTCTTCAAGACTCCGGCGGATGGAGCCGTCCGCTCCCGCCAATGCTTCGCCCCGCCCGCCGGCTCCGACTTGGCTGGAATCGAACGGGTGCAGCGCCGACGGGTGGCCGAAGGGAGAAACGCGGCGTTCGACGGTCTGGGCACCGCCTATCACGGCATCGCCAGCAGTCAGGCCGGAAACGAGCGCCTGGCCCAGCTCAGCGACGGGATGAACAACGCGGCGAGCGAACGGGCGCAGAACGCGGCCATCGGAGCGGCGCTGATCGGGCTGGTGGAGGAGACCCAGGCGACGAACCGCCTGCTGGCGGCCCTGCTGCGGGTCCACGCGGCAGAGGCTCTGCGCCGGGAGGACATCGGGCCGGGCTACAAGCCCCTGCTGGAGGATGCGTGAATGCGACGCGCGCTGCTGGCGCTGTGCGCCCTGATCCTGGCGGGCTGCTCGTCCGGCGGGTCCGTCGACCTTCCCCGCCAGAGGATCGGCGGCGGCATGGACGACCGGCAACGCAGCCCCTGCGCCTGCGCCGAACTGCCATTGTCGCGGTCGCCGGCCGGGCTCCTGCCCGCGGCTTCCACCGTCTGACGTCTGGGGTTCTCATGTTCGGCGCCGGTTCACGAAACAGCGAAAGCAACCTCGTCGCGGTCGAGCGGGTGTGGGACAAGCACGACAGCGGCGACGGGATCGGCGTGGTCGGCTGGGTCGCCCGCCTTCTCGGCATCCTGCTGTGCCTGTCGATGGCCCTGAACATCACGCTCGGTCAGGCGCTTGTCCGGCTCACGCCGCTGAAGGAGAAGATCCCCTACGCGATCACCGTCGCCCCGGCGATGGATGCGGTGGTCGAGGCGGCGCCCCTGCGGCGGCAGACCACCAGCTTCGCGGTCACCGAACGGGCGTGGGTCGCCCAGTATGTCCGCATCCGCGAGGGCGTGGTGGCCGACGAGGGGCTGATGAAGGTGCGGATGCGGCCGACGGACGGCTGGGTCGCCCGGCGGTCGACGACGGAGGTCTACGAGGGCTTCCGGGCGCGCAACCAGAAACTGGTGATCCAGGCCTTGGCGCGCGGGGCCGAACGCGCCGTCAAGATCGAGTCCATCAACCTGGCGTCTCCGGGGCTGTACTACGTCGACTTCACGGTGCGCGACACCGAGAAGGGCATGGAGCTGGGCACGCAGTCCCTGCGGGTGCTGCTCCGGATCGGCTATCCGGAGCTGGTGGAGCTGGACGGGACCATCGTGGAAGGCGAGGGGCTTCTGCCACAGGACAGCGACCTCGCCTTCGGATTTCGGGTGATTCAATATGACCTTTCGCGCCGTTCCTGACCGAGGGATGCCGGCAAGGCTCCGGCATGGCTTTGCACTTGGCCTCGCCGCCGTCCTGCTGGCCTCCTTGGTGTTTGCACACCCCGCGAACGCGCAGGCGGTGCCGCCGGGACTGGCGACGCCGGACGGGGCGCCGCTTCCCGGGTTGATCGACAGCGTCGCGGAGCCGGGAATAGCGCTGCCCAAGCCGAAGGCCGAACCCGCCGGATCGCCGGACGGCGGGCTCACCCTGCCGCGGCCCGCCGAACGCTCCGGAGGGGGTGCGACGGCGGCGGTGGCCCCCTCGACACGGCAGCCGCGCGGCCTCGACGCCGACGCGCAGAACCGGGGCGACTATCCGGTGCTGCAACGGTCGGGCGAGGCCGGAGCGGCGCCCGAGGGCACCGGGCCTTACCAGGAGGCGATCCTTCGGGGAGTCTCGCTCGGCCGCATCCAGCCGGCCTGGGACGACGCGGTGCCGGCGCCGGGGCAGGTCGAGCCGGGCACCGTCCGCTTCGCTCACCGGGTCAACCGGGTCATGCC
Source organism: Azospirillum sp. UENF 211521 (assembly GCF_058780535.1). Lineage (NCBI taxonomy): Bacteria > Pseudomonadati > Pseudomonadota > Alphaproteobacteria > Rhodospirillales > Azospirillaceae > Azospirillum > Azospirillum sp. UENF 211521. The sequence goes on from NZ_JBSNCF010000004.1 coordinate 21,648, forward strand.
GCTGCGCCTGCGGCTGGGCATGACGACCTCCGTGGTGCTCCCGCCGTGCGAAACGATCAGCCGGGTCTCCTTCGGGGACGAGGAGAGCTTTCCGTGGGAGATCCCCGACGGGCATGCGAACCTGCTCCTCGTCCGGCCCGACCGGGCCGGCGTGGACACCGCGATGCAGGTGATCGCCCGAAGCGGACGGCTCTACACCTTCTACCTGCGGTCGGAGACCGTGAAGGCCGCGCAGGTCACCGACCTGACGGCCTTCATCGACGACGACGCCTATTGCGCCCGCTCGGGGCGCACGGCGCGCAGTCCGCTGAGCGTCGAGGTCGGACTCAACGGGGCAATGGGGGGAGGTTCCGTCCCGCCGCGCGGCGGCTACGACCGCGCCAGCCTGCGGCGGGAGGAGCGGGTCGAGGAGGGCGCTCCCGACGGCGGGGCCGGCGGGGGCGACTTCGCCACGGTGCATCCGTTCCGGGTCGAGGATCTGTCCTTCGACGACATCCGGGTGTTCGCTCCGGACGAGGCCTCGCGCGTGCTGGGTCCGCTGCGCGCCTTCCACGACGGTCGGCGGACCTTCCTCGACTACGGCGAGCGCCTGGGATCGACCCGTCTGCCGGCCGCCTTCCTGCTGGTCGGCGGCGTCGACCAGCCGGTGGCCGTGCGCTGGGGCGGTTCGAAAGGCCAGATCCTGATCATCGACGCGGTCGGCGACCTGACGCTGAAATCCGGCGACCTCTATCTGTGCGTCCGCAACCGCTTCAAGCCGGCGGCGTCACCCGCCGCCACCGTGGACGCCGCCCTCGGCCGCGGGGGGAGCGCGCCATGAACGCCCCGGCGCCGTCCTGGCGCGCGCTCCTGGCCAGAACCTCCCCGCGGCGGCTCGGGCTGGGCGCCGGGCTGCTCGGGGCCCTGGCGGCCCTTGCCCTGTCGCTGGGCGGCGAGGGCGAGAAGCCCGCTCCGCCGCCACCGCCGACGCCGCCACGGGAGGCGCCCGAACCGCTCGAGCTGTCCGCTCCTCCGGTCGCAGCCGCTCCGGCACCTCCGCCGGCGCAGGAACCGGCGCCGGCACCGGGGCGTCTGGTGTCCATTCCGTCGTCGGTCGAGACGATGCCGGGAATGGCCGCACCCATCGTCGTGCGCAACGTCGGCGGAACCGCAGTGGTGCTCGGCGAACTCGTCGTGACCGGCGGCGTGGCGGCGGCGTCGGGATGCGGCGGCGCGCTCGAGCCCGGGGCCTCCTGCCGGATCGAGCTGGCCGCGACGGCCGCCGGCGCCGGCGAGGTGATCGGGGTGGGCGGTTCCGGCGTCGCGCTGCGCGTGCCTTACCGGGTCGCGGTCCCACCGGCCGAAGCGGCGCCGCCGCGCGACCGCTACGCCGAGCTGGTGGAAGCGGCGCGCGCCGACCATCTCGCCGGGCTGGGGCGGAGCCGCATCGTGGACACGGCGGCGCCGCGGAGCGACGGCCGTCTGTCGCGCGGTCCGTCCCGCAGCGCGAAGGCCGCAGCCGCAGCGCCGGAGGCGGCAAACTACGGGGAAGACTATCCACGGGTGGTGTCCAGCCAACCAGTGGACCTCTCCCGGACGGTGCTCCAGGACACGCCGATCCCGCTCGTCCTCACACGGTCGGTGAATTCCCAGATCGACGGGCCGGTCACCGCCATGGTCGAGCGCGACGTCTACGGCGCCGACGGAAAGACCGTGGTCATCCCCGCCGGCAGCACGATGCACGGGCGCTACGAGGGCATGCGTCGGGGCGAGACGCGGCTGCGCACGGAGTTCACCCGGTTGGTGCGGGCCGTCGACCACGCGCAGTTCGACCTGCGCGCCAGCCCGGGCGTCGGCGCCGACCTGATGGGCCGGGCCGGCCTCGTGGACGATCTCAACCAGCGCGTCGCCGAGCGGTACGGCGGGGCCGTGATCGCCGGGGCGATCGAGATCGCCGGCAGCGTCATCGAGCAGCGGTTGGCACGCCAGGGCGAGGGCACGGCCGATGGTCAGACGGTGGTGGTGGCGGGTGGCCAGGCCAACCGGAACGCCCAGTCGATCGCCCGCCTGCTGCTGGAGCGGAATCTCGACCTGACCGACGTCCACATCGTTCATGGGGGCTACCAGTTCCTGGTGTCGCCGTCGGTCGATCTATGGCTGGCCCGCCCCGGCGAACGGTCGGCGGACCAGGCTGTGCGCACCGCCGGGGCAGGAACCGCGACGGGCGCGGGCGCCGCTGCGACGACCAGGCCGGTCGCGCTGCCGCCGCCCCAGTGAGGAGAAGATCATGTCACAGCTCGTCCTGTTGCTAGCCGCCGTCACCGCCGCCACGCTCGTCCCGCCCGCCTCCCAGGCCCAACAGCGGACGTGGTTCGGGTGCGGCGATCAGATCGTCTACGAGAGCGGCGTGGCGCTCGGGCAGTCGCGGATCGTCGAGGCCGGGGCCGGCCACACGGTGTGGAGGACGGCGTGCCAGGCCGACGGCCGACAGTTCGAGATCCGCCGGACGAAGGCGGGCTGTTCCTGGGTTCCCGACCCGGCGCAGGGCGTCGCCCGGCGCGAGGAGCGCGAGGTGTACCGCGACGCCGCCGGCGAGGAGATCGAGGTGAAGCCCTGTTCGCTGCGCGACGGCGCCGAAACGGTGCCGCTGCGCCTCACGGTCTCCGGCTGCCGGATGCGCAACGACTTCGAGGCCGGCGTCACCATGGGGGAGTCGCGGGCGGTCTTCAGCCCTCCGGAGGACGGCGGCGGCGCAGCCCCCCGTCTGGCGCAGGCCTGCGCCGAACGCCGCGACGCGCCGCTGGTCTGGAAGCACCGCGTGGAGACGTGCACCCCGCCGAAGGAGAGTGTCGTGGCCGGCGCTCCGGCGCTGAGCTGGACGCAGGTGACCGTCGAGTCCGATCCGCCGCGGGTCATCCGGTCCTGCCAGCCGCAAGGAGGCGGAACGCTGCGCACCACGACGGAGGGATGTGCGGGGGTGTATGTTCACGATCTGGCAAGCGCCACCTCCTACGGCACCCGCCGCTGGTATCAGGTGACGGTGTCCGGGGAGGCCGGGGAAACCTTCGCCGGTTGGGTCACCCGCTGCGTCCAAAATCCGGACGAGGCCTACCAGCACCTGACCGTCAACACCGGCTGGCGCCATGACGACGCCGCGCGCACCAGCCTGCAGCTGTCGGACACGGTCGTCGATACCCCGACCGGCCGGATCGTGCTGGAGACGGGCGTTGCGCGGGAGCGGGCCCGTCCTTACGCGCTTGAGGAGGACCCGGCGCCGCGGGCGGCAGGGGCGCCGGTGACGATCGGCTGCGAGCGGTGGCAGGCGTGGCGCCGCATCGGCCTGGTCACCCGCGGCGACGGTTCGCGGATCGAGATCGACCGCGGGCCGTTGCCGGCCACCCGCGTCGCGGCCTGCGCCCCATGAGCGCCGTCCCGCCGATGAACGCCGCCCTGCGGGCCACGCTGGACCCGCTGGTGCCGTTGATCTACGGTCGCGACGACGTGGTGGAGGTCTCGCTGAACGGCCCCGGCGACCTCTGGGTCGAGATCGCCGGTCGCGGCTACGAGAAGATGGATGGAGCCGGCCTCGATCTCTCCTGGAGCCGCGACCTCTGCGATCAGCTCAAGAACCTGTTCAAGCGGCCCTACGACCCGAACCGCTTCCCTCTGCTGGCTTCACCGCTTCCCGGCGGGCACCGCCTGCAGGCTGTGCTGGGGGCGAACACGCGCAGCGGCATGGTGCTGAGCATCCGCGTTCAGCGCCACAAGAGTTTCGATTTCAGCGACTTCGGTTTGCTGCCGGGCCGGCCGGTGGAGGGCGGGGCCGCCTATCGGGCGGCGCGGTTCGACAGCGGTCATCCGATCGGGACCGTCGAGGATCTGGAGGCGGTGGTGGCGGCCGAACTGCCCGTGCTGGTGTCGGGTGGAACGAACAGCGGCAAGACCAACTTCCTGAAGCGACTGCTGCGGTGCGTCCGCTCCGACCGGCGCGTGGTGACGGTGGAGGATGTGGAGGAGCTGGTGGTGGCGCAGCCGAACCAGGCCGGGCTCCTGGCGGAGGAATCGCAGACCGGGACCGCCGTCGAGCCGATGCATCTCCTGAAGGCGGTGCTCCGCCTCAACCCCAGTGTGGCGGTGCCGGGCGAACAGCAGCTCGAGAACACGCTGCCGAGCTACCGGCTGCTCAACACCGGCCACAGCGGCTGGATGTCGACCATCCACGCCGACAGCCCGCTGGACGCGCTGGAGGCGTGGCGCACGAACATGACCATGGCGCTGAAGTCGGCCGCCGCCGCCGATGCCGCGCTTCCCGTCCTGGTGCGCAAGATCGCCCGCATCGTGCAGCTTTCGGAGCAGCGCAAGGTGGTCGAGATCGTCCGACCCGCCGATCTGCCCTGGCGGGAGCTGATCGGAAGAGCCGGAGGAGCGGGATGAACTGCTGTACGCCTTCTTACATCCTGGCGGACAAATAAAGGAATAATCAAATGTCAATACATGAAAACTCATACATTTTGATCGATAAATCGATTGCCCAACAAGTAGATTACCCGTATCCCACACCAAATCTCACGTTCGACTTCCCACCACACCTCATTGAAACCTGCAGGGTCCACAGTCGCCCTTGGGTACATAGGGGTGAAACGCTGGCTCGCTTCGCGAATGAGTTTGATCTTCGCGTCATTGTGGAGCTTGGTGTCTGGCGGGGGGAAACCTTCGAACGTCTCTTGGAGCAATGCCCGGCAGCCAAGGTTTATGGTGTCGACCGCTGGGCACCCGCGCCGGAAGCAGCGGCCGGCGCGCCTGAGGATTGGGCCGAATGGCCGCACGAAGATCACTTGGCCAGGGTGCAAGCCATTGCATCCGGCCACCCCGGCCGAGCGCATGTGTTTCGCATGGAAACAGTCACCGCCGCCACATTCTTCAACACCCGTAGTGTGGACATGGTGTTTGTCGATGCCGACCACAGCTATAACGGAGTAATCTCGGATATAGACGCTTGGCTACCAAAGATCAGATCTGGCGGATGGATTGTTGGACACGACATCGACTGGACCACCGTTAGGGCGGCCGTACACGATCGAATTGGTTACGATCTCGAGTACGGCATGGATGCCCTGTGGGCGTGGCAAGTACCTTAACTTCAAGCCCATGTCTCTTGGAAACAGGAGAACGTGTGCGGCAAGTCTTCGGCGCCCTGACAGCATCCCCGATCCTTACTTGCCGCGGCGTGCCGCTGCCTCGAACGCCACATCCGCAATCAGCCCCATCGTCAAGGATGACAGGGCCGATTTGATGGTCGGCCAGTGATTCATGCCCGCCGCGTCTGCCGTCGCGGCAGTGCGCGTCTGGAGGACCAGACGGCGGACGCCATGCGCGACGTCCTCAACCCGCAACGGCGCCAGCTCGTTGAGCAGCGGCGCCGGCACCTTTCCCTTCAGCGCGTGCAGGGCAGCGGCCCACAAGGCGTTCACATCGTCCGCATCGGGGAGCGGCCCCGGCTCGATCGTTGCCGGGATGGCCAGACGTTCGACGGTTCCACTTCGGCGGGCGCGCCGACCAGCGCTGTGCCGCTCACGCTCCAGGAAGGTTTCCACCACCTCCTCCTCGTCCTTGGCGGCAAAGTCCAACGTCACGGCTTCGATTTTTCGCCCGCGCCGTTTGATCTTGTCCTCGGGCATGCTGACCCGGAAGGGAGCGAGATGGTTGACCTCCGCGATGGCGCGGTCGATGGTGCGTGTACGCAGAATGCCAAAATCTTTGTAGGCGCCGTCCGGTACGTTTAGAAGTTTACGCAGAGTGTCGATGTCCAACTCCAGCGACGGGTAGTCCATCTGGTAGCGCTGCATTCCGATTTCGTAGAGCTTCAGCGCATAGGTGCTGGTCACCTTGACCATCGCCGGACCGGACAACTTGGCCCACAGTTGCGAGGTGCGCTGGATCTCCAGGAAGGCGTCGGTGAATTGAAAATGGATGTCAGCGGCGTCGGTGTCGTCCTCCTCTTCCGGACGGACGTAGCTGCTCAGTATCCGCAACTCCGCACGGGATCGGCGCCCACGAAATGGACCGATGACAACAAGGCTTGAGTCGAAAATTTCCTTCAACGCATCGAAGATCCGCTCATTGCCCTTGTGGTTGCCACGGACCACCCGTTTGGGCAGTCGGTACAGTCTGTTCGCGAAATTCTGGCTTCCTGCCAGATGAATCATGAAGTTCAGCATCTTCTGCGCCGGCAGCGACAATCGCGCGCCGTTTGCGGGATAGCTGTAAACGGCTTCCGCCGCCTTGATCAGATGCTTGTAGCCATCGCGCTCGAAGGTGGCGCTTGCGACACGCGCCGTCAGTCCCACCTCGGTCGGAACAGACGCTTCGCCCGAAACGGCAAGAGCGGAATGTGCGGAGCCGGACCCAGGCTCGGGGATTGCATCGATGATCGTTTTGCCGTCAAGGCTGCCAGGTTCGACGATCAACATGGACGGACCGCCGGACTCCGTCCGAGGGGCTTCCGGCGTGTGCAGGTCCTTGGTGCGTCGCGCTTTCGGCATGCCCGTCCTTCCTGTCGGTCGGGCAATGGTAGGTCAATCCTTACGTCGATAACAAGTAAGGAAAGGATTTCCGGATCAAGAATTCGCCATCCTTACGTCTTGGGGGCATTCCCTTACGCCCCGGGGGGTGTGGCAACCGCCCCCGCCAAGTAAGCGATGTGCCCCCGATCCGTAAGGATCACAGCGCGCGACTCGCCAGAATCCGTGGGGTTTCAGGGTTACGAATCTCTTTTGAATCCGAACAGATCAAAAATGACGTTTGTCGAGACGGGATGTGGGAGGTGCTCCGACATCATTCTGAGGCTCTGATCGGCACACAGGCCTTACCGACAGCGACTCAGCCCCAAGATCCTTACCAGCTGGGGGACCATGGCCTGCCGTGCTTCTTTGGCCGGATGGTTCTACCCTTACGTCTTGGGGGCCGTATGACAAAGCAATGCCCCCAAGACGTAAGGATGGCGCTTTAAGCGCCTCGTCGGAAGCCCAAGTCCTGACAGGTCAATGCGCGCCGCGCAGCCCCTCGCCCCCAAGCGGTAAGGATCGCGTCGACCTGACTGGCCCTTTGCCCCCCGAGCGGTAAGGATAGGAGAGGCTGGCCCCCAAGCGGTAAGGATCAAAGCGCCTCCCAGCGGGAGCTGCTTTGGGAAACCAGCCCATTGCTTGTTCTATTTTTGTTCCCATTGTAGCCTTGCGAACCCAGGTCGAGCGCGGGGCGGAGGAGCAGGATGGGTTTGATACCGTTTCCGACCATGCGGATTCGCGACACGTTGCGGATCACGGCCTCTGTCGACCTTTTCTGCCTATCCTGCGACTGGAGCGGGCCGCTGGACGTCGTCGCGCTCATGTGCCGATACGGCCCGAACTGTTCCGTCATGCGGGCCATGGCGGAAAGCGCCTGTCCGCTGCATGGCGCTGAGAGCATCCGCTACCGGACCATCGGAGCGCCTCCTGCGCCTTATTACCACCTTCACCTCGGTGCCGTTGGCGAACCGGCATGCACCGTCGTCGCCCACTGCCGGGCTTGTCACCGGCAGCGTGCGATCGACGTCGTGGAATTGTGCCGGCGCGGGCTTGCCGGGCCGGACGATCCGCTGACCACCCTGCCAGACCGCATGCGTTGTCAAGGTTGCGGTCAGTCGGGGTGGGTGCAGATCAGGCTCGGTCGGTAGCGGCGGACCAAGCCTCCACAGCCCAAGCCGGCTGAAAGCAGCCACGCGGCCCTGTGATAGGTCCCTGTTGCGCGGACGGTGCCGGTCGCGTTAACTCATTTTCGAAAAGCCGGAGGGGATCACACCGGCTTCTTTCGCACATTAAGGGGCAAGAAATGACGAAGGCCGACCTCATCGACGCGATCGCCGGCAAGCTGGGCGGCACGAAGGCCGACGCCGGCAAGGCGCTGGACGCGGTTCTGGAGAGCCTGCAGGACGCACTGGTCAAGGGGGAGACGGTCAAGCTGCCGGGCTTCGGCCAGTTCGAGATCGCCGAGCGCGGCGAGCGCACGGGCCGCAACCCGCAGACCGGTGCGGAGATCAAGATCGCCGCTTCCAAGGCGCCGAAGTTCTCCGCCGGCAAAGCCCTCAAGGAAGCCGTCAACGCCGAAGCCGTCTGATCCTGGGACGCTCCTTGGACGCCGGGTGCGCTGTCGGTCCATTCCTGGATGGGTCAGCGCTCTCGGACGGGTTGGGGCGCCCGCCGTCGGTGGAGTTCTGCCAGCACATATCCAACCGCCAAGATCACCATGCTTAAGCCCCATCTCCCACCCGTTTCCAGCGAGCGCCGGCAGTGCCAGCACCGTGCCGAGGAACAGGAGCAGGAGCGATATTGCCTTTAAGGTCATGGCCTAAGCTTCCCTTTCTGGACGCTCAGGCAGCCTTGCTGACATGCGGCAGCGGTTTGATCGCGTCGATGGCGTCGCCGATCTCCGCGTGGGCCACCTTGGTCTCGTAGATGCTCTGCAGGTTCGCCCAGTAGCGCGGATCGGTCCCGAAGGCCTTGCCAAGTCGTAGAGCCATCGGCGCGGTGACGCGCCGCTCGCCCTTCAGGATCTCTGTCACCGCGTTCGGTGGTACGCCGATGTGCTCTGCGAAGCGCCTGGCGCTGAGGCCGAGCGCCTCCAGTTCGTCGCGCAGCATCTCGCCGGGATGGATCGGCGGCAAGTTGTCGATGGCGGGATAGCTCATGGTGCACCTCAATGGTAATCGGTGATCTCGACGTCGTAGGGCTCCCCCTGGATCGTCAGCAGGTCGACGTCGGCCGGGACGTCGTCCGTGAAGGACCAGCGGAAGCAGACGCGCCATTGGCCGTTGATCCGGATGCTGTACTGGCCGTTGCGGTCGCCGCCCAGCGCCTCGAAGCGATTGGACGGCGGGTGGCGGAGGTCAATCAGCCGGACAGCTGCCTGAAGCTTGGTAAGCGCCTTCGCGGCTTGGCGGTCGAACGCCTGGAATTCTTTCACCCGCTTCCCGGCCATGAAATCGGCCGTCCGCTTGTCTGCACAGCTCCGTATCGGCATCCGCATTCTCCCTGCGATGCATTATGTGTTATGTAACGCATAACAGTCAAGCCCCGTCTGCTGGGCTGGCCTCCTATTTTGGACAGGTGATGTCGTCAATGATCCGATGCGGGACGAAGCGGCTGGTGTTGCCGGTGATCAGGGCGCGATCCTCGCGGATGCCCAAGCCGCAAGGCGTGCCGTTGGCCATCCAGACGCCGAAGACGGCGTGATTGCCGTCGGCTTCCGCCAGCGGTGTGAAGGCCTGATACACCCAGCCGTCATCGACGTAGGGGCCTTCGGTCTGGGCGATCAGAGGCCCATCTGGGAAGCCGGCCGCATCGAGGGTGGCGATGCTGACGTTGCGACCCTCGCGGCCGAGCAACGGCTTGGCCACCACAGTGCTACCGGCCGGAAAAACGGCCCGGTCGAGCGCGGTGGGCAGCAGGTTCGGATGGCCGGGGTTCAATTCCCACAACAGGGCGAAAAGACCCTTCGACGCCATCACCATCTTCCAGGCCGGTTCGATCATCCGGATCCGCCCTTGTGCGGCGGCGGCCACCAGTTCGCGGCCGGTCGCCTCCTGGATCATCCAGTCCCAGGGATACAGCTTCATCAGGTGCCGGATCGGGCGGCCGGAATCGTCTAGGAATCTCCCTGAGGCGTCGTCGTAGCGAATCGCCTGGATCGGCATCGCTTTGGTGGTCATGCCCGCGCGCAGCGCCAGCGTCTGGAGATAGGCGATGGTTGCCTCGTCCTCTGGATGCGGCATCAGGCAGGCGAAATGGACAGCTTCCTCCTGCGACGCGAGGCCGGGGCAAGCCCGCATCCGGGCTTGCCACTGTTCGACCAGCGCCTCTTCCAGGCTGTTGAACTGATCGTCCTCAGGGTGGATGTCCTGGAGCCAGCACCATTGCGCAACGGCCGTCTCGTAAAGCGAGGTTGGCGTTTCAGCGTTTAGCTCCAGCGCCTTGGGCGGCCCGCCCTTGCCGTCCCAGGCGAAGTCGAAGCGTGCGTAAAGCGCCATGTCCGCCCCGTCGCGCCCAGCCCAGCTCGCCTCGATGGCGGGCGCCGCCCAGAGGGGGATTCCGACGGCCTCGTACAGCCTGCGCGTCACCACATGACCGACCGCTTCCTTGCACAGGCGGTAGACCTCCTCGGCGGCGGCCTCCAGCGTTTCGATCTCGGCGAGGGAAAAGCGCCAATGGGCGCTTTCGTCCCAATAGGGCGTGCCGTCGGCGTCCGTGTGGAACGGGAAGCCGATCTCTTCGAGCTTGGCCTGCCAATGCGGGCGGGGCTGCGTCCGGATACGGTCCATCGGGTCAGCTTCCCGAGAAGCCGCGCGCCGAGCCGGTCGAACCGAAACCCGCGCTGCGCCCGGTGGTCGGGACCGTAATGGATTTGCCTGCGGTCCCGTCGCCCGACCGGTAGTAGGATCCGAAACTGCCGACCGAGCCACTGCCGCTGCTTGTCTGCCGCGAATCATCCTGGCGCGCAGGCATGACGGGAACCCGCCCGATCTGCGTGTTGCCGCTGCGGGCGTATCCCTGGCGGTCGAAATAGACCGGCTGCGCATGGCTGCCGGTCAGGCTGCGGCCGATCATGAAACCGACGAGCGCCGGGACGAAGACGTTGCCCGCGCTCGTTCCCTGGTTCTCGTTCGTCGGAGTGCAGGCCCCGTCTCCCATTTCCGCCTCGCAGGCATCACGGCTGGCGAAGCGGGGGGCACTGGCCTGATGCTCGTCGCGGGCGGCGGCGAAAGCCGCCGTGCAATCGCTCGCCGCCTTCTCGGCGGTGCATGCCTCGACAGAGGGATAGACGGTCACAGCGTCGGGATTGTCCTCGCCGCAGGCGACCAGGATCGGGCTGATGCCCCCAAGCAGCAGGGCCGCCACGGTGCGCGAGCGCTTCATCGGAACCCACTCCTTGAGGTCAATAGGTCAGCGATCCGTAGTTCAGCAGCCCGACGGCGATGGACAAGCTGCCGAGAAGAACGCCATAGGCGGTGCGGTCGGCTTCGACCCCGGCGCGGAAGTCGGGCAGCAGCACCCGCGAGCCGATGACGTAGACCACGATCTGAGAAACCAGCGCGATCACCCCCCACACCGTGAGATCGACGAGGCTGGTGGTGTGGGAAGCGACGCTCATCAACGGCAGGGCAAATCCGATCATGGCGCCGCCCAGGGTGAGAGCCGCTGTGGTGTTCCCCTGGCGGACCAGCACCAAATCGCGGTATGGCGTGACCGCGGTGTAGGCCGCGATGAACAGCAGCAGGAAGCCCAGCATCACCGCCGCGAAGAGGAGATAGGACGGAAGGGTCGTCAACGACTGGAGAATCAGAGACATGCGGTCATCCGTGACTAGTTATATACCCGTAGCGTTGCGCCTTTTACGGGTATCCGGCAAGCGCTGACCGGAATGGTGGCTGATTAATCCTTCCTTTGATGGAAAGCAGTGATCAGGCGCCAATGCCGACGCTATAGACGGGCCAGCCGTAGCTCGCCCACCAGATGGGGTCATCTGCCGGCGTGCATGGCTCACGACGTTCTTGGTGAGGCCATGAGTCATGCCACGTCCGGTTTGTCGTAAACACGACCGCGCGTTGCCCAAACTGATCTCCAGTTATGTCGACGATAACGTCAAGCACCTCAATCCAAGCGTGACTTTCTCGTCTGTCTCCTACAGTACGCTCACCACAGACATACGTTGCGGTGATACCCTGGGACCTCAGCGCTTCTGCCAATGCTTCACTGACGATGCCGCAGCAGCCCGCTGGAAAACGTTCGGAGACCAAGCGCGGCAAGCGTTCCCGTGCTGCGTCGAGGTTCGCGCGGAACTTCGTGGCAAGCTTGTTCGCAGCACGGAGCTGATTCCATTCAGCCATCGTCCTTATGATGGCCTCTTCGGGAACTGGAACGCCCCGCGCTGCCCAAAATGCAACGCTGTCGGGGGTCAGTTCGGTCGAGGGCACGATCGGTCGGCCAAAATGCTCTTCAGCTTCCTGATAAATGCGACTTGCAATGCCACGGCGGCGGAATCCCTCAGCCACATCGACACCGGTCGCGAATGGTCCGCGATCCCCCATACAGAAGCTCGCCCACGCAACTTCCTGGTCATCACAAAGCGCGACATAGCTAGCGCGGCCACCCCCGCCGAGACCGCGAGGCATCACTACTATGCTTTTCTTGTCTGGATCTGTGCTGATCATGCTTTTGGCTTTCATTTTTCTTTTTCTGTCGAGTTCCGTCGGTCCGGCATGCTGCGAGCGCGTGAGGGCTATGGCGTGCGATGCCTGCGCTGTGTCAGTTCGGCTGGCATCACATAGACATATTTCATTAAGTCCTTCATAAAGCCAAGCATCTGGCGTGCGTCCTCGATGGATACTTCATCCATAGGATCATAGTGAGCGCCTGCGTTTCCAATAATTCTCATGTCCTTTGCCCATTCAGCCAATGTTCCTAATCTGGACTTCAGACTGCGTCGACGTCGGATTTCGCATCCGCTTCGGCAACGCCAGCGGTCACCTCGAAGCGTGCACGAACGGCTTCAGAGTGTGCAGCCACCACGTTGGTTCCGCTACCTGCCCAGCTGTCGAGCAGCTGGCGGTAGGAGCAGTGGCGGAACTCGACTTCATCTCCAGCGACCAGTTCGGCGAAGCGGCGGATTTCTGCCCGATGCTGAGCCACATCAGGGCCAGGCACTGGCCTGCCATCCGGCCAGATGGTCGGTTCTGCGTGCAGGTAGAGGAGCACCGGCCGTTTGCCCATGGTGCTTCCCGCCCGGTGCACGGCCGTGCGCAGCCCAAAGGCATGCTTGACCAACTGACCTGCGTCGAGGTGACGGAATAAGGGCGCACCGGCACGTAGCCCATCACGGACGAGGCAGAAGCCGGCCATCGCGTTGCCCCACACTGGCCGCCAATACGCGTCCGATAACGCTGTTTCCCCCTTTGATCGAAACGGCTCGAAGCGCTTGGATTCAATGCCGATCAGGGCTGTGGGGGTCTCCACCAGCACATCCAGGCAGGGGTGGCGCCCGCCGGCCCAGGGAAAGCGCACGATGGCCTCCAGACGGACCGATGTCGCGGGCCAACGAAGATCGTCGCAGCCCGGCAAGGGGGGCAGAGCGTCAGGCCGATCAAGGAACAGGCCGAATGCGTTGGCCACCAGCGCCGACGATGATTCAGGGCTGAGGAATTTGCCGCTGGCGATCTCATTGCCCGGCGCAGCTTCATAGGCGGCACGGATCAGGTCGATCGGCAATCCCGGCAGTAGGCTACGGTCCATTCCAGGCCTCCCATGCCGCTCCCACGCGGCCTTCGCTTTCGGCGACCGTAGCTAAGCACGCGCAAATGCGCAATGTTGCAGGTTGTTTCTACCATCAGCATTCACGCTATGAATGTAGTATGGTCAGACGCCCAGAATGGTGCACGGAGATGAGGCACCGGCCTTTTCGTCCCTTCCTATTCTGGACAGTTGAGGTCAATCAGGCGGCGGCTACCGCATGAGCGCTTGGCCAGTACAAGCGTTTGGATTCATTCTTGGCCCTCTCCAGGGGAACGTGGACCGCCTAGACTTGCCAGCACCTCCCTTCGGTCACGCCGCCGGAAGGCAACATCCGACATGGGGGCGCCGAAGGCTCCTGGGTGGCTGAGATGACAGAGCTTACCATTGCGATAGAATTCCACTGCTGCAATGGCAAGAACTGCGATCTCACAGAATAAAATCTGAGCTATGATTAAAGGACTGCAGCGTGTTAAGGAAATTTGCCGCAAGTTAATCGCATACGCCAAATGATGATGCTGAGTGCATGCCCACAAAATCTTAGACGGGTGTCCGGCACATCTATCCCGCAAGTTTTTGATGCCCCGTAGTAAATCAATCATCACCTCCTGTTCCGTACAGAGAGCTATATTGTTTCCACTGCTGAAGTGTAAACCAGTGCAGTTAAGACGCAGAAAGCCACGCGGGGAAAGCTTCTCGCTGCCCCAATTGGAAATGTTAAAGTGTGGGTGCCAAACGCCAAGAACCAACACAACTGCATTCAGCATGAATATGCAGACAGCGGCAGCAAAAAAAATAAGAAAAAGATCAGATCTTGACATACCAGAAAAAAAGAATTCCACTGGATAATTACTCTGAACTACTCTTAAGAATACGATAGCATTAGCCAGGAATCCAAATACTAACGAAAATAATGGGGCTATTATCATTATAGCGGAGATAACACGAAAAATATATGACCACCCTAACCGGCTGGTAACGATGGAATGCCAGAACGCGCGCATGGTATTATTCATGTATAAATCCCCTAATATCATCAAAATGCGCCAAAGAACCTCTCATGGAATGACAGTTGTTAGGCCTTATTGCTCAAAATTTCAATCCCCTCTTTGCTATGTTCCTAAAATCGACGCCAGGATTTTGACCAAATTCGCCACGATCGGTAGTCCGACCAGAATGGACAAACACGCGATGTCGCCGGCACGGCTGGGAAGAAGGAAGCCAAGCCCAACGCCAACCGGCTCCTTGGGAAGCAGCAGCACGGCAGAGACAACCGCCCAGCCTCCCGCCTGAAGCATCAGCCAGAACGCCGCCAGCGTCGAGACGTCCGCAGCATGGTAGGCCGTGACGCCTCCCGACTGCCTGACCACCACCGGCTGGCCGGCGGTCAGGCCGAACAGCATCGCCGCGCCGATCAGGATGAACCCTGTTGTCATGAGACCCGTGGCCCAGCGTTGGCGTCGATTCATCTGTGCTTCCCTTGTTGGACGTCAGCAACAATATCGCACGCCGCTTTGGCCTCAGGTCGTCACCTTCCAGAATGCCAGAACATCCCGAACTTGATCACGCGGGTAGTGGATAAGTTCGGGGTTGGCCAAATCAGCACGCCATTTCGCTTTTCGTTTCGCAATTTCTGCAGCAATCCGCTCGGAGAACGGCGACACACCGGGTGGTACAAGGTTCGGCTGCGCAGGGCTCGGCCACTGGTCAGGATAATGCGGAGGAAGCACCCCACCACGGATTTCAGCAGCCGCATCCGCTACAGAGGGGTGTTCGCAAGCCCACCCGTACAGATGAAAAGCACAGGTCCGAAGGAGTGTCTTCACCTCAGGCAAGGCATCGGTAAACGCCTTAAGTGCAGTTGGAACCCAAACCATATTGGCAATACAGGAGTAGTAGCGTGGATCCTGTACGATGCTGCTGCGCGTGGCGAAAGTTGGATCGTCGTAGCCCCATATATGACAAACAGTCCAATTGTTCGGTTTGGGCGAAGCAACGTCAAGCGCGGCCACTAGAGCTTTCAGCGCGGCAACATTACCTTCGGCTTTTTCCAACGTGATTTGTGAGCCCTTCTTGGTGTTGGTTGCCGGGCGCTGCCATCCAGCGCTGTACAACGGTTGTCCTCGGGCGATTTCTGGGCACCAGACGGGCAAGCGGCAAAATGTGTCAGGAGCTACCCAACGAGCAGTACGAACAATCAATTCGACGACAGCCGGTATATCGTCGTGTATTGCTGCGTTTCCATCGGGAATGATGATACCGCCTCTGGTCAAAATTTTTCGCTCCTTTGCTGAACGCGTCAGAACAGGTGCACGAAAGCTGCCGTGAACGCGGAGAACGTCATCGAGGTTTGTCCATGCTCCGTCTTGGCGCCTCTTCCGCGATACCGGCCGCGGTGGACTCCCCTCGGCTCAGTCAAACACCCTGACGCGGCGTTGATCAAGTGGGTCAGGAACCCAAGGCGGGTGAGTGAAGCCCACGATCCAAGAAGGTGGCACGTCATAGCGCAGACTGAAGCCGAAATCCTGGGGGTACGTGCGCACTTCGTCCCAGGCTGCGATGCGAGCCCAATCCCTGAGTAATAGCTTGGTCAATTCGTCCTGGAGTGTCGGAGCCAAGCGGTCGATCGGCACATCCACCTCGATTATCGTCGGCCGCCCGCGGGTGGTCAGTACCTGCCTTTGACGGCCGAGGCCAGCCGTCAGGAACTCGCTTCCGTAGATCAGGTAGTGGCCGCAATGTTCCACGAGGAAGCGGTCGTCCAACCCGAAATAAACATGCCCTTCCCGTGTCGCCGGATCGACCCGCTCCGTCATGCCGGAAAGCAGCGGAAGCAGGTCGTCATTGCCGGGATCGGCTTCGAGCCATTCCCGCGTTTGTGCGATAATCGCAGCACAATCCAGCACCCGGATTCCGTGCTTCCGATAGCTGTCGAGGTCGACAGGCCTGCATCCGTGATAGACGCGCAGGGTCTGGCTGCTCAGGCGCTCTGCAAGATCATCGACCAATCCATCGGCGTCCTCGTCCAGGCAGTGTGCCAGCAACTCCACCCATTCCGAATCATCGAGGTACCAGTCCTCGGTGTCGGCCAGTTTGATCCGCGGCCCAGCCGCGCAGGCGAGCCTGCCGCCCAGAGCGGCGTCGATCATTCCCATCCACGACGTGGGATCCTTCCAGACGATGGCGGCCATAGTTTGTCCGTGAAATTGTGGTGCCTCAGCACCTGTCATTGGGCTTTCTGAGTGAACAGGATCGTGCCGTTCCGACTGTCCAGAACTTCGAGCGTCACGTCGCGAGCCTTCACCAAGCACATGTCCGTCCAATTCTCCTATTCCATGCGCGGCTCAGAGCGCCTCAGGGTTCCCATTCTGGAGACGTCATTACGTCATGCGCCCCGCGGGCGATCAGCGGCGTCAGGGCCGCGTGGGGACCAGTGCCCTCTACGCTCCGCGTGGTGCGCGTGAAGGTAGGCCTTGAAGTCGATGACCAAGCCGACCAGGGTGACCATGGTGCCATAGAAGAGAATTAGCCTTTCATTACAGGACATCACTTCTTTATCCAATTAACTCCAATAAGAGTTTCTGATATTATAGCTGTCCCAATAACGACGACCACCCAAATCCCCAGGTAAGCCCACGACGCTATGTGTATTTTCAATGATCTAAATCTATTTTTGTTGTTAACTTCCTTATTATTATCGTTTTTGCTTTTCTTGCTGTCTTTCAGGCCGGCGAGGTAATGCTCCCACCCGAATTCCTTTGCTCCTACAATTTCTTCTATCTTCTTGCAGCATTCGCCTGCGCGGCGAACCATATAAAAATTTTCAATTGATTTCACCAAGCCAATACCTGCTATTGCAATTGGCAGTCGCATGATCAATGCAAACGTCCCTGGGTTCTGTGCTTTGATCCACCCACTTTGCAATACTTGCGCTATCACAAAACCGTACACCGCCGCTATAGCAAAAATCGAGTAGATAATAAAAGTATTGCCATCTTTGAAGCGGCTGTCGATTTCTTGTCTCAGCGATTTATACTGCTCAATTGCGAACTCGAATAAAGCGGAATCTTTTTCGAGTGAAGGTTTGCGGTCATCGCCCAAGTTTTTGATTTCCGTCATTTTGCCATTCCCCTTTCGGAAAATCACAGTGTCGCGGGGCGACCGTCGTCACCGAAGCGATAGCCGCCCGGACCGTCGGTCACCTCGATCAGCTCGACGGCGGGCGACAGATCGACTTCCGCCTCAGTGAACAAACGGTCGATGGTGTGGCGGTCGCCCGTGACGATGGCGATCACCGTCAGACCGGACTGCACCAGCGCCGCGAAGGCGCGGATGCGGGCAATCCGGCACGCCGGCGCCGCCTGGCGGTCATCGAGGCGCACCACCACAGGCATGTCGTCGACGTAGAGCTTCGACGGCCACAGGTCGCGCTGCATCTCGAAGGCGCGGGTGTGCTTCGTCTGCCCACATCCCTCCATAGAGGATGTAGGCACCGCCAGCCGGGCCACCTTCCCAATGCCCATAGGTCGTGTTTGTCATCTCTCGTTCCCTTCCCGGACGGTGTCGGTGCGCATTCACCGCCGACACCGTCCGGTGTTGACTCAGATCAGTCTTCGGTCTTCTTTTCGAAGAATGTCGCGAGCTTGTTCGCTTCGTCGTGCAGGGATTGTGCCGCAGTGACATAGCTTCCCTGGCTGCTCTTCAGCCCTATGATGAGGCATTTGAGCAAAGGATTGCCCTCACGAAGCTCGCTATCTGCAATGATTTCAAAATCGGCGATCAACTCCTGCATTCTCTCATGAAACTTGGCGGTGGAGGCATAAATGTCCTGCTCCATCTTCATGACGCCAAGAAGCGAAATGAAGTGATCGATATTTGCACGACGCTTCAATTGTTTCGCGTGACTCTCGTGCCAACGCTGAAGCGTCTTTAGATCAACATCACTCATGAGCTTCTCCTGCTATCATAATGCATGTCTCCTTTGATAGGTCGGCGCCTGATCCGCTCCATAGGCTCATCAGGCCAACAGCCAGCCGTCAATGCTTTCACAGTATACGGCGATCTTGCCGGCCGCCGTCACTTGATTGAGAAACGACTGAACCTGCGCCAGGGGACCGGCACCTAATAGGGCGTTGGCAAGCACGACTGACGAGGCGATGCCTTTGGGAATATGCAGTCGATACCGAATGGTGCCCCAGTTGGCATGCATAACTTCAAAGTATGCTAGCCAGTAGTTGTAATTAGGAGGCGACTCATAAAGCGTGGCATCAATAGTGAACTTCTCACCATCGGGTCGATTGTAGGTGCCAAATGAACTTTTATGTTGTGGCATGTTAGCGAGAAGCATGGTGTACTCCTTTGCTGGATAACTCCTAGACCTTCCTATCCTGGAGTCTGCAAGTCAGTCGAAGACTGGGTCGGAAGTGAGCTTGTAACCTAAAGTAGGATCATTGGGCACATTTGGTTTAACAGAAATAATCTTGTATTTCTGCCCCGTATCTGTGTCAGTATAGATATCTCCATAACGCAGGTTTTCTATGCTCTCAATGATTATGGATTGGCCGTCACGGATAACATGACGCCAATGCCCTTTATCTGGACTGGAAAAGTTACGGGCCATAGTTCTGTTCTTCCTTCCTTTACTGGAACCGGTGTGTGTTGTTGGCGGCTGCCTCGGCGAAACTGATCGCCGCGGTGCGTGTCGGGACTGGGCCGACATCGTGCTCAGGCTGATCGGTCAGCCACTCAGCCATGATTGGCTCGCTCAGAATAGAGTTCCTCGATCGGCTGGTCGCCAAGCAGCTTAAACCCCTCTACTGCCGCGGCGCCGTGCGCCGTCAGGCGGCAGAGCACTCCAGCCGCATCGGCTTTGACCAACTTAAGGGCCACCAGCTCCTCGTACGCCTGCGCATCGGCTGGATCCGGAGCATCCTGCCAGTTGCGCCAGGCGCGCAGATCAAGATGGCGCAAGGCAGCGACGTGTCTGCTGTCGAGATCCCGAGGCATGTCTCGCATGGCGGTGCGGCCAGTGTCCGTAATGGACAGGGTCCATTCGGCCAGATTTCCGTCGCGCTCCCCGTTTTGCGGTAGAGTCCATTCGATCAGCTTTGCCGCAGCGTCGGTCATGCGGAACGCGGTGGACCGTTCACGGTTAGACAGAGATGCCCCAGCCAGCGAACCACCGGCTTCAACCAAGCGCCGAAGCAGAGATCTACGGGCGGCGGTCAATGAACCTCGGAAAAGGTTCAACCGTTGCAGCTCGCGAATGCTCATAGTCGGCTCCTATTTCAGACCGAACGTCTTTTTCGCGGTCTCGGAGGCGACGTCGGCCACCACCTTCACAGCGATGTCGTATAGGGGCTTGCCGAGTTTTGCGAGAACGCCCTTCAGCTTGAAGGCTGCTACCTCTGTTCGAGGCGTATCCCTAAGGACATCGGGCAATGCCTTTTCGGCTGTCGCCAAATCCTGAGCCTCTAGGTTTCCCTCAGCCAGGATTTCATTTAAGCTCGCGACGGCACCGTCCTGCCAAGGAAAGGGTTCCCCGCAATTAATGCAGTAGCGAGGTACCGGTTTCTGACTTGTATGGAAGACTCCGGATATGTGCCGATATCCTTGTATCTTGAAGGTGCACCCTGGACATTCTGTAATGGTGTTTGCGCCACACTCTGCGCAGAACTTTTGAGTAGATTGCGGCTGACTCTCTGCATATTCCGTAATTTTATGTCCGTTTAAGCAGACCTGCATCGTGTCATGCCAGTCGTCACTTTTATGCATTGAGAGTGCTCCTATTCCTGATCAGACTTCACCATCTGGCGTTTCCATGCGTAGATGGTCGACTTGTCCACGCCCCACCGGGCCGCCACTTCGGCCGCCGAAGTCACGCGCGGATCGCGTTCGTCCATTTCCTTTATTGCCTGCCGCTTCTGTGCGTGGCTCAGCGTGGGGCGCCCGAGTTTGGCACCGTTCTTCTGCAACTCCGTTCGCGCACGGCCCATGGCCTCGCGCTTCAGCGTCGCCTCCGCTTCCTTCACCGCGGCGCCGACAGCCAGTGGTGGGGTTTCCGCGCTGTAGACCGTACCGGTCAGGGCGTCCCCGCACTTCCGCCCGGTCGAGAATAGCAGGTCCATCACATCGCGGATGTCCAGCCCGGAGAAGCCGAGCCGAGCCAAGCCGGGCACCCACAGCGTTGCACCGTCGCGCAGGTCAACCAGCACCCGCGCTCGCTCGCCCAACATCTCCGCCGTCATGGCCCGCGGACGCTTCGTGGGCGCCGGGTCGACGTAGAGTAGGCGTTCCTCTGCGATCCGCCGCAGCACCAGGGGGCGCAGTTCGGCATCGGAGGGGCCACGCTTGGTCAGTCGGTAATAGGCTCGGTCCAGCGCCATCTTTTTTGGTGTGGTGAAATCCAATGCGTTGACAGGCTACCACTGCCATCGCTACAGTACAACCCATGAGTTTTGCGAACACTTTTTGTTCGCGCATGTAGTTTTCCGATCCGGCCCAGCATGTACTGTTGCGACGCCTGATCCATTGAGAACCCCAGCCAAAGGACATCCCGCCGATGACCACCGTCGATCACATCGCCGCCGCGGCTGCGGCTCTCGACGAAGCCCGGCGCAAGCTGGAGACCCTGACCGCCTCCCCCTGCGGCGATGACGAAGTGGACGGTGCCATCGCCGGAGCGCTGGACGACATTGAGGGGCAGATCGGCGTCCTTCAGGCCTTCGCCGTCGAGTGCGCTTGATCCTGCAATCCCCCGAGCTGGAGCTTGCCCACTATGGCTGCCTCTCACCAAGTCACCGCCACTATGCCGCCGACGGCCGCCATCACCGAGGAGCAGCGTCTGGCGATCCTGTCCGCCGCCGGCGTCCTGCGCTCGATGGTGGAGCAGCTATCGCCCGTCGCGCATCTGGTCGGTGGCGAGTTGGTTGCGCAGGGGAAACAGGCCCTGGACGGCCTGACCTCCTCCTGGGATGTCGAGACGTCGATCGCCCCGAAGTCGACCACCAGCTCCACCTGATCCAGAATACGCCCGGTATGTGAATTCCGCCGGTGCGCGAAATCGGTTCCAGCCTTCCCGTAGAATGATCGGAGTGAAGCCGCGCTGCAGCGCGCAGCCAGACCGGAGCGGAGACAGGCCAATGCATGGACGCGTGAGTTCCCGGCTTCCCGAAGGGCTGGCGGCATTCGTGCGCGTTGCTCCTACGGACCCTTGGACGCTGGAAGCTATCAGGCTGCTGAACATGAACGATCATGATCGGCATCACGCGATCTCATGCTGGAGCATACCGTATCGCGGCGTGTTCACGACCGAGCTGGAACGGATGGCCAAGGCGTTGCCACAGGATGGACTGGCAATGGCAACCTTGCGCACACTGCGGAACTCCATTCGGTCAGCAACCCCGGCGGATGGTTCGCCTGGTTTGCTGCGCGAATCCGGCTCGGGAAGCGGCTGGTGCTGAACCTTCCTCCAGCCCGACCATAGCAAGTATCCACATCGGCCACACAGACTTGATGAGCAGGGTCACGCGGCCTTGCTCTGATCGTCGCCGGCGACGAAGTCGGCGCCGCTCGCGGGTTGGAAGGTCGAGCCTTGGGAGGGGGGCGCGGCGCCGGCCGGAGCCTGGCCCAGGACGGCGTTCTGGTTGGCCACCTTCTGCTCCTGGGCGGCCACCGCGGCCGCGATCGCCGCGGCGGCGGCGCGCTCGAACTCGTCGTCGGTGCGCGCGGCGCCGACCAGCGGGGCCGGAGAGGCGGTGCGCGGCAGCATAGCCGCGACGAACCGGCCGAACCGGGCGAGGCCGCCGGGCCGCTCGCCGGTAAGCCGCTCGGTCATCACCGGGTCGTTGAACCACGCCGGCGACGAACATTCGATCGGCCGACTCATCATGCCCTGATAGAGGACGTACTGCTCTTCCAGCTTGCGCATGGTGAGCAGCCGCTGCGCGGGCAGGAGCGGAAGCCCGGTGGCCGACCGCGAGGTGTTCCACTGGAACATCTTGACCTCCTTGCCGGCGCCCTCCGTCTGGCTGACGTTGGCGGTGATCGCCGTGTAGTTGCCGACCGCCTTGCTGACGGCTTCCGCGGTCTCGCTGTCGTTCTGCTGCAGGAGGATCTGCGCGCCGACCGCCGATTTGAGGATGCCGACGGCCTCCTTGTTGATCTTGAGCGCGATCTGGCCGTAGCTCTGGCCGACCAGCAAGAGCTGCACCCACTGGCCGCGACCGAGCGCCGGGATCTGCAGGAAGCTCTCCATACCGGTGGGCAGGGTCCAGAACTCGTCGGCGAGGTAGATGATCGGGCGACCCTTGGTTTTGATGTCCTTCTCGTCCTGACTGATGAAACGCGCGGCGCTGCTCTCGAAGAACATGCCGGTGATCTTGCCGAGCGCCACGGCGTCTTCCAGCGGCGTCACGATGAACAGGGCCACGGGCTTCTTGGAGAAGCGCAGCTCGTCCAGCCCGAAATCGGAGGCCGACGTGCGGCTGCGCACGGTGGCCACCTTGAAGATGTCGATGCCGCCTTCCATGGTCGACAGGACGGACCCGCGCTCCTTCGACGGCGTGCGGGACAGCGAGGCCAGCTCGGTGATGACGCGCGCGGGGTAGCCCCGCTGCTCGGCCTCGGCGATCCAGGCCTGGAGCATAGAGGCGACCGCGTCCTGGTCCTCGCCGGCGGTGGGATCGGCCTGGAAGTTCTTCGTCGCCTCCGTCATGAAGTCGATGAGGCGACCGAAGGACGGCTCGCCGAGCTGGGGATCGGCCTCGCAGCGGTAGATGGTGAACAGCGAGAAGCCCTGGAGGGCCGCCCGGCCCTTGTCGCGCCAATGCGGCTCGATCTTCTCGTCGATGGCCATGGTCGCCAGACGCTTGACGTACTGCTCGCGCTGCGCCTGCCAGGTGAACAGCTTCATGATGTCGCCCAGCACGTCCTTCAGAGTGGCGCGGGCCGGCGACGTCCAGGTGGCAAGGGCGTTGGCTTCGAGCGCGATCACCTCATCGCGGATCACCAGGCGGCCGCCGAGCGTCGGGTCGGCTCCCAGAGCGGCGACCCAGTCCGTCCGGTCGCGGACCTCGACCATCAGGATCTCCAGGGCGCGGATGGGATCGGCGTAGACCCGCCCCAGGGCGTCGAGGATGCGGGTGCGGGTCCGCGGCACCTCGCGGCCGCCGGGAAGGCTGTCGAACCCCAGCGGGTTCCAGCGGTCGCCGTCCATCGATCCGAGGCTCAGCTTGATGACCTTGTAGCCGGCCTTGATCAACCATTTGAGGGCCTTGGCGTACAGTTCCCCCTTAGGATCGTTGACCACGAAGGTGGGCTTCGGGCAGTAGGTCTTGCGCCCCAGCGCCCAGCCGAAGGTCTCGAAGCCCAGGATCGGCTGGTATTCGGGCCAGTCGGCCAGCAGGTTGGGGAGGATGATGCCGGCGGATTTGCCGGAGCCGGGCGGCGCGATGAGGATCGCCGACAGCGTCTCCGGCATCCGCAGCAGGCGGCCGTTGGGCGCCCGTCCCAGCACGATGCCCGTCGGCGAGTAGAGCCCGCGCTTCTTGACGTAGCGGTCCTTGGCATCCCAGGCGGCCTTCCGGATGTCGCGGTCGGTGGCGAAACGGGCGCTGCCGTGACTCTTGCGCTGCAGCTCGTAGGGGCAACGCTCGGCCACGCGCAGCGCCACGAGGAGCCCAGCGGCCAGGGACACCATCACGCTCCAGTGCGGCATGCCCCAGACCTCCAGGGGCGCCTGCACGAGCAGCACCCACAGGGGCTTGGCCCAGAGGGTCGGGTATTGCCAGAGCCCGATGGCGTAGTAGGCCCCGGTGTCGCGCAGCCAGCGGAGGGAGAAGCCGGGCCGCCAGCCCGGATCGTGCAGCGCACCCAGCGCCGGCCAGGTCGCTGTCGACCGGGAGAAGTCGAGCCCGTTGAACAGTTTGTAGAGCGGGAAGGCGCAGGTCAGGAGCGCCGCCGCGGCCAGAAGGCCGATCAGGGCGCTCATGACGAACCAGGCGATCGCTTTCTGACGTTCGATTTCTTCGACCATGCCGCCAGTGTGACGGCGGCATGGTCGGGAAATCGAGCACCGGCGTCCTCAGCGCTCGGCGCCGCCGCGCGCCGAGCGCCTCTGCCGTGCCGCCGGCGTCGCCCCCTGAACAGGGGTTTCGCGCCGGTTGGCCTCCTCGAGCATCGTCATGTGGACGCGCTTCAGGTTGATCTCCGCCGCCCGGAACAGCTTGCCCTCGTCGATGTAGGCCTGGGAGCCCTTGGGAAGGCGGGCCATGGCGTCGACGTGGGCGCGCATCGCGTCGACGGTGTCGGCGTATTGCTCCAGCGGCGTGGGGTCCTGGCGGCCGCCCTTCGGGCGGATCTTGCCTTCCTCCTCCAACTGGCGCACATGCGCAGCGAGGCGTTCGCGGACCGGATAGGGGTCCTCGCCGCGGTTGCGGATGGCGGTGTAGGCGTGGATGAGCCCGGACCCGTAGGTGAAGGGAGCCTCGAGGCGCATCCGCTCCAGCAGCGCGTTCGCGTCGACCGCAGGCGGCGGGCCGCCGGATCGCTGGTCAGGTCGCATGACGCATCATCTTTCCATCCCCCCACGCCTCGTCGGCTTCCTGGTGTTGTCCTGAGGCCGGTCGAGAGCGGCCCGGCGCGACGTTTCGCCTTCGAGGACCGCCACGCCGCGCTCCAGCGAGCCGCGCACACCGGCCGAGCCCCCCGCCTCCGACGGTTTGGCGGCCAGCATGGCCTTGGTCATGGCCAGCCGGTTCGCCAGATCGGGAGCCGGGATTCGGCTGGCGCGCAGAACCGCTTCGTTGCGGCCGGCCTCGCCCTCGGCGACGAAGAAGGGCTGGATCGCCTGAAGCCCCGCCTCGCGGCGCCGGACCTCTTCCCCGAGCACTGCCTTGCCCGCGCGCAGCGCCTCCAGCGTCGCCGAGTTGGCGGCCGGGTCGGCCTCGCGGCGGACCAGCAGGGCCGCGGTCACGGCGGCCCGGTTCGCAAGGTCGTCCGACGGGATGCCCTGCGCACGGACGCGAGCCTCGGCAAGGCCCTGCTCATCGTTGCGGGCGTAGAAGGGCTGGATCGCCGCGGGTGCCGGGGTGGAGGCGGACGCCGTGCCGCCACCGGTGGAGAACTGGAGATTGCCGACGCTTTGCGCCACGGCGCGTGCGGCGTCGAGGGCGCCCTCGTACCAGCCCGTCCCACCGTTGCCGGGCTCGAGCGCGCTTCGGATCGTCTCGGTGGCCCTGGCGTCCACTTCGGCGATCACTCCGGCCAGGAGTGGGCCGGTTTCCACCGGTGCGGACTCGGGCACTTCCTGGACGGGAGCGGCGATCCCGGCCCGCACCGCGTCGATCCGGGCCAATATGTCCGCGACGGCCTGCGGTTCAGCAGGGTCGGACGGAGTCAGCAACGCGCCGACGCTGCCATCCCGGATCGCGGCTTCGGCCTCGCTGACCCTGGCCAGGTCAGACGGATCGACCTTGGGCGATTCGGCCGTGACGGCGGGCAGGCCGACCGCAGCGGATGGCGCGGTGCCGGCCAACGCCTCCTCGATCATCCGGCGGGTTTCGGCGAGGGACGCGCCGACGTCGGCCGCATTCCGGGTCAGCCGTTCGGCGATCTGGCCGGCATCGGCGAGCGCGGCTTCGGCCAGCTCGCGCGCGTTCCGGATCGGTTCATCGACGGCTTCGGCCGCGGCGAGCGGCGCCGGAACATCGTCGCGGCCGGCGAGGTGGACGGCTCCGGCCGCGGCCGCCACTCCAACGGCGGCACCGACGCCGGCAAGAGCGGCGCGCGACCAGTTCCGCGACTCCGCGGTGGCGGTCAGATCGGCCTCGACGATCGGGACCGCGCTGAACCCGCGCAGGACGGGCAGGGCAGAGACCGGGACGGCGACGCCCTCGGGCCCATGATCGGCCAGGGGAAGGTTGGCGATCCGCGTAAGGGCGCGCAGTTCGTCCGCCGCGACCCCGGCGGCGAACAATGCGACGTCGTCGCCCTGCGCGAAACGGGCGACGGTCAGCGCTCCTTCATCGCCATCAGCCGCCGTCTGGGCCGCGTCGGCGTAGGCGGCGCGCAGGGCCGGATCGGAGAGGGGAAAGCTCTTGCCGGACAAGGGCTCGGGCAAAAGCGAGGGTTCCGCGACGGTGGCGGCGGTCAGTGTGGACATCCGATGAGTCTCCAAGGCAAGTCCGGCGCCCGTGTCTCGGTCCCGGACAGACAGCAATTTACCACAGGCCTCATCCTGCCGGATAGCACGCACCGGACCGCTTTGCGCGTCCATAGCATCCGATCTCATAGCATATTGACGAAGTCCCGCAGCAGGAATGTCGGCAGATGGGGCATAGCCCAGGATGCCGTTCCGCTTCTCGATAGCGGCGGTTTCCTTGTCCTGAACTTGGACCAGGATGGTCTGCGCCTTGATCACGGCGGCCTGGGCCTGCCGCACGGCTTTGCGGGCCTGCCCGACGGCGTGGATCGCCGCACCGGCCTCGCCCCAGCGGTCGGCGGCGGCGCGGTAGGCGGGGCTGCGCAGCAGATCGGGCAGGCGGCCGAAGGTGACCTCCGCCCAGGGCCAGCCCGTTCCGATGGCGTCCACGACCCTCCGGCATTCGTTCTTCGTCGGAACGGCGTGAGCGGCCGTGACGAGGGGCAGGCCGGTCGGCAAATGGGACACCACCCAGCCGCGGCCCGACGTCCGCGTTTCGGTCAGCGGCGCCGCACGGCTGCCGAGCGCCGCCGCAAGGTCGGCGCGCGGCATCGCACCGCGCGCGCGGGCGATTTCCCGGGCGGCGGCGGGCCGATAAGCCGTTCCCCCCTCCATGTCCGCGGCGATGCGGTCCAGGGCCTCGGCGAGCGCCGTGGCCTCGTAGCGGCGCATGGCGCCGTCCACCGCTTCCGACCGTCCGCGGGCGGCTGCGGCGGCGTTCCGCAAGGCGGCGGCGTCCAGGTCCGGTCCGCCGGCCAGGCTCCAACCGACGATGCGGAGGTCGACGGGGCGATGGACCGCGAAGGGGCCCCGGGCCTCGACCGTCATGGTCACCTTCTCCCATCCGTCCGGACCGGACACCGCCAGGACCGCGGGCCGGGATGTCCAGTCCTCACCGGGCTCCGGCTCGTTGACCGGCCGCGCGCGGTCGTTCGGGGCCACCGCGCGCGCCGCGGCGTCCATCTGCACGAGCATCGGGTGCCCGGCGAGCACGCGGTCCGGAACCGGCTCGCCCCGGGCGACGGCGTCGAACACGGCGGCGGCGTGGCGGCGGGCGAGCGGCTTGACCAACCGCGGGTCGATGGCCTGGAGATCGAGATCCGCCAAGTCCGGCAACCGGCGGGCGACGTACTCGCCCCTGGATAGCTGCCAGGGCGGAACGTTGCCGAGCGCGTCTCCTTCATCGAGGACGCGGACCGGCGGCATCGCAGCATCGCCGGCGAAGGATGCGGCGGCCGCCACGGCTTTCTCCATGGCCGGGTGCGCGGGGCGTTTGCCGGGCTCGCCTTGCTCAAGACGGCCGGCCGGCGCGGTCCAGGGCAGAGCCTCCGCCGCGTAGGCGCCGTCCGGTGTGGGCCGGAGCCGCACTTCTCCGACCGCGGCGCTGTAGGTTTTATCGGTGAAGATGCGGCGGCCGCGGGGATCGGCGCCGGGGAGGGTGAAGCCCCAGGACAGGCCGGCGCCGGACAGATGACGCGAGAGCGCCTGGACGGCGTCGCGGTCGGCGGGGGACAGGGGCGCGTCCCGGCCGGTGGCAACGCTGTACTGCCGGGGAGGAACCGACTCGAAATCCTCAGCGCGGAAAATGCCGGGATCGGCCGCGCCGCCGTGCCGTCCCATCTCGCGCAGCCAGAGTTCCCGGGCCTCCGGAACCGCCGGGCGGGCACCGACGGTCCCGTCGGCCAGTGCCTGGAGGACGGCGGATGCCCGGTCCGGGAGGGCGAGATCCGCTACAAGGTGATCACGTAGGGCAGCTCCCCGGACACCACGGACGTCGTCACCCGCGGACCGCCAGGCAACGGGGGTGCGGCCAGCGGGCCCTGCTGCGGCTTCAGCATGCGCGTGTGCGGCAAGTTCCTCAGCGAATCTTCGAACGGGGTATCCGGCGAATCCGAATCGCTCCGCTCCAAGGCGGCAAGATTCGGGATCGCAGAACGGAAGGAATTCGTCGGCGGAGAGGCGGCCTTCCCGGAGGTTGACATGGACGGACTCATGAAAGAGGGCGTTTGCGGGGTTGGCGTCCGTCATCGCGACGAACGCGTGATGATGGACCGAACCGTCGCCGGATCGCAACGGCGCGGTGAGCCCGGAAAGCGGCTCGATCGGCCCGCCGGCACCGCCGACCTTGGCGACAATCGCCCCGGCCACATGGACACGCCCTTCGGCAAGATCGGTCGGCAGGCAGGATGACGCTAACGGACGCAGCGCGGTGGCCAGGAGATTTTGCTGCGCCTGGTACGCCGCGTCGGGATTGACCCATGATCCGACGGCCGCTCCTGGCGTCACCGCACGGTAAAGCCACTTCTGGCCGGCTCCCTCGACGAAAACAATCTCACCAGGAACGGGGATGCGATCTGGAATGGGCGGTTCGGGTTGGCGGCGGTAGGAGACGAGTTCGGGCGGAATGCGTGGAACGGCGCCCAGACTGAATGCGACTGACGGCCCGGAGATCCGCGCACTCCTCCATCCGAGACAGTACTGAGGGTCATCCGTCCCGACGTCCTGCCGCCGTTCCGGACGGCGCTTCGCGATCACCGGGCGCAGGGCCTCGACGGCACGGTTCACCCGGTCCGGGTCCGGGTAGGCGGGCATTTCAGGATGGAAGAGCGCGCGGATCTCCGGCCTCTCCGCGAGCGGCGGTCGCTTTGCGACGGCGCGGGCGGCGGCTCCGCGCGCTTCCTCCAGCCGCGTGTCGGCGATCCCCGCCGCGTCGATGCGCTTCTGCATCCGCCCGGCCGCCTTGGCGAGATCGGCGCCGGCGGACGTCTCCCCGCCCCAGAAGCCGGCGAGGCTGACCGCCTCGTTGCGCAGTTCCAGGACGGTCCGGGCGCCGAGGGCGCGGGACAGAGCCCGCGCGAAGGCGCTGCGCGATCCCGCCGCCTTGTCGATGCGCTTCAGCACCCTCTGCGACCGCCTCCAGCGCTCGTCGAGCACGTCCTGGGCGCGGGCGCGGGCGACCTCGGCCAGCCGCGCCAGCGGGTCGGGGTGGTAGCGGATGCCGGAGGACAGCCGGCGGAACTCCGTGCCGCGTTCGAAGGGCCGGCCGTCGGGCCGTTCGAGGCGCAGCTCGTCGAGCGGCGAACACAGGCGGGCCGCTGGCGGCGGATCGGAACTGGCGATGCGGGCGATCAATTCCTGCGGCCGGCCACCGATGGTGACCGTGATCGGGAAGCGCAGCGGCGCGCTCAGCGCGGCTTGCGCCGCGTCGCGCCCGGTCTCCGGCCGGTCGGGGACCGCGAGGCCGCCGACGGTCCAATCGTCGCGGCGGCAGTCTGGGGCCAGCGGGTCGCAGAGGGGGGAGGGCCGGTCGGGATCGGCCTGCAGCGTCACCGTACGGTGCTCGGCATCCAGGACGGCGGTCAGCCGGTTCCCGGCGACATCGATGACGGCGCGCCGCTCGGCGGGGAAGACTGGGGTCAGGTCGCCGTGACTCCAGCGCAGGCGCCGCACCGCTGCCCCGCTGTTGCGGAGGGCGGCGTAGGCCGCCGCCGCGCCGAACCGGTCCATGACCAGCGCCGGAACCCGGTCGCCGCCGAGAAAGGCGAGGTCCCCATGGCGGCCGGCGAGCCACACCCCGCGCCCGCCGCCGTCCGGCAGGCCGAGAGCCCGGTCGAGCCGCTCGACGTCGCGGCCGACCAGGAGCCAGCGGGGGCCGGGAATCTCCACGAGCCTCGCCCATGGGGCGTCCTCATCCACAGGGGGGAGAGCGGCGGCGTTCTCCAGAGCTTCCCGCAGCTCCTGCTGGTCCGCGTCGAAGGCGGCGAGGTCGCCGGCCGCGACGGCGACGGACAGGCGGGCCAGCAGACGGTCGAGCGGCTGCCCGTCGCGGGCCAGCCACAGGCGGTCGGGCGGGCTGTCCGGCAGCGACGTCCAGTCGGCCAGCGGAGCCGCGCGCTCCGCGAAGAGGCGGGCGGCCTGCCGGGTCTTCTGCCGGCCGACGACGCGTCCCCCGGCCGTCACCATCCAGGGATCGAGGGGGACGCCGTTGCGCTTCAGCCCGGCCCGTCGGGCAACGGCCAGGGGGGTGCCCTCCATCACCATGCCGGCGGCCTCCTCGGTGCGCCCCTCCGGGGTGGTGAAGCGGACCGCCGGCGCCGGCCGCCACCGCGCCGCCGCGGCGCGCGGCGCCGTCCTGGTCTCCATGTCAGCCCATCCCCTGGCCGAGCGCCCGCCCACGGGCGGCCCGTTCGCGCCGTGCCGTTTCGGCGGTCAGGACGTCGAGACCGGCGCGCAGTTCGGCGCGTTGCCGGGCGCGGCCCGGATCGCCGGCGCCGCCCGACCCGCCGGGCAGGGCCAGAAGCATCGCCTCGTTGACGGCGATGCGCGCCGCGAGCTGATCCGCCGGCAGGCCACGCGCCCGCTGGATCGCCTTGGTCCGCGCCTCCTGGTCCGGCCCGTCCGGCGCCGGGGCGTAGAAGGGCTGGGCGGCGGCGCGGACCGGCGCCGGAGCCGGCGGTGGGGGTGGAGCCGCCGCGGCCGATGCCGGGGTCGCCCCCACGGTCGCCTGGTTCTCCCGCAGCGCGTCGGCCACCGCGCGGGCCTGTCCCTCGTCCGCGGCGTGGATCGTCACGGTGGACCGGGTCGGGTCGGTCGTGACGACGGATGCGACCGGCACCCCGACCGCTTCGGCCTGCGACACGAAATCGGCGGTCGGGCGGCTCGACGGGAGGCCGTCCGACCCCGCCGCCGCGACCTTGACCGGGTCGAACCGCACCTCGACCACGGCGCGGTCCTGCAAAGCCGGGGCTCCCCCCGTTTCCGCGGACGCCGGCTCGCGGCGCGGCGCCCCGCGTCGCGGTTCCGTCCGCTCCTCTTCCCGGCGCCCGAGGGAATAGAGGACCGCGCCGCGGCGCTCGTCCAGAGCCTGGGCGGCCGCCGCGGAGTCCAGGCGTCCGGTGGCCGGGAAGCGCCGCTCCAGCCGCTCGATCGCCCGCTCATCCAGGCGTGGGTCGACGTACCAGCCGTCCACCACGGGATCGTGGAGCGCGCCGGCGGCCCGCGCCTCGCGGGCCTCGTGCGGCGGCACGGCCAGCCATTGCCGGCGGGCGAGCGCTTCCTCGTACAGATCGAACCGCGCGTGAAGCATGGCGGCCCGGTCGGAGGACAGGTCCTGGGGCACGTAGACCATGCCGGTGCGGGGGTCGATACGGCCGCCCATCGTCACGGCCTGTTGCCGCTGTCCGGCCTCGACATCGAGGAAGGCGCGGGGCTGGACCGCCGCCTGGGCGTTGGCGATGCGCTGCATCAGGGCATCGGGCGGCTGACCCTGGTTCCGCCGGTCCGCACCGCTCAGGGGGGTGGAGCGCGGGTCGAGCGGCGGCATGGCCTGGACCCTCGGAGCGGCGTCGCGCTCCATGACGGCGACCGCCGGCGCCGGCCCGTGGGGTGTCGGGCTGTGCGGCTCCGGGGCCGCGTAGGACGGGCGGTCCGCCATCGGCCTGTCCGCTGGCCGCCACAGCGGATCGGCTTCGGGTGTCGACGCCGCCAGGGAGCGGCCGTCCGGCGTGCGCGCGGCCACGCGGTCGCCGCCGGGGCGCCGGGCCGCGCCGGGCACCGCCGGACTGTAGGGCTCCGGAGCGCCGAGGCGGGAGGCCGTGTCGATGGCCGCGTCCGCCGCGGCGAGCGCCCGCGGCAGCAGGTCCGGGTGCGCCTCGGCGACGCGGGGCGGAACGGCGTGGCCGGCGTCCAGGGCCTGGCGGAGCACCTGGTGGTGCAGCACCCGCGCCGCGGCGGACGCGTCGCCACGCACCGCGGGGTCGTCAACCCGGACCTCCCATTGCGGCGCGTCCGCCGGCCAGCCGAACACCTCGATCTGGTTCTGGTACCCATGACGGTTGGTGTCGGCGCGGGCGTAGCGGGCGAGCGGTTCGCTCGCGCAGAACTCGACGAGGGTCTTTTCCCAGGCCGGGCGCTCCCCGGTTCGCCCGCCGACACCGAGGCGCACCGGTCCGTCGGCGCCGCGTGCCACCGCCGGCTGCGTGCCTTCGACGGCCACCGGCGTGGCCTGGGAGGCGGTGGTCAGATCCGCCTGGAGCTGGCGGTCGCGGTCGACGAGCAACCCGGTGAGGCGGGCGCCGTCGCGGATGGAGTGATACCCCGCGCCTTCCACCGCCGCGCGGATGTCACGGTCCGAGGCGTAGCGCCGCAGAGCCCGGTAGAGCTGTTCGCCGGTCAGGGGCGGGCCATCGTCCCGCGCCTCCTTGCGCCGGCGGCCGAGCACCGTGTTCATCGCCGAGCGGGCGGCGTTCGCAAGGCCGTTCTGCCAGCGGCCGGTGAAGGTCGCGTAGGCCTCGTAGGTATCGGCCAGCTTCTCCAGCCCGGCGCTGCGGGCGATCTTCGCCGCCTCGCGGACGGGGATCTTCGCCGTCACGTCGAAGACGCGCGCCCGCTCGGCGACGCGGCCCTCCACGGTCCGCTGGTAGATGTCCTCCCAGCTCTGGAAGCCGTTGCCCTCGAAGGCGTTGCGCATGCGGTCGGCGAAGCGGGCAAGCCCGCTCATGCCGGCGGGCGGCTTCTGGCCGGCCTTTCCGGCGAAGTACCGTTTGGCCGCCCATTTGGCGAAGGCCTCGGCCGCCCGGTCGTTGTAGCCGTGCTCCTGCGGGCGACCGAAGGCGGCCTCGACCACCCGCTTCTCCTCCGGCTTCAGCAGACCTTCGATGGAATGGTAGATCTCGTGGTAGCCGGTCTCGACGGGGTCGCCGAGCCGGATGTCCTGGCTGATGGCGCAGACCTTGTGGGTCTCGAACCACAGGCCGAGGAGGGGCCGCCGTCCGGCGTCGGCGATGCCCCCGATCGACACGTCGTCGGAGCCGTACAGCCGGTCGACGACGCGGATTTCCGCGTGCGGGTTGACCTGCCGGGCGATCTGCACCAGCTCCGCCCGGACCTGGCGCAGGGCGGCGGGGAAGGTTTCGTCCATGCCGCGGACGTGTTCGCCGGTGTAGTCGGCGAGCAGATCGAGGGCGGAGGGCGGAACGATGCCGGCCAGTGCCCCGTCCGGCCCCGCGGTCTGGAGGAAGTTGGCGATCGGCGCGCCGCGGTAGCGGCCGTCCAGAGTCGGGTCGCGGTAGAGGACGTAGCCGTTCTGCAGCGGCACCACGGTGCCGAAGGAGGACCCCAGCTCCAAAGCCAGATGTTCGTTGAGCATGCCCGCCTGACGGGTCTCGGTGCGGGCGACCTCGGCGTCTCCCGGGGCCGTGTTGATGCGCGCGAGCAGCGACTGGACTTCTTCCCGGATCATGTGCGCGTCCGTCTGTGGCGGGGTGGGGGGCGGCGGGGCGGACGGCCGGACCGGTCCGCGGTCGGGACGGACGACGGCCGGCGCCGGCGGGGCCGCGGCGGGGCTGCGCGCCGCGGAGGGCGCGCCCGGCGTGATGACGACCGGCGCCGGACCGGACGCCGCCGGGGCGGGCGGGCGTGCGGGCGCCGCGGCCGTGACCGGGCGGGCGGCGGCCGCGCCGCTCTCCGGCGTCCGGACCAGCGGATCGGAACGGCGCTGAAGCGCCTCCAGCCGCTCCGGGGTGGGCGGCATGGCCTGAAGGGCGATGAGCCGGTCGACCCGCGGCGTCACCCCGGTCATCCGGGCCACGGACGCCGCCGGTTCCCCGACGGCCTGGAGGGCGGCCCCGAGATCGCCGGCGAGCCGGCTCCGCGCGGTGGCCAGGGTGTGGGCCGACAGCACCGAGGCGCCACCATGGCCGCGGGCGATGCGGGCAAGGTCGGCGACGGCCAGCAGACCGTGCTCGTCGGCGACATCGTTCCACGGGGCCCCGGCGTGCCGGAGGCCGGCGGCCAGGTCGACCGCGGCCGCCTCGTGCCGGCGGCTGACGGCGTCCGGCCCCTGCTGGACCAGCGGCGCCAGATCGCGCAGCGCGGCGTCGCGCGGCCGTCCGCGCAGATCGGTCTCCACGAGCAGGAGATCGTCGAGCAGGCGGCGAATCTCCGGATGGGTTCCGGCCGGCCAATCGAGGGGCGCCGCCGCTGCGGCGGCGTGGTTCCGCTCGACCGGGCGCGCGGGCTGCGGCGGGTCCAGCGGGAGGGACGTCTGGGCGGGATCGGCGGCGAGAAGGCCATGCCGGCGCAACGCCGCCGCGACGTCCGGCACGGCGCCGGCCACCGACGCGGCGTCGGCCCGCGTGAACCAGGTCTCGACGCGCCCGCTCGGGCCTTCGCCGAGGCGGGGGCGCAGCCAGTCCACGGCGTCGGCGGCCCGTTCGGCCAGACGGCCGTAGAGCACGATCTGCTCGCCGTCCACCTCCAGGTCGGCGGCCGGCTGGGGCGCGGCCTGCGGAGCGGCGGGAGCCCTGGAGCCCGGCGCCGCAGCGGAGGCGGGCGCCGCCGGCACGGGACGGCTTTCCACCGCCTGGTCGGCTGCCCGGCCGGCCGGCGGCGCCGCGCCGTCCACGGCGACGAAGCGCCATTGCCGGCGGTCCGGGGTCTCGGCGAGAGCGAGGCGGGTCTGCGCGGCGGCGAGGTCGCGGGCGACGGCGGGGCCTTCCTCCGCCGCGAAGGCCACCGTCGCCGAAACGCCGGTTCCGACCAGCCGCTCGGCCAGCAGCGGCGAGGCGGCGGCGGCGCGTTCGGCGTTGGTCCCGGCGATGACGTAGCCGCCGGCCTCGGCCAGGGCGGGCATCTCGCCGCGCCGCGCGCCCATGGCGACCGCCCGGTAGCGGTCGGCGACGGGGCGCGGCGGCGCCGCGGACGGCGCGGCGGCCGGCGTTCCGGCCTCCGGACCGAACAGCTCGTCGGCGGTCATCGAGGCGTACAGAACATGCACCGCGCCGGTGCCGACGCGGTCCCAACCGCGCAGCTGGATGTCGGTGGCGTTCTCCTCCAGCGTGGCGACGACGACCGGAACGCCGGCCGCCGTCAACGAACGGGCGGCGGCGAGGGCCTCCTTCAGCTCCAAGGTCATTTCCGCGAAGGAACTGCCGTTCTGCTCCATTTCGGAGAAGCCGGGCAGCGACGGCACCGCGTCGTGCGCCCGCCGCGCGTCGTCGTCGAAGGCCCGCAGGATCGTCGCCGGCGCCGCTCCGGGAGCGACGAAGCCCGCCGATGGGATCTGCCAGAAGATGACGGCGTCCCCGCCGAGCCAACGTTGCACGCCGGCCACCACCTCCTCCGCACGGTCGAGAGGGCTGTTCAGCGGCGGAACGTCCGGCTGCTCCAGGCGGATGCCCAGACGATCGTCGAGCTGGGGCATGACGGCGTCGGCGACCTCGCCGCGGAAGCCGAGGCCGCGCCGCGGCTCCGTCCCGGCGAGGGCGGCCAGCCCGAGGTCGACGCCCGCCTCGTGGGCGCGCTTGGCGAGGCCGAGCGACAGCGTGCCGTTGGCGTCGGTGGCGAGGGCCTGGCCCTCCGCATCCCGTCCGAAACTGCGCCGGTGGGGCCCGACGCCGTCCGGCCGGTCCCAGGCGACGCGCAGCGCCTTGGCCGCGTTGTCCTGGGCGAAGCGCACCACGACGGTGCCCGCTTCGGGACGGTCGTGCATGACGACGCTGTCGAAGCCGGCGTCCTGCAGGCCGTCGAGGAAGCGGTCGGCGAGGTCGCGGCCGTCGGGGATGCGGTGCCAGGACCCGTCGCGGGCGGCGGTCACCAGGGCCTGGAGGTCCGCGACGCCCCGCGCGCGCAGCAGGTCGCCGTTGGTCGGGTGGTTCGACGGGTTCGGCGACATCGGCCGGGCGTCGAGCCAGACCGAGACGGCCTCGCGAAGATCCTGCGGCCATTCGGCGGCGGTGAGATCGGCCCGGCGACCGGCGTCGAGGTAGACGGCGACCGGTGCGGTCAGCCCGTCGGCGGCGCCCGGCGCGAAGGCCAGGCAGTCGGCGCGCTCGGTGTAGAGGGTGATGCGCCGGTCGGCGTCGGCGAGGTCGCGCAGCTCGGGCAGGTCGGGGTTGGGCACGGCGACCCACAGCGGGCGGGCGACGTCGAAGCCCTGGCGGCGCAGCTCGGTGACGTTGAAGGCGGCGATCTCGGCGTCGCGCCGGGCGGTCAGCTCGGCCACCTCGGCCT
Organism: Azospirillum sp. UENF 211521; assembly: GCF_058780535.1. Taxonomy (NCBI): domain Bacteria; kingdom Pseudomonadati; phylum Pseudomonadota; class Alphaproteobacteria; order Rhodospirillales; family Azospirillaceae; genus Azospirillum; species Azospirillum sp. UENF 211521. The sequence goes on from NZ_JBSNCF010000004.1 coordinate 58,155, forward strand.
GCGAGCGGGCGGCGAACCACGCCTGCTCGCGCTCCGCCGCCTCCTGGGCGCCGTACAGCGCCTGCTCCATGGTCTCCGGAAGCTGGTCCGGCGCGAAGGCGAGATTGCCCGGGTCGAACACCGCCAGCATGGTCGGGTTGTCGCGCCAGTAGCAGTCGGTGTAGATGACGCCGCCGAAGCCGGCCGCCTCGAACGATCCGACGACGCTGTCGACCGCGTCGCCGGAGTATTCGTGGTGCATGTCCACCCATTCGCCTTCGGCGACCATGTGCAGAAACTGGTCGAACTCGAAGCCATGGGCGTAGGCGTTGAACAGCGCTTCGTATTTCTGATCGTCCGTCAGTTCCCCGAACGGACCCCAGGTCGCCTCGAGCGTCTGCCGGTCCTCGCCCGGCAGACGCTCGAACAGGTCGTCGTAGTCGTTGTCCTCCAGATGACGAGAGGCGATGGCGTCGGCGACGATCGGGCCGTTGTGCGCAAACCACTCGCGCAGGACGGCCCGGACCTCCGCCTCGCTCCGCATGCGGGACCAATCGGTGAGATCGGCGAAGGGGCGCGTCTGGCGGACATAGACCGGGGCGACGTCCTCCTGACTCTGCTCGGCGGCGTCCTCCTTGTTGTCGTAGAGGAAGACCGGGCGCCGGTGCAGGTCGATCTCCGGCCGTTCGCCGTCGGAAACGCCCACCCACCAGGTGTCGGCGGTGTCGAAGCCGCGGGCATGAAGCGCATCGAGCGCCGATCCGGTGAACGCCGGATCATTCGGAGACACGCGCTCGCGCCAGGCGGCGGCGTCCTCCGTCTGCGCCGCCTCCAAATGCGGGCGCACCTCCTTCATGATGCGGTGGCGCACCAGGGCGTCGTTGCTGAAGGAGCCGTCGGCGTCCAGCCGCAGCCAGTCGGTGACGCCGGCGATGGCGTCCGCCGCCCGCGCCGCGGACTCGGGCAGGCGGAAGTCGCCCGACAGGCTGCCCGACCGCAGGCTGATCACCGATCCCTTGGACTCGTGGACGAGGCCCCAGGTCATGTCCTCGGGGCCGAAGGGCGGCAGCCCTTCCACCGGCGCCACCGTGGCCATGCCGGTGATGCCCTCCGGCGGAACGGTCAGGCTGCAGTAGGGGATGACGGCGATGCCGAGGCCGGGCTTGACGAAGCCGGGCAGGCGCATGTTGCCGTAGCTCGTCGCGATGCCGACGTCGCCGCGCTGGAAGCCGCGGTTCCACATGTGGCCGGCGACGATGTCGCAGGCCTCGGCGTACAGGGCGTAGTCGGGGTCGGCGGGCAGGGCGGCCAGGGCTTCGGCGTGCTGCTGCCAGGCGTCCTGGTAGGCCTGCCGGGCTTCCGCGCCGGCGAGCGCGCCGGTGCGCACGCGCTCCACCGCACCGCCTCCCAGGGAGAATTGCGCCGCGCCGCGCGCCGCCGGTTCGGGGGCCACGGGGGGACGGCGCGCAGCGCCTCCTCGCGGGACACCGGCAGCGCCAGCCCGCCGTCGATCCGCAGGAAGCCGGATTCCCGGCCCGACCGCCCGAAATGCCGGTATTCGTAGACGCCGTCCTCGCCGAGCGCGAAGCGGGCGCGGTCCGGCGTGACCGGCTCCCGCACGACGAACCGGCGCTGCGGCGAACCGTCGGGACGCATCCCCTCGATCCGGGCCAGCCATGGGCGGCGGCCCTCGGCGCGCATCGGCGTCGAGGCGGCCCGCGCCGACACGGCGGCGCCATCGATGGTCAGGGAGGGGGCGATCCAATCGAAACGCCGGTCCTCCTGGACGCGGTCGAGAAGGGCCTTGAGGGCGGCGCCGTCCGGAAGCTCGAGCAGCAGCTCGGCGCTGGGAAGCCGCTCACCGCTTTCCGTGCGGTCCGGGGCGCGCCGCCGAAGGACGCGCGCGCCCCAGCCCACCGCCATCTCGGCCACGCCGTCGAGGGCGGCGGCCTCCGCCGCGCCGAGCGCCAGGCGCGGCGGGGCGACGCGATACTGGACGGGCTCGGGCGGGGCGACCAACTCGGCGACCTGCGCCGCCGTCGCCGATGGCGTCAGGGCCAGTTCACGCCGGGCGCTCCGGAGCAGATCGAGATCCGCGCCGAGCGAGGCGAGCACGGCGGCGGGCACGGCGCCTCCGGCGTCCCGGCGGGCGGCGACGGCGTGGAGATGGATCTGGGCGGCCGCGCGGGCCGGGTCGGCCGGATCGAGGCCGACGGACAGCCGGCCGTCGGCGGCGTAGAGCACGCCGCCCCTGGGAGCGTCGGCGAAGGCGGCGAGATCACCGATGGCCGCCTCGGCGCCGAACTCGGCGGCGCGCCGGCCGGCTTCCTGGACGAACTCGTCACGGGGCAGACGCCAGGGCGCGCTTTCGGCAAGCCAAACCGGCGATGCGAAGGGCAGACGGCCGGTCCATTGGGCGAGCGCGTCGCCGATGCTGAACTGAGGGCGCTCGGTCGTGCCGTCGCGCGGAACGTCTTCCCCGCCCTCGGCGAGCCACAGCGTCGCGCCCACCCCTGCCGGACCCGACAGCGCCGCGGCCGAGGCGGGGTCGAGCTGCGGCAGCAACGGTCCGACCAGGGTGGCGACATGCTCCGCCGCCCGCGCCCGGCGGGCCGCCGGTTGCGCATCGAGGCGCCCGCGGGTGTCCGAGAGCCATCCCGGCTCGCCGACGGCACGCAGCAGCATCTCCGCGGCGGACAGCCCGTGGACCGCGAGATCGCCGGCCAGATCCGGGCGCCCCCGCTCGGCGGCGTCGACCGCCGCGGCCCAGGCGTCCAGCAGACGCGCGTGGTTGGCGATCAGCGCCGCTTCCGCGGCCATCCTTTGGACGTCGCCGCCGAAGGGCACGGACTCATGGGACGCCGACCGGCCGGTGGAGAACTGCACGGTTTGGGCGATGCGCCCGGCCGTGTCGGCCAGCGACGCCGGATCGATCCCGGCCTGCTGGAGCAGGTCGGCGCCCCGCTCGACGGCCTGACGGCCGAAATCGGCAAGGTCATGGCCGAACGCGGCGAGGCGGGCGAACAGACCGCTCGCCGTCTCCCCGGCGGCCCCCGCCTCCAGCCACGCCCGCGCCCCCTGCAGCAGGGTCTCTCCCTCGCGCATCAGGCCGTCGGCCTTGGCGCCCAACTGTTCCAGCAGGCCGGGACGCAGGGCGTCCGCCGCGGCGCCCAGGGCGTCGGACAGGGTCTGGCGGGCCTGGAGGGAGACATCAATGATGGAATTCGCGGCCTGTCCGACCGGGTCACCGGAGAGCCAATGGTGGAGACCGCGAAGGTCGGCTGCGGTGTAGTCCGCCGGCGATGGCCGGATTCCGTCGGCGATGGCCTCGAGAAGGTCGGCGCCGGTCGACCGGGATCCGTGCACAAGCTCGGAGCCGGCAGTCATGGCGCCGTCGAGGTCGACGCCTGGAACGGTGGCGGCCACGGCGTCGAACCCGTCGCGCAGGATGCCGCCGGCTTCGGCGGCCAGACGGTCGAAGTCGGCGGCGTGGGAGGTCCCGCGCGCCCGGTCGATGCTGGCCAGTCCCTCGCGCAGCCGGTCCGCCGTCGGCAGATCGGCGACGTTCAGGAAGGTGCGGGCGAACAGGCGCAGATCGTCGGCGCCGGTCCCGGGCAGCAGATTGCCGAGAACCGCGTGAAGGTCGGCGGCCAGTTCCTCGGGCGAACGGTCGGACCGTTCCATCGCGGTGCGGAGCGCGACGGCCGCCTCGTGGGCCATCGCGGCGGCGGCGTCGATGCCCGCATCGACATGGGGGGAGACCAGAACGACGCCGTGATGAACCAGCTTCCCCGCCTGCACGAGCATCGACACGAGGCCGATCGCGCGCAGCGTCGGCATCGCCCGGTCCAGCAGACCGGCTTCAGGAAGGAACTGGGGGTCGGCGCCGTCAGCACCGAGGGCGAACTGAGTGCGGGCGGCGTCACGGGACCGCGACGGTGAGCGCTGTCGTTCGGACATGGGGGCCTCGAACAGGTTCAGGCGGACGATGGGCTGTCCCGCGGCCGGGACGGTGTAAGGCCGGCGCGACGCCGCTGCGGCCTCGGCCGGCGCCGGCCGGCTCTCCGCGGCGACGGGTTCGGCCGCGCCGCGGTCGAGGCTCGCCGAGCGGACCCGCTGGGCGATGTGGCGCCACAGCGTGCCGAGCGGCGTCGCCGGGTCCTGGACCTCCGCGTCGGTGATGCGGTCGCCGCCGATCGACGACCACAGGCCCGACACGGCGTCGACGGACAAGGGCCGACCGTCGGTCAGCAGCGCCCGGCGCTGTGCGTCGCCGGCGGCGGCGCTGATCACCGCCCAGGCGTAGAGTTCGTAGGCCTCCTTCGAACGGGCGCCGGCGACGATGGCCGGGCGCATGGCCAGGGCGATTTCCGCCGGCGTGGCCGCCGGCCCCGGTTCGCCGTCGGCGGCGCGCTCGGCCATGATCCGCTCGATCCGCTCGGCGGTGATCATCGCCTTGAGAGCCGTCGCGTCCGGGGACTTCAGCTCCGCGTTGGTCCAGCCGCAATCATGGACGGCGATCGGGCCGGTGAGCCAGGCCCGGTGGGCGGGGTGAAGCGGGCCGTGTTCCGGCGAGGCGAGCGCGATCAGGTCGGCGACGGCGGCGCGGTCCATGCCCATGTTGGCCAGCAGGATCAGGCGGGCCATGGTCGGCGGCTCGCCAGTGTCGGTGCCGGTGTCTGCGGCTCCGAGGCTGTATTGAACGCGGGTCCGGGCCGCCCGGCGCCCCTCGTCCGCATCGAGAACCCGCATGGCGGCGTCGATGCCCTCGGCCTCCATGACCTGCATGAGATCCCGATGCCGCTCCAGGTCGGCCTCCTCCCGCCGGGCGCGTTCGACCGCACGGTCGATCACCCCCTTAGTCCGGCCGGCGCGCAGGTCGGCGAGGTCGGCGTCCACCGACGCGGTGTTTCCGCCGGCGCCCAGAATGCCGTCGCGCATCGCCGTCACGCGTTCCGTCAGCAGGTCATGGGCGACGAGGGCTCGGCCCAGCTCCCAGCGCTGCCGCACCATCGCCTGGGGATCGCCCGCGCGGTTGAGGGCGCCGAGCGCGATCGGGGCGTGCATCGCCGTCTCCACCTCGGGATGGGCGATGAGCTGGAGGGCGTGGCTGAGGCCGGGTCGGTAGGGGTGGCGGAGCGCGTCGTCGAGGCTGTCGGGCTCCGGGGCATTGAGGCCGAAGGACTGGAGATGGACCAGTTCCGGGGACGCGTGCAGCGCCTCCGTCGCCACGGCGAGCTGGTGGAGGAGGAGGCGCCCCCGGTCCTGCTCGCCGTGCGGGAGGCCGGCGGCCAGGGCGTCGAGGTCGCGGGCGAGGAAACCGGCGTCGCCGGCGTAGAAGGAGGGAAGCTGCCGCAACGCGCGGGCGGCGCGGCGCGGGTTGGCGGCGTTGTCGGGCTCCGACGCGATGGCGTGGGCGGCCCGGTAGGCGGCGGCCACGCCGCTGTGCTGGCGCGGATCGCCGAGCGCGAGCCCGAAGGGCAGGACACCGTCCCGCGCCGCCTCGCCGATCAGCCGCTCGGCGAGCTTGGCGCCCTCCTCGATGACGCCGGGCGGCGCCAGGTCGGAGACGGCCTTCAGCGGCGCCGGGGTGACGTAGGCGGAGAGGTCGGCCATTCCGTCTTCCGCCGCGGACAGGATCATCCGGTCGAGGTGCGCGGGTCCTCCCAGGCTGTATTGCCGGCGGACCCTGCCGTCCGCACGCCGCGCCTCGGCTTCGGCCGCCTGGGGTTGAGCGCGGGAGGCAACGTCCCGGTCCTGCCCGGCTCCGATCACCAGTCCGAGGTTGCGGGCGAAGCGCGCCTGCGCCTGGGCGCGCAGGACCTCCGGCGCCTCGGGCGACAGGCGGAAAAGGCCGGGGACCCGTGTGGTGACCGCGGTCATCGCCCGCTCGCGGACCTCCCCGGTCAGTGCGTTGCCGTGCGTCACCGTGGCCGGGACGCCGGCGCCCGCCATCTGCAGGTAGGTTGCGTGGTAGAGGGTGGGGTCCTCGACCGTGGCGTCGACGTAAAGGTGCTGATGGGCGTCGATGCCCAGCTCGCGCAGCCGTTCGGCAACGGCGAGCGCGCCGGCACCGGCGCCGGCCGACGGGTCGGCGACGGCGACGTAGCCCTTGTCGTCGATGATCCTCTGCACGGTTTCGGCATCCGGAAACATCATCCGGGCCATGAACTCCGCCACCGGCGGCGGCGTGAGCGCTTCTTGCGCCACGCCGCGTTCCGCCAGGATGGGGGTGAGGAAGTCCCGTCCCGTCGCCTGGACCCCGGCGAGGGTTTCGGCGACCATCTGCGCGACGGCGATGCGGTCCTCGGGCCGTCGGTAGCGGCCCAGCGTCTTCAGGTAGCGCTCTTCCGACCGCCGCCAGGCGTCGCTCGGGCCGAAATAGACGCCGTTGCGCATCGCGTCGTAGCCCATCGACAGCGTGTCGGCGAGCACCTCCCGGTCGGAAAAGCCCGTGCTTTCCGCCACGAGGTCGAGGCGTCGCTCGAAGCTGCGGCGCAAGGCGGCGCCGCCGTCGATGAGGCTGGCGGACGGTTCCGGGGGAGCGCTGACGCTGCGGCGGACGGACTCATGTGCGGCCTGCAGCTGCTCCGGGGTCAGCGGCTCCAGACCGGACAGGCGCTGGGCTTCCCCGGGGAGGAGTTGAACGATCCGCGACCGGCCGTCATCACCATCGCCGAGCAGCGTGTCGAGGTCGATGCGCGCCGTGCCGTCGCCGACGCTGAACTGCGGCGCCGGCGACAGGTGAGCGTCGCGGAAGCCGGCGCTTGCCTTGCTCAGGCGCAGGCGCGCCCAGGTCACCGCGCGGTTCAGGAAGCCTTCCGGCGTTGCGGCCGCATCGGCCGCGGCGCGGACCGCTTCGTCGACGAGCGCCCGGGCGGCCTGCTCGGCCTCGCGCTTGCTGTCCGGCGACAGGGAGGCGAAGCGCCCGACCGGCCAGGCGGCCGGCGCGACCGACGGGGCGTGGCCCCATTCCAGCACCGCCTTCAGGGCGAGCTGCGTCGCCGCCTGCCGGTCCTCGGCGCCGCCGGACGCCAGGACGGCGATGCGCTCCAGCGTGGCGGCCCGGTCGGGCAGCGCCGTGGCGGCGCCGAACCCCTGGCGGGCGAGCGCGGTGGCGAAGTCGTCCATGGTCACCACGCGGGCCTGCCGGCGGGCGGCGGCGAGGGCGGCCTCGTTGACCAGCACGTCGAGGTCGGCGCCGGAGGCCCCGGCGGTCGCCTCGGCCAGCCGGACCACATCGATGTCGTGGCCGGCGATGCGGGCGGTGTGACCGGCCAGAATGTCCCGGCGGTCGTCCATGGTGGGCAGTTCCAGGCGGACCGTGCGGTCGAAGCGCCCGGCCCGGCGGATGGCCGGATCGATGTCGTGCTCGCGGTTGGTGGCGGCGAGCGTGAGGACGCCCGGCGCCGCGTCGAAGCCGTCCATGGCGTCGAGCAGAGCGTTCACCCGCTCGGTCACCGTCTGGGCGTTCGGCCCCTCCGCAGTCTCGCGGTTGCCCAGCGCGTCGATCTCGTCGATGAAGAGGATCGCCGCCCCGTGCTCGCCGGCCTTGTGGCCGACGGTCTCGTAGAGGCGCTTGATGTTCTTCGCGCTCTCGCTGATGTAGCTGCTCATCAGGTCGGTCGCGGTGACGGCGAAGAACGGCACCTGCGCTTCGCCGGCCAGGGCGCGGGCGGACAGGGTCTTGCCGACGCCGGGCGGGCCGACCAGCAGGATGCCCTTCGGCGGCTTGGCGCCGAGCGCGGTGTAGCGGCCGGGGTCGCGCAGAAAGTCGACGACCTCCAGCAGCTCCGACCGCAGCGCGTCGGAGCCGCGCACGTCGGCGATGCGCTCGGCGATGGCCGACGGGTCGATTGGCCGCGGCCCGGTGTCGCCGGCACCGGCGAAGGTCCGGCCCTCCTTTCCAGCGCCACGTTTTGCGGCAGCATCGCGTTCGGCGGCCGCGTCGGGCCGCGGCACGGCCGGCATGGTCGGGAAGACGTTCGGCGGGGGCGCCCAAGGCGAGGGTGGGGCGGCCGGCGCCGCCGAGGCTGCCGGCGGCTGGTTTTGCCAGGGCATCGGCCGTTGCGGCGCCACGGCGAACTGGGGCTGGTGAAGGACGGCGGCGAGCCGCTCCCGGCCGGCGGACGTCAGGCGGACGCCAGCCCCTGCTCCGGCATGGCGCGCGCCGTCGTTGACGATCAGCCCGTTCGTGTAGGCGCTGCGGACGACGCGCGAGTCATGGGCGGTGAGCGTCGCCGGCGGGGCGACGCCGAACGGCGCGGAGGCGGTCGCGACGTCGTGCAGCATCCGCTCCAGGGGGCCGAGGTCGATGTCCCCGACGCTGAATTGCGGACCGTCGATCGCCGAGGCCATCGGAACCTCGGTCACGGCCGCGGCCAGGGCCTTCGGGGTGCCCTGCATGCCGCGAAGCGCGCCGACCGCGCGCCCCAGGTCGGTGGTGTGCAGAACGGCGACGCCGAGGTCGCCGTCCGGGTCGGCGACGAATCGCGTCACGGTGTAGCGGGGCAGCAACCTGCTCTCGCGCATCGGCGCCGGGTCGCCGGGCAGCGGATCGCCGGCGTCCGTGGAGATGGCCAGGTCCGCGCAGTCGGGGGGCGCGAAGTGACGGCCCGCTCCGTAGTTGCGTTGCCGGCCGGCGTCGGTCCATCCGGCCTCATCGACAAAGGCGGCGAGCCGGTCGCCGAGCGGGCGCACCCATCCCTGAATCGTCGGGTCCGAGGACAGGCTGTATTGGGGGCCGTCGATGCTGTTGGCGAGCAGCATCTCGCGGGCGTGGCGCTCGCCGTCCTGACGGGCGAGGACCATCGGGTCGGGATGGAACCCGTACTGCGCGAAGGCGCTTCCGGTCAGGGCCTGCACGACGCCGACGGCGCGGACGAGGCTGGTGGTTTCGAGAACGACGTGATCCCGGAGGTAGCCGAGGTCGTCGATGACCGTCTCCACGACGGTGTAGCGGGGCAATGCACGCGAGTCCTCCCCGTCCCCGTCCCCGGAAATCGGAACGCCGTCGCGGACCGTCACGTTGAAGCGGCTCGCCTTGTCGGGAGCGTAGCCGGTGAGCGGGTCGGGGCCGATCTCGACCCCGTTGGTCATCCAGCCGGCGCTCTCCGCGAACCGCGCCAGCCGGTCCTCCAGTGGCTCGACCCAGGCGCTCAAGGCGTCGAACCGCCCGAGCGAGAACTGCGCCTCGGCGTGGGCCTGAAGCACCGCGGGCTCGCCCGACGCGACCGGGACACCGTTGCGGACGGCGATCCACCCGCCGTCGGCGGGCTTCACCTCGATGGAGAGGCCCTGCGTTTCGGCGAGCATGGCCCCGCTGTCCACATCGTGTTCCCAGGTGATGGGCGCGCTGCCGAGCGGCAACGGCACGCTGTCCGTCGGCGGAGCGTCGGTCAGGCGGGGCAGCGCGGCGGATGCGGCGGGGACCGCCTCGACGACGGCGTCCGCCGCCCCGCTCTTGACCAGACCGAGGTCGTGGGAAACGGCGCGGCCGTTGCGGACGTCCTCCGCGATGGAGGCGAGCAGGCGCCCGGCGATCACCCCCTTGAGGCTGGTCAGCGGGGCTTTGAACGCCCGAGCCTCGGCGGCGCCGACCGGCGACAGGCGGGCCTGCTCCGGCACACGGTCGTGCAGATCCCGCGCCTTCGCCAGGCTGGTCAGGACCAGGGTTGGCTGCGCCCAGGCCGCGTCGCGGTGCGACAGGTCGAGAGCGTCCAGATAATCGGCGCCGAGCGCGACGATGGCGGAGTCGTACCCACCGCCGCTCAGCAGCGCTTTGACCCGCATCGGCGCTCCGGTGCGGACCGCCCAGGCCGTGCGCTCCGGCGGGGTCATGTCGCGCAGCGCGACGTCGTAGGGAACGATCGGGCGGGCGCCCGGCAGGAGGCCGTAGCCGGCGGACAGGATGTGGACGTCGACCGTGGCCCCGGCCGCGCGCAACGCGTCGACGCCCGCCATCAGCGCCTGGTGATGCCGCCCGGCGTACATGCGCTCCGCCGGCATGGCCTGCTCAAACAGGGCGGCCGTCCGGGCCGCCAGATGGTCTTCGCCGGAGCGGAAATCGGCCGGCAGCAGTCGGTCGGGCGAATCCGTCGCCTTGGCGGCGCCGCATTGGGTGATGACGAGCAGGCGCGGCGCCGCCGCTTCGTCATTCGTAGTGATTTCGTTGGTCGTGATTTCGTTGGTTGTGGTTTGGTTCTTCGTGGCTTCGTCGGTGTTCCGGTTCTCGGGATTCCCGTCAATGAATGCGTCGGACGCGATCGGCCCGGCCGCCGTCGCGGCGCGGTCACGGGCGCGGGTCCATTCGGAACGCACGGCGTCCTCGGGCAGGCCGCGGAAGGCGGCCCAGGCCGTCAGCGTCATGTCCGTCGGGCGAGGATGGCGGGACCGGCGCTCACGCTTGCGCGCCGCCGCCAGCGTGGCGTGCACGGCTCGCTGATCGTCCGCTTCCCGCAGGGTGTCCCACGCCGGTCCGCCCAAACCGGTCCCGGGCAGGGCAAGCCAGGACGCAACGGTGGGCCAACCCAGGTCGCCGGGATGGCGGTGCAGCGCCGCCGCCTGCCGGGCGGCCGCCCAGGCGCCGATTTCCCGCGCGAGGTGCCGCGCGTAGGTCTTTTCCGCCGCCGTGGCGCCGTCGTCCAACCAAGCCCGGGAGTCCAGCTCCCGCGGGTCGAGACGGGCCGGATTTCCGGTCAAGCGGGCCTCGACGGCGGAGCGGCGCCCGTCGCGGTCGAGCGTTGCGTTGGCGGCGTCGGTCTGCCGGGGCGACCCGGCGCGGAAGGTGCCGCGGGCGTGGGCCATCAGCGCCGCGGGCACTCCGGTGAGGCGGAGCGGATCGGGGAGGGGGGTGGCCGGATCGGCGCCGAACGCGGCGGCGGCACGGTCGCGCGCGGCGTCCCGGGCCACATCGGCGATCGTCGCGTCGTAGTGGCGGGCGGGAACCGTGGTGCCGTCGGCGAGGCTCTGCGCCGGGAGCGTCGCGCCGACCCAGCCCTTCGTCACCTTGCGCGGCCGATCGGGGTGGCGGCCGTTGACCGACACCCACAGGTCGGGATCGGGACGGTTTCCCGCCATTCCGGAGATCCGCCCCTGCGCGACGACGGTCCGGCCGGCGAGCTCGGCGACCGCCTCCGCGGTGGCCGCGTCGGACCCCGCGGTGTCGATGTGGCCGGCCACGAGCGCGCGCGCCGCGCGCGCCAGGCGCAGATTCACCGCCTCATCGGCGGTGCGATCGCCGGCGGCCGCGGCGCGGGCGAGCGCGGCGCTGCTTGCCGGACCGTCGGCGAGACGGGCCGCGGCGGCGGCGGCGAGAATGCCTTCCGGCCCGCCGGCCAGAGGGTATTCCCGGCGCCAGGGCTTGACGCCGTCCCGCACGGGCATCGCCACGCCGATCTTGCCGCGCGGCACCTTCCGGCCGGTGCGGTCGGCCATGCCGATGGTCACCTCCACGCTCGCCTCCGGATCGTCGGGGGCGCCGTAGGTCCGGGTGAACGGCCCTTCGGCGATGGTCTCCGGGGTCAGCCCCGCAGCCAGCAGCCGGCCGGCCAGATCGATGGCGAAGCGGTCGCCGGCCGCGTCGGGACCCGCGGAGAACTGGGCGTCGTCGTTCTGCATGGGGGTCACCTCGTTCGCGGCGCCGGTGGAAGGGAGGGGCGCGCGGTTGCGGGGAAGGGGTTCGCCGCCGAACAAACCGAGGCGGCGCGGCGGGGCGGCCTCGGACGGCACGGCGTAGCCGACGGCTCCGGCGCGCGCGGCGTCGGTCGTGGTCACGAGTTCGGCGCGGACACCGTCGCCGGCCTCGGCGAGGCGCAGCGCGAGGGCCCGGGCGACGCCGGCCGCGCCGGTGCCGTCTCCCTCGCGGCCCGGCCCGGACAGCGCGGCGGCCAGGGTGCGCGCGGCGTCGGCATCGCCGGCGAGGAGGGCGTCCTGGAAGGCCAGCTCGGCCAAGGCCCGGCGGCGGGCCGGCTCCGACCGGTCGGCGCCGGAGACCGGATCGCGGTCCAGTTCCAGGAACGCCGTCCGCGGCGCGGTCAGGACGGGCTCGGCCGCCATCCGCTCCAGCAGGGCGATCCGCGGGTCGGCGGGCTCGGCGGCGCTCAGGGCCGCGGCGGCGTGGTGCAGGAAGGACGCCCGCGTGGCCCCCGGCCCCTGGTTCAAGCCGGAATCGATGACATGCGGGACATGGCCAGCGGCGACCGGGGTCTGCCCGGCCTCCAATCGCGCCGCGTAGCGTTCCTGCAGTCCAGCGACCAGCATGGCGCGCGCCCCGGCGAGCGCCGCGAAGCGTGCACGGGGATCGGACACCCGTTCGCCATAGTCGCCGGAGAGGATCGCCGAGCGGTCGCGCTCATGGAGCGGGAAGGGGCTGGAGGAATCGGCCGCTTCGACGCGGAACAGCGGGTAGCCGCGGTTTTCCGACGCCGGGGTGAAGCGGACGCGGATCGGCGAGGCGCCGAACCGGCCGGTCCAGGCACGCTCGGGCGCCGGCGACCACACAGCGTCCGCGTCGACGCCCTTGGTCAGGACACCCCGGACGGATGCCCGGAGCTCGGCGGCGACGCGGTCGAGGCGGTTCCGCACAAGCAGAACCTCGCCGCCGCCGGGCATCGCCACGGCGAAGCGCTCGGCGTCGCTCAGCGCGGCCGCCGCGTCGCGGTCGCCGGCGACCGCCACCATGCCAGGGGCGACGTCGACGACGGCCACGCCGGGGGTGCCGCCGTCCGTCCGGGCGGCGGCGTCCGCCGCGAGCCCGGCGATCTCCGCCTCACGCCCGCGAAGGGCGGCGGCGGCCCGGGACAAGGCGGTCTCCTCCTCGATGACGGCGGCGATGGACGGCCCGCCGGAGCCGCGCTCGGAAAGCCGCCGGGACAGACGACGCATCACGTCGTGCAGGCCGCGCCCGTCCGGCAAGATCTCCGCGGCCAGATGGCGGGAGCGGACGGCGCTCCAGTCGTAGGCCAGGGCGTTGAGGACGGTTGTCCAATCCCGGGCTTCCTGGCGGGTTTCCCACCGGTCGACCGGACCGGCCGCGTAACCGGTCGGCAGATGGGTCACCGTCCACCGGCGCACCGGTTCCTCACCCTCGCCGACGATCATCCGATGCACGCCGAAGCTGCCACAGACCTCAGCGGCGACCTCGGCGGGGGCCTCGACACGCTGCAGGGGCACGCGGATCGTCCGGCGTTCCCAACGGTCGGCGGGGCCGGACTCGTTGAGCGGGTCGGGCCGCTCCGGATCGGTGTCGCCGACCTTGTAGACGGCGGGCGGCGGTGCTGCGGCGGTCAGCTCCTGCTGCTGTCCCCGGCGCGGCGCGCGGGCGCGCTCGACCACCTCGCCGCCGAACAGGCCGAGGCGGCGTGCGGCGGCCGTGCCCGCCACCGGCGCCTCGTAACGGCGTCCGGCCGCCGCGGTCGCGGCCGCCGACCGGCGGAGTGCCTCGGCGATGTCCTCCACCGTCCGGGCGTCGGACAGCGCGCGATGAAGCGCGCCTGCGACCTCCCGGATCGGACGCCCGTCGTCGAGGCGTTCATCGGCGGGGAGCGTGTCGCGGACATCCTCCCATCGGTAGGGCAGCGCCATCAGGCCGTCCGCCCAGGCCCGGGCGGCCTCGACGGTCGGCAGCGGAAGGTTGGCCCGCAGGCCGGACGGCAGGTGCGAGACCGACCAGGACGGGGTTTCGGGCCGGGGGTCCTCCTCAGGAGCCCAGGTTTCATGCACGGCGAAGCTGCCGCGCACCTCGCCGGACAGGGTACGGCTGTCCACCTGGTGCGGGAAGCCGATCAGGATGCGCACCGTCCCGGCGCGCCACGCGTCGGACGGGGCCGGGTCGTTGAGCGGGGCGCCATCGTCCGGAACGCGGTCGCCGGCCTTGAAGGCCACCGCCGCGCCGGCGGCCGGCGTCACCGCTTCGGGCGCCGCGCGCCCGGTGGCGGTCTTCCACACCGCCGCCGGAACCCGCTCGGCGACGGCGCCGAGGACGTCGTCGACCGGACCGAAGCGGGCCTCGAACTCCTTGACCGCCGCGGCCCAGTCGCGGCGCCGGTCGGCGTCCGGCAGGCCGGACCGCGCTCCGTTGACGATCCGTTCCGCGAGCCAGCCGCGCCGAACGGTGTTCGGCCCGACGGCGGGCTCCCAGCGCAGGGCGACCCGCGACCAGGCGTCCCCGCCGCCGAGGATCTCGCCGAGCGCGGATTCCTCCCCGGACAGGCGGTCGCGGTAAAGCGCGCCGCGGCCGGTGGGCCAGCCCAGCGCGTCCGCCCAGCCATCGCCGCGACGGTCGATCTCGGCGGCGACGGCGTCCACCGGGACGTCGGCGCGGTGGCCGACGCGGGCGAGACCGAGCAGCTGGCCGGCAACCGCTTGGTCGGGGGAGGGGTGCGGCCCTTCGGCGCCGGCCGGTTCCGGCCGGACCATCGTCGGGACATCCGCGTCCGATCCCGCTTCGGCGCCGTCGGGCACGGGCTGCGGCAGGGCATGGCCGACCGGCAGCAGCACCGGCGCAGGCCGGACCTGCTCCGGGTCGAGGCGGCGGACCGCGGCGGCCCAGGCGGCGGCTTCCCGCCGGGTGGCCGGGGCGTTTTCCGCCCCGACCAGGGCGAGGTCGAGCCGGCGCGCGGCCTCGGCGTGATCCAGCATGCGGTTGGCCAGGATCGCGTCGACGCGCTGCGGGTCGGGATCGGGGAGCTGGAGGATCTGTTCGATCTTGCGCAGCTCGGCCTTCATGGCTTCGATGGCCGATGCGTCGCCGAGGCTGCGCAACGGAACGGCGCGCAACTGCGCGATCTCGGCCGCCGCCGCCGCCCGCATCCGCTCCAGCCCTTCCGCCCTCTCCACGACGCCGCGCAAGGCGGCTTCGAGCGACCCCGCGGCCCCAAGGGGCGTGCGGAGATTCAAACGGATGTCCGTGGCCCCGTCCGGCGTCGCCAGCACCATCAGCGGGGTCTGGCGGTGACGCAGCTCCGGATCGGCGGGGAGCAGGATCGGCCAGGGGCCGGCGGCGCCGACGGTGCGTTCGCCCGCCGGAGGCACGGAGACGTCGGCGCGGAACGCCTGCTGCCGGTCGGCCTCCGCCTTGAGCAGGGCGGTGAGCGCCTCGCCGAGCGCGCGGCGGTCGGCCGGCTCGGCGCCGTCGACGGTGACGGGCAGCCGGCCGTCGAGCACCCCGCGCGCCGTTTCGGCGGCGTCGCGGGCGCCGGGCAGACGGGCGTCGAGGTCGGCGACGGTGCGGCCGAGGCGGGCGATCTCGCGGTCGAACCGGTCGCGCTCACGCTCGACGGCCCGCCGCGCAGCCTCTGCCTCGACGATCTCCGCCTCGAGCTGGGCGCGCCTCAGCAGCAGCGGGTTGCCGGTGGCGATGGCCATGATGTGGGCGGGCGACAGCTCCGCCGGGTCCTCGTCGCGCATCGACCGCAGCCCCAGCGTGCCGCGCAGGAACTCGCGGATGAAGCGGTCCTTGGCCGCCTGGAGCTGCCAGCCGAAGGCGTCGAAGGTTCCCTCGGTCACGTAGCGCAGGCTGTGGACCTCGGGCAGGGGGTTGCCCTGGCGCTCCGCCCTGCGGTCGCGCTGGTTGACGTGGGCCGGCAGCCAGGGGCAGTCGAGCTGGTGGACGGCGATGAGGCGGTCCTGGACGTTCACGCCGGTGCCCAGGCGTTCGCTGCTGCCGATGCCGACGCGCATCGTGCCGCGCTTCAGCGCGTCCTTCAGCCGTTCGCGCTCGCGCCCTTCGGCCTCCCAGAAGTCGGCGATGTCTTCGGCGGGCACGCCCGCCTCGACCAGCAGGTCCTTGAAGAGCTGGCGGAGCGTGAAATCGCCGCTGGTCTTCGTCGGGTGGATGCCGACGTCGAAGAAGGCGAGCTGGGTGGTTCCCGGGTTGTCGCGCGCGATGCGGGCGACGTTGTCGGCGGCCTGGTGGATCTTCGACTGGGCGAACTCGCGTCCTGCGGGATCGACCAACCGCATGTCGAGCGCGGCGAGCCGGCCTTCGGTGGCGATCTTCAGCATGTTGTCGTCGCGCGGATCGGCGGACTTCAGGTTCGCCGCGCGCGTGCCCAGGCGGGCGATGAAGTCGCGCTGCGCCTGGCTCGGCGGGGCCGAGACCACCTGCACCAGCTTGCGCGGCCGCTTCACCCCGGGGATGTCCTCGACGAAGACGACGTCCATCACCCGGTCGGACAGGCGGCGCAGCTCGAGGAGGTTGTCGTAGCCGGCCAGGCGGGTCACCGGGCGCAGGCGGCCGACCACGTCGATCTCGAGCGTGGTGTCGATGTCGGCGAAGGTGTGGGCCCAGGCGTCGAAATGCTCGATGCCGGCCCGCGCCAGATCCTCGTACTGGAGGAACCGCTGCAGCGTGTACAGCTCCGCCACGCTGTTGCTCAGCGGCGTGCCGGTGCCGAGGAGGACCCGGTTGCCGTGGTCCTGGAGCCAGCGGCAGCGCGCGAACATCCGGGCGGCCCGCTGGCTGGCCTGCGAGGGCAGGCCGCGGATCTCGCCCAGCGAGGTCGGCACGTAGAGGTTCTTGTAGCGGTGGGCCTCGTCGACCGCGATGTGGTCCACGCCGAGATCGTCGAAATACACCGCGTCGTCGCGGCGCCCCTCCTTCAGCAGGCCTTCGATGCGCGCCTCGATCTCGGCGATGCGCGTTTCCATGTGCTTGACGGTGCGCTCCGACTCGTCCGGGTCGAGCCCGTGCAGAGCCTCGCGGTACGCCGCCTTCTCCTCCTGGAGGAAGCGTTCCTCCTGGGCCGGGGAGAGCGGGATCATGTCGAAGGGGTCGTGGGGGACCACCACGAGATCCCAGTCGCCGGTGGCGACGCGCCCCCAGAAGCGGCGGCGCTCCTCGGGCGTCACGGTCTGCTTGTCCGGCCAGGCGAGGATCTTGGCCGCGGGATACATCGCGCGGGCCGTCTCGACGACGCTGTCCGGCCCGTAGAGCGTGGTGGTCTGCACGGCGAGCAGGGGCTTGCGGTGCAGCCCCATGCGCTTGCCCTCGACGCAGGCCGCCACCAGGGCGAAGGTCTTGCCGGCCCCGGCCTCCCAGCCGAGCAGCGTGGAGCCCTGCAGGGCGCGCCAGACGCCGTTCTTCTGGATGGCGCGCGCCCGGGCGGCCCATTCCGGCGCCATGGTCGGAAAGGTCAGATGGCCGCCGTCGTAGACCCGCGCGACCGACCGGTTGAAGCGTTCGTTGTAGACGCCGGCCAGCTCGGCGCGCCGCTCGGGGTCGCGCCAGATCCAGTCGCGGAACGCCCCCTGGATCTCGCGCACCTTCATCCGCGCGGCCAGGGTCTCCTCGGCGTTGATGACGTGTCCGCCGTCCTTCGTCTTGTCCTTGATCACCGGCGGCCGCCCCGAGAGGGCCGCCAGCATCAGCTCGGCGCCGTCGGCGCGGTCGGTCGCCCAGGTGGTGGCGACGCCGGGCGCCGTCCGGTGGCCGCCGGTGACGCGGAACTCCCAGCGCCCGTCCACCGGCGAGTAGCCGACCTCGACCGCCTCCGGCGGGATCTGGAAAAGCTCGGCGGCGAAGCGGCGGATGTGGGCGGGGGCCACCCAGGGCGCCCCGAGGCGGGCGGCGATCTGGTAGAAGGGGATGGGGTCGGGCTGCACCGCCTCCAGCGCCTGGACGTTGCGGGCGAAGCGCTCCTCCGTCTGGGCGGCGAGACGCGCCACCTCAAGGCGGGACCGCACGTCGCCGGTCAGGTAGTCGTCCCGCGTCACCAGGCGGCGGGTCGCCGGGTCCTCGAAGGCCAGACCGGTGTCGACCAGGCGACTCTCGACCTCCGCCGGCGCGGTGCCGAGCAGAGCGGCCATGCGGGCGCTGTCGATCGCTCCGGACTCGTTGAGGACGATGGCCAGGGCGTCGTCCAGCGTGGCCGCGCGGTCGGGCGGCGTCACGGCGGCCAGCACGTCGCGCTCGAACACGTCCGCCCGGTGGATGGCGCCGTCCGGAGCCACCTGCTCGAGGGCGAACAGCATCGGCCCGTCGGGGGCGGCCGCCAGCAGGCGGACCGCCCGGCGGCCGCGCATGGCGCCGTGCGCGGCGACGAACGCCTCGTAGGCTTCGCGCAGCGCGGTGCGCCCGGCGTCGCGTTCGCCCTGCGGGCGGCCCTCCCGCTGAGCGGCGAACACGCGGCGCAGCGCGTCGCGGACCGCCAGCCCGTCGCGGACGAGCCGCTCCTCGGCGGCGGTGAAGGGGCGATCGCCGATCGCCGGAACGGCGAGGGCACCGTCGACGACGACGCGCAGCGCGCCCGCGGAGTCGAGCAGGTAGGAGCCTTCGCGGGCGGTCGCCGGCGCCGTCTCCACGGCCTGGACCGGAGAGCGCTCCACCGGCTTCCACAGGTCGGTTGGGAGTGCCGCGAGGCGGTCCCGCAACTCGGCGGCGGCGCGCTCCGGCACGTTGGACGGTTTCAACCGCGGAAGGCGGGCGGTGACGTCGGGATGCTCGCCGGCGTGGTTGGTGCCCGATCGCTCCAGGCGTCCGATCACCCGGTCGGGATGGTCGGCGAACCAGCGGTTCACCTTCATCTCCGGCCCGCCGAGCGGGTCGCGCACGGTCTGGACCGCGATCCAGTCCGGCTCGGCGGCGATCACCGCGTCGCGGTCGGCGGCGCGCAGGGACGACAGCGGTTCGGCGCGCTTGCGCAGGACCAGCAGATCCGCGGCGACCTCGGTGCCGGCGGATTGCCCGGCCCAGTTGGCCGGCAGCCGCACGGCGGTGACCAGCTCCGCCTTGTCGCGCAGGGCCTCGCGGACGCCCGTGTCGGCGGCGTCGAGCGTGAAGGTGCTGGTGATCAGCGCCGCGACGCCACCGGGCCGCAGCAGATCCACGCTCTTCAACAGGAAATGGTTGTGGACGGTGGGCTTCAGATCGGCGTAGCGCGCGTCGAACAGGTGGTACTTTCCGAAGGGGACGTTGCCGACGGCCAGGTCGAACCAGTCGTCGGGAATCGCGGTCCGGGCGAAGTTCTCCAGCCGGATGTCGGCGCCGGGATAGAGCAGGCGGGCGATGCGGCCGCTGACGCTGTCGAGCTCGATCCCGGTGACGGCGGCGTCGCGCAGGGCCTCCGGCATCAGGCCGATGAACCAGCCGGGACCGCAGCCCGGCTCGAGCACACGCACCGGGTGATCCGGGCTGGCCGTGACGCCGGCGGCCGCGAGCGCGTCCCACATGGCCGCGGCGACGCGGCCGTCGGTGTAGTGGGCGTTCTTCACGCTTTCGCGGAGCGCCGCGTATTCGTCCGGGTCGAGCAGCGCCTGCAGCGCGTCGGCGTAGGGCTGCCAGCCCTGCTCGGCGGCCCGCCACGGTTCGAAGACCTGGGGCACGCCGCCGAACCCCGAATAGGCGGCGAGAAGCCGGCGCTCGTCGTCGGTCGGCAGCCGCCCGTCGGCCTCGACGAGAAGCAGCGTCTCGATGGCGGCGATGTTGTCGGCGGCGCGGCGCTTGGGGCTGCGGGTGCCGAGCCGGGCGGGGTCGGCGATGACGTGGTTGCGCGGCGCCGCCGGGGCGTCCGACAGCACGCCGGTGCTGTACTGGAGACGCGGGCGGAGACGCGGGGACGGAGCAAGCTCCGCGCTGCGGGCGACCATCTCGGCTGGCCAGGCGGGGGTGTCCGGCATGGCGACGCGCGCGCGTCCGCCCGGATGCTCCATTCCGGCCAGGGCGGCCGGACGCCAGGGCATGATCCCCCAGCGCGGCTCGAGCGGCCACGGCACGGCGTCGTCGCGCAGGTGGAGGCGGACCGGCACGCGCTCGATCCCCATCTCGCGGGCGAGGTGGACGATGCCGATGGCACGGCACCCGATGACCTCGGCGGTGCCCGCCGGGGCGTCCCCTGGCCGGCTGAAACGCCCGGGGGCGGCGGAGAAGCCCTGCGCGCGGGCTTCCGCATCGGGCATGCGCAGGGTCAGTTCGGGAAGCGCTTCGGCGCCGCCGTCGGCGATCTCGCCGCGCAGGCGCTCGAGGTCCGGCGGCGGCCGATCCAGGCCCGGCCGCGGGTCCGCGGTGAGGGCGAGCAGCGCCGAGGGAGCCATGTGCACCAGCGTGTCGCGGCACAGCGGGTCGGCCGCCTGGCGGCGGGCGGCGTCGAGCGCGGCGGCGGCGACGAGGCGGTCGCCGTCGGCCGCCGCCGCCGCCAGACGGGCCTCGGCGGCCCGCCAACGCGGGTCGTCGGAGCCGAAGCGGTCGGGGGGCTGCCAAGGCGCCGCGCCGAGGCTGTATTGGCGGGGGTCGGTGGCGTCGCCGATCAGCGGCCGTTGGGTCCGCAAGGCCTTCGGGTCGCGCCGGGCGAGCTTGGCGGCCCGGCGCCCGTAATCGCCGTCGTAGGCGCGCTCGAACAGGTCTTCGGCCGTCTGGAAGCCGCGGGAGTCCAGCCAGTTGGCCAGCCGCCCGCAGAAGCGTCCGACCCGCTCGAACACCCGCTGGGCACGCGGGCCGCTGCGGTCGCGCCGCGCCGCCCAGGCGCCGAAGGCGTAGGCGACCCGTTCGCGGTGCGACAGCTGCTCGGTGCCCGGGAACTCCTCGGCCAGCACCTGCTGGTCCTTCTCGCTGAGCAGCGCCTCCAGGCTGTGCCAGCCCTCGTGGTAGACGGTGTCGAGCGGGTCGAACCGGGCGACGTCCATGGAGATGGACGCCAGCCCCTTCGCGCGCTCGAACATGCCGGCCACGCGGATGCGGCCGTCGCTCGCCGCACCGCTGGCCACCAGGGCGGCGCCTTCTCCCCACAGCTCCTGGACCGCCGTGACGCCGATGGTCGGGTTGAGGCGCCGCGCCGCCTGCAGCAGTTGCCGGCGGAAGGCGGCGATGTCGCGCGCCGCCTCCTCGGGCACGCGGACGCCGAGATCGCCGAGACGGGCCACGGCGTGCGTCGCCTCGACGCTCGCCGCCCGGTAGAGGTGCGCGGCGTCGTCGAAGGCGGCGACGGCGTCGTGGGGCACGCCGGCGCGTGCCAGCACCCTCTGGGCGCGGCGGCGCGCCTTGGGAAGGCCGCCCTCCGCGAGGACGGCGAGCGCGGCCTCGACCGCCTTCCCGCGGCCCCGCTTCGCCGCCCTCCACACGGCGCGCCGGGCATCCTCGCAGCGCGCCCAGGCCGAAGATTCCGACGTCATGGACAGCGCGTAATCCTCCGCCGGCGTGCGGTGCGGCGGGCGGCGAAGCGCGAACGTGGTGTCCTCCGAGTCGCCGGAAACGGTCATCGAAACGTCGCTCATCGGTCTTCTCCCGCCGCGAAGGCGTTCGTGGGGTCGTCGGAATGGGGGGCATCGCCGGGCATCGGTCCGGCGGCTTCGAAGGCGGCGCGCTCCAGCGCCGCAGCGGGATCGGCCCCGGCGGCCAGGGCGGCGGCGAGGTTGTCGGCGTAAGCGTCGGCCGCCGCCTCGAGTGCGTCCTCGGGCAGGCCGAGACGGCGCAGACGGTGGAGGAGCGGATCGACGGGCGCCGGCTCGCGACGGGAACCCCCGGAAGCGTGCATCCGGCTTGCGTCCTCAACGCGTATCATGCTTTTGCTCATGCCGTTCGGCCCCGCTTGGCCGAGAGACGTGTCAAGGACCCATGCTCAGTTACCTGCCCACCGAGTCCGAGCGCCCGCCGGCCGATCCCCCGCGCCCCTGCCTGCTGCTCATGCCGGCGGAGATGGCGCTGCTGCTGGAGGACCGGCCCGGCCCCCGCGCCCGGCCGGTGGTCACCGAGCGCGCGACGCCGGGCGGACCGCGGCGTTGCTTCCTCGGCTTGGCCGTCAGCGCCCAGACGGCGTGGGAGGTGGCCGCCCATGGACGGATCGATCCCGGCCTCAATCCCGGCCGCCGCAGCGAAAGCGGCCTCGCGCCGCGGACGCTTCAGCCCGCCGCGGACATCCGGCTCGACTGGTGCCGGATCGCGAGCATTCTTCAGCCGGCCCGGGAAATCGCGGCGCTGTCCTGGATCTGCGTGATCGACGAGGACGAGCCGGACGCGACGCTCCGCTCCGGCATTCGCGGCACCCGCTGAAGCGCTCACGGCCGGCGGGTCCCGGAGGACCGCCGCCGCCCGCCGGACGGTTCGTCCCGCCGCCGTCCGCCGCGAGCCGGCCCCGTGCTGCGGGACGAGCGCGAACGCCCGTTTCCACCCCGGCCGGCGCCGCCCGTCCGCCCGCCGCATTCCTCGAAGCGCGCCTTGTGCTCGTCGATGAAGGCGGAGGCCTCGCCCGCGCTCATCGCTGCGAGCCGCTCCGGGGACAGCGTTAGGCCGAGACGCTCCGCGATGGCGGCGACGAACGCCCGCTGACCGGGCGCGGCGGGACGGGACCCCGATGGTTCGGGTGGACGGCCGTTGGCGCGGATCGCCTCGAACTGGCGCAGGATGCGCTCGCGGGCGTCCTCCAGCACCTGTTCGGCCAGCCGGTCGGCGCCGCGCGAGTCGCGCGCCCGCTCGATGCGGTCGAGATCCATCTCGAGAAGCGCCGTCGTCTCGGGCTGCACCAGCTCGGGGACGATGGGCAAGAGGGCCTCCACGAGCATGATGCCCTGGCCGGAGAGGTCGATGGGCGGCGTTCCCTTGCCGCGGGCCCGGCCACGCTCGACCAGCTGGGACGCGATCAGCTCCTTGATCACCGTCTCGCGCGTCGCCGGGGTGCCGACGCCTTTGGAGCTCTTCAGGATCTCGCGCAGATGCTCCTTGTCGGGCGGGACGAGGCGATGCACCTCCAGCATCGCCTCCAGGATGCTGGTCTCGGTGTAGGGGACGGGCGGCCGGGTCCGCTTGTCCTCAAGCCGGGCGGCCGACACGGTGCCGGTCTCGCCGTCGGCCACCGGCGTCAGGCGGTCGGTCTCGCCGCCCTCCTCCGCCTCGCCGTCGTCGGCTCCGAACAGCACGCGCCAGCCCGGCTCCGTCTCGACGGTGCCGGCGGCCCGGAACAGGCGGTCCCGGCAGGGGCCGGACCGCGGAACCATGCTGACCGTCGTGCGCAGACCCTGCGCCGAGGGCATGAAGGCCGCCACGTAGCGCTGTGCGATCAGCCGGTAGGCCTTCGCCTCGTCCTCCGTCAGGCGCAGGCCGTCGGCCGGAACGTCGGTGGGGATGATGGCGGTGTGGCTGGCCTCCGCCACCTCCCGGTCGTTGACCACGGAGCGCCGCACCGTGAGGCGGCCGTCCAGGCGGTCGATCGCCGAGCGGAACGGTTCGCCGAGGCCGCGCAGCTGCTCCATGATCCGTGGCGCCTTCTCCACGTCGGAGGAGGCGACCACCGTCAGCTCGGCGCGCGGGTAGGTGATCAGGCCCTTGTCCTGGTAGAGCCCCTGCAGGATCTCGGCGGACTTGTCGCCCGACCACCCCCACAGCGCGCCGGCCCTGGTCAGAAAGCTGGTCTTGGAGAACAGCTTGGGCGGCGCGGTCTCGACCGGCTTCTGCTCCACGGTCAGCGGTTCGGCGATGCCCCGGACCGCCTCGGCGAGGGCCAGGGCGGCCGCGCGGTCGGTCAGGCGCTCCTCGGCGGACGGGGCGTGGCGCAACGTGACGGTGCCCGCCCGCACCCGGACCTCGGCGAGGATCTCGAAGTAGGCGACCTCGCGGAAGTCGCGGATCTCGACGTGCCGGCGGTGCAGGATACCCAGCACCGCTCCCTTGACCCGGCCCATCGGCCAGTAGCCCTTGCCGAGATCGCCCGGGCGCAGGAAGACCGAACAGGCGACGGTGTGGTTGGTGCCCTCCCACAGGTCGATGACCGACCGGGCCCGGCCGGCGACGAAACGGCCGTAATACTGGTCGGGGTGCTTGAGGGCGAGGAAGGCGGCGCGCTGCGGTCCCGGATTGGATTCCGCGCAGATCATCCTCTTCACGGCGCGCGGTCGGGCGCCGGTCAGCTCGAGAAAATGGCGCCAGATCGTCTCGCCCTCGCGGTCCGGATCGCTGGCGCCGATCACCATGGCGCACTGCGGCAGCAGCTTCTTCGCGGCGGCGATCTGGCGCTTGCACTTGGGATCGTCGGAGGGCAGCACGCGCGGCCGCGCGTTGATGTGCGGCCAGACCTTGGAGCGCCAGTCGCGGAACTCCTCGCCTTCGTCGCGGGGTTCCTCCAGACGGTCGACATGCCCCCAGCCCCAGATGATCACCGCCCGCCCGAGCGGGCTCCTGGCGACCTCGATGTAGCCGTCGCGCATCGCTCCCCCGCCCAGGGCGGCGGCGTACTGCTCGGCCTGGATCTTCTTCTCGGCGAGGATTCCGACATCGAATTGGGGAGCGGCCATCACGGGTCCTTCTTCAGCAACCAGGGGCGTGCGGGGCGGCATCCCGGCGCACGCGGACGAAATGCTTGTAGACGGAGCAGGCGTAGCCCCGTTTGCGGTGCTCGGGACCGGCGCTTCCGGCGTGGTAGCGGCCGATCGCCTCGTCCCAGCTTCCGGTCGACGCGTAGAAGGAGAGCAGGAAGCGCGCTCCATAGGCGGCGTTGAGATCGGGGTCGAAGGCGTCGTCGAGCGTGGCGAAGGCGTCCGGGTGATGCTTCAGGTTGATCTGGACGCAGCCGACATCGATGCTGCGGACGCCGCCGGCGAGCAGCCGGCGCACCGTCTGGACGGCCATGCGCCGGCTGCCGAAGCGCATGGGACGCCCCGCGGCGTTGATGGTCCAGGCCCACACGCGCGGTTCGCCGCCGGTGCTGAGGCCGGACTCGACGCGCCCGACCGCCAGCAGCAGCCCGGACGGAATGCCGACGAGGCGCTCCACCCGTTCGATCGCCTCTTCGCAGGAGCCGGACGGGGAGCGGGCTTGCGTTTCCGTGACGGACGACACCGTTGCGGCGAGAACGGCGGCAAGCAGCCCCGTCACGCGCGGGCGCGCTGCCCGCCGCTCACCGGCTCTGTTCTTCCTGTTCGGCCACCACCATGAGTTCATGCTTTGAGCATGCAGGTACGGCGGTGCGGGGTTCGAGCACCCGCGAACAGCTTTTATCGGCGGGAATTTTAAGCTGGTGGAGGGGCGTCAGGCCTCACCGTTTGGGAGCGGTAGGGGCTGGAGAGGCAAGCTTTAACGGTCGTTGGCGCGTGGTGGAGGCGGTAGCGGCTGGAGCCTCTTGGGGTCACTTAGGCGGCCAGTGCCGGAACCGCTCGGGTTCGGCGCCGTGCAGTCGCGGAAACAAGGGAGATTGAGGATGGCTGAACCGCTTCCCGGCAGCACGGTGCGTATATGCGAAGGCAGCCTCTGGGTGGAGTATTACGAGCATCCTGACGGGCGCCGCTCGATCACATGGCGGTCGCTGCCGGGTGATCGGGAGGCGGCCCAGCGGTGGGTCGATGAAAGGAACGCTCCAGCGGGCCGGTGGGTGCCTGCCGGTGAAATTGCGGCCAGTCTCGAATAGGAGCCCTCTTCGCGACCGCGTACCGGAGTCGGACGTTCTACTTGGTGCAGGTGTAGAGCGCGGTCCAGTGAGTTGCCAGCGTGCCGGGGGGGCCGGGGATTTCCTTGGCGCTGATGACGCTGGCGGAGCTGTCGCTGTCGGCCTTGCAGAAGTAGTTGGCGTACTTGGTGGCGTCCCGCTCGATGCACCCAGGCTGATTGCAGGTGGCGCCTGAGAGATTCCAGAGGACCTTGCCGTCCCTTTCTCCGACAAGGCGTGGGCCGCCGTCGAGGTCGCCGCACGCGGCGAGCCCCACGGAGACGGCGAGAGCGAGGATAATGGTGATGGTACGCATGCTGGGCCTCCCGTTAGGGCGGTAGCTTAGCCGTTGTCGTAGCTTTGTAGAAGCACTGGATGGCGCGGGTTGTCGCCATACTGCCAGCCGCCGAATGGGACGTTTGTGACACGGACAGCCAGAGCGGGGCGGGGCAACCGTGGGCGCTGCCTGTGACACGTGCCAAAACCTGTGTCACAATGGCCGTGCCATGCTATGTTGTCGCCCACGGATTTTGGCACACAGGGCACCATGCTACTGGGCTACGCCAGGGTATCGACGACTGACCAGATTTTGGACGCACAGATCACGGCGCTGACCGAGGCTGGCGTGGACCCGTCGCGCATCTATACCGACAAGATCAGCGGCGCGAAGGCAGAGCGCCCCGGCCTATCCGAACTGATGCGGTCACTGCGCCCTGGCGACGTGGTGGTGATCTATCGACTTGACCGCCTCGGCCGATCGCTGCGAGATCTGCTCGACCTGGTTCACAGGATCGAAGCGGCCGGCGCCGGCTTGCGCAGCCTGTCGGAGGTGCTGGACACCACCACACCCAGCGGGCGGCTGCTGTTCCACCTCTTCGGGGCGGTGGCCGAGTTCGAGCGAGGGGTGACCCGCGAGCGAACCATGGCCGGGCTGGCTGCGGCGCGGGCGCGGGGCGCCAAGCCCGGCCGCAAGTCGGTGCTGACCGGGGAAAAGCTGAAGATGGTACGGGTGCTGTGGAACGATCCCGCTGTGCCGGTCAGCCACATCATCAAGGAATTCAAGGTGTCGCGGCGCACGCTCTATCGGGAGCTGGGGCCGCGTCTGGCTGAATAGTCCTAACAGGGGTGCGAGGGATTCTAGCCGGCGCTTAAGCGCGGCGCCGGCTTTTCTCGTGTTCCATGTAGGCACGGAGCACCGCGTTGATCTTGGTCTGGTAACGGTCGCTGTTGTCGCGGAACCACGTCAGCACGTCCCGATCAAGGCGAATGGAGACGGCTTGCTTGGGACCGGGCTCGACGACCTCTGCAGACTTGAACCACTCCTCGTCGACCAGCGGAGCCGCATCGGGGTCGCGAGCCACTGCGGCCTCGATGTCGGCGTCCGTCTGGGCGTCAAAGCGGGACCAATCAGTCGTCTGGGTTCGGGGTGACGCTAGAGAGCGCCTGGTGATACGCTCGTCGCTCACGGCCGTTCGCCTTCCTTGCTGAAATGATGCGGCAAGCGTTGCCGCGCAGGGTGTAGATGACAACAAGCAAGCGTCCGTCAAGTTCACCGAATGCGATAAACCTGTCTTCGCCCTTGTAGTCGCGGGTATCTGGCTTCTGTAAGACAGTGCCGAGAAAGATGCACATAGCGTCTTCAAAATCAACGCCATGTTTGATAAAGTTATGCTCGCGCTTTTTCTCGTCCCACTCGAAGTCCAATTTCTGATGCTCCGTATCTAATGTGCTGCCTCACCCGCGGCAGCAAGTTTTTTGCCGACATCATAAGCTGGTCCTTACGGTATTGGTCCATGTTCCCCATCACGCGCTTTTGGACAGGTTTCTTCCCGTCTCTGCGAAAACGTGACACGTATGTATATACAGACGGAAAGGATGATTGGCAACCTCCTTGTCGCACGGTGGTGTGGTAGGTCATGGAAGTGGTTTTGCGCGTTACGCTGCGAGTTAAATAGATTGCTCGTGAAACTGGTTGCTATCACGGACAGGGGCGGGCTCGCCCGTCCTGGTGCTGTCGTGAAAGGGCGCGAGCATGGCTGAGACGAACGGGGCGCCGGCGCTGCTGAAGCTGTCGCCGGCGATGGAGCGGGCGTTGATTAGCTGCTATCGGGGAAAGCCATGGGGGCACTTGGTCGGACGGTCAATGCGCGGCGGGTCTGGGCAGACGTGGCGCGTGCTGTATCGTTTGGGTTTGCTGTCGGCCGATAACCAGTTAACCGACCGCGGCCGGTACGAGGCTGCCGCGCGGGCGTCGTGAAAGCGCCGATAGTGTTGAAAAACTCCCCAGCGAGTGCTTCGTACCTGGATTTTCGCAAAAATGTATCTTACATCTGAGGCCAAAAATTTGCGTCATTGCGCAATTTGGTCGCATCAAGACGGGAGGTTGCACGGTATTTCTGATCTGTGGCTTTCATAACTCTATCTTGGAGTGTAATTGGGGGGTGGGCCATGCGGCAGTTGGACGTAGAGAATAAGCTCCGCGACATCGTGAGCCGGATCATCGTGCAGGTCGAGCTGGCGACCGCCCAAGGCCGCACGGACATCAACCTCGCGCTCGAGGATGCGTTCATCCCGATCCTCAGGTCGGTCTACAACCTGCCCCAGCTCGTCAACCTGAACCGCAAGCAGAAGAACTTCCCGGGCATCGACCTCGGCGACGATCACGACCGCGTCTGCTTCCAGGTCACGTCAACCACCTCGCTTGATAAGGTGAAGGCGACCCTTCGCCAGTTCATGGAGCACTCCTACTTCAACAGCTTCGACGAACTCTACGTCCTCACCCTCGTCAAGAAGCAATCCTCCTACAGCCAGGCCGCCGTCAATGAGATCGTCGGAGATCGGTTCGCCTTCAGCACCAAGAAGCACGTCATCGACCTCAGCGACCTGCTCGGATTGGTCGCCGCGCTGCGTTTGCCCGCTCAGGAGCGCGTCCTGGAGGAGTTCCAGCGCATCCTCGGGGAGGTCGACGCCTACATCGCGTATAGCTCGGACAGCATCCCCGACCCGACCGCGATCACGACCAATCTCCAGCGGATCGCGATGCCGCAGGCCGTCTACGTCGCAGAGCTGACCATCGACGACAAAGAGGTGGTCGCGTTGGCTCGCAAGACACTGTCCTACAGGGGCAAGGCGCGGAGTAGGACCTCGGTCGTGAAGATGGCGCTCCTCCTCAACGACGTGCACACCGACGCCTGGGTCTGCTACGACAACAAGCTCTTCACATTCCACGACATGGAGGCCAGTGGCCTGACCAGCATCGTGGACGAGGGTTCGGTCGAGCGGCTCGACGTATCGGATCTCGCGGACTCCCCGGAAATCGACAATGTCAACGTTCTCAAGCAGCTTCTCACCGCCGAAGCCCGAGAGTTGCTCAAGCCGCGTCATGTCCGGATGCATCCCAAGGACCGCTTCTTTTACTTCGTCGCCGACGAGGAGGGGCAGAGCGAGCGCAAGGAGTTCTGGATCGGAAAGCAGAAGGCTATTCGGCGCGTCTACTTCGCACGACCGTCCAAGAAGGACCCCACCAAGGTCGCGCATCATCAGCACCTTTCCTTCGAGCTGACCTTCGCAAGGCTAGGTGAGGACTGGTACGCGCAGATCGTGCCCGGCTGGTTCTACTCCTACGACGGGTTCCGCGAGTCAAACTGGCACGACGACCTTCTGTCCCAGCAGAAGCGGCTCGAGCGCAACTCAAGCGTCCGGAACCAGGTCCGCTTCATCGCCTACTTCCTCGCCTCCACCAGCGATCAGGACGGACTCGCATTCCAGACGCTCATCGAATTCGACGTCGGCGAGGACGCGGACGACGTCGCCGACGACTCCGATGAGACGCTCACCGGCGATGCCGCAGATGATCAGGAGACCGCAGCGTGAGGCTCACCATCCTTGCCGAACCGCTCCTCGAATTCGGCACTGGCACGCACATATGTCCACGCACCGGCATCGAGCACATGGGCGTGTATGACAAGCGCGACGAACTGCGCCGGACCGAGCTTCGCATCGGCATCGTCGGCCGCGGCGAAGGCGTCGACCTGCTCGACGAATGGCTTGTGCAATGCCGCAGCGGCATCGAGCGGAAGAAGGAGTCGAAGCTGCTGAACCTCTTCCGGGGGTTCGGCGGCATCAACCAGAGCTATGGCTTCCTTACCCGCCTCATCAACTCGCCCCAGTACACCCGCACGCTCCAGAAGTCCGAGATCAGCGCCGTCGTGAAGCTCCCGTCGCGCGCCGACCGCGTCGACCGGGCGGTCGAGCTGTATTATGAGCAGATCCGGTTCCTCGCTGAAAACAGGTCCGTCGACGTCATCGTCTGCGTGATGCCGAATGAGATGTTCGACTCCGTCACCTCCTCTAAAGAGGGCGAGGACGGGGAGAGCGAGCTTGAGCACAACTTTCGCCGTATCCTAAAGGCGAAGTGCATGCACCTCGGCACGCCGCTGCAGCTCGTCCGCGAGAAGACCATCCTCATCACCAAGCAGCCCGGTGAGCAGCAGGATCCGGCCACCAAGGCATGGAACTTCTGCACCGCGCTCTACTACAAGGGCAACCGCACTATCCCTTGGCGTCTCGTCGAGGACACCGCCAAGCTGCGCTCTTGCTACATCGGGATCGGCTTCTACAAGAGCCGCGACGGCGAGACTGTCTCGTCTAGCCTCGCTCAAGTCTTCGACGAGTTCGGTCACGGGATTATCCTGCGCGGAACGCCGGTGTCGATCGACAAGAAGAACCGCCATCCGTACCTGAGCGAGGGTCAGGCCTACGAGTTGCTGCGCGACGCGCTGGACGAGTACGACCGCGCGCTGCAGCATATGCCCGCCCGCATCGTCATCCACAAGTCGAGCCACTTTCGCGACAGCGAGCGCAAGGGCTTCCTGCGCGCCCTCTACGAGAAGGGCATCCGCACTAAGGACTTCGTCGCTATCACGGATACAGACATCCGCCTCTTCGGCGACGGCGATTATCCGCCCAAGCGCGGCACAATGCTTGCCATAACCGAGACCGAGGGCCTGCTCTACACGCGCGGCACCGTCGACTTCTACAAGACCTATCCCGGCGCGTACGTTCCTAAGCCCCTCAAGGTCACCGTCTACGAGCAGGACTCGTCCCTCGAGAGCCTCTGCGAGGAGATCCTCGGCCTGACCAAGATGAACTGGAACAACACTCAGATGGACGGCCGACTGCCGATCACTCTCGAATGCGCACGGAAGATTGGCGACATCATGAAGTACGTTAGCCCGACCGAGAAGCCGCAGGTCAGCTACAGCTTCTACATGTGAAGATCCTCACCCGCGCTGTGGCACCGCCTCGGCCAGACCGTTCTCAGCGACTTTGGGGTCCCGCGCCGGCGCGGCAGCCGATCGGAGTTGCGGCGCGTTACTGATTGTCCGGTTTTACCGGCCCAATAGGCAGCTTCCGAGAGGATCGGACGTTCAGCGGAACTTATACGAATGGCCATCTCTGGCGCTTTGCGGAAAAGGAGCGGAATCGCCCGCCCTGGAGCCGCCGCGGCCGGGTGCTGCGCCCGGAATCCACCCTATCCGGTGCTGTCGCGAAAGGGCGCGGAAAGGACAGTTTCACCTTGAAGGGCCCGCTTGCGCCGTGAGGCGAATCAGCCGATATTCGCATCATGATGTGAGGCGAATGTTGCCTCATTCGCCTCATCGGGGAAGCGGATGTACATCTGGCAACGCGACGACTGGCCGAGCTTCCGATGGGACGCCGCCCGCCTGATCCAACCGCTGGCGGCCGCGGCGCGCCGGCATGGAGCCCTTTCCGGGCTGTTCTACCCCTTGGGCGAACAGGACCGGCTGCTCGTCCAGTCCGACGCGGTGACCGAGGACGCGATCCAGTCGTCGCGCATCGAAGGCGAGACGCTGGCCCGCGACAGCGTGCGCGCGTCCGCCCGCCGACGCCTCGGACTCGAAGCCGGTCCCGGAGGATCGAGCGACCGCCGGGCGGATGGGGCCGTCGCGATGCTGCTGGACGCCACCCGGGATCCGAGCCGTCCGCTGACGGACGAAACCCTCTTCGGCTGGCATGCCGCCCTGTTTCCGACCGGTTGGTCGGAGATGAGGCGGATACCGGTCGGGCAATGGCGCCCGGGGCCGGAGCCGATGCAGGTCGTGTCCGGACCGGCGCATAACCCCGTCGTGCATTACGAAGCACCTCCGGCGGACGCCGTGCCGGCGGAGATGGCCCGTTTCCTGACCTGGTTCAACGACCCGGCCGAACGCGCGGCGCTCGACCCGGTGTTGCGGGCCGGCCTGGCGCAGCTGTGGTTCCTGACCATCCACCCCTTCGAAGACGGCAACGGCCGGATCGGGCGCGCCATCGCCGACCGGGCCCTTGCCCAGGACGAGGCGATGCCGCAGCGGCTGCTGAGCCTGTCGCAGGCCATCGCGGGGGACCGTGAGGGGTACTGGGACCGGCTGGAGGAAACCCAGAAGGGCAACGGCGATGTGACCGGCTGGTTGGCGTGGTTCGTCGACGCTTACGACCGCTCGGCCCGCGACGCCGAGGTGGCGATCGGCGGCGTGCTCCGCCGCACGAAGATGCTGGACCAGGCGCGCCAGGCCGGCGTCACGCCGCGTCAGGAGGCTGTGCTTGTTCGCATGCTGGATCCGGAATGGAAAGGCTTCATGACGTCGCCGAAGTGGGCGAAGCTGACGGACTGCAGCATGCCGACGGCGCAGCGCGACATTGCCGACCTCGTGGCCAAAGGGCTTCTGGCCGCCAATCCGGGCGGAAGCAAGAACAGCTCCTATCGCCTCGCCGGTCCCTTGGCCCCGGCCGACATCGCACCGGCGACGCTCCAGCCGTTTTTTGCCGAACCGACGGAGGAAGGCCGCCGGAAGGCGAAGGCGCTGGTTCGGACGATGAGTCCCGATGAGATCCGGCTGCGCCTGACCGTGTCGGAAGCGCTCGCTGGCCGGTGGGAGGGCGACCCCTCGCGGGCCACGGCCCTCCCGGCCTTGCGGGCGGGCATTGAGCTTCTGGCGGGAGAAGGAGCTGGACGGCAGGCGCCGCGGAGCTCGGCACGCTCCTCAGCGCTGGAGAGATAGATCGCCCTGTGCCGCCGGCTCCGTCGCCTTAGGCGCTTCTGGCTGGTATGGCGACACGTTGACCCATGGATTGATCGTTTTCCGGTCAATGGTATACCCCTGAGCCCTCGCGCATGCTTCGGTGAGTATCCGCTGTTGATCGATCATTCGAGCACGGGAAAAATCGGCGATGACGCCAGAGTAAAGTGCTAGCGAGGTCGTGAGAAACAGCACAAAACTGATCGTGTTCAGGATATTAGCGTAATTCCGCTCGGCCCAGGCCTGGATAGCCTCCGCCGAGGCGATGTATGGAGCGATCATCGGGCGATTGCACCATCTGTTGAGAGCGGCTGCAGCCGTCTCGACGCGGAAGCGGACGGACGCGATCCAAGGTGCAGTTCCAGGGCCAATTCTCAACGATACCCGGCGCCACAACGGGTAAAGCACAATGCCGCAAAGCCTTAGACCGATTTGAAGGCAGGCGACCAGTTGCGGCAGGACGGCTATGACGATGCCCAGGAGGAAATACGCGATAATTGGAGCAAGGAGTTCTGTAATCTCGCGTGAGCCGAGGTTGGCCCGACAATCCGACACATAGGTGTACGGCAGCACAGATTGAAAGATGGCGATAGCCGCTCCGATGCCACCCAGGTGGGCCGTTACGACGAGAGACCGGAACCGTTCGACTGTGATAGGGGGTGATGAGGTCATGGTGGGGGTAATCGCGTGAGAAGGGTGGTTAAAAGTAGGTCCAGGGCGCCAGCAGCGTTCCTGCTTTAGGGATGATAAAACCATCGCTTGATGCGTGGCCCAACTGCGCACAGAAGCTCTTCGGATATGACTGCTGCCCTGCGGAATAGGTTCAACACGGGCAACACGTATAATTGGTCACCTCAGGATGAAGGCCATGTAGGAGTTGTCGCCGACTTGGCCGGGAGTGGAAAAGATTGCGCCGGAACCTTTGCCGGTGAAGGTCATGGACTCGTCGATGGTGCCGTTGCCGTCGAGGTCGATGCGGGCGGTGGCACCCTTGAAGCCGTCGGCTCCGGCCAGCTCTTCCCACTTCAGCGTGGACACGCCTGGGCGCCAGCCCCAGGCGGTTACCCACTCGCCCGGTTCCAGGTCGGTGATGGTTGACCAGGTCACGCCACCACCACGCGCATCCACAAAAAAGGTGTCGGCCCCCGCCCCGCCGGTGAGGAAGTTCGATCCCGTGCCGCCGTCCAACACGTCGTCGCCGGCCCCGCCGTCGATCGCGTCGTCACCGGCAACCGAATTGATGAAATCGCTGAGGTCGCTTCCACGTATGGCTTCCGATGAGCTATTGCCGATGTGCATGTTCCGCAAGCCCGCGACCGGGCCGACGTAGGGCTGCATTTCAAGCTCGCGGCTGACCCCTCCCGACCAGACGGCTAAGCGTCGGCTGGGATCGATCACCGGCACGGGCGCTTGTGGGGGCGGAGCCTGCGGGGACGGTGCCGCTGGGGGCGGAGTTTGGGGAGCTGGCGCCTCTGGAGCTGGCGTCGGGGTTGGTGTCGGCGCGAGTTGCGACACCGCATCCACGGCATCGAGGGCTCGGTCAGTGAACGTCATGGAATCAATACGGCGCAGGCGGTCGACGAAACCTGCGCCCGTCACGACGAGATCCGCGCCGTCCTGAGCAATCGTCACTGCGGTCGAGGCAACGCCGAACACTGCGGTGTCGAAGCCATCGCCGCCGTCGAGCAGATTGTTGCCCGAGCCGCCGACCAAAGTGTCATCTCCGGCCAGGCCGAGCAGCGTGTCATTGCCGGCGCCCCCTTCGAGGCGATTGGCGCCATCGCTCCACACCGTTGATCCATCCCCCGCCGTCAGCGTTCCGGGGTCGGTGCCGACGATGAGATCGTCGCCACGGGAGCCGATGGCGTCCTCGATGGCGGCACCATAGGCAACGGCGAAGTGAGGGCTTATGGCGCCCGGCCGCAAATCGAGATGCACGCCGGACCAACCGGAAAACCACCCAGCGAGGGGAAGCGGATCGCCGGGACGCCGAAGAAGCGCCCCGCTCCCCGCTTCACCGGCGAGGGTGACCGACGCAAGAGAGGCGTCGATAGTGTCGCGGCCTCCGGCATCCCAGAGCGCGGCCAAAGGATACCGGCCGTCCACAGTGTAGACGTCGTCGCCCGTGCGCGTGCTGCGGTTGGCTCCATAATAGGCTTGCAGCACCGCGACATCCGCAAGCATCGGGCCGATGGGTTCGACCGTCTGCCCGGAGGCCAGCAGGTCGGGGCCCGGCGCCGTGTACGCCATCATGGTCCAGCCGCGGTGCCATTGCTCCCAAGCCGCACGCGGGTCTCCTGCCGCCGGAGCGGGGTCCCCGCTGTCAAAGGGATGCGTGAGACCGAGTGCATGACCGATTTCATGCACGATGGTGCCGTAAAACAGCCCGCCCCGGCCGAGGTCGTCGGGAATTCCGAAGCGGTCCACGTCGAACGCGACGAGCCCCGACCGCGGACTGTTCATCAGCGGTGACGCCGCGTAGGCCGCCGTATAAGCGTTGGTGTCGAGCGCCCGATCGTCGATGAAGCGCAAAGTCCCGATGGTGTCCGCCGCTTCCGCCACCTCCACGAAGATGATGTTCGCGACATCAGCGAAGGAGGCAAACGCGCTACGAACGGCGGCCCGGTGCGCGGCGTCCAGCGCGGCCGGCTGGACAGGATCGCCGTTGGGAAACGCTGGGCTTCCGGTGTCGTAAAAACTGTAGCTCAGGGTGACCGGAGCGGCTGTTTCCTGCGATCCCCATTTGCCGAATTTGTTCGGCGTTTCCCAAGGCGCTTGGCTTGGTTGAATGGCGGCAAGCGCCGGATCGGGCAGCGTTACCGGGACGGCAATGGCTCCGGCAACCAAGACGCCCGGATCGCGTCCCAACACGCCTCCGTCGACATCGGAGGTCGGTCGATTGGGATCGGTCAGGCCGAAGACCGCTGCGTGCGACGTGGGAACCCAAGTGGAAATGCCGACCATGGGATAACCTGAAATTGTGAGCCACATTTCCAGCATCCGCACGGGTGGTTCACGTCGCTACCGGTATATCTGTGGCGAATTGACGCAGGCGATGATTCGAATAAGAGCGCGGATCAAAACCTCATCTCTATAGGCTCAAGCCATTTATCTTGCTCGAACCAATGGAGGTTTTGATCTGCACTCTAAGTGCAGACTAAATGAGCGCATCATGGATTACAGAAAATAAAGATAAAATGAGGCTCATGCTCTGAATGCCTAGGCCTTTTAATTACACAATCTCATTATAGAAAGTCTCAGCTGAATTAAAATCAATGGAAATAGTAGAAAATAATTTAAATCGGCAGTATCATGAAATCAAAGCTAACGCATGCGCTTCTCGCACCGAAACGAGAGGTATAGAGGAACGTGAATCCTGTCATTTGTGGATAGTTCCGGAAGATGTCTGGCGTCTGTTTCCGTTAGGCTAGCAACGGTCCACCCCGTATCGTTTAGGATGGAAATCCATTGTCCAATTGTGCGGTGATAAATTGTAACTTTGTCATCAAGCCACGTATAGTTCCGAGTTCCGGGCTCACAATAATCTTTTACATTCCACCCTGCGTGATCGGCCCCTTCCCCTGCTGGGTTGCACGTTCGGATAGGATGCCGGGTTGAGAACACAAGATCCCCACTGTTATTCACCCATTTGTGTGCGTTTATCAGTAAGTGTTCTATATCGGCGATGAAGTGGAAGGTCAGCGATGAAATAATAACATCGAATGAGGCGGCAGGAAAGGTGCATTCTTCAATACGCGCGCATCTAAAAGTAATTTCCTTTCTTCCCCAATTTGCGCGTGCATGCCTAATGTGATGTATGCTCCTATCAACAGTATATACGGATTGCGCACCTTCCTCAGCCAGACGGAATGCAAGCTCGCCATTCCCCGTGCCGATTTCGAGAACCCGCCGGCCTTGAACATCCCCAGCTAAACGCATAACCTCTGGAACATCGATCAACGTGTTCAGGCTGCGATTATGGTCGCGATGGATGAGGTACTTTTCAGCAAAGTCCGAACGTTCGAAAGCTATCTCGTCGTGCGCCATCGGCGCGCAATCCTGCTGTGATGATGTTAAATTCCAACCATAATCTTAGGCGCCATGTCAACTGAGAATAGGTATCTCGGAATTGCCCAAGCGATTCTGCGCCAGCGTCGCACTCCGTTGAGTGCCCGTGAGATGATTCGCGACGCTCAAAGACTCGGCCTTATGCCTAGCGACTTGCACGGAAAAACCCAATACAAGACGCTTCAAGCACGGCTTAGTGTTGATATTATTGTTAATAAAGATAGGTCATGCTTTTACCGGGTATCTCCTGGCAGGTTTTTCCTTCGCGAGTTTCTTGATGACCCAGCCATTGATTATCAATGGAAAAAGGAATATCGAGCGCGCAGGCGGCGAAAGGAGCTTCAGAAAGAAAGTGTGCTTTGTCTCTCAAAATCTATATTCGAGCAGTATTTCTTCCATGGCTTAGAGCGAAAAGATCGATTTCCATTCTTTTTGGAGAAAGGGTCGTGGAGTTTTGTTGATCGAAAAACTGCGGAGCGTAGCAAAGATCATAAGCAACTAGTTACTTATGTAGTGGTGCTTAGGCCGGGTGAAATTCTTTCCTACAGACGCGGGCGTTTCAACCTCGCCAGCGATAAGATGCGGGGTCTTCGAAGTATTGGGTTCGGTGGCCATATCGCTGAATCTGATGTTGATTTGATAACCCAAAACGAGGCTGTTGCGCTTCGCAATGCCGCGAGAGAGCTGATGGAGGAGTTGGCGCTTGATAAGCTATACAAAGACGATATGTCACTAATAAGTGATTTGGAAATAATTGGTTATGTTAATGATGAGACATCTGAAGACGGGGAAAAGCACCTTGGTATTGTCATCGCTTTAGAGAAAGAAGACCCGAATTTTTTTGATGCGCCAGAAAGAGGTGAGCTATCTATTCTGGACGTGAGATGGATTTCCAGAAGAGTGCTTCCCAATGATATTGAGAGTTTTGAGGACTGGTCTAGACATATTTTGCAGAAAATTGTTTTTACAGGAGGCTTAAAGGATCATGATGAATAATAGAAGAGACGTTATTTTTCTCCACTTCATTAACAGGGAGCTTTATGAAGCTCTTGAAAGTGAGCCGAACTATGGACTTGTCTATGCCTGGATTGAGGCGCTCGCTATAACTCAAACAGCTGTGTTAACTTGTAATATTGCTCAGGTTTATGAATTCTTATACTCTTCTCCCGATGTGGTTCAGCTAGTTGCAGAATTGGTGGATTCTGACGCTCTAATTACGATGAGTCAGGTTCAGACTCCCCGCGAATTCAAAGAAACACGCAGAGCCATGTATCGGTTCGATAAAAGCCGTTATCCAATGTATTTTGATAATCTTATTTCTGATGCGGATGCTGTTTCAATAAGAAAAGTGAAATCTCAGGAAACCACAAGCCACCTGCAGCGTGATATCATGTCTTGGTATGAAGACGATCTTGTGTCACCGAGCAACATCGTTCTGAGTCCACTAGATAGAAAGATCATTAGTCCAAAAATTGACCTGATAAGAAAAATTACTATGGACCGCGGAGGTAATGCAATTACCCCTGCCCTCTATAAGCATAGCTTAACTGAGAATGATATTAGCATGAGAGAGTTAGGAGTTTTGCCTCGTCTAGTCACAGGGCTATATGTGAGCCACTATGTTCGTACTTTGCATGCTGTTATTCCTTCTGGGGCTCGAGGCATTGAGGTCAATGATCTTGAAAATGGCTACCCAGACGTTGATTTAGACCTTATAACATTTATATTAAAGGTGGTTGGTTTATACGACCAGCCGTTCCGGTCGAATAGGAACTATCGAAAGCAGATTAGCGCTTGTTACATGAGCGCCAATCATGTTGCCGTTTCGGAAATTATCAGGTCTATACTGAACTCTGCGGATTCTTTATTTGATGACACGGTGCCGAGATATGCGCGTAGAAATCAAATTAAGGCATTTCTATCCCCATATTTGACCCATCATAAGGTTCATAATCAGACTGTATCTTTGCATGATTTTTTAGGGTATATGAGACGTTCCTTGGAAAAGGCAGCATCAGTAATATGTGGAAAGAGCGAGCTATTTGCGAAAGCATATAGTTTAAATGGAGGGGCGAAGGGCATGCAGCGTAGAGTACTAATTCACACTTCTACTGACACCGAAGATGACGCTTTAAACTTGGTAATGGCCGAAAACAAGCTTGCAGCTTATGCTTACCATGACGTTTGCGATGTGATGGTTTCCGAGTACGAGCATCCAAACGGTATTGTGTTACTGCACGCTCGAACAAGCATGGGCATGGTAGGGCCGTCTACAGCTGGTTATACCCTTCAGTCAGTAGTTAAAGAGATGAAAATTAATCATATCATATCGGCTGGCCTGTGCTTCGGTTTAGATCCCAATAGCCAATCTCTATGCGATGTGGTTTTCTCAGAGGACATTCAAGATTACGTTACTGGAAAAGAAACTGAAGATGGTTTCGAATCCAGGGGCGGGCGTGTTCCTGCAGATACGTTCCTTCTTTCTCTCGCGCGCGCCGCGAGGCAAGGATTTTCTTTGTGCAAGGCCAAGGGGGGGCTGTATCTCTCTGGACCAATTGTTGTAAATAGCCAAGCTGCTGTTGATGAATTAGTCTCCCGTTATCCAGATGCCAAGGCGGGAGATATGGAGGCATCTGCTGTTTTCAGTGCTGCAGCTAGAGCAAAAATCGGAATGATCACAGTCAAAAGTATTTGTGATTGGGGATTCGGTAAGAATGACAAGGTTCAAGACAAGGCTGCTGAAAATGCATTCAGGTTTGTTTTCCGTATGTTTGAGCTAGCCGGAAAAATTGAAGTCCATACTAGCCGTTAGCGTAGCCGCATAGCATTCGACCTCCGTCCCGCCACTACTGTCCACCTTTCCCATC
This sequence comes from Azospirillum sp. UENF 211521, assembly GCF_058780535.1. NCBI lineage: Bacteria > Pseudomonadati > Pseudomonadota > Alphaproteobacteria > Rhodospirillales > Azospirillaceae > Azospirillum > Azospirillum sp. UENF 211521. Next base: position 97,491 of record NZ_JBSNCF010000004.1, read on the forward strand.
ACGGCGCCTTCTGCTCCGCCTGGATCAGCAGGGACGCCTGCACCGAGGTGAGCTTGGTGTCGATCAGCGACGACAATTTGCTGTACCGCTGCAGCTGCTGCTCAATGTGCCGGCGCACCTCCGGAGAGGCGAGCGCATCGGCCACCAGCGAGGCCAGGTACGGCTTCACGGCCCGGTGCCGCCGGACAAGGTCGGGAGAGCCGGCCCGGATGATCGCGCGCACGCGGTCCGGATCGGCTCCGGCCTTCAGCGCCGCGACGGCGACGACGCGATCGACGGCGTCCGGATCGGTCAGACCGTAATAGCGCGCGATGGCGGCCTGCTGCTCGTAGACCTGCCGAGCCTGCTCCTCGGCGAGCGGGCCGTTGTACCCCGCGATGCCGTCCAGTTCGCCGATGGGGTCCACAGCGCCTTCGTAGGCCATGCTCCGGCTGTCCTCGACCCCCTCCACGACATCCGCGGCCCGCTCCAGAAGCATCCGGCCGGCCGGGGCGAGTCCGCCGTCGTCGGCATACAACTTGACCGGCGGCCCGCCGGAGAGCTGCCTCTTCGTCCCGACGACCATGCCTCCGCGCTGCCAGTGCACGGCGCGCGGGTCCTGACCGGCGATGGCCGTCACGAGCTTGGCGGCGGCGGTCAGAACCCGCGGCGCCGTGCCCAGCGGGTCTCCCTTGGGGGCCAGACGGACGAAAGCGTCGTAGCGGGCGGACCCTCGGACCACACAGGCCGGCTCCAGACCCGCCGCGGACAGCTTGGCTAGGCCGGGCTTGGTGACGCGGCTGATCACGACGAGACCGTCCGGCGCCTCGGGTGCGATGCTCACATCGTAGCCGCTGTCGCTCCACTCCCGGACGAGGCCGACGGTGAGCGCCGCGGCGGGCAAGCGGCGGCTCATCCGGCGCTCCGGATGGAAAGGGTCGGCCAGCCGGACCAGGAGTTTCTCCACCCGCAGGGCCGCGACCTGCTCCGGCACGCCCAAGCCGGCTCCCGGCCGGCGAAAGGAGCGCGCCGACGCAAAAGGCACTGCGGTCTGTTCACTCCCAAACGCCCTGTCCATCCCCATCACCAGTCGTCCGCCAAAGCCTCTGCCGTCATCGACGGCTCGATGTGTCCCGGGAAGGCGGCCACCACCTGGAACTCGTGCGGCGGCGCCACGCGCAACTGCACCAGCCCCATCGCGGCGAGCCCCGAAGCCGCCCGGGTGTGCGCAGCGGCCGACGTCAGGACGTCGCCGCTGTAGCGCCAGTATGCCACCACCGTGTGTTCGCCCGCCACTTCACCGTTCGGCGCGGCCCACGCCCCGTCCCCGAGCAGGAACGCATCGATGTCCTGAACCAGGGCGGAGGGCTCCAGGCGGTCACGGTAGACGGCCACGCAGAGGAAGTCGGAAAAACCGCTTCTTCGTCGCGCCTCGCGGGCCGCCTCGAGCGTGCTGCCGCCGTCGACGTGGTCGACCAGCCCCGTGCGGGCGCCCGGATCGAAGCCGACCACGGTCCACATCATGGCCGGGTCACGCGGCCGGAGCCACGCGGCCGGCCAGATCGTCGGCCATGATCCGGGGAGCGAAGTCCTTGCCGTCACGCCGCGTGGGCATGTACTGCAGGCGCGCGTCGGTGATCTCGACGCGCACGCCGTCGTTGACGAAGCCGTTCGCCTCGATGGCCGCCCGGTCCCACACCACGACCTCATGGCAGGCCCGGCTCTGTCTGCCGTCCGGCGCCTCGACCACGGTTTCCAGATCGAAGGCCAGATAAGCCGCCTTGTCGCCGCGGCCTTCGCTGAAGCGCGGATCGCCGTGGACGACGCCTTCCAGATGAACGCGGTTGCAGTCCTGGACCCCCTTGGCCTCGTCGTCCGGAATCCGGCCGATCGAGCCGAAGTCGGCGTCGACCTTCACCCGGACACGCTGCGGGTCGCGGTCGCCTTCCCCCGGCTCGTAAGCGATCCGGCCATGGACCCGGACGATGTCGCCTTCGCGGAACTCGTCGCGAAGGTCGGTGGCGAGATCGCCCCAGACGCTGATCGGGTGGTAGCCCCGGATGTCCCGGTCGGCGCCCTCGAGCTGGACCTGGGTGTGCACCGACAGCCAGAGCGACGCAACCTTGCGGCCCTGGCTGTAGGTCGGCTCTCCCGCGACGGTGCCGACCAGTTCGATCTCGCTGCGCCCCGGATCGGTCTGCGTCCGGTCGTCGGCACGGCCGCGGTCTCCACGACCTCGCCCGCTGCCGCGATCCTCTCCGCCGCGGCCACGATCGCCCCGTTCGTTCCGGTCGCGGTCGCTCCGACCGCGTGCGCCGCGATCCTCCGCGCTGCGGCCGTGGTCGCCTCGATCGTTCCGGTCTCCCCGCCCTCGGTCGGTCGACCGACCGGAGCGGTCGTCGCTTCCGCCGCGCGCGCTCCGGTCGGCGCCGGAACGCTCCCCCGCACGCCCGTCATCGCGCCGGTCATCTCCCCGGCGGTCACCGCGGCCGTATCCCATGTCTTGCCTCCAGCTCATAGAATGGACGATGGAGGCAGCGTAGCGACGCAGGGATTCGCCGTTCGAGCACCCGCGTGCACCGGTCAGCGGACACGCCCTTCCCAACGTTCCCGGCGTGGCTGCGGGGGTGTGCCGGCACGCTCCGGTGGCATCGCGGCGGCCATGCGTTCCACGCGCGCGCGGATGGCGTGCACGAGATGATCCGCGTCTCCGGCGGGGAAGGTCCGATCCACGGTGTCGGCCAGAACGGCGAGTCCGTGACGGCGGGCGGCGCGGTCGCGCAAGGCTTTCGCATCGGTCGCGCTTGCCCGGGCGGCCTCCCAGCTCAATTCCCCGGGATCGCCGAAGGCCAGCGGGCGATGGGCGGCGTACCACGCCGCCAGCTTCGGGTCTTCCGCCGCCATCGCGTCGCGGGACCGGGCGGCTGCGGTGGGATCGACGGGGTGACCGTCCCGACCGGCCCGCGCCCGCTCGATGTAGCCGGACCCCCACGCGGCGGTCCAGTTCGGGACGCGGCGCTGCAGGTTGTCGAGCTCCTTCATCAGCGGCGGCTCCGCGTCCGGGCGGTCGCAGCGCCGCTCGGCGCTGACGTCGAAGCCGCTGGCCCGGGCGTTGCGGGCAAGCGCCGCGCGCAAGGCGTCGAGTACCAGGCCGTCGCGATCGAGGCGCAGCGGAGCGTCGGGCGGGGTGCCGATCACCGCATGGACATGCGGATGGTCGGCGTGATCGGTGTGCAAGGCCCAGAGCACCGTGTTGTCCCACACCGCCAGAGTCTCGCGGATCGCCGAGGCCACGGCGATCTCCACGCGCGGGGCGTCGGCCGGATGGTCGACGGGAACCGTGAAGACCAGATGGCGCGCGCGGACCCGGTGATCATCGGGGCCCTCCATGGACGGCCAGGACGCCAGAACGGCGTCGATCTCCTGCGGCGGGACCGGGCGGCTCCACTCGTCGAAGACGGCGACGGCATCGCCCGGACGGATCACCGCGCCATCGGCAAGGGCGGCCTTCTGCTCCGCGGCGAAGTCCTCGGGGGCCAGCCGGTCGGCGCGCGCGATGTAGTCCACCAGCCGCGCCACCGAGTCCCTGGTGCGGCGTCCGGCACCGATCGACTTGACGACGCAGGGCCGCAGGCCGCGCCGCTGCGCCCCGGCGGCGATGCCCGCCCGCTCGAGAAGGGCCGCGCGCAACGCGCTTTGCAGGTTCAGGCTCACGTTCGGTCTCCTGATCAGCGGTGCGGCGGACGCCGCACGTAATCGCGCTGCGGTTTCGCCGAAAGACCGCCGGTGCGCCGGAAGCGCTCGGCGGTGCTCGTCACCGCGCCCTCGGGCGCCGGCGTCGCCACGGCGGCGGAGGGTTCCGGCGGACGATCCGTGGAAATGGACGAGGTCACGGGTTTCGGAGGGCGACGTCCGAGAAGGTGGGACAATGGCCCGAGGACGTCCCGCTCGATGGCGACCAGCACGCCCTCGATACGAAGCCCGCTCACCTCCGCCGAGGGCCGCGAGCCGCGTTTCTCCAGATGAACGTCCCGGACGAGCTGGTTGAGGTTGGAGCAGGCACCCGTCACCTGGGCGAGGATGCTGCGCAACGCCTCGGTTGCCGCCGGGGCCAGAGGGGGCGGCGCTGGGCGTGCCGGCGCGGGGTTCAAGGCCGGGGACCGCGTGTCCATGGGCCCGTCCATTGCCGCGCAATCGGCCTTCACGATCGCGCGGAGGTACCCGCTGACGTTGGGCTTCCCATCACCGTCCAGAAAGCCACGCCGGCACGCCGCGTCCTTGAGCTGGGCCCGCTCGCTCGGCGAGATCCGGAACTGCACCAGCTCGTTGCGCTGCTCGCCGCGTGGCAAGGGAGGCCCTTCGGGGCGGGCGCTTGCACGACTGTAATGTGTTGTCACGACATGCACCTAATCTTGCCTGCACAAAACGTCTGTCGCATCGACCGCCTAATGGGGGTTGGGCGCCCACGCCCGCGACCCCGGATTTCGGTCACCGAACCCTAGAGTCCAACCTTCGCGGGCAAACGACAACCCTATGTACGGACAGCGGCGGAAAATGCATCCGTTCGCCGCCCACGCCTCAGAAATCGTTCGGAATCCAGACCTGCCCCTTGGTCAAAGGCACGTCCGGAGGGATGGCCTCCAGAGCCGGGTTCAGGTCGTAGATGCGCTCCAGCCGGACGCCGTGCCGCTGCGCCGCCCGCGCCAGGGTTTCGTCGTCCCGGATGTCGGCCACGCGCCGCCGGGCGTCCGCACGCGGCTTGACGGGGGCCGCCTTGGGGCCGCTGGAAACCGCCTTGGGCGGGTCCTTCGGCTTGTCCGGCGCGGGGGCGGATGCGGCGGGCAGCCCGGCCAGACGCTTGGTCAGTTCCGTCTCCGCCGCGCTCAGCCGCTCCAGCGTCCGGCCGGCCTGGTCCAGCATGTCGGCGAAGCGGCGCACGGCCTCGGGCTCGACCGAAGGGGGGGGCGGCGGCGGCACGGCGATGAAGGGAGGCGACGCTGGAGCCGGTGCGGCGTCCGGCGGCGGCAACGCCGGCGGCGGTGACGGCGAGCGGTCGACCGGCTTGGCCTCGGCCGCGGTCTTCTCCGGCACCGCCGGCGCCGACTGCCCTCCGAAGGCCGGCGATGGTGACGCCGGCGCGGCGGGAGGCAACGAGGCCATCTCGATGGCCGCCGGCGGCGTTGCGGTCGGCGGAGCCGCGAGGCCGGGAAGCACGCTGCGACCGGCATCGCCCTCCCCTCCGGCGGACGACAACCCAAGCAGCATCGGCGCCTCCTGGCTGTCGGCTTCGCTCGGCGGGGCCGTGACGCCGTTGCTTTGGGTCATGACGACGCCGAGGATGGCCATGGCCGCGGTGCTGGCGATGAGGACCATCGCGGCGTTCCTGGTGCCGCGCAGAACCGCCTTGCAGAAGCGGTCGAACTCTGCCGCCCAGCGTCGACTGCGGCGGGGCCGGCGGCGTTACGGGCCGACCGGCGCGGACATCGGTGCCGGCGCGGCCCGCGGCATCCGGAGCGGAATCCATCCCCGGTATACCCCCGGCACCCCCAAAGCGGGCGCTCGGCGACGCATGAACCGGCGTCGCCATCGTCCGCGCGGAGGGATGCTCGGCCGCCATCCGTTCCGCCTGGAGCAGGCTTTGCCGGGCCGCCTCCAGAACCCCCTCCAGCTCGGTGATCCGCGCGTGCGCCGCGCCGAGCGCCTGGTCGGCCACCGTCAGGCGGCGCTGCAGATCGCTCGCATGGGCGGCGTTCTCCTCGCCCCGGCGCCGGACGTCGGCGAGCGCCGCCGCCTTCTCCTCGCTCTGACGCCGAGCATCAGCGAGATCCGCCGCCATCCCGCCCAGGCGGCGCTCCAGCTCCTGCAGCGCGCCTGGCGGATGAAGTTCGACGTCGCCCGGCCCGTCCTTCAGCAGGGCCGCAACCAGTAATCGGACGTTCGCCGCCCCGTCGCGCACCAGATTGGCGACGCGCACGGTCAGCGGATCGCCGACCACGGCCAGTCCCTGATCGGCGGCGAGCAGGTCCAGCAGACCAGCAGCATCGGCCTCGCGGTTCGCCCGTGACAGGTCGGCCAATCGGCGCGCCATCTCCTTCGCGGGAGCCGTTCCCTTGAAGTTGAGGCGGTGGATGCCGTTTTCGTCGTCGGGCGGTGGGCACGGCGCGTCCGCCATCGGGGAGGGTGATGATCGCTTTGCCATGTTGGGGCTATCTGAAGAACCGATGGCAGTACGGTAGCCGGGAGCGGCATAGGCGTTCGAGCACCGGCGGGAGGCTGGGCGCCCAATTTTTCGATTTGGGCGCCCAGCATTTGGAGGTGGGCGCCCACGGTCGCTGGCCGGGCGCCCGGCCTCCACGGACGGAAGACTTTTTCAGGCTCTGCGACCAAGGGAAGGCGCCCGCTTTAGGGATGGATGGGGGAAGCGGACGCCCACCTTTACCACGCCGTCGGACTGGGGGAGGGAGAGCAGGTCGCCGGGGCGTCACTGCGACAACCCGAGCGCGAACACGGGGCGGCAGAAGTGTCCCGTCGGCGCGGGCGTCGGAAGCGGAAGGCGCTGAGCGCGCCCAGCCGGACGGTTGAGGACGTCCGCCGGACGTCCTCAGGAACGGACCAGGCTTTCCAACGAGCCACGTCGTGGAGCCGGTGGCGTGCCGGACGGGCGGAAAAGCCGGGCACCAGGACGGCGGACCGGAGGGCAAGGCGATGCCGCACAGCCCAGGATAGCGGAAGTGGCCGAACACCCGGGGCAGCCGGCGGCCCGGCCCGGGCAGTGCGGCAGCTCCATTTTCAGGTCTTCGGGGCGGACGGGGATGGAAGCGTTCAGGGCGAAAAGCACTCCTGGCGGCGTCGCGGAACGGCCGCGGGCGCCCGCCTCGCCCAGAGCCGACACAAGGGTGGAATGCAGGGCGCCCAGTGGGCGCCTGGACCTCCCGTCACGGGGCGGCGACGGAGCGTTTCTCCGCCTGCGGCCCCTCCCCCGCCCCGTCCCTCTTCGTAACCGGGCGCCCAACATTCCGACGTGGGCGCCTAGCGTTTGGACGTGGGCGCCCACTGGGCGCCCAACGAAACGCGTTGGGCGCCCAAGCATCCAGCCAAGATCGGAAAAGTCGTTTCCCATCATACGGTTACGTTTGGGCGCCCAGGTTTTCGAGCTGGGCGCCCAGAGATCGGGGACGGATCGGAAAAACTGTTTCTGGTCAATGGGTTGCCCTTGGGCGCCCAACATTCCGAAGCGGGCGCCCAGTGTTCGGAACCGGGCATTTTTGCCGAGCGCCGCCCGGCGAGGCGTCCAAGCCAACCGCTGGGGCTCGATTGGCGGCTGCAATGACGGGCATGGTCGACGAAGCCACCTCACCATCCGGGACCCCGACGTGTCATGGTGCCCTTGACCGCCGCCTGCATTGCCGCCGTTGCATTCACCTACGCGCCGCTGCTCGGCGATCCCCCTTCCCTGGTGGAGCAGGACCTCTACACGCTCTTTGGCGCCGAGCGCGGCCGCGTCGGCGAGTGCGTTCCCAACAAGGACCGGAAGACCGGGAAGATCACGTCGTGGGACTGTGGACCGTTCCAGATCAACACCGGGAACGGCCCAGCCCTCGCCAAGCTCTTCGGCACGACACCGGAGGAGGCCATGCGCCGGGTGACGAACGACGGGTGCCTGAACGCGCATGTCGCCGGCTGGCTGCTCGTCGAGAAGCGGCGGGCGGCCAAAGGCGACCGGCACGACGCCCTCGGCCGCTACAACAGCGCCACTCCGGGGATCAAGGAAGCCTATCAGGATCTGCTGGAGCGGAGACGCCGGCAGCTGTTCGGGAGACCGTCTCAAACCTGGGGGGAGAATGGTAAAGGGCGCTGGGAAGGCGGCGAACCGGGGGCGCAATGAAGTGGCGTGTCATGGTGGAGGTGACGGGCGAGGACGGAGCGGTGACGCAGCACGTGATCTCCGAGGGTGAGCGCACCGGGGCCGGTCAGGCGGCAACGCTCGGGCTGAGTCTGAGCGAGGGCAAGGCGACCGTGGCCGGCTTGCAGCGTGTCCTGGTCACGGCCCAGGCCGACGCGCATTGTCGCCTTCGGCGTCGGTGCGGCCACTGCGGAGCGTCGCGCCCGCTCAAGGACCACCGCTCCCGCCGGCTGGTGTCGTTGTTCGGGACGGTGGAGGTGCGCGCACCCCGCTTCGGCCCCTGCCGGTGCGGCGTGGCCTGCCGGCGCAGCCTGACCCCGGTCGCCGAGATCATGCCCGACCGCTGCACCCCGGAGTACGAACGCATCCTATCCGGGATGGGCAGCGCGCTGCCCTATCGGCGGGCGCGGGCGTTGCTGGTCGAGCTGCTGCCCTTGGATGCGGCTCCCGATGTGGAAACGGTCCGCCGGCGCACGCTTCGGGTCGGCGCCCGGCTCGAACGGGCGGCGCTGGTCCCGCCGGACGAGGGTTCGTCGGCCCCGGCAACGGCGATCACGCTGGCCATCGACGCGGGGCATGTGAAGTCGATCAAGACTTATCAGGTGCGCTCGTTCGAGGTGATGCTCGCGCGGGTGGGCAACGATCAGGGGCGGGAGGTCGTTTTCAGCAGCCTGCCGACCGAGGCCGACCGGCAAGTGCGGCAACTCCATCATGTTTTGCGCCGTCTGGGGGCGACGGCGACCACACCGGTCACCATCCTCAGCGACGGCGCGGAGGGTCCACGGTCGCTGGGCGCCGCGGCCAGCGTCGGCCCGATCCGTAACGTCCTCGACTGGTTCCACCTGTCGATGCGGGTCCAGCACGTGGCGCAGGCCGTCAAGGGCTGGGCCACGGCGGTGCCGGCCGCCGCGGAGCGGACGACGATGCTGGACGACGCCGTGACCCGCCTGCGTTGGCGGCTCTGGCACGGCCAGACCGAACGGGCGCTGACCTTGATCGGCGACCTCCTGACCGACCTCGACGCCGCTTTGGAAGCCGCTGACGACCCGCCGGCCCGGAAAGTGGCCGGGCTGCTGCGCGCCTTGGAGACGTACGTCGTCGGGCAAGCCGACCTGATCATCGACTACGCCGCCGCTCGGCATCGGGGCGAGGCCATTTCCACGGCGACGACCGAAAGCACCGTCCAACGTCTGCTGCACCGGCGCATGGGCGCCAATCAGCAAATGCGCTGGTCTCCGCGGGGCGCCCACCGGATGCTGAAGGTACGCACTGCGGTGATGAACGGCACACTCGCCGCGGATCACGTCGCGGCCGAGCCATACGCCCGCCGACCATTTCGTCGGGCGGCGTAACGCCCCCCAGGTTTGCGACGGTCTCCCTCGCAACGGCTGTATCTGCCGGCGCCGAAGGCGGGCGAGGCGTACGCCAACCTCGCCCCGGTCCTGACGCGGCCGATCGATTGGGAGCTGATCCGGACCCAGTACGACGAGATGGTCCGCTACGCGACTGCGCTGCAGGAACGGACGGCGGACCCGGAGGCGCTGCTCCGCCGATTTACCCGGGCAAGCGTCCAGCACCCGACCTACCGCGCCCTTGCGGAACTGGGCAAGGCCGTGAAAACCATTTTTCTGTGTCGCTATTTGGGCTCCGAAGCGCTTCGCCGAGAGATCCACGACGGGCTGAACGTGGTGGAGAACTGGAACAGTGCCAATGGCTTCATCTTCTTCGGCAAGGGCGGCGAGGTGGCGACCAACCGGTTGGAGGACCAGGAGGTCTCGGTGCTGGCGTTGCACCTGCTGCAATCCTGTCTGGTCTACATCAACACCTTGATGCTGCAGCGGGTGCTGGACGAACCGGCGTGGCGGAGCCGGATGACGGAGGCCGACCTGCGTGGGTTGTGCCCGCTCGTCTACAGCCACGTCAGCCCTTACGGCACCTTCGAGTTGGACCTGGAGCAGAGGATCGACATCGAAATGGCGATGGCGGCATGATCCGGCGTGGCCGGCCCACGGACCGACTTTTGACGGAACGTGCATTCTGTTAAGAGTCGGCGACCGGCCGTCCAGTGTTTGCACGGGGTTCCGATGCCGTCCGCACCCCAGCCCGAGGAGCGAACTGTCAAAAGTGCCGCCGCCCAGGCCGTCGACGGTCACGAGCGGGGCAAGGATTTCCTCGGGGAATCCGAAGTGGCGGCGCTGCTGGAGGCTGCCAAGCAGGGGCGTCACGGCATCCGCGATCACCTTCTGATGCTGATGATGTACCGGCACGGCCTGCGCGTCAGCGAAGCGATTGGCCTGCGTCGTGACGACGCCGACCTTGACCGGGCACGGTTGTGGGTGCGGCGGCTGAAGAACGGCCTCGCCGTCGAACAGCCGATTGCCGGCGACGAGCTGCGGGCCATCAAGCGCTACCTCGCCACCCGCACGGACGGACTGCCGTGGCTGTTCGTGTCGGAGCGCGGCCAACCGCTGACCCGGCAGTCCGTCAATTACCTGATCGGCGCTACGGCCTCGCGGGCCGGGTTGCCGCACGTCCATCCCCACATGCTGCGCCATTCCTGCGGCTTTACCCTCGCCAACCGCGGCTACGATCTCCGCCTCATTCAGGATTACCTGGGCCATCGCGATCCCAAGCACACCGTTCACTACACCCGGACCGCCGGCCACCGGTTCGAGGGCCTCTGGCGCTGATCAACTTTGGCCATTTTGCACAGCTATGTGGTCACTGGGCCGAGCTGGAACAACGCCTGTTCTGCTCGTTGGATCGGGCCGGTTTGACCCCGCTCAGCCCGACCTCGGTGGCGCGGATCGTGCGCGCCCGCGCCGCCCAGGGCGGCGAGACGCGGCGCTTCTCCGCCCACTCCACCCGCGTCGGCGCCGCCCAGGACCTCGTCGCCGCCGGCTTCGATTTGCCGGCCATCCAGCAGGCCGGGGGCTGGAAGTCGCCGGTGATGGTGGCGCGCTACGCCGAGCGCCTGCTTGCCGAGCGCGGCGCCGTGGCCCGCCACCGCGCCGGCCGCCAGCGCCGCCAACGCGGCGCGGACGACGGCGCCCCGTGAGGGCGGCCGGCCGGCGCGCCGACCCTCATCCGGACAACCCATTGACCTGCGGTCATCCGGCACCCCACATGATGGTGGTCGGCGCACGGATGCAGCGGTGCACCAAGTGCGTGCCTATGGCGCGTGACCCAGCATGGCGGGGCGGCGGTTTACCCGGCAGGAACTCTACGATCTCGTCTGGTCCCGGCCGATGAGGGCGCTCGCGGCCGAGGTCGGCGTTTGCGGCGCGACCCTGGCGAAGGCGTGCCGCCACGCCAACATCCCGGTTCCGGAGCGCGGCTATTGGGCCCGGCGGCAGGCGGGAAAGCCGGCCAGCAAGCGGCCGCTGCCCCTGCGCTTTCCCGGTGCGTCCGACATTGTCGAGGTGGGCGGCGGGCCATGGCGCGGCCACGGGGCTAACGTCAGCCTGGAAGCACCGCTGCCGCCGCCGCCGGCCTTCGACGAGGACATCGCCGCGCTGGCCGCGCGGGTGCGGACCCTGGTCGGCAAGGCGGGCTGTCCGAAGCTCACCACCCCCCATCGGCTGATCGCCACACTGCTGGACAAGGACCAGACGCGCCGCGAGGAATACGCCAGAACGCGCTTCAGCTTCGACGCTCCGCGCCACGACACGCCCGTTGAAAAGCGGCGTCTCCGCATCCTGAACGCCATCTTCCTGGCAGCGGCCCGCGCCGGCTGCGGCGCCTCGCTGGACACCTCGAAGTATCCGCGGAACCCGAACGAGGCGGGCATCCACGTCGGCGACCAGCACGTGTCCTTCATCCTCGAACCGATCGGAACCCGGGGGAAAGCGTCGGCGTCCACCAAGCGGCCGGATCGGTTGCGGCTGGTCGTTCCGTCCCGTTCTCACGGCACCCCGGTGCTGAAGGCGTGGGAAGACACCGACGCGGCACCGCTCGAGGACCTCGTGGGGACAATCGTCATTGAGTTGATGATCGCCGCCGAGGTCTTTCACCGTGAGAACGCCTTCCGCCGCCACCAGTGGCTGGTCGAACGGAAGGCGGAGTTGGAAGAGGAGGCCCGCCGGCGCAAAATCGAAGAAGACCGCAGACTCCGCGAGCAGCGGGAAGCGGAGGAGAAAGAACGGATCGAGCGTCTCATCGGTCAGGCAACCGACCTGCATCGGGCCGACACGATCAGAGCCTACGTTCAGGCGGTGCTTGACCGGGCGGCGAACATGCCCGTGTCGCCCGAGGACCTGGATCGCTGGGCCGCCTGGGCCTTGGGGGAAGCGGACCGGATCGATCCGGTGAAGAATGGTGCTGTTGTTAGCAGGATCAAAGCCCTGGACTGAGCGGAAAGAACAGCAGACGAGCAATCCGCTGAACAGGTTCTGCCATCGAAACTGAGGCAGTGAACAAAGGTTGTAACGATACGCCCGGAGGTGCTGGACTGGTGCGAGGCCGCGGGGATCGACTATGTGCTGGGTCTGCCGACCAGCCGCACCTTGCGCCGTCACGTCATTACGCTGGAGGCCAGCACCGCCGCCCGCTTCCCGGCCACGTCCGGAGCCGACAAGGTGCGCCGCTTCAAGGAGTTCTACGACGGCGCCAGCACCTGGAGCCGGGTGAGGCGCATCGTCGCGCGGGTCGAGGTCGGCGACCAGGGCACCGGACGCTGGCTGTATGCGGGCCTGTATTGCGCGAGGGGACAGGCGGAAAATCATCTAAAAGCTGGAGATCCCACCTCGCCGCCGACCGCACCTCGCGCACCAAGGCGAGCGCCAACCAGTTCCGCCTGTTCCTGCACACCGGGGCGTACTGGTTGCTGTGGAGCCTGCGCGCTGATGCCGAAGCGCTCCCGCTGGCGCACGGTGCAGTTCGACACCTTGCGGCTGCGCTTGGTGAAGATCGCCGCGCGCATCGTGGAAATGAAGTAAGCGGTGTTCTCAGGCCACGGCGGATTCTGCCTGCCGGGCGTTACTGCGGGGTATTGCCGAGGCTTTCCAGCACGGAGCCGCCTTTTTCGGCAACCTCCGCCTCGATCTCCTCCGCTTCGCGGTCGGCAAGCGTGGCGGCCAGCTCCTGGACGGCCTCCTCCGGCGGGGGCGCCGCCGAGAAGGGATCATCGCCAAGCCGCAAGGTTTCAACCATCAGCAGATCGGATGCACGGGCCGGCAGCGGAAGCGCGGGATAAGCGGCCTCCACCCCTTCCAGCGCCGGCACGCGCATGCGATAGGTGTCCGCCGCCGCGTAACGGGCGAGGTCGAGGCCGGTGAGTTCGGCGATCTCCTCGATGGGGATCAGCCACGCTTCGCCGGCCTTGCCGTCGAAGGGAACGCTGAGCGATTCGAGCGCATCGGGCATGACGCCGTCTGGCTGCCGTTGCCGCCAGCCGACCACGGCCAGCCCGTCTCCCGAGCGCCACGCGACAATCTTCCAGTATTCCAGCGGAATCGGGAACACGCCGTGCAGAAGAGGGGGATTCTCCCCGAAGATCGGACCGGTCAGGACGACGGCGGGTATCCTGAGCGATTCCTTGATGTCGTCGAGGACGATGTTTTCCAGCGTGTTCCACGGTCCCGAATTGAGGCTTTCGGCCTGCGGCGACGCGTTGGTCAGATGGAAGGTCTCGTATTCCGATTGTTCCGCCGCCTGGTCGTCCCCCGGCTCGTCCCAGTTCGGGTCCTGGCGCCGGACGAGGTGCCCGAACCCGAAATCGTTGTGCTTCGGATTGAAGTTGGGATCGGCTTTCTGGAAGAAGTTCTTTTCCGGCTGCTCGTCGTTTTTCAGGCGCGGGTCGGGGTACCAGACATCGGGCTTGCGGCGCTTGATGTTGACCCATTTCGCGCCGTCGATGTCGACCACCGTCAGCAGGGCCTGCCGCCGTTTGCGGTCCATGAGGATCGAGAAATGCGTGTAGTGCAGCCAAGTCTGATGCTCGCCCGCTTCCGGGAGCGGCAGGTCGATTTGTTTGCCCAGGAAGTCCGGCCGGTGGCCGGTGCGGGTGTTCAGAGCCCTTTCCGAGAAAGGGGACGTCGATTTCACACCTTCCAGTCCGCCTTGGACTTCGACCTCATCGACACCATTCTCATCGGACATGCTGGTGTCCTCCCCATTTCGGTTGTGCGTTTAGTCGGCTAGCGGCCTTTCGCGGATTCGTCTTGCAGTTTCATCGAGCAGCTTCGCGTAGGCGTCGTCCCACACCACGAATCCGCTGTGCGCTTCGGCAAGGGGGCGCGACTCCGGACGGGCAGCGCGAATCCGGTCGAGGAATGGGCGCAGCATGCCGGACCGGTCGACATACTCGACCAACTTCACCAGCGTTTCGCGCGGACGCCGCCGGCCGTTGCGGGCAAGCTCCGGCGGGGCGAAATCCGTCGGCCGGATCGGCAGCAGTTCGTGGGCAATCTCGCCAAGAAGGTGAAAGTCGTCTTCCCCTTCAAATGTTTCGAGCAGCGCGCCGCAAATCATCGGCCTCAGTTCCGGGTTGTCGCCGCGCAGCAGGTGGATTAGATCTGGATCACCACAGAACGCAGCAAAGGAAACCTCAATGCCCCCCGTAACGCAATTTGCAAACCACTGCGCTAACGAATCCAGAATAGCCGCGCTCGACTCAGGCAAGCTATGGAATTTCTCATCCACTAACGTTTTATCGAGATTGAGAATGTCTGCAGGCGCTCCAATCTTGATCAGCCAAAAGAAATTATTTGCCCAAAATGGATCAATTCGGAATATTCCTTTAAGCGCTCTACCAGATAAGACGAATTTCTGAGACAATCCGCTCCACCCAAGGACAATGGACCACCTCAGTTGGTCCAATGGAGATCCGTTAATCGACATTATATTGCTATGATCAATGTTACCAGACACGCTATTGGACCATGCGGTCACCGTTCCGCGAAGAACACGGGAATCGAACACCTTATCTAATATTAGGCTATCGAATATAAGATCTGCAAAACGCCGAGAGATGCCGGACATTTTCACTTGGCGAGACAATCTATGTCTGCTTATTTCATGGAAAAGGTATTGAATATAGTTGTCTTTTGGCAAGCGCCGCCGGCTATGCATCAAGCTCATTGCAAAAATGACGTTAAGCGTCTGATATGTTCCGGACACTAAAAATCTTTGCTTATCGAAATACTCAGCCCAACGGCGAGTATCAACGTGCGCTCTGGCAAGCCAAGCCGGTTCTTCATCGCCGGACCACGGTGTGTGTTCGAAAAGTTCGAGAGCCCGGCGCGACTGACCGGATCTGACCAGAGCGGCCCCTCGCTTTTCGAGCCAGATGTTCCGCAGGTACCACGGCAGCAACTTGGCTTCGTCGTCTCCAAGCTGCTCGCCACGAAGCGCGCGCGCCTGCACACGAATGGCCGGCGGCAGATCCTCGATTGAGCTTCCAAGCGCCCGCAGACGGTTCTGCACGGTGCGGTCTTGCGTGTTCCATGCCGAGGTTGACGGGTAACCGCGCTCCAGATCCCCGCCGAGCATCAACTCGTGATAGAAGGCCTCCAGTTCGGCGTCCCCGCCGCGCAGCCCGGCATCCTGCCCCCATTGGTACCACTGCAGCGCGCGCCTGTGGATCGCGCGCGCCAGGACCGCCTTCTCGGGATCGGTGGCCATCATGCCGAGCATCGCCCGGCGGACCTCCTGGTTGTGGCGCAGCCCGTCGGGGGTGCGCTTGACGAGCCACACCTCGGCGGCCAGTTTTTCGAACAGTTCTTTGGCCGTTCCCTCGTCGATGTCGCCGAGGCCGCAGGGCTCGGCGAGCACCTTGCGGACAATCTCGGCCGTCACACGGCGCAGCACGAGGCCGGGATGGGCGAGCCGGCGCACACGTTCATCCGGGATGTGGCGGAGGAAGCGGTCGTAGAGGACTCCCCGGCGCAATTCCTCATCCAGCCCGGCCATCCCCTCGCCGTCCCTCAGGAACCGCTGCCGCGCGTCTTCCGGAAGACCCAGGACGTATCTTGCCGCAATACGCAGGGTCAGCGGATTGCCGCCGGCCATGGCGGCCAGTTGCGGCGCGGCCGCCGCAGGGACTCCCAGCGATGTCAGCATGCGGCGCGCCAGCGTTTCCGTCAGGTTGCCGAGGCGCAACGGTCGTTCGGGGGCAATCCCTTCGGTTCTCTCCACCGGCGCCCGTCCGCTGACAACGACCCGCAAGTTGCGAAGGCGCATGCGGTCGTTCAGCCCCACGATCCATTCGATGATCCGGCGTTCCGGATCATTCCAGTCCCCACGCCGTTCCTCACGGTCCGGCCGGCAGCGCTGCCATTCCTCGAACGTGTCCAGGATCAGGAGCACGGGCCGCCTATCCAACCCATGCTGTTCCACCAGCCAGCTGAACAATTCCTCAAAGCTGCCTTTGCTCCGAGAATCGTGCTCGAACGCCTCCAGCGCGACGTTCGAGGTCGGTTCGTTCCGCCGGTTCTCCTGGCGGACCCCATCGCGCATATCTGCGGCGCGGCCGGACAGAGCCGGCACGGCCATGCCGAGCTGGCGCGACACCTCGAACGACAGCTCAAGCTCGGCACCGGTGCGGAACAGCACCCGGTCGAAGTCGATGACCACCGGCACCGGATCGGGATTGCCTCCAAACGCGTCTTCAAGCAACGGCGTGACGAACCGGGCGAGCACGGTGGATTTGCCGGCCCCGCCGATTCCGATGACCGGAAGAACCGGCACCCGGTTGCCTTGGACCGGCGCCACGGCAAAGGCCCGCAGCCGGCGCAGTGCCTCAGCGCGGCCGACGAAGGCATGATCGACCAGGGTTCGGTATCCCTGGATCATGGCGTTTAGCCCCGTGCGGCGGCGTGCTTCGGCAAGGTAGCCCTTCAGGCCACCCAACGGCTCGGCCCAGGAAAGCGCCTGGACCAGCGCCGGCAGGGAGCTGCGTTCCAGCGCCTCCCATTCCGGCCGTAGCCCCCCGGCCAGCCGGCGCAGCCATTCGCCCGCTCCATCCGTTCCAATCCTGGACGCTTCGCGCAGTCGGTCGCCGAGCTGCCTGCTGTTCACCATCCGCTCCAGCGCCGCTTTCCGCGAAGCGGCGCGCAACGTCCACGTCCAACGGTTTCCGGCCAGGAACCGGTCGAAATCGGGCGCCAGCAGGTCCAGCACCGCGTTCCGTTCGTCGTCGCCGACGCCGGACAGCAATTCCCGCGGCGCGACAGCCCCGGACAGCGCCGCCAGCTCCCTGATGCGGTCCAGAGGCTCGGCGTTCGCGGATCGGACAGGCGCGTTCCGCTCAAGCTGGGCACGGAAGGCGGACTGCTCGCCGTCCGACCGGCCGGACCACGCGGCGGCCATCTCCTGCGCCAGACGCTCGATCTCGGCCGGAGAAAACGGATATCCCGTCATTGGGCAGCCTCCTGCGGGGCATGGGTCCGGAGCGTCTGCGCGAGTTGTCCCGTGAGCGGAGCGAGCAGCTCAATGATCCTTCCGTAAGCCTCGGCGGAGTGCATATCGACGAGGCTCATAAGCGCTGTCACAGCGATCGTCAGCTGCACGGGCTCGGCAGCCGGATCGGCGCCCGGCGGAAACAGGCGCAGCCGCATGTAATCGACCGCGTCCGCCGCCGTGGGCGGCTCCAGCTCCTCCACCGCCGCCGCAAGGCTCTGGTCCACCGTCGCCTTCCACCCGACGAGGACGAGGCGCAGCTTGGGCACGGAATCGAGCTGCGAGATCAGTTCGTCCAACAGCTGCGGCACGCCGGTCACCGCGCTAAGGTTCGCCACGTCGAACCCTTCGAGAATCAGCCATAGAGACTTCGTACCCGCCATTCTCTCGATCTCGCCGGCGAGCGCTGGCACGATCTCGTTGCGGATGTCGCGCATCGCGGTGGTCAGGCGAGTCGGCTCCAGGGGCTGGGAAAGCTTGGTGCCAAGCGCGCCGGCCACGCGCAAGGCAAAGGCTGCCGCGTCGTCCTCCTGCGCGTTGACCATGTCCAGCACCGCCACCAGATCGCCCCGTGGGGCCACCATCGCCCGGACCAGCCGCTTGGTGAAACGCTTGCCCCGCCCCTCATCTCCGCGGATGACGAAAAGCCGCTGCTCTGCCGTCGCATTGGGCCTCATCGCCGCCCAGACGCGCTTTTGCGTCCGCCGCCGTCCGATGACGGGATGGGGGAACGGCGCGGTTCCCGGCTGGTCTTCAAGAACGGCGATGTAGGGCGTGTCGTCCCGTTCGCTTGCGATGGCGTCGATTTGTTGGGCCCAGCGCGCGACGGGCACCGCCCGGTTGGTCCCGGGGGTGTTCGTCGTTTCCTTGCCGGCTTGGTGCAGGGCAATGACGCGCCACTCGTCGTTGAAGATCGGCGCTCCGGACGATCCGCCGGCCGTGTTGGCGTCGTGCAGGCAGCGCACCGCGGGCGTGCCCAGGTTCTGGTTCATCTTGCCAATGGACCAGAGGAGGGGCTGGCCGATGTTCTGCGTGCCGTGCGGGTGGTGCAGGACGTGGATCTGATAGGGAGGAAGAGGCGGCCCGTCGGGGAGCAGATCGTGCCCCTTCAGCCCCAGCCGCGGCGGTCTGGCAAGGCGGATCAGCGCGAGATCCCACGGTCCGGTGGGATCCGCGATCCCCGTGATGTCGTTGACGTTGAACGTGGCTGGGGAGGATTCCAGGGGCGTGGGCGGACTGGCGTAGGCGAGCCAGCCCTCGTTCAGGAAGGCGACCTCGCCCAGCTTGCGCTCGGTGCCCGCCGAACCGTCGTCCAGATAGTCCTCGGCGTCTCCGAAAATAAGCTTCAGATGGCGGACGCTGTCAGGCTTGGCGACGGCGGATCCATTCGGATCGGTGTCGAGCAACGCGCGCACCACATGGGCCGCCGTCGCCACCAGTGTCGGCCGCACCAGGACTCCGGTGCCGTTCTGGACTCCGTGTACGTCGATCCGGCAGACATGCTCGCACGCACGCAGCAGCCGCTTGCCGGACAGCAGCGCGTTGGTTGGCGTGAACACATTGTTCTGGAACGCCTGAAGCTGGAAGGCCGAGGGGCCCAAGATGTGCGTGGCGGCGTCTTCGAAACCGGGGCCGGCAAGTTCGTTTTCGACAAGCGCAATGACAAGCTGTCGCAGCCTCCCTCTGCCGTAGGCGGCGGAGAGGGCTTCGACGAGAAAGCCGATCTGGTCGTTGTTCCCGATGTCCGTCCGCAACTGTAAGCCGTGCCGGACCCGAAATTCCTCCCACATGGCGTTGATTTGCGGCCATGATCCGGAGATTGCCTCGGCAAGCGCGAGAATTCTCTGGGCATGGAGATCGGGCGGCACGAGCATGGGTTAGGCTGCTTTCCAAGCCGGTGCTGGCAGAACGTCATTGAGGCTCTGCGTAATGCGTTCGCAAGCGTGAGCCCAATTCCTCTGCTTGTGACGGCCGCCGAAGTGCAGGCCGAGCACGGTGCCGCCGGGGGCGGTCAGATCGACCACCGCCGAGCCTGAATTGCCGCCCAGCGTGCTGGCATCATGGGTGATGATCCAGCCTTTGGGGTCCTTCGGCACCTCGCCCGCTGCCTCCGTGATGATTCCAGGAGCCAGCCGCTTGTAGCTCTTCACCCCATGAAAGAGTTGGACGAACATGTCCGGGGTTGTTGACTTCTCGTTGCCCGGAAAACCGACCACGAAGACATCGCGCCCCTTGCTGGCAAGTCCTCCCCTGGTCCTTGGATCGTCTCCCCGGGCGACCGGAAGCGGTTCCGGCAAGCGCTGTCCCGCGACCGTTTCCAATTCAAGAATGGCGAGATCGAGGCTGTCGAGGTTCAGGCGGTTGAAAATATCATAGTGTTTCTCGGCACCCTCCGGCCCCACTTTGACGACCCGCCTGATGGGAAAACGTCGCTCGTGCATGGGGTTTCCCACCTCGTGCCCGAAATGCGCGCTGACGCCCGGCTTGAGCGTGCCGGTGAAGAATCCTCCCTCGCGTGAGCACCCTGGGGCAATCTCCTGGAGGACATGGTAGTTGGTGGCCACGAGGTTCGGAGCGACGACCCAGCACGTCCCTTGGTAGCCGAGCGAATTTCCCTGCGGGTCGTCGATCCGGCCAACGGCGCGGCAGACCCGCCGCACATCCTCCGCCCGCGTGGCGAGCGCGGACGCATAGTCGCCGATCGAGGGCGCCGTCAGGTCGACATAGTCGTTTTCGACGAACAGAACCGGCCGGGTTCCGTCCGTTCTGATGACCGCCTCAAGCGCCGAAATCGCCTTGCGCGTGAGCTTGAGGTCAGGCCCTTCCCCATAGAGCTTTGCCAGAGTGTCGTCCACGTTGCCGAGAACCCTGCCCAGCACGTGCGGATCCGGCGTCGAACCAGTCTTTCTCGCGATGTAGTGGATTTCGGCCTCAAGCCGTTCGGTCAACTCCCGTGCGTCCGGCAGCGCGTTGCTCCGCGCCGTTCGACTCAGCCCCTCCGCAAGGCCAACGTCGCGAACGCCTCCGGCACTCTCCAAGACCGATTGGCGCCGCTGGGCAATAAGTTCAATATACTTCGCCGCACGAATCACGGTTTCCATTCCCCGCACAATGCCGTCTGCCAGCCGAGAAACAGGAGCACGGATCACAGCCGCTTCATACTATGGTATGCGGTGCTTATGATTCGCGCTTTACTTTTCTTCTCTGGCCAAGCCAAGGGTACATCTCGGCACCTTCCGAAATCAATATGCCGCTACAGGCTCGCCGACCTGCCGCCGATAACCTATGAATGGAACGAAGGAGCCGGTGGGTGCGGTGCACGGGCTGAGTGAACCGCGCCGGGTTTCCCAGAGGCCGATTTGGTTGAGTCACGCCGCCATGGCGACGTCCTCGGTTTGAGCATAGTAGCGCGCTTCGGCCTCAGCGGGGGGAATGTTGCCGATGGGTTCGAGCAGACGCCGGTGGTTGAACCAGTCCACCCATTCCAGGGTGGCGAACTCGACGGCTTCCAGGGTGCGCCAGGGTCCGCGGCGGCGGATCACCTCGGTCTTGTAGAGGCCGTTGATGGTCTCGGCCAAGGCGTTGTCGTAGGAATCGCCGACGCTGCCCACGGAGGGCTCGACGCCGACGTCGGTGAGACGCTCGGTGTACTTGATGGCCACATATTGCGCCCCACGGTCGCTATGGTGGATGAGGCCGCTGCCCTTGGCCGGCCGGCGATCGTGGAGTGCCTGCTCCAGGGCATCCAGCACGAAGCCGGTGTGGGCGGTGCGCGACACCCGCCAGCCCACGATGCGGCGGGCAAACGTGTCGATGACGAAGGCCACGTAGACGAAGCCCTGCCATGTGGCAACGTACGTAAAATCAGCCACCCACAAGGCATTCGGGCGGGGCGCCTGGAACTGGCGGTTCACCCGGTCAAGCGGACAGGGAGTCGCCCGGTCGCTGAGCGTCGTCCGCACCGCCTTGCCGCGCGTAACGCCCCGCAGCCCCATGCGCCGCATCAGGCGAGCCACCGTGCAGCGTGCCACGTCGAGGCCCTCCCGCCGCAACTGCCGCCAGACTTTGCGTACCCCATAGACCTGGAAGTTCGCATCCCAGACCCGTCGGATAGCCACGCTCAGCTCCGCGTCGCTTCGCGAGCGGGCCGGCGCCTTGGCCGGATCGACCGTCCGGGCGGCATGGGCGTAGTAGGTGGACGGGGCGATCGGCAATACCTTGCAGATCGGCTCGACCCCGTGGACGGCGCGGTGCGCGTCGATGAAGGCGATCATTTCTTGAACGGGCGGTCGAGCTCCGCCTGGGCAAAATAGGCCGACGCCTTGCGCAGGATCTCGTTCGCCTGGCGCAGTTCCCGGTTCTCGCGCTCCAGCGCCTTGATCCGCTCCTGTTCGTCCGTCGTCGGCCCCGGCCGCTTGCCCTGGTCACGCTCGGCCTGCCGGACCCAGCCGCGCAGTGTCTCCGCCGTGCAGCCGATCTTCGCCGCGATCGAACTGATCGCCGCCCACTGCGAGGCGTGATCCCCCGCGTGCTCGAACACCATCCGCACCGCGCGTTCGCGGACTTCAGGAGCGTATTTGCGTGATGCCGCTTTCGTCATGATGACCCCAGTCTCTCAAGAAACGGGGCCTCTGGGAAACCCGGCGCGGTTCATTCACCACTTCGCCCGTCTGTTTCCATGGTTTCGCAGCGAGCAGCCTGGGCAGCTCGCCGCGTTACGGACCCGCGAACCGGGCGACTTCGTGCTCAACGTCGCACGCGGGGCCGCGACGGAGGATGTGGCGTCGGGCGAAGGCTCCGAGGCGGCGATGGAGAAGACGCTGGCGCGGATCGGTGTTCTCGATGTCCTGCCGGGTGCCGTCGTGGATCGTCAGTTCCCCGTCGGGCTGTTTGAGGGCCGGGTGGCGGCGGGCCGCGAGATCTTCACACGCGGCAAGAGTGCCATCGACCTGATCGCCTGGCGGGAGACCGATCGGCGTCTGGCGCTGTTCGAGCTCAAGGTGGGCGATAACAGAAAAGTGGGCATCATCTCCGAGACGTTCTTCTATGCCATGCTGCTCCAGGATGTGCGGTGCCGAAGCGATTTCCGCTTCTCCTCGAACGTTGGTCCCCGTGCCAAGCTCCCCCCATCCGTCGTCAAGCAGGCGGAGCGCATTGACGCTTGGCTGCTGAGCCCGGCGGTGCACCCGTTGTTGGAGAGCGGTGGCATGGTTGATCTGATGAATGGCGCCTGCGCCGAACAGGGCGACATCGTGCGGTTTGGCGACTTGCGGCTTGATGACAGCACGCCGGGGCAGCCCGTGGTCTCGATCCGTCATGCTGTTCCGGAGTGACGGCTCTGGCAGATCGGGGTCCAGGCGATCATCGCGAAGTCCAGTCAGCCTCACAAAGCGATATCCGGTGGTGCCTCGTCGGGCTGCTCAGTAGCCAAATGATACTGATAGGCACAATAAGTTCCGATACCGAAAGATGCCCGTTGGCTTCTCCCGCGCCCTCCTTTTCCATGAGTCTGATAATTGCCGCTATCGTACTCTTGCCCCTGGCACCGGGCGGCGCTACCCTGCTCTTACGGCCGCGCCCACGGTCGTTCCGCTGCTGCGTTCCCAAGCGTTCCGCCGAGCATTCCCGCCGTCTTCGTCCCCACCGCTTGCCGAGACTCCTGTGACCGCCCCGTTCGACGACGCCGTTCCGCCGCCCCTTCCCGCCCTCGTGCCCGCGACGGGCAAGGCTCCCGTGCGCCGGCGGCGGACCGACCGTCTCCCCGAGCATTTTCCCGAGCTGAACGATCCGGCGCTGCTGGCGCGCGCCGTCGCCCGCCTCGACGGCCTCACGGACACGCTGCGCGCCTACCTCGACGCCGCGGCCGAGGCGCTCGCCCCGAACACGCTGCGCGCGCTGCGCTCCGATCTGCGCATCTTCCTGATGTGGTGCGAGCACCGCGGCCTCGCGGCGCTGCCGGCGGCGCCGGAGACCGTGCAGGCCTACGTCCGCGCCGTCGGCGCCGTGCACAAGCCGTCCACCGTCGCCCGCTACCTGTCCTCGATCGCCACGTGGCACACCGCCGCCGGGCTGGTCAACCCGTGCGCCGACGCCCGGGTGATCCTGGCCCGACGCGCCCAGCGCCGGCAGCACGGCACCCGCCGCCGCCAGGCCGAGGGGCTCGGCGAGGCGCGCATCGACGGCATCATCGCCGCCGTGGACGCCGCCGCCGGCGACGCCCCGCTGCCGCCGCGCGCCCTGCGCGACGTCGCGCTCCTGCTCACCGCCCGCGACACGCTGTGCCGCGCCTCGGAGCTGGTGGACCTGCGCTGGGAGGACCTCGCGCCGGCCGGCGACGGCGCCGGCACCGTTCTGGTGCGCCGCGGCAAGGCCGACCAGGAGGGCGAGGGCCGCGTCGCCTACCTGGCGCCCGACACCATGCAGGCGCTCGCCGAGTGGCGCGCCGCCCAGACGGCGCTGCTCGCGGGCGAACGCGCCCGCCGCGCCGCGGGCAAGGCGGCGACGGTTAAGGGCGCCGGGCACCGGCCGGCGGCCACCGCCGTCCCGTTCGGAGAACTCGAGGCTCGGCTGTTCTGCTCGCTCGACCGCGCCGGCCTCACCCCGCTCAGCCCGACCTCGGTGGCGCGGATCGTGCGCGCCCGTGCCGCCCAGGGCGGCGAGACGCGGCGCTTCTCGGCCCACTCCACGCGCGTCGGCGCCGCCCAGGACCTCGTCGCCGCCGGCTTCGACCTGCCGGCGATCCAGCAGGCCGGGGGGTGGAAGTCGCCGGTGATGGTGGCGCGCTACGCCGAGCGCCTGCTCGCCGAGCGCGGCGCCGTGGCCCGCCACCGCGCCGGCCGCCAGCGCCGCCTTCGCAGTGAAGGCGGGGCTGAGTAGCAGCGTGTGAGTCGACCTCTAAGTGGGTAACGTTTCACCATACAAGCAACAATCAGGATGGCGTGCTGTGTTCTTGGTTGAACCGTCCCCTAGGCCAGCGTTCCGGCATCCAGTCGAGAGTGGCAGTTACTACTCCGCCATCCGCCGCGGAAGGCGTGACGAAAGTCGAGCGCATCTCCTCCAGCCCGTCCAGACACAACCCAAAAGCGGCGTCGGCCTCCGCGACCTCATCCAGGCGGTCCAGCCCAGCCATGCGGACGGCGAGTGTAGTGCTGTTGGCCACGATGACTCGCGCATTGGTGCGCCGGGCGATCTCACGCGCGCGTGTCTGCGTCCAGCGGCCGGGACGCTGGGTGATGTCCAGCACGGGTGTGACGATCAGGTCGGGGCGCAACGCGAACACCGCATCACCGGGCACCTGTTGCTCCAGGTCCTCGCATATTAGGATCACGACACGACCGAAATCAGGTAGATCGCGCACCACCAGCACGGACCCAGTGGCGACGTCCTCTAGATGGGAAGCGTTTTTGGCCGCCATAGGCAGGCGGCAGTCACGCATGCGCGCGGCATCCATATTGAAATGATTGGCTTTCCTCTGGCGCCAGATCTCCCGCCCACCGGCGTCTAAGACGACGCATTCGTTGAAAGGCCGCTCGCTTTCCGGACAGGTTTCGGCGCTCACGCCGGAGCCGAGGATCACCAAACCCGGCGTGTCGGCGCCCACACGCCGAGTGCGCTCGCTTAGACGCCTCCGCACCAAGTCAACGGCGTCTGGGGGCACGCAAAGTTCGGGCAGGACCACGATACGTGCGCCGTCGTCGAGGAGTCGGACCACGGCCCCGGCCGCCCGCTCAGCGGCGAGATCCGTGTCGGCGGGCTCAGCGTGTAGGAAGCAGCGGCCGCGCCGCGACGACGGAAGGAACATGAGGTCGTCTCGATCCTGCGCTACCGGCGCCATGCCGACGCGCCAGCGTTGCTGCGGCGCACCGCCCGGGTGGTCAGCCCGGCGACCGCACCGCAGGTTGAGCTGGTAGGGAACGGGCAGCGGTGGAACGACTGTCAAATAGGTAAATAACTGCCCGAGCCGATCACCGCTAGCAATCGAGGCTTCCTCCATGGATCGGTTCCGGAGCAGAGGGCCCTTGGGGATGACGATGCCAACACCGTCGCGGGCTCCGTAATACCCCTCCACCGTACGTGTCTCCTCGGCCGTCTTCAGCAGTTCGCCGGCGCACGGCAGTGCCATGCCGGGGCCGTGCCGCGTGGTGGTGTGGGGGTGGACCAGCCCGAACGCGTCGTCAAGGGCACACAGGACGACCAAGGCGCGCTCAAGTATCCGGTCGGCCGAAACGTCCACCGTACCGGTTCCACCGCCCAGGAGGTACTCCACGAGCTCGGCTGGAAGCTCCGGTCCGGGCGCCCTGCGGACTGCTTCGGCAATGCGGGCGCATTCCAGGGCCGTCCGGCCGTGCCAGGGCGTGGACAGGGCCGTTCCCTCGTGCGGGAGAACCCGCTGCCAGAGATAGGCGAACAGCCCACCGGGATCCTGCCGAAGGGAGTCGATCACGGCCACGTCGACCGGCTTTATCGTCGTTATAGTCACGTCCGGCCCTCGCCGCCGCGTGTCCCACCCACCCCGTCAGTCACTTCCGGCGGGAAGGACTCCAGAAGCCGGTCAACGCCGAATTCCCGTTCGCTCTGGACCGCATTCAGGACGTCGGCCAACTCTTTGACCGGCTCGTCCGGATTGGCAGTCAGCTTGGCAATAAGGAGGTCTTTCAAAACGCGGTTACGCAACCGCTGCCATTGTTCGCGGCGCTGGCTGCCCTCAAGCAACGGTGTCACCTCTCGGAAGAAGGCGATGCGTTCGTCGAGGGGGAGTTTGTCAAACCCTTGCTCGAATATGGTTTGAGCGGTTAGGAGCGCTTCCTCGCTCCGGTCGGTTTGCGCCAGCAGAAGAGAGCGGTCCATGCGCAGCCGAAGCATGCGTGGAGCCCATTCTAGGTCCTTCCTCGCGGTGTGCAGGGTCGCCTCTGCTTCGCCGATCAGTTCGAGAGCTTCGGTGTACCGGCCGGAGGCCATGTGCAACCGGGCCTTAATCCGCAACGCGTCGACCCGCAGGAATGCAACCGGCGGCGTGGCCTGCGGAACCATCTGGAGGACCTCGGAAACGGCACCGATGCCCTTGTCGAATTGGCTCGTCGCAAGACACGCCTCGGCGTATGCCACTAGGATCCGAGCGAAGGACGGCCTGACCCGTTCATGCTCCCGCCACGCCGGCGGCACGTCATTCAGATATTCATTGGCGATTGCGATGGCCTCGGTGTGGCGGCTCATCTTGCCAAGCAGGCGGATCAGGTTTGCAAGCGAGCGGAGGAACGCTGGTACTCGTGAGGAAACCGATCCAACTGGTCCAATCGATTTCCGCGTAATCTTGACGGTGCGTTCCTGCAGTTTTACCGCCTCGTCATACCGCCCCATCGCCTCGGCGGCTTCAGCCGCAACGGAGAAGGCCGTCCCCTGGCGCCACCTTGCAATCGGCGCAGGCAAAGCGCGGAACGTGTCTGCGGCGTGGAGCGCAAGGTCGAACGAGCGGTTGAACTGGCCCCGTTCCATGAAGTACCAAGCCGCGTCCAGGAACACTCCCCCCGCCGTCAGCGCGTAGGCCTTTGGTTCGGTCTGCATTAAGCGATCTGCCAGCATAATGCTACCTTCGCAAAGGCGGCCGACGGTATCCGATGTCCCCAAGGAAGCACCGGCGCGTACGGCAAGCTCCCCACATGCCCTTGCCAAGTCGAGCGCCCAGTCCTCCCGAATTTCCTCGTCGGCAAGTGCGTCGTCGAGCCATTGCAGGAGCATCGCAGCATCGGCGGAATCGGCGCTGAACGGCGCGTTGCGCAACCTTTCGAGATCGACCAGCCGTGGATCAGAGAACGCAGCGCGCAGCCACAGCTTATCCAGGCGCTCCCGATTGACCGTGATGGGATCGAGATCCACCTCGGCGATGCGGGAGGCGAGGCCGTGCATGTCGCGCAGCAGCGAACTCGGTTCGTCAGGTTGGTCCTCGAAAACGGCTAGCTTCTCCTCGTGAGCCAGCCAGGGGTAGTGAACGATTTCGGCCACTCGGAGACGCGACGGTACGAATTCATTGCGCCCGGGCAGGGCTTCGGCGAAGAGCCGGGCGGCGTACCGCCGGGCTGACTCCGCTGCGGCCTTGTCAAGGACGCGCATCGGGCAGGGCAGGATGTTGATGGGCCGCTTGGCGGCTGTTCGCTGCTGGTTGATGTTGGCCGCTGCGCCAGCCGCCCCTTCAATGCTTTGGCGGTTGTAAATGAAGCAGAGCACCACCGTATCGGGCAGGTGCACCGTGCACACGCCGGCACTGTCGGAAACGCCGGTCCGGCTGTCCAGGAGAATGACATCGTAGGCTCGCCGCGCCCAGTCGGCGAAAGCATCAAGGAAGGCGCCGCCGTCATAATCCTCGTAGAAGGTTTTCCACTGGAATCCGGCGACCTTGTCGCTGTACGACGAGTCCTGCCGGCCTGACCCCAGGAAATCGACGCACCCTTTGGCTTCATTGGGCAGTTCGAGCCGTTGGACGAACCCTGTACACTTGGCGAGTGCCAGCGGGTCGCCAGCGTTCTCATCGGCCTCTGCGAAAGCGTCAATAAAGTTCCATAGCCAATCGATCAGACCGGGGCTCGATCGTTGCGCCGGGTCCTTGAGGAATGGGTGGAAGTAACGGTGCAGCCCCGGCGCCTCGAGATCCCAGTCAACGGCCAGCACCCGCTGGCCGTTGGAGGCCAGAGCCCACGCCACGTTAGCCAGAGCCATGCTCCGCCCGCTGCCCCCTTTGAAGGAATAGAACGTGACGATGCGGCCTAGCGGACGCTTTTTACGGGGAACTACCTTCATCCTGTGTGCCTCATTTCAGCCGGACGCCGAAGGCTGTCGCCGCGCCGTAGTGAAGCGATGCTGAGAGTCGGAAATGCGTGCGGCAGTGTCCGCCGTTCCACCCGCTTCGGAGGCCGCCGCTTGGCAAGATCATACGTCCCCGGACCAGCGCCGTCGTCCGTGGCGGGCGGATCGGGAAGGAAAGTGCGCGCCGATGGCGTTAGGACGTTGACCATCGTCTGACCTTCCCGGCGTGAAACGACCGCATCTACCATGCGCAGCTCCCGCAGCTTGCGGCACACACTCTCCTCGCTTTCGCCGACTGCCTTGGCGAGGGCCTTGTTGTTCAATGGCGTCTTCGCTAGCTGCTCCAGGATCGGGCGGAACTTGGCGTCTGACAGAGTGTCACGGAACCCGTCCGTTGAGCACCGTTCCGCCGCGGCGCCCAGCGCGTCGGCCAGCGCGTCGTAACGCCCGGCGATGAATACGGGATCCGTAACAGGAGTGTCGCACCCGTCCAGAAGCCGGTCCCGCACATGCTTCGCCCTGCTCCACCCGTCGCGCAGGACGCCCCCGTCGGCGGTCACGATGGCGTCCAGCGCCCGAGTAAACGCAGCGCTGACGTACCGATCAACTCTCTCGTCAATTCTATTAGTGCCTTGGCGTGCGTCTAACAGCGCCAACACCTTGTCAAACATGGACCATGGATTACTCATGCCGCGCTCCCTCGCTCCCTGATCCGGCATCATGACATGGTCGCGTAACGAATGCGAATCAATCATCCGATCAATCATGGGTGGGTATCCGTGATTCCTAGCCAGGAATGGGGTCACACCATAGATACCGTGGCCTTTGTGAAGCGGGAAAGCGGGTTGAGGGCCGGCACCAAGCCGATGTAGGAAGCCAACGCTTCCGGTGAGCGGAACCGCGCGGGATTATCGGGTTCAGCCACCAACCGCGCCGCCGTCGTCGTGCCGATCCCTTCGATGGAGGTCAGTAGACGGCCGACCTAGTAGCCCGCGCCGAACGGACAGTTACGTTCTACAAAGGATGCTGGCAGGCTGCGGGGCATGGATGTCTCGCAGTGGGCCATTGACCTGAAGCTGGCTCCCGCCGACCGGGATCGGTTGGAGGGTCTCATCCGCAGCGGCAGCACGCCGCAGAAGTTGGTGCCGCGCGCCCGCATCGCGCTGCTGAGCGACGGCACATGCCTGAACGGCGCCATTGCCCGAGAGATCGGCGTCGCCTTGCCGACCGTGCACCGCTGGCAGCGGCGCGTCCAAGAGCAGGGCGTGAACGGGCTGCTGCGCGACAAGACGCGCCCGTCGCGCATCCCAGCCTTGGCGCCGGAGGTGGTCGAGCGCGTGGTGGAGATGACGCTCCAAGAGCCGCCTGACGAAGCCACGCACTGGAGCAGCCGCACGATGGCGGCCGCCAGTGGGGTGAGCGACACCAGCGTGCGCCGCATCTGGCGCGCTCACGGCCTCAAGCCGCATCGGGTGCGCACCTTCAAGCTCTCGCGCGATCCCAAGTTCGTCGAGAAGGTCCAGGACGTGGTCGGGCTGTACATGGACCCGCCGAAGCACGCGCTGGTGCTCTCGGTCGATGAGAAGTCGCAGATCCAGGCGCTGGAGCGCACCCAGCCGGGGTTGCCGCTGGCCAAGGGGCAGCCGGCGACGCAGACCCACGACTACACCCGGCATGGCACAACGACGCTGTTCGCGGCGCTCAACGTGCTGGACGGCACCGTGCTCGGCCAGTGCGCGGCCCGCCACCGGCATCAGGAATTCATCCGTTTTCTCAATGCCGTCGAGGCCGCGGTGCCAGTCGGCGAGGTGGTGCACGTCATCCTCGACAACTACGCCGAGACCGTCTCAAACCTGGGGGGAGAATGGTAAAGGGCGCTGGGAAGGCGGCGAACCGGGGGCGCAATGAAGTGGCGTGTCATGGTGGAGGTGACGGGCGAGGACGGAGCGGTGACGCAGCACGTGATCTCCGAGGGTGAGCGCACCGGGGCCGGTCAGGCGGCAACGCTCGGGCTGAGTCTGAGCGAGGGCAAGGCGACCGTGGCCGGCTTGCAGCGTGTCCTGGTCACGGCCCAGGCCGACGCGCATTGTCGCCTTCGGCGTCGGTGCGGCCACTGCGGAGCGTCGCGCCCGCTCAAGGACCACCGCTCCCGCCGGCTGGTGTCGTTGTTCGGGACGGTGGAGGTGCGCGCACCCCGCTTCGGCCCCTGCCGGTGCGGCGTGGCCTGCCGGCGCAGCCTGACCCCGGTCGCCGAGATCATGCCCGACCGCTGCACCCCGGAGTACGAACGCATCCTATCCGGGATGGGCAGCGCGCTGCCCTATCGGCGGGCGCGGGCGTTGCTGGTCGAGCTGCTGCCCTTGGATGCGGCTCCCGATGTGGAAACGGTCCGCCGGCGCACGCTTCGGGTCGGCGCCCGGCTCGAACGGGCGGCGCTGGTCCCGCCGGACGAGGGTTCGTCGGCCCCGGCAACGGCGATCACGCTGGCCATCGACGCGGGGCATGTGAAGTCGATCAAGACTTATCAGGTGCGCTCGTTCGAGGTGATGCTCGCGCGGGTGGGCAACGATCAGGGGCGGGAGGTCGTTTTCAGCAGCCTGCCGACCGAGGCCGACCGGCAAGTGCGGCAACTCCATCATGTTTTGCGCCGTCTGGGGGCGACGGCGACCACACCGGTCACCATCCTCAGCGACGGCGCGGAGGGTCCACGGTCGCTGGGCGCCGCGGCCAGCGTCGGCCCGATCCGTAACGTCCTCGACTGGTTCCACCTGTCGATGCGGGTCCAGCACGTGGCGCAGGCCGTCAAGGGCTGGGCCACGGCGGTGCCGGCCGCCGCGGAGCGGACGACGATGCTGGACGACGCCGTGACCCGCCTGCGTTGGCGGCTCTGGCACGGCCAGACCGAACGGGCGCTGACCTTGATCGGCGACCTCCTGACCGACCTCGACGCCGCTTTGGAAGCCGCTGACGACCCGCCGGCCCGGAAAGTGGCCGGGCTGCTGCGCGCCTTGGAGACGTACGTCGTCGGGCAAGCCGACCTGATCATCGACTACGCCGCCGCTCGGCATCGGGGCGAGGCCATTTCCACGGCGACGACCGAAAGCACCGTCCAACGTCTGCTGCACCGGCGCATGGGCGCCAATCAGCAAATGCGCTGGTCTCCGCGGGGCGCCCACCGGATGCTGAAGGTACGCACTGCGGTGATGAACGGCACACTCGCCGCGGATCACGTCGCGGCCGAGCCATACGCCCGCCGACCATTTCGTCGGGCGGCGTAACGCCCCCCAGGTTTGCGACGGTCTCTGCGCAAGCCAGCTCCCTTGATCCAGCCGAACAGCTCCTCAATCCGTTTGCGGATGCGCAAGGACACGGCATAGCCAGGGTGGCGGGTGGTCCGGCCGTCGATCGCCGAGCGGCGCTTGCTCGTGTTCTGCGCGACGTGCGCAGCGGCGCCCAACTCGCGCATGGTCGCCACGAAATCCCTGGTGTCGTAAGCCTTGTCGGCGCCCACGGTGATGCGGTGGCGGCCGGGGATGGCCTCGACCATGGAAACCGCCGCCTCGCGTTCGGCCAAGCCGGTGGCTGCCGTCAGCCGGACATCCACCACCAGGGCGTTCCGGTTCTCCATCAGGGCGTGGCCCATGAAGGCCAGCTTCGCCGGCTGCCCGTTGCCCTTGCGGTACAGCCGCGCCTCGGGATCGCTGGTCGAGGCATGGGTCTCGTTGGACCGCTTCTCGCCATGGAAGTCGCGCTCGCCGTTGCGCCCCGGCCCCGGCGGCTCGCCGCTGCCATCCTTGGGCCGGAAGCTCTTCACGCTGGCCCAGGCTTCGATCAGCGTCCCATCCACCGAGAAGTGCTCGTCCGACAGCAGCGCCTTGACCCGGGGTTGACCCAGCACGGCGGCCAGGAACTTGGCCGCCACATCGCCGGCCAGCAGGCGCTCACGGTTCTTGGTGAACACCGTAACGTCCCACACCGGGGCGTCCATCGACAAGCCGACGAACCAGCGGAACAGCAGGTTGTAGTCGAGCTGTTCCATCAGCTGGCGTTCCGAGCGCACCGAGTAGAAGGCCTGGAGCAGCAGCGCCCGCAGCAGCTTCTCCGGCGGGATCGACGGTCGACCGATCGTCGAGTACAGCCCCTCGAACGTCGGCGACATCACCTCCAGCGCTTCATCAACAATAGCCCGGATCGGTCGTAGAGGATGGCTCGCCGGAACACGGGCCTCACAGCTCACATAGCTGAACAGGCCCTCGCTGTGGTCGTCCGATCCCCGCATCGTCCCCTCGCCAGCCGCTTTCTCTTCGACCGGAGAGAATCACGACCGCCAAGCCGGGCATAGCCTTTTTCAGCGGCCTGTTAGTGTCCTCCGACCCCGCTGGGTCGCCTGGGGACGATCGTCATGTGGCGGGCCTTGCGCCTTCACACATCCTGCCGTGATGCTGGCCGGCTTCTTTGGAGCCGCCGCGCCCTCCTTTTCCACGAGCTTCATGACATTCAATTTGCAACGACTCCGTACGGAGTGGTTCGGCAACGTGCGCGGTGACGTGCTGGCCGGACTGGTCGTCGCCTTGGCCCTCATCCCGGAGGCTATCGCTTTTTCCATCATCGCAGGGGTCGATCCCAAAGTCGGGCTCTACGCCTCCTTCTCCATCGCCGTGATCATCGCGATTGTCGGCGGCCGGCCGGGAATGATCTCCGCCGCAACCGCAGCCACCGCGGTCCTCATGGTCACCCTGGTGAAGGACCATGGTCTGCAATACCTGTTGGCCGCGACCGTGCTGGCTGGCGTGCTGCAGGTCGGCTGCGGCCTGTTGCGGCTGGGCGTCCTCATGCGCTTCGTGTCGAAATCGGTCATGACCGGGTTCGTCAACGCTCTGGCCATCCTCATCTTCCTGGCTCAGTTGCCGGAACTCATCGGCGTCACTTGGCTTACCTACGCAATGGTCGCCGGCGGCCTCGCCATCATCTATCTGGTGCCGCGGGTGACGCGCGCGGTCCCGTCGCCGCTGGTGTGCATCCTGGTGTTGACCGCGCTGTCGGTCGCGTTCGGCCTCGATGTGCGCACCGTGGGTGACATGGGCGAGCTGCCTTCCACCCTGCCGGTCTTCCTGCTGCCCCAGGTGCCGCTGAGCTTCGAGACGCTGTGGATCGTCCTGCCCTATTCCGCCGGGATCGCGGTGGTCGGGCTGCTTGAATCCCTGATGACGGCGGCCATCGTCGATGATCTGACCGATACCGGCAGCGACAAGAACCGCGAGTGCATCGGACAGGGCATCGCCAACGTCGCCACCGGCTTCATCGGTGGCATGGCCGGCTGCGCGATGATCGGCCAGTCGGTGATCAATGTGAAGTCGGGCGGCCGGGGGCGGCTCTCCACCTTCTGCGCCGGCGTCTTCCTGCTGTTCCTGATCGTCGTGCTGGGCGACTGGGTGCGCCTGATCCCCATGCCGGCGCTGGTGGCCATCATGATCATGGTGTCGATCGGAACCTTCAGCTGGGTTTCGCTGAAGAACCTGCGGACGCATCCGCGCAGTTCCAGCATCGTCATGGTGGCGACCGTCGTCGGGGTGGTGGCGACACACAATCTCGCCATCGGCGTCCTGATCGGCGTTCTGCTGTCCGGCCTGTTCTTCGCCGGCAAGGTGGCCCAACTGTTCCGCGTCACCTCCGTCCTCTCGGATGACGGCACCGCACGCACCTACACCGTCGAGGGACAGCTGTTCTTCGCCTCGGCCGAGAGCTTCACCGCCGCCTTCGACTTCCACGAGGCGCTGGAGACGGTCACCATCGACGTCAGCCGCGCCCACATCTGGGACATCTCAAGCGTCTCCGCGCTCGACATGGTGGTGCTGAAATTCCGCCGGGAAGGGGCTGAGGTCGAGATCGTCGGCCTGAACCATGCCAGCGAGACCATCGTGGACAAGCTGGCGATTCACGACAAGCCGGGCGCCATGGAGCGCCTGCCGGCCCATTGAGGGAGGATGCGCAATGACATGTCTGCTGACACTGGTGGACGGCTCGGCCTACACGCCGAGCGTCTGTGACCATGCCGCCTGGGCCGCCAAGCGGCTGAGCCTTCCGGTGGAGCTGGTCCATGCCCTGGGCCACCGGGAGGAGCCCGCCGCGCACCCTGACTTCACCGGCAGCCTCGATGCCGATGCCCAGGATCGGCTGCTTGCCGAACTGGCGGAACTGGATGCGCGGAAGGCGAAGCTGGAGCAGCAGCGCGGCCGGCTGGTTCTGGACAGTGCCAAGGTGCGCCTGGAACAGGCCGGCGTTGCCCATGTGGCCCCCCGTCTGCGCAATGGCGACGTGCTGGAGGCCGTCCAGGATCTGGGAGGCAAAGCCGCCCTGATCGTGATCGGCAAGCGCGGCGAGGCGGCCGACTTCGCCACGCTGCATCTGGGTTCGAACCTGGAGCGAGTGGTCCGCGCGACCAGCCGGCCGGTGCTGGTTGCCTCTCGTGCTTTCCAGCCGGTGACGCAATTCCTGATCGCCTTCGACGGCGGTCCCAGCGCCATCAAGGCGGTGGAGGAGATTGCCGGAGGGCCGTTGCTGCGCGGCCTTCCCGGCCAGTTGCTGATGGCCGGAACGCCGACACCGGCCGCCCGCGACCGGCTTGACCAGGCAATGGAGCGCCTGCGCAGCGCCGGTTTTGCCGTGGAGGCCAGGGTGGAGGCCAAGCCGCCGGAAGAGGTTATCGCACAGGCGATGGATCACAATCCCGTCGGGCTTCTGATCATGGGTGCCTATGGTCATTCCCGAATCCGCAGCCTGATCATCGGCAGCACGACCACCGCGATGATCCGCTCCGTCAAGGCTCCGGTCCTGCTGTTCCGCTGAGACGGGGGTGCCGGGGCTCGGTGCGCAATGCCACATGCCGCAAGCGTCCCGCGCCGACATCGCCGCCTGCGTTCAGGCCGCAACTCCGTTCCGTGCGCGTTTCACGATTGCGGCGACGGTGTTCTTGCTGAGGCCCAGCTCCCGTCCGATCAGGCGGTAGCTGCGGCCCTCGTCCACCAATGCCAGAACTTTGGGCGCCAGCCGGTCCGACTTTGGCCGTTGTCCGGGCTGCCGGCCGAGTTTCTTACCACGGGCCTTGGCGGCGGCGAGGCCGGATCGGACCCGTTCGCGCAGCAGGTCACGTTCGAACTCGGCAATGCCGGCGAGCACGGTGGCCATCATACGGCCGGCGGCGCTCGCCAAGTCGAAGGTCATGCCGCTCAGCGCGATCCTCTTCGGCGTCCACCATTACGTCACGAAGAGCACCAACCTGCCCGAGGAACTCATCCACCTCGTGTTCCTCAGGGTCTCGCAGATCAACGGCTGCGCTCACTGCATCGATCTGCACAGCCGCGACCTCCGGAAGACCATGTCGATCGACAAGGTCACGCTGGCGCCGGTGTGGGAGGAGGTCCCGCACCTGTTCTCCGACACGGAGCGCGCGGCCCTGGCCTGGGCCGAAGAGGTGACCCGCGTCAGCGAAACCCACGCGTCCGACGCCGCCTACGCGGCGGTATCGTCGGCGTTCGAGCCGAAGGATCTGGTCGATCTCACCATCGCCATCGCGGCGATGAACGCCTTCAACCGGCTGGGTGCCCCCTTCCGTCTCCCGGTGGCCGCCAAGGCCTGAGCCGATGCGGATGGGAGCGGTGGCGACGCCGGAACCCGCCGCAACCAGCACGTCTCTGTGGCGCAGCGACGGGTGATCCATGTCCAGAGGGTCGCCGCGCCGCGCGATATGATCGGCCTCGCGTAGTTCATGGCGCCTCCCGCCAGCCCTTCGGCATCGTCGACTCATGTATGGCGCGACACCTGACGGAACCCTTACACGGAACTGCGACCAAGCAGCGGAGCGACCGTTCTCAGGGCTTGCTCCAAATCCATGAGCAAGTCACCTTCCCCCTCCAATCCGATGGACAAGCGCAACAGGCTGTCGTCGATGCCCGCCGCTCGCCGCGCCTCGCTTCCCATGCTCGCGTGCGTCATCGTCGCCGGATGAGCGACGAGGCTTTCGATGCCGCCAAGTGACTCGGCGAGCGTGAACACCCTCACCGCTTCCACGAAACGGCGTGCGCCGTCCGCTCCACCTTTGATGTTGAAGCTCAGCATGGCGCCGTAGCCACGCTGCTGGCGCTCCGCGATGGCGTGGCCGGGGTGAGACGGCAGGCCTGGATAATGCACGGTCTCCACGCACGGATGACGATCGAGAAAATCGGCCATCGCAAAAGCGGTGCGCTGCTGGTGCTCCAGCCTTGGAAACAGCGTTCTCAAGCCTCGCAACGTCAGATACGCGTCGAAGGGCGACCCGGTGAGGCCCATCGCGTTCGCCCAATCCTTGAGGTGGTTCAGATCCCGCGTGTCCGCGGCGATGACGGCTCCCCCCACGACGTCGGAATGGCCGTTGAGGTACTTGGTCGTTGAATGGATGACGAAGTCGGCCCCGAGCGCCAGCGGCTGCTGGAGCGCTGGCGAAAGGAAGGTGTTGTCGACGGCGATCTTTGCTCCCGCCGCTTTGCCCTGTTCGGCCAGCTTCGCGATGTCGGTGATGCGCATCAGCGGATTGCTTGGGGTTTCGATCAGGATGAGTGCCGGGCCGCGTCGAAGAGCCTCGGCGAAACCTGCCGCCTCGTTCAGATCGACGAACGCCACCCCAAAATGCCCTTTCGCCGCGCTCATCGAAAGCAGGCGATGGGTTCCGCCGTAGCAATCGTGTGGAGCGATCACCAGTTCGCCAGGGTCAAGCGTCGCCAGCAGCAGGCTGACGGCAGCCATGCCGGTGGCCGTGACCACCGCACCGGCGCCGCCCTCCAGTTGGGCGAGGGTATCGGCGAGCAGATCGCGCGTCGGGTTGGCCGTTCGCGAATAATCGTATGGTCCGGGCTTCTCAAAGCCGGGAAACCGGTAGGTGGTCGACAGGTGAATCGGCGGCGTCACCGCGCCGTACTCCGCGTCGTTCCCGATGCCGTTGGCGGCGGCGATCGTCTGCGGGGATTTCCCATTGTCCATGCTCGGCATCCTTTGCTGCGTGCCGTGGTCCGGCTGTTCGACCGCTCCTGGCCTGGCCCGATGGCGCCACGTCAGCGCGCCGCCGCCCGAAGGTTCGCGGCGCGGCTTGTCCGTCCGGGCTCGCTCGCCACATCGCCACGCATGGTGCGCACCAGGTTGTAGACCATCATGAGCGCGCCCGCGAGAAACAGGGCGCCGCCGGTTGCGCGGATGACGTGGAAGGGCTGCGTGGCCGTGACCGTCTCGACGAACGAATATTGGAGAAAGCCAAGGGTGTCGTAGGCGCGCCACATCAGACCCTGCATGATGCCCGACACCCACATGGCGGCGATGTAGAGCAGAATGCCCACGCTCGCCGTCCAGAAATGCAGGCTGACCAGCCCCACGGAGTACAGACGCTCCCGCCCCCAGAGCCGCGGGACGAGGTGGTAGAGGGAACCGAACACCATGAAGGCCACCCAGCCGAGCGCGCCGGAATGCACATGGCCGACCGTCCAGTCGGTGTAGTGCGACAGGGCGTTCACCGGCTTGATGGCCATCAGCGGACCCTCGAAGGTCGACATGCCGTAGAAGGCCACCGACGTCACGAGGAAGCGCAGGACCGGGTCGGTGCGCAGCTTGTCCCAGGCACCCGACAGGGTCATGATGCCGTTGATCATGCCGCCCCAGGACGGCATCCACAGCATGATCGAAAAGGTCATGCCCAGCGTCTGCGCCCAGTCCGGCAGGGCCGTGTAGTGCAGATGGTGCGGGCCGGCCCAGATGTAGATGAACACCAGCGACCAGAAATGCACGATCGACAGGCGGTACGAATAGACCGGCCGCTCCGCCTGTTTCGGCACGAAATAATACATCATGCCGACGACACCGGCGGTCAGGAAGAAGCCGACGATGTTGTGCCCGAACCACCACTGCACCATCGCGTCCTGCACGCCGGACAGCAACGGGTAGCTCTTCGCTCCGGTGAAGCAGACGGGCACGGCCAGATTGTTCAGCGTATGCACCATGCCGACGACGATGACGAAGGACAGGTAGAACCACAGGGCCACGTAGATGTGCCGCTCCCGCCGCTGCAGGATCGTCCGGACCAGGATCGTCGCGTAGAGCAGCCACACACCGAGCAGGAACAGGTCGGTGTACCACTCGAACTCCGCGTATTCCTTGCTCTGGGTGGCACCCATCACGTAGCCGGACACCGCCAGGAGAACGAATATCTGATAGCACCCGAACAGCAGTTGGTGCAGTTCGCGGCTTCCCCACAGAGCGGTTCGGCAGGTCCGCTGCGCCACAAAGAAGGACGAGCCGATCAGCGCGTTCCCGGTGAAGGCATAGACGATCAGAGTGGTGTGGATCGGCCGGACGCGGCCGAAACTGGTCCATTCCAGCCCGAGGTTGAGCGTCGGAGCGACCAGCAGAAGGGCAACCCACAGGCCCATTGCCAGCCCGGCCACACACCAGAACAGGGATGCCCGGATGAACATCCGCACCGCGGCGTCTCCGGAGTCGTACGAGGCCGCGTCGCCGTCCGTCCGTCCGGCCCCGGGTATGGATAGCGTGGTGCTGATCGCGAGATCGGTCATGCGCAAGACCCTGTCGACGTCGCACGGCGGGAGCGGCCGGACGGCCGACGTCATAGCGGCCCGGTCGGCGATGCCCGGTCGGGGCCGCCCAGCGCAGGGCGCGCGGACTCCAGTCCCGTTTTGGAATGGGAGGATCACAGGCGCCATGCCCGACGGCTCGTAACACGGTTGCACAGAGCCTAGGTCGCGCCTACACATAGCAAAAGCGAATTTATTCGATGGATTGTATCGGATTATCCAATACAATTTCTCGTGGGGGACGTCGCATGGACATGGAAACGGCCCGCACTTTCCTTGAAGCGGCCACGGCTGGAAGCTTCGTCGCGGCGGCGGAGCGGCTGCACGTCACGCAATCGACGGTCAGCACGCGCATCCGGCAATTGGAGGATCAGCTGGGTTGCCAGCTGTTTGTGCGCAACAAGAACGGCGCGATGCTCACCGCGGCCGGGATCCGGTTCCAGCGTCATGCCATCGCCATGCTCCGCCTTTGGGAGCAGGCCCGGCAGGAGGCCGCGCTTCCCATCGGGCATCGCGCCCTGCTGCGCATCGGCAGCGAGGCCGGTCTGTGGAACCGGATGCTGAACCGTTGGATTCCCTGGATGCGGCGGAATGCCGAAGACATCGCCCTGCGGTGCGAGGTCGGGTTGGCGGACGATCTGCTCCAGCGCCTTCGCGACGGGACGCTCGATCTCGCGGTCCTCTATTCGCCGCGCGCCGTGCCGGGCCTCGCGGTGCGCCTGCTGCTGGAAGAGGATTTGGTCCTTGTGAGGGTTCGCCCCGCTCCGAGCGCCGGTGGCGACCACTACGTCCTCATCGACTGGAGCGACGAATTCCAGCGCAGCATCCGTTTGCGAAATCCGGAGCTTCTGTCCACACCCCTGTCGATCGGCGTCGGCACGCTCGGGCTGGACTATGTCAGGCAATGCGGGGGAACCGGGCATTTCCCACGGAGCCTGGTCCAGCCCATGCTCGACCAGGGGGTGGGGGAAGTCGTGCCCGAAGCGCACCCGTTCAGCTTGCCCATCTACGCCGTTCACCCGGCGGAGCCTGATGTCAGCGTTCTCGTAACCGCGTTCGAAGGCCTGCGGGCCATCCTCGGCTCTGACGAGGTGACAGGGAATTCTCAACAAGGCGCCGACGCCCAATAAAATCCCGTTCCGGCCGGCGTCGGCGCGCGCGGGGCTGATGCCCGCAAATGGATGCGGCCTCACCGGCTGGCTTTCACGCCGTCGCGATGATGCGGCGTGAACGGTGTTCTGACAGGAAGGGAGGAATCACCATGAAGCCCCAGCGGTCCGCACCCCGGCCCTCGTCACCCTTCGCACGCCCCGACGGGTCCTGCCTCGGTCGTCTTCCGGACGAGCAGGAGGACGAGCCCGTGCCCGCCGCGCCGGCGGAACCCGAGGACAACCCCGCCCCGCCCACCGAGCCGATGAATCCGGCTTGATGCGGTTCGGAACACCGGCGCACGTTGGCCGCGACCGATCAGCCGCTGAACCTGCCGCTGAATGCCCGTCCTAAACCTGCGGCGATGATGCGCGTTCATCCGCGCCGCCAAGCGCCTCTTCCCCACAACGGTAAGCCCGTGCAAGGGAGACGTCCTGTGCCGGCGTAAGCACGGCGTCAACGGCACTGAGCAGTGCGGTCTCTTCCTTTTGAATGTGCAGGACGAGGCCCTCAATCAGCTGCTGCCCGAAATGGCGGAAGACCGGCCAGCTTTCCTCATCGAACCCCTCACGCAGAGCCAGGGCGCACAGCCGGGTGATGCGGCGGACGAGCGGGCGCAGGGCTTCGTGGTCGGTCGAGAGGTCGGCCGTCATCTCGTAAGCGCCAGCGGCGGCAATGGGCGGGAAGAGCCACTGCTCTTCCAGGAGGAAATGCCGTTCGAGGTCCTGGCCCAACTCCTTGCCAAGGGTGGCGAGCAGAACGCGACCGTCCACGTCCAGATGTGGGATGTCGTCTTCCGTGGTGCGCTCCAGGTAGGCTTCGAATGCGTTCAGAAGGTCGATGGTCCGGTGATGATCGTCGTGCAGGAGTTGGCCGGTCTTGCTGTCGGTGTGCATGTCCGAAGTCTTTTGAAAGGGGGTCACGCGTTGGGTCGGCCATTCCAAGCGGCAAGCCTGACCAGTCGAGGATCGTCGGCGTGGTCCACCAGCATGCGTCGGACCCGCTCCTGCCACAGGATGCGGAACTGTGCCGCTTCGTCCGGGGATGCCGCGTGGGACAACAGGCGCTGCAGAAGGCCGGGCATCGCCGGATCGACCGGCACGACGCCGCTGTCGAGCGTCGCTTGCACTCCCGCTCCCGTGTCCATGCGTACGAAGGCCATCGTCCCTTGAATGCCGACCCCGAAGGACAGGAGGTTCCGGCGGTCGAAGCGTCCAGCGATGCCCTTGAAGCCGGTGCTCTCCGTCGCTCCGGTCAGCAGCGTGGCGACGCTTGCCATCACACCGGCCACGCCTTCGGCGGCGGCCTCGCGAACAGACACCGCAACGGCCCCGCGCTCGGGCACCTCATCGGGATACAGACGCTCCAG
Source organism: Azospirillum sp. UENF 211521 (assembly GCF_058780535.1). Classification (NCBI taxonomy): domain Bacteria; kingdom Pseudomonadati; phylum Pseudomonadota; class Alphaproteobacteria; order Rhodospirillales; family Azospirillaceae; genus Azospirillum; species Azospirillum sp. UENF 211521. Next base: position 138,697 of record NZ_JBSNCF010000004.1, read on the forward strand.
TGACCGTACGGTCATCAGGTAAGCGCCCGCGACGGTCGGGCAGGAATGGCCGGCCAGCCGCACCGCATCGGCATAGCCATACTCAAGCAGGCCGTCCTCGGCCGCGCCGAGGAACGCGCTGAGCGGATCGCACACGACGAGCCGCGGCGCCGCATCATAAAAGGATGGAAAGGTCATAACCTGATCATGCCACGATGATGCGCGGGCCTCTTTGTCCTCGCGCAAACGGCACGGCCAAGCCCCGGTGGCAAGCGGGAAATGCCCAACGGAGGAAGACAGGGTCTCGCCCCCCACCCTCCCCCTGCGCATCCCACCGGGGTGGGATCAATGCTTCATCTCGCCGAGCTGCTTGCGGGAGTCGCCGCTCTTGTCGAGGATGACGCTGTCGTTCGCCCTGCCATCGACTTCCAGAATGCCGATGAGCCCCTTGGTGGCGCGGCTCAGAGCGTGGTCGACCAAGGCGTACTTGCCCGGATAGTCGACCTTGAACTCCACCATCGTCGCCCCGCCCGGCGCCACCGTGACCGTCTGCACGTTCTTCAGCGGCGGCGTGTCCAGGGCACCGAGATTGTGGACGCGATCAAAGATCTCGCCGATGACATGGAACGACGAGGTGAAGTTCGGCCCGCCGACACCGAACCAGATGCGCACGGTTTCGCCCACACTGGCCTTCAGCGGCTTGTCCTTCACCAGCCCACCCACGGCGCCGTTGAACACCAGATAGCCGGGCTTCTCGTTGACCAGGCCGTCGTAGTCGTCCTCCGCCGGCAGGTTCTTCGCCTTGGTGGCGTAGATCTCCTGCTGCATGACGTAGAACTCCTTGTCGACCTTCGGCAGGCCGTCTTCGGGCTCCACCACGATCAGGCCGAACATGCCCTTGGCGATGTGCTGGGCGACCATCGGCGTGGCGCAGTGATAGACGTAAACACCCGGCGCCATCGCCTTGAACGAGAATTCCTTGGTCTGGCCCGGCTCCGCCTGGGTGATCTGTCCGCCGCCAAGGAAACCGGTGGCCGCGTGGAAATCAATGGAATGGTTCATGATCGACCCGGGCGCGTTCGTCATGGACACGTTCACCGTGTCGCCGACACGGACGCGGACCATCGGGCCGGGGACCTTGTTGTTGAACGTCCAGTAGGTGTAGGTCGTGCCGTCATCCAGCCTGGCTTCGACCTCGGTCGTGGTCAGCACGACGTTGTGGGTCTTGGGCGCGCGCTTGCCCGCCGCTTCCGGCGCCGGGACCGCCGCGGGGTCCTGGACGATGTCGACCGCCGGTTCCTTGACCTTCGGCTCAGCGTACAGCGTGGTGGCCGATGCGGCGCCAACCCCGGACAGGGCGATGAAGGCGGCGGCGCTGACGGTGGCGAGGAAGGTCTTGTTTTTCATGATGCAATCCAGGGCGAGTGTTGCTTCTGAAGCCAGCGTCCCAGATTTCACGCCCCAATTACTTGACGGCCATCAAGAATTTGAAGCCAGTGCAACGCACAAATCCTCCAACATTTGGCCAACTTTTATCACAACAGCAATAACGAATGTGCGGAAGCGCGGGGGCGAAGGGCCGTATAACTATGAGAATCACCCCGAATCACAAGGTGAACTCTGATGAGGCCACCGGGCGGCCCATTGCCCGTCCCGCTGTGAACATGGCACCGGCTTAACGTCCCTGCGACATCCCGCCGCGGCTCAATGTGCAATCCCGCCGTACAGGGACACCGCGCCACGCCGCTTCCTTCGGCTTCGAGAACCGCGTTCGAGGACACTCGGACGCTCCTTCCTATCCTTTTCCGCACTGGCCCAACGGTCCTGTTTGCGCTTCCACTGGTTCTGGACACGTAACCTAACCGTGTAACGATAACAGGGGGAGGTGATGGCCGAGCGATTCACGAAATCAGCGGCGCGCAACATCTTCTACGGCGGGTCGCTCTTCTTCTTCGTCACCTTCGTCGCCCTGACGATTCACAGCCACTACTACATTCGAACGACCAGCACGGACGAGGCCACGCTGTCCGAGAGCGTCGCACGCGGCAAGCACGTGTGGGAGAGGAACGCCTGCATCAACTGCCACTCGCTGCTTGGTGAGGGTGCCTACTTCGCCCCGGAGCTCGGCAACGTCTGGGTCCGCTACGGCGGGCGGGAGGACGCCGAAGGCGCGCGCACGGCGCTGATCGCCTGGATGCAGTCGCAGCCCAGCGGGGTCGAGGGGCGCCGCCAGATGCCGCAGTTCAACCTGACCGACGCGGAGCTCAACGACCTCGTCGACTTCCTCGAATGGACCAGCCGCATCGACACGCAAGGCTGGCCACCGAACCAAGCGGGCTGAAGGGGAGGCATGGCATGAAATACGCGACCCAACGCATCGCCTATTGGTACTTCGCCTGCGCGATGGCCCTGTTCGTCGTCCAGGTGCTGGTCGGCTCGCTCGCCGGGACCGTCTACGTCCTGCCGAACTTCCTGTCCGAGATCCTGCCCTTCAACATCCTGCGCATGATCCACACCAACGCGCTGATCGTGTGGCTCCTGCTCGGCTTCTTCGGCTCGGCCTACTACCTGATCCCGGAGGAGGCGGAGCGCGACATTGAGAGCCCGGCGCTCGCCTACGCCCAATTGGCCATCCTGATGGTCGGCGCGCTGGGCGCGGTGGTCGGCTACACGCTGGGCATCCACGAGGGGCGTGAGTTCCTCGAACAGCCGCTGTGGGTGAAGATCGGCATCGTCGTCGCGGCGTTGATCTTCCTCTACAACGTCTCGCTGACCGTGATCAAAGGCCGCAGGACGGCGATCACCAACGTCCTCCTGCTCGGGTTGTGGGGGATCGCGGTCTTCTTCCTGTTCGCCTTCTACAACCCGACCAACCTCGCGCTGGACAAGCTGTACTGGTGGTACGTCGTTCATCTGTGGGTCGAGGGCGTGTGGGAGCTGGTGATGGCCTCGGTCCTCGCCTTCCTGGTCATCAAGATGACCGGCGTCGACCGCGAGGTCGTGGAGAAGTGGCTCTACGCCATCGTCGGCCTCGCCCTGTTCTCTGGCCTGCTGGGCACCGGGCACCATTATTACTGGATTGGTGCTCCGGGTTATTGGCAGTGGATCGGCTCGCTGTTCTCCACGCTGGAGGTCGCGCCCTTCTTCGCCATGGTCGTGTTCGCCTTCACCATGGCCTGGAAGGGGCGGCGCGACCATCCGAACAAGGCCGCCTTCCTGTGGACGCTCGGCACCCCGGTGATGGCCTTCTTCGGTGCTGGCGTGTGGGGCTTCATGCACACGCTGTCCTGGGTCAACTACTACAGCCACGGCACCCAGGTCACCGCGGCGCACGGGCACCTTGCCTTCTTCGGGGCCTACGTGATGCTGAACCTCGCGATCATCAGCTACGCCCTGCCGAGCCTGCGCGGCCGCGCGCCCTACAACCAGGTGCTCAACATGTGGAGCTTCTGGATCATGACCTCGGCCATGGCCTTCATGACCTTCACGCTGACCTTCGCGGGCGTCGTGCAGGTCCACCTGCAGCGCGTGCTGGGCATGACCTACATGGAGGTCCAGGAGCAGCTGGCCTTGTTCTACTGGATGCGCCTGGGTTCCGGCATCTTCGTGGTCATCTCGGTGCTCATGTTCGTCTATGCGATGTTCGGACCGGCGCGTGAGCGGGTGCCCGCGCGCACCCAACCCTCCGTCGCGCCGGCCGAGTGATGGCGGAGGAGGCCTCCTCCCAGCATGGGACGGCGGGCGGCGCCGTCCCCTTCTACGCTCCCACTGGCAACGAGGTGGCGTTGTTCGAGCACGCCCACCGCAACCGTCTGCCGCTGTTGCTCAAGGGGCCGACCGGCTGCGGGAAGACCCGCTTCGTCGCACACATGGCCGCAAGGCTGGGGCGTCCGCTCCACACGGTGTCCTGCCACGACGACCTGACCGCCGCCGACCTGACCGGCCGCTACCTGCTCAAGGGTGGCGACACGGTCTGGACCGACGGCCCGCTGACCCGCTCGGTGCGCGAAGGCGCGATCTGCTACCTCGACGAGGTGGTCGAGGCGCGCAAGGACGTCACCGTGGTGCTGCACCCGCTGACCGACGACCGCCGCCTGCTGCCCCTGGAGCGCACCGGCGAACTGCTGGAGGCTCCGCCGTCGTTCATGCTGGTCGTCTCCTACAACCCCAGCTACCAGAATATCCTGAAATCGCTGAAGCCCAGCACGCGCCAGCGCTTCGTCGCCATCGAGTTCGGCTTCCCGAAGCCCGATGCCGAAACCGGGATCGTCGCCCAGGAAAGTGGGTTGCCCGCCGACCGGGTCGCTCCGCTGGTGCAGCTTGGCAACGCCCTGCGCGCGCTCAAGGGGCAGGATCTCGAGGAAGGAGTGTCGACCCGGCTGTTGGTGTACTGCGCCTCGTTGATCCGCGATGGCATGCCTCGCGACGAGGCGATCCTGGCGTCGATGATCGAGCCGCTCACCGACGACCCGGAGGTCAAGAAGGCGTTGCTTCGGGTCGCCGAACTCACGCTGGGATGATCGCATGGCCTCGATTTGGGAACCCGAGGAGTTCGTCGGAGCCCTGTGGCACCGTTTGGTCGGTGACGCCGCGTCCTACCCGCGTCATCCCCAGGCTGCGGTCCGCCTCGACGAGATGCGCGCGCGCCTCGGCGTGCTGTTCCGGGCACTCGGCGGCCCCGGCGCCGTGCGCATCGCCGGCACCTCCGCCGAAACGTCCGGGCATCGTCTCGGCCTGAAGCAGCGTCTCGGTCTCGGGACGGAAAAGCTGGAACGCGCCCGCTACGACGGCGTCACCCTCCAGCTTCCCGACCGCGTCGATGTCTTCCCCTCCCGCGAGGACAACGCGGCGCTCTACGAATGGCTCGCCATTTTTTTCGTCCAGGCCGAACCGCCTCCGGCGATGCCCGACGACCCGCTGCAGGCCGACCTCGTCCGCCTGCGTTCGGCCCGTCGGGCCACGCAACGGGCGCTCGATGAATGGCCGGGTCTGCGCCCGCTGCACGTCCGGCTCTGCCAAGCCATGCGCGCGGCCCGGCCCAAACGGCGGCTGCCCGGACAGGAGGCCGCCGTCGAGGCACTCGTCGGAACGCTCATCGGCAGCGGCGGCCCAGCCGATCCGGACCTGCTGGCCGCGGTCACCGACGCGACGGTCCCGCTCGACCGCTTCCGCGCCGCCTCCGGCTATCGGCCCTTCCTGCCGGTGCCGCTGTGGGGCGAGGTGTCCGCACCACCGGAGGGCGCCGCTTCGCCCGAGAGCGATGAGGAGGGCGGCGCCGGGGCCGAAGGGGACGGCAAGCGCCGCAGGGCCAAGCGCCGCGACAACGACCAGACCCGGCGCGACGACCCGCTGATGCTGAACCGCTTCGAGAAGATTCTCGGGCTGGCGGAGATGGTCAATCTCAATCGCAAGGTTGAGGACGACGACGAGGAAAGCGCGCGCAAGGCCGCGGAGGACCTGGACGAGATCTCGGTGGGTCAGCACGAGCGCAAGGCGGCGACCAAGCTCAAGCTCGACCTCGATCTGGCCTCCGAGGACGCCGACGTCGCGCCATTGCGGGCGGAAATCACCTATCCCGAGTGGGACAGGAAACGCCGTCTCTATCATCCCGACCATTGCCGCGTGATCGCCGAGCCGGCCGCGCTGGAGGGGGAGGAGTGGCGGCCCGACGACAACACGCTGCGCCGCATCAGCTTGGTCCGCCGCCAGTTCGAGGCGATGCGGCCACGCCGCCAGGTGATGACCGGGCAGCCCGACGGTGATGAACTCGACCTGTCGGCTCTGGTCCGCTCGGTCGCCGACCGGCGCGCGGGCGGCATCGGCTCGGATCGGGTCTACACGGCGGTGCGCAACGTCGCCCGCGACCTGTCGGTGTGCGTGCTGGTCGACGTCTCGCTGTCCACCGACAGCTGCATCGAGGACCGGCGCGTGCTCGACGTCGAGAAGGAGGCTCTGCTGGCGTTGACGCACGGGCTGACCGCCTGCGGCGACGAGCACGCCATCCTCACCTTCACCTCGCACCGGCGCCACCGGGTGGACATGCGCACCGTGAAGGACTTCGAGGAGCGGTTGGACGCCCGCGTCGTGCGCCGCATCCAGGCGCTCAAGCCGGGCAGCTACACACGCATGGGAGCGGCGCTGCGCCACGCGACGGCCCTTCTCAAGGACCGCCCGCACACACACCGGCTGCTTCTGGTGCTGACGGACGGCAAACCGAACGACACGGACCATTACGAGGGCCGCTACGCCATCGAGGACACGCGCGTGGCGGTGCAGGAGGCGCGCCGCGCCGGACTGCGGCTGTTCGGCGTCACGGTGGACGAGAAGGGGCGCGATTACCTGCCCTACATCTTCGGCCCCGGCGCCTACGCCATCTTCCCGCACGCCGCCCGCCTGCCCGCGGCGCTGCCCGCCATCTACCGCCAGCTGACCGGCTGAACGCTCAAGAAACAGGAGGCATCATGCTCAGGATCATCCTTGCCGCCATCCTCGGAGCCGTCCTGGTGTCCGGCTCACCGTGGGCGCAGGTCAACATCCGGCCGGACACCACGCCCCGCCTGCCGCCGCAGCCGGGACAGTCCCTGCCCGTCGAGGATGCGCTTTTCCTCAAGGAGGCGGCCGCGGCCAGCCAAGGGCAGGCGGAACTCGGGCGTCTCGCGGCGGAGAAGGGGGCGGACGACGCGTTCAAGAACCTGGCCAAAGGAATCGCGGAAACCCACGCCACCTTGGGTGAGTCCCTGAAGCGGCTCTCGTCGGCCCGCCCCCTGCCGCCGGCCGACCAGTTGAAGCCGGAGCGCGCCGACGCCTTCGGTGCCGCCGGGGCGGTGACCAACCCGGCGAACGCCCAGGAGGGCATGACGCAGGACGCCGTCAAGGCGCTGTCCGGGGCGTCGGGCGACGCCTTCGCCAAGGGCTACATTGAGGCGCAGCTTCGCATTCATGACCGCATCGTCGACCTCTACCAGACCGAGGCGTCGAACACGCCGGACCGCGAGCTTGCCACCTTCGCGATCACCAGTCTGGTGTCCATCCAGAAGGACCGCGACGCCCTGCGGCAGATGGCCGGCCGCTTCGGGATCAGCGCTCCGGCCACGGGCCAGCCGGTCCAGTATGGCGATCCGACCAAGGCCCGTTGAGGCCGGCGGCCGCCATAGCGAACGGTGCGCCTCCGGTGACCGGGCAGTTTTCGTGCGTTTGCCCCTGGGCAAAGACGGCGACAACGCCTCACGTCATGATCCCCTCCGGTCATCATTCCAAGGACAAGCGAGGCGGACATGACGGAGACGCAACCACAGCCGGCGGCGCTGCTCGGAACCCAGGTTGCCGAGGGGGACGGAGCTGGAGATCTCGTGTTTGACGCTGCGATCGTGGGGTCGCTCCTCGGCCTCGAACCGGGCGCCTTCATGGAAGAACTGAAGAAGGGCATGGTCCATCAGGTTCATGAACAGGGAACGGGTGTGGACCATGGTCGGAGGCGGGTGACCTTCCGCTACCGGGCACGGCAATCAGTGCTGGTTCTGGACGCGCAGGGCCATGCACTTCATGTTGCATGAGGTTGAGGTGGATGCCGAAGAGACCCGCTGGCCGTCGGCTTCACGGTGGGCGTCCCCTGACGATGCCGGGGCGGGTCAGTAATCCCGATCCGGGTGATCGGACCAGTCGCCCAGATTCATCACGGCGACAGCCATCGCCACACCGCCGAACGTTCCGCAAACCGAGCCGAAGAGCAGGATGAAACCGATCAGCCAGTAGTCGGAGCCAAGGAGCAGTGTACGGAGACTGGCGACATCCAGCGCGAGAAGGCCGAGGCAAACGACAACGCCGGCCACGACCCCAATCGCCAGATGGGTCAATAGGAATGACACCAGATTATGCTTCTGCAAGAAAGCGGAGCGCCGTGGATTTCGAGGCATTACAGTGACTCCCTGCAGAGCAAAGGCGCATGGTGGCAATTGGAAGGCAGCATGCGCCGCGCCCTTGACGGTCCCCCTGAACTGAATCGGCGCACGCCCTGAAACCTCATACGGCAAGCAGTTCGTCCGCTGGGCCAAAGAACTCGTAATGGATGCTGCCCAATGGCACGCCCCGGCCGGCGAGGCCGCCGACCATAGCGCGCAGGAACGGTCGAGGGCCACACAGATAGTAGGCCGCCTCCTGCGTCGGGGTGTTGGCCACGATCCAATCCATGCTGATGAAACCTCGCTCATCGTAGTCGCGCCCCTGAACGTCGGCCGGGTCAGGGGCGTTGTAATAGGTGCGCAGCGTGATGTTGCGAGCCTGAGCGGCCAGTGCCCGGGAATGATCGCGCATCGCGTGAACGCGGCCGTTTTCGGCGCCATGGATGTACCAGGTCGGCCGGCCATCGCCGGAACCGGCAATGGTCTCCAGCATGCTCATCATCGGGGTCAACCCCACCCCACCGCTCAGCAGCACGACCGGCCCGGCGGAAGCCTCGTCGAGGAAGAATTCGCCGGCCGGGGGCGCCACCTTCAGCACCGTGCCCGGCTTGGCGTGATCGTGCAGCCAGTTGGATGCCAGCCCCGCCGGCCTGCCCGAGCCCTCCTCCCGCTTGACGCTGATGCGGTAGGACCGGGAATCCGGAGCGGAGGAGATGGAATAGTTGCGCTTCAGCACACCGGCTCCCGGCACATCCAGCGCAAAGGTCAGATACTGACCGGGGCGGTGGCGGATCACACCGCGCCCGTCTGCCGGAACCAGGATGAAGGAGCGGATGATGTCGCTCTCCGGCGTCACGCTCTCCACCGTGAAGTCGCGCCAGCCGTTCCATCCGCCCGGCGCCGCGGCGAGCCCGGCGTAGACGCTGGCCTCCCGCGCTTTGAGCACGTCCGCCAGAAACCAATAGGCCTCGCCCCAGGCGTCGAGCACCTCGTCGGTCGCGGCGTCGCCCAGCACGTCCTTGATTGCGCCCAGCAGGGCATCGGCGACATAGGGGTAATGTTCGGGCAGGATGTTCAGCCCGACATGCTTCTGCGTGATCCGCTCCACCCGCGAGGCCAGCACACCCAGGTTGTCGATGTTGCGGCCATAGGCGATGATCGCCGCCGTCAGCGCCTTGGACTGCGACCCGGTCTCGCCATGATGGGATTGATTGAACAGGTCGCGGATTTCCGGGGTGCGGAACAATCGCTGATACATGCGGTCGGTGACCGCGGTGCCGCCTTTCTCCAGGGCGGGAACCGTGGCCTTGACGATGTCGATGGTTCGGTTGCTGAGAGCCTCCGCCATGAATTGTCTCCGTGCTGCCATGGCGATTCAACCCTCCGCCAATTCAACCGGTTCCGGCGGTTTCTCCGGAACCGGGCCGACCTCCATAGGTTGTGATCGCGCAGGCATCGGCAGCCGATGGCGCTGTAGTTCCTACTGCGGAAGCGGCTTCCATGCGCTATATTTCGGTCTACGAAGCGCTCGTCCGCTTCTTCACGCCAAGGACTGTTGGCGTGACGAACCGCCTGGGAACCGTGGCTGATGCCCGCTGCCGACACCGATGCCCTGCAACCGTCCGTCCTGCGCGACGCCGACCATCTGACGGCGCTCGTCGATCTCAACGAACGCCTGTTCTTTGCCCATGACCTGCCGGCCGTGATCTCCATCCTCCGGACGGCCGCGCGCCGCCTGACCGGCGCCGACGGCGTCACCATCGTGCTGCGCGATGGCGACCTGTGCCATTACGTTGAGGAGAACGCGATCAGCCCGCTGTGGAAGGGCCAGCGGTTTCCCATGGGCACGTGCATCTCGGGCTGGGCCATGCTGACCGGGCAACCGGCGATCATTCCGGACATCTACGCCGATTCGCGCATTCCACACGAAGCCTATCGCCCCACCTTCGTGCGCAGCCTCGTCATGGTGCCGGTCGGCGCGCCAGAGCCCATCGCCGCCATCGGTGCGTACTGGGCAGCGCGGCACACGCCCGACACGGGCACCGTCACCCTCCTGTTGGCGATCGCCCGATCGGCGGCCCTGGCGCTGTCCAACGTCCGCCTGCTTGAATCGTTGCAGGAGGCGGCCGAAGCCGCACGGACGCAGGCCAAGGAACTGGCGCGGGCCAACACGGCGCGCACCCGGCTCCTTGCGACGTTGAACCATGACTTGCGCCAACCGGTCCATGCCCTGACCCTTGCCACCCACGCCCTGTCGTCCCGGGTCACACCCCGCGGGGAAATCTACGTGTCGACGATGAAGCACTGCCTGGGCGTTGTGAAGCGACTGATGGATGGCGTGCAGGACTTGGTGGGCATGGACGACGGCACGATCGCCGTCCGGATCGAAGACGTCCCATTGGACGACCTGATGACACACGCCACGGCGACGTTCCAACTGGCCGCCGAAGCCAAGGGGCTCGACTGGCGTATAGAAGGGTGCGGCCGCCGGATGACGGTGCGCACGGACCGGCTGCTTGCGTCGCGAATCCTCCACAACCTCATCGACAACGCCATCAAATACACCGACCACGGGGAAATCCGGATCGTGTGCCGCACCGACGACGACAGGGTGTGGGTCGACGTCTGCGACACCGGCCGTGGCATCCCGGAGAATTCCCTGGCCGACATTTTCGAAGAGTTCTACCGCATCGAAGCCGGAGATGAGGTCGTTGGCCTGGGCCTTGGCCTGTTCATCGTGAAGACGCTGGCGGATCACCTCGGCTATCCGATCACGGTGGAATCCCGCCCAGGGGTGGGCACAACGATCAGCGTCGCCTTGCCAGTGGCTGGTTCTGTCGCACGTCCATAGGCGGGCGAGCGAGAGCCCTTGCCCGAGGGGGCACCGTGACCAGCGTCAGCGGCCAGCCACGAACCCGCTCGAGGAGGTATCGCAGAAATGCTGCTGGATGGCCGCGATGGCGCTCATGTTTGCAAGGAGAGCTGCGACGCAGTCCGGATCGAACTTCCGGGCCGCCTGCTCCCAAAGGAAAGCCGCCGCGGCCTCGTTCGTCCACGCTCCCTTGTAGGGACGTTCCGACGTGAGCGCGTCGAACACGTCGGCGACCGCGACAATGCGCGCTTCCAGTAGAATGGCCACGCGGAAAGGCCGTTGGGATATTCCTAGGACGCGCTTGGCGGCATGATTGATGGGCATGCCCTTGCCGTGCTCAAAGCGAAGGCGTTTCCACAACGGCATGATACGAGCAGGATGGCCTTTGCCGAACCCGGTGCGGACCGAACCAACTCAGCGATGAGGGCGGGTCAGCTGCCGAGAAGCTCCTGCACGGCGGCAAGGAGTTGATTGGAGGCAACGGGTTTGCGGAGGAATGCCACACCGAGGTCCGTGGCGTGGCGTTCGCTATCCGACCCCATATCCCCGGTCAGAATGATGCTGGGTATCGGATGGCCAGCCTGTGCGCGGATGAAGGCAACGGCGTCCGTTCCGACTTCGCCTCCACGCAGTCGGTAATCCGCGACGACGAGGTCCGGCGCACGCGGCATGTCTCGCAGACCTTCGAGAGCCTGCGCCGCGGACCCGGCGATGACGACCTCGTAGCCCCACTCCATGAACAATGTCCGCAACCCGGAGAGCACGATCACGTCGTCATCGATCAGAACAGCCAAACGCCTTTGCCCGTCGGCCATTACAACCGGCTTGGGCCGGGGTGGACTTGTCCCCGTGGCACCCGCAAGGGGGACGTCGACCGCAAAGGTCGATCCACGCCCCGGTTCGGAGCGCACGGTCACCGGGTGATCAAGCAGTTGGGAGAGCCGCTGTACGATGGCCAGCCCCAGGCCCAACCCTTGGCTCCGGTCGCGTTCCGGGTTGTTGACCTGATGGAACTCTTCGAACACCCGACCCATCTGCTCGGCGGATATGCCGATTCCACTGTCGTGAACCTGGATGCTTACGCGGTCGGGAGCGATGTCGCAGACGACCCGCACATAGCCTTCAGGGGTGTAGCGCAAAGCATTCTCGACCAGATTGCGCAATATGCGACCGAGCAGCACCGGATCGCTTCGCACCGCCAGAGCTGGTCCGGGGTCGGTGACATGGAGTTCCAGACCCTTGCTCGCCGCGATCGGTGAATAAGCGGCTCGCATCTCATCCAGCAACGACGCAAGCGGCATGTCACGGACCTGAGGCACAATCGTTCCGACATCCAAGCGAGAAACGTCGAGCAGGCTGTCAAGCAGAGCCTTCAACGTGTCCAAGGCACGCTCCAAGGCCATCAGCGACCGGCGGCTCCGGTCCTCGCGGACATGAGACTGCAAAACGCCGGCGAACAGCAAAGCCGACTGGAGCGGTTGCCGCAAATCGTGGCTGGCGGCGGCCAGGAATCTGGACTTGGACTGGTTGGCTTCATCGGCCAGAGTTCTTGGCATCCCGCAGAGCCTGCTCCATCGCCCGACGGTCGGTGACGTCCATGTTCATGCCGCTCAGGCGGACTGGACGACCGCTGCCATCATGTTCCGCCCGTCCCACTCCCAGTAACCAGCAGACCCCCTTTTCCGGATGCGAGATGCGAAACTCCGCCTGGTAATCCGGCCGCCTGCCTTCGAGCACGTCCTGCACGGCCTGCCGCAACACCGGGTGATCGTCCGCAACAACCAGGTCATAGAACGCGGGTTCACTGGGGTGGAAGGTCGTCGGATCGACGCCCAACAGACGGTACATGCCGTCCGACCAAGTCACGACGCCAGTGCGGAGATCGAGATCCCACAGACCAGCGTTTGCGGCGTTCAAGGCAATGGCGAGATTCCTCTCGCTCCGCTGCAAGGCCGTTGCCACGGACTTGCGCTCGGTGATGTCGATGTTCAGGCCGCTCATGCGCAACGGCGTGCCGTCCGTGTCGTAATGGACGCGCCCGGTGGATAATACCCATCGGACCGCCCCATCCGGGAGCATGATGCGGTATTCCAGTGCGAGATAGGGCTTCCGTTCGCTGAAGAGCTGCGCCTGAGCCGCGGCAGTGACGGCTTCGACATCGTCCGGTCTCACTGTACGAAGCCAGGATTCCAAGCAGGGAGCATCGCTCTCCGGGTCCAAGCCGAACAGGCGATAACTGCCCTCCGACCAGTGCCCGCGCCCGGTGCGCAAATCCCAGTCGAAACTGCCGGCCTGAGCCGACTGCAGGGCCAAGCTGAGGCGTTCGTTGCTTGCCCGAAGCTCCTCTTCGGCCATCGTCCGTCGGGAAATGTCCAAAAGATGGACGGTCAGGCCCCTCGGGGTGGGAAACGCTCGGAGCCAGAACCAGCGGCCGGTCTGCGGACCGCGGAATTCGACGTCCACCGGAACCCGTTCGGTCATGGACCTGTGCAACTCATCCGCCAACTGGCCTTCGGCGAGTTCGGGAAAGGCGTCCCACAGCCGCATGCCGAGCAGGTCGCGGCCTTGAGCGACCAGAGTCCTGGCCATGTCGTTGAGTTCGAGGAATCGCCAGTCCCGATCGAACTCGATGACGCCATCCACGGTGTTGGCCAGCAACACGCTGACTTTGCGGGCGGAGTGTTGGGCCTCTTCGCGCACTCTCAGGAAGCGGCGTATACCCCACAGGGCGCCGAGGCCCGTGGTCAGGAGCAGCCCAAGAAAGATGGCCACGGTCCAGAAGGTTGCGGTGTGGATGGGACGCATCGCCGTCGCTTTGTCGAGCCCGACGTGCAGATACAGGCCCCGGGCACCCGACGTTGCTGGTGAATAGGCAAACACCCGTGGCCGACCGTCCATCCCCGCCAATTCAACCACACCTTTGGTCGCCTCGCGCAACAAAGGACCGAACGGTTCCGGCAACAAGCGGCCGGCCAGTTCCGGTGCGTCAGGGATGGTTGCGAGAACCGTTCCGTCACGGTCGGCGACAAGGAGACAGGTGTTGTCCGGCAAAGATTCCTGCGTGAGGGACTCCCGCAGCCAAGCGGTGTCGAGAAGTGCCGCAATCACTCCATGGTAACCTCCATCCTCCCGGCGATGGGCACGGGCGAAGGGAATGGCGGTTTGTCCCGTGATCGGCGATCGCATGGACTGGCCTGTGACGATGCCATCGGTGCTCGCCGCATCCTGGAGGAGCCGACCTGCAATCACCCGCCCCACCGTCTTGGAGTCTGTCGAGCACCATACGGCACCGTTCGCGTCGGAAATTTCCATTGCCATGTAGCTCGGATACTTGGCCCTGATCCGGGACATGACCCCCTGGCAGGCCGTGGCGTCCATACGCCCCACCCCCGCTTCGGTAAGAGCGAACAGGATGTGATGGATGTCCTGTATGATCCGTCTTTGTTCCGCGTCCACAAGGTCGAGAAAGTGGCTGGCATCCTGTCGAAGCTCGGCCTCACGGGCCGTATGAAGCTGCATGATCGGAAAGAGCTCGAACGCCAGCAACGGAGCAGCGATGAGCAGGAGGAATGACAGCAGGCGGTTGGCTTTTTTACGAGGCGCTCGCTTCTGTAAGGACTTCAGCAATTCCTGTCTCCAAGGGCCGCCCTTTTCTTCCTTGGAGCATTATACAAAAATACGCCGGTATGTGATCAGATAAAAACACCACCATCCTAAAGGATAGATATCGACATATGCCTTGAGGCAGAGCTGTCAGTGCTGTTAAAAAAGCCACTTCAACTTCTTTCCCACACTCCGTCCGGAAGAACGCCTCTCTGTGGAAATCAACCTTCACTACCGCAAGCTCGCAGAACTTTTTTGAGCAATTGTTTTGCTTTCCAGCGCTGGATTATATTTCCATGGCGCACTACCATCTCGGCGTAATTCTTCGCCATAGATGAAAAACACAGAATGCCTTCTTTTTGAGCAGCCTCGTCGGTGCATGCATACTGAGCCTGACGGAGGCATAAGTAAGCGGTCCGGCACCCATCGAGCGCTATGCTTGGCGGATAATCGACCATCGTGCCGAGCCTCGTAAAAGCAATATTGAACAAATTTTGCGCAAGATAACCGGGGCGATGGCGAACGATTCAGCGTGATTCGCGTTTTCAGATGAATGACCTCATGATTGCTACCTCTTGAGCTGCAAGGTTGGTCATCGCCCTGCCGCGAACCGCTCGTCATGAGGAGCTGCCTGTGAAGGCGCCCATTCAACTCCGGCGCATCGGGTGGTTCCCGCGAAAGAGCGTCGTATGATCAGACCATGGGCACCAAGCGGTGGTCCGGCCAGGACTCGGACTCAAGAGCTACCACACCGCTCGGCAAACCATCGCCGGCGAACAGATCGTCGCCATGGTCCGTTACGGGCAGGTCGCCGCCGCTCCCATCAACAACATTCCGGCCCCGTCGGCCTTCATCGAGGACCTGTTCGGCGCGATCACCTGAAGGCGCCGATACCACGGTCCCGCGTGCCCACTATACGATGTGCGACCGAATCCGATGAAGTCCAGCTGCTTTTGACGACGATCAAGGCTACCCGTTCTCCACGCTCGCAGCATTCATATCGCGCGCGAACCACCAACGGATCCGACGGAAGCGACAGTGCCAATGAATGAAGCCCAAAGCGGACTGCTGATCGTCTCTCCACTGCTGATCGGCATGGTTGTGCTGCTGTATCGCCAGGGTGTCATGACGCGAAGCGGCGCGGTGCTCGCCGCGCTGGCTTCAGTCGGCACGGTAGCGTGGCTATTCTTTACTCAGTAAATTGTGTCCGCCTTCGAGGTGGCAACGTCAGGAGGGATGGTGGTTGCCCTCGTCAGAACGCAAACACCGCCGATGGCACCGACCATGATGGCTGGCGCAGTTCGGCCACGGATGCCGATAGATCGGGGGATCAAGCGGCCAGCGGCGACCTCAACCCAGGCAGTGAAGGCCTGGGTGAACCGCGCCGGGTTTCCCAGAGGCCCCGTTTCTTGAGAGACTGGGGTCATCATGACGAAAGCGGCATCACGCAAATACGCTCCTGAAGTCCGCGAACGCGCGGTGCGGATGGTGTTCGAGCACGCGGGGGATCACGCCTCGCAGTGGGCGGCGATCAGTTCGATCGCGGCGAAGATCGGCTGCACGGCGGAGACACTGCGCGGCTGGGTCCGGCAGGCCGAGCGTGACCAGGGCAAGCGGCCGGGGCCGACGACGGACGAACAGGAGCGGATCAAGGCGCTGGAGCGCGAGAACCGGGAACTGCGCCAGGCGAACGAGATCCTGCGCAAGGCGTCGGCCTATTTTGCCCAGGCGGAGCTCGACCGCCCGTTCAAGAAATGATCGCCTTCATCGACGCGCACCGCGCCGTCCACGGGGTCGAGCCGATCTGCAAGGTATTGCCGATCGCCCCGTCCACCTACTACGCCCATGCCGCCCGGACGGTCGATCCGGCCAAGGCGCCGGCCCGCTCGCGAAGCGACGCGGAGCTGAGCGTGGCTATCCGACGGGTCTGGGATGCGAACTTCCAGGTCTATGGGGTACGCAAAGTCTGGCGGCAGTTGCGGCGGGAGGGCCTCGACGTGGCACGCTGCACGGTGGCTCGCCTGATGCGGCGCATGGGGCTGCGGGGCGTTACGCGCGGCAAGGCGGTGCGGACGACGCTCAGCGACCGGGCGACTCCCTGTCCGCTTGACCGGGTGAACCGCCAGTTCCAGGCGCCCCGCCCGAATGCCTTGTGGGTGGCTGATTTTACGTACGTTGCCACATGGCAGGGCTTCGTCTACGTGGCCTTCGTCATCGACACGTTTGCCCGCCGCATCGTGGGCTGGCGGGTGTCGCGCACCGCCCACACCGGCTTCGTGCTGGATGCCCTGGAGCAGGCACTCCACGATCGCCGGCCGGCCAAGGGCAGCGGCCTCATCCACCATAGCGACCGTGGGGCGCAATATGTGGCCATCAAGTACACCGAGCGTCTCACCGACGTCGGCGTCGAGCCCTCCGTGGGCAGCGTCGGCGATTCCTACGACAACGCCTTGGCCGAGACCATCAACGGCCTCTACAAGACCGAGGTGATCCGCCGCCGCGGACCCTGGCGCACCCTGGAAGCCGTCGAGTTCGCCACCCTGGAATGGGTGGACTGGTTCAACCACCGGCGTCTGCTCGAACCCATCGGCAACATTCCCCCCGCTGAGGCCGAAGCGCGCTACTATGCTCAAACCGAGGACGTCGCCATGGCGGCGTGACTCAACCAAATCGGCCTCTGGGAAACCCGGCGCGGTTCACTCCTCTCGCAACAGAGAAGTCTGTGCACCAACGCTCAAGGCCGTCAACTCAGGGGAAAGCAGATCAGTCCTATTCATTCTCGGAGAACCAAGGGGGTGCACAATGGTTCCTGGAAGAAAGCGCACTCGGTTAACGCTCAGTATGCGCAGCGGATTTTACAGAAAGCATAGCCCCGTGTTCAGGGCCCGCTCTCATAAGCCGGGCAAACAGATCAGTTCTGTATCATGCCGGTGGCTCCCACGCGCTCGCCGGCCAGACGGTGGACATGCCGGACATCCCGGCGGACAAGTTGGATTGAGGTGGACCGTACTCTGACCGTCGCGGCTGAGCCGTCTTGTTCTAGCGGATAGGTTGATCGGGAAATGGTTCTGGCTGCCTACTTAATTTCCACGCTCTAATCTACTGATATATGGAAGCATTCTGGCGTCATTCTTCTGGATATCAAGCAATGGAGGAACGCTATGTCTGCATTCGTCCGAGTGTTTGTTAAGGGTTCAAGATTCGGAAATGCTGCAAAAATGGAATTAATGACTGATCGCGTTCCATTTCAAGGAGACTATATCCATATAGGAGGCAAAAATATCGCAAAGGTAAATTCTGTCATTTTGTTCGGTAACAATGAAGAGTTTGCTGCGTATGTGTATGCAGATCATGATCCCGATGATTTTCCAGATGGAGCGCAATAGGCGATCGTTCGCTCAACGATTAGCTTTGTATCCCATCCCAGCCGCCCGGCCCCCGCCGAGGCGGCTTTTTTCGTGCCCGAAGGAGGGGCATCCCCATGCTGCCACTGCCCATCCCCATCATCTCTGCCCTGGCCCCGGTGCTGAGGGCACGCTTTTGACGGCATACCGGGTTTCACCGGCGGGAAACGCTCCCATCTCTACGGCACCCGGTCACGGCGGGGAAAGGAATCCCCAGCCCCAGCAGAGAAGGGAACCATGAGCAACCTGAGCAAAGTTCTCGGTGTCATCTTGGCCAATGGATTGGCCGGCCGCACCGGCCGGGGACCAGCCTTTGCCGCTGCGCTGCCTCTGGTCCTTGGCAAGAAAGGCAAAAAGAAGAAGAAGGGCTATTACCACCATGGCTACGGCGTTCCGCAGGCGCCGGCTGGTGGCATGGGCTTGTTCCAGAAGGCGGGGCTCGCGTCTCTCGCCTACCTCGCTTACAAGGCGTATCAGGACAACCAGAAGCGCTCCACCGCCGCCGGGCATCCTTCGGCCCAGCCGAGCGGACCGGTAGGCGGCGGGGGCTTGAGTGGCATTCTCGACCGATTCGGCCTCGGAGGGGCGCTGGGCGGTGTTCTGGGCGGCGCGGCGGCGGGAGGGGCCGTCGGCGGCCTCGGCGACCGTCTGGCCAACGTTCTGCGTAGTGGCACGCCGGAGCCTGACCTCGGTGACGCAAGGGCGCTTCTGTTGATCCGCGCCATGATCGCGGCGGCAAATGCCGATGGCCGCATCTCGATCAATGAGCAGCGGCGGATACTCGACAGCCTCGACGCAGCCCAAGCCGAACCGGAAGACCGTCGGATCGTCGAAGCCGAGTTGCGCACGCCGCGACCCATGGATGAAATCATCCGTGAAGTCCGCGACCCTGAGACAGCCGAGCAGGTCTATCTTGCCTCCGAATTAGCGGTGCGCGGCGGCAACGACGTCGATCGCCAGTATCTTGCCTACCTTGCCTCTCGTCTCGGCCTGACCGACGCGCGCCGTCGCGAACTCGACTCGATGATCTGATGTTCTGACCGACGCAGGCCATCGATCTCCCCAGTACACAGATCGGCCGTCAGCAAAAACACGATGTGATCCCGTTGTGGTACTGGGGCTCGGGCACGCCAAGCTCTGATGACCTGCGCATCTGAACAGGATGCGCCTGACGCGCCACCCTGACAATCACCCCGCCGCCCGGCCCCGCCGAGGCGGCTTTTTTCATGCCCGAAGGAGGGGCGCCCATCGTGCTGCCACTGCTCATCCCGATCCTCACCGCCCTGGCCCCGGTGCTGCTGCCCGAGGTCGCCAAGGCCGCACTCGGCGGCGGCGAGACCGCCCAGAAGGTCGGCGAGGCCGCGGTGTCCGTCGTCTCCGCCGTGACCGGCGTGCCGATCAGCGCCCCGGCGGATGCCGAGCGCGCCGTCGCCGCGGTGCAGGACGATCCCGCCAAGCTGGCCGAGCTGTACCGCCAGCAGGGCGATCAGGTCGTGGCGCTGCTCCGGCTGGACAACGAGGACCGAGCCGACGCCCGCGCGCAGACCGTCGAGCTGGCGAAGGCCGGCAGCCGCATCTCCTGGGACGCCCCGGTGGTCTCGGTGATCGTGCTGGTTGCCTTCGGCTACGTGCTCCAGCTCGTCCTGACCCATTCCATCCCGCCGGGGCAGGAAACCACCGTCTCGATCATGCTCGGCGCCCTGACCACCATGGCCTCGGCGGTGGTGTCCTATTGGGTCGGCTCCAGCGCCGGCAGCGCGGCCAAGGATAAGCTGCTGCGGAAGTGAGGGACTCGCCGTGATCGTTCCTTACCGCTCCGACATCGCCGGGGCCGCTGGGTTCGTCCCAGGGGGCCCGGCTGTTCGCGTTCCCGGGTCGGCCACTTCGTCACAGCGACTTGCGGAAGAACACGACGCGTTCCGTCTCTTCAAAGCCGAGCGCGGCGTGCATGCGTCGGGACACATCATTCCCGATGTCCGCGTCGGAAGCGAACTCCGAACAGCCCTTCTCCTTCCCCCAACCTTCGACGGCCTGGATGAGCAGGCGGGCGATGCCGCATTTCCGCTGTTCCGCCCGCACGTAGATCCCTTCCAGGAACGCGACAGGTGAGGTCTCGCATCCATTCACATAGTCCCGACGCAACGAGGCCTCTGCAAAGCCCACAGCTACCCCACCCTCGTTCCGAACGATGAAAGCGACCGCTCGATCCGGAACACTGAGGTCATCAGCGGCTTCGGTGCGGTGGGTCTCGATCGACGCCTCCGGCCAGAGTTCCCACCGCAACGCGACCAAATCATCAAGCGTTTCGTGCGTGCATCGCTCGATGCGCATCCGGCGCTCCCTTCCTTTGCCCATCATCCAGTCGGGTGATTTGCGAAGCGATGATACGGCCTTCAAGGCGTACAATGTCTATTGGGTTTCGCTACACGAAAGTGCGCAAAATGGCTGGGATGGGGGAACGCGGCATGACCGTGAGCTCCGCCACGCTCCAGCGCTCCTTTCTGCGCCCTTTCGCGATAGCACTCAGCACTCCTTGTCACCTTCTGCCCAGCGCCGGAGTTGGGCGAAGTCAGCTTTCAGCCTTTGTCCTTCAACGTTGACTTCGCTGCCACGCGGCGTATTGCGGATCATTAGGTATCCGATTCTCAGGGGGATTGTGCTGTCGATGACAAAATTTTTCGCACCGTCTGGTAGCTCCTGAACATCCATCGGCCCCTGATCCAAGAACTCTTTCCGGCATGCGGTGATCATGGTCTTAAGCCGAAGAACAATGAGGGTCGGCTCATCCGCAACTAGAAACCACGGCGCTCTGGGATGGATAAGAGTTGCAGTCGCCATTCGCGGCGGCTCTGCACAAGCGGACAGCGCTAAAGCTGTAAATACGGGAAGGGCCGGGTGGAATTTTGAGCGTACACGTTTGGCAACACCGACGACAAAATCAATCATTACGCGCCTTTTTGCGACAGCACCAGGGCGGGAAATCCCGAGCCTCCATCTGCCCCTGATCCAAGAAATCTTTAGCTCGCACCGAAGCCGGGATGATAGGAAACCTCGCCTCTTGGGAGATCTTCTGTGAATCCCAAGCACTGGAAGTACTCCGGTGGGACATCGGCGTACCGTAGGCGAGGGTCGCTCCTGAACCCGAACCGGCTGTAATAGCCAGGGTCTCCGAGCACCACGCACCCTTGCGCCCCAATGTGCTGGAGAAGTTCCAAACCTTTGTGGATCAATGCTTGGCCGATGCCTTTCCGTTGCTGATCCGGTTGAACGGAGACTGGGCCCAGGCCATACCATCCGTTCGACCCATCGCTGATTGTAACAGCGGAAAAGGCGACATGACCGACGACGCCACTGTCTTGGACGGCAACTAACGAAATAGTCAATGCGCCAGCGTCCCTCAGGGCATCGACAATCGCAGCTTCGGTCTGACTGCTGTAAAGCATATCCCTGAATGCGGCGGTTGTCAGGCTTCGGATCTCATCCACTTCTTCAGGAAGTTCTGCACGAATTTGCACGGTTTCGCTCCGATGATTGTTCAATTTGCTCGACGGACTCTAACTCAGGGTGAAGGAGGTTCAGGGGAGCATGTCAGCACCAACTCCCTCAAGCGTCGTTCTGACACATAATACACCCTTCCATCTTCCCTTCGACCTGGCGGACTTCGGCCCCGCCGCCGCCAACTTGCCTGACTTCCAAGCTCCTTATCCGCATCGCCATGTTCGCGCCCTTTCGCGACAGCGCCTGGGTGGGCGCGAGGCCGCCCCATTCCACTCGTTGATCAGTCAGCTCGGTGACATCTCGGCCATCAGGGGCCGGATTTGTGCGATGACTTGGTCGACATGCGGCCGCACCCGCAGCACAAGATCACTCCAGTCCTCCCGCTCCTCGCCAAGATACGCCGCTCGCGCGTGCGCAAGAACTCGCTGGTGTTCTTCAGGCAAACGCGCGAGTGCCCAATCGGCCGCTTGATCCTTCGGGCGGATCTCGCCGGACGCGAGTGTCGTCCAAATCCGCGCGAGGGTCAGCAGCCCGTTTCGTCTGTCGTCCCCCTCTTCGATCCCCGGAATCAGGATCGGGACCATATCCACCATGGCTCTGACAAGATCTGCGCGCGGCACCGGATCGAGAACAGCGGTAACGGGTGGGCCGAAAAGCGGCACTGCCCCGCAATGCGCTGTCTCGATCAATACGGCGACGTCGGGATCTGGGGATGGCCATTCGGGCACATCACCCCGCTCGAGTTGGGCGCGCATCCATTCGCCATACTGCAGCTCAAGGCCGCCAGGGTAGCGCCAAGGGATGAGGGCCGGGCGGGCGAGGACGGTGAGTTCGATTGGACGGCCCGGCCCACCGACAGCTGCGCTTCCCGAAATCGGCAAAAGCCGACGGATGATCGCAGCGCGCTCATCGTCCGACAGCGATCGATCACTGACGACAAGGATATCGAGATCGCTATTGGGGCGCAGGCCTCCTGCAACCGCCGAACCGTAGAGATACGCGGCTACGGCAACGCCGCCGAGAACGTCTCGAACAATCGCCGTAGCGGCAGCTACCTGCTCGCACGATCGTGGTTCATGCGCGAGGGATGGTGCCCTTGTGGTCAATATGTCATCCATCTGGCGCCCTTTCGCGACAGCAGTCCCAACATGTGCTCCAGCCGCAGAACACGGCCACGTTTCGCGTCACGCGGCGTGGCGCGCCACCACCGCGGCCACCAGCTCGGGGTCGGACTCGATCACGAACAGCAGGGTCCGCGTGGCGGCGTCGGGCTGGGAGCGGCCTTGCTCCCAGTCGCGCAGCGTGCCCAGCGGAAAGCCGAAGCGGTCGGCGAAGGCCCGCTGCGATAGGTTGAGCTTGGCGCGGATGCCGCGCACCGAGACGCCGCCGGGCGGGTGGATCACGCGCAGCGCCTCCGCCGGCGCGTCGGACAGGTCCGCCGGCGCGTCGGGGTTGGCAGCGATCTGGCGGGCGATGTCGGCGTCGGTCATCGCGTCGATGCGCGCCCAGTCCACCGCCGCCAGGGCGGCGGCGCGCTGCGCGTCGGTCAGCTTGTGGTCAGCCATAGCGTTTCACCTCGCGTGAGTTGGCCTTGCGCATCGAAATCAGGTGCCGCCAGCCGCAGCGCGGGGTGTAGCAGGCGACGAACAGGCGGCCGTTGATGTAGCCGAAGGCGTTGATGCGCGTCTCGCCGTAGGCGTGGCGGGTGTCGGGGACTTCGACGGTCAGGCCCTCGAACAGCAGCGCGGCAGCGGCGAAGCCGATCCCGTGCTTCTCGATGTTGGTCCCGTTCTTGGCGTCGTCCCAGCAGAACATCCTGGCCCCCTGTTGATGTCCTTACAGTACGGAATTTCCGTACTGTAAGCAAGGGGAAAGATACGGAACCTCCGTACGGCACCAAGGGCTCAACGTCGCCCTTTCGCTTCACAAACGCCACGGAATCTATGGCGCCTCCCCGATGAGGTCGAGGCCGTTGTGCTCATCGATGGCGTCGGCCTGCAGCGTATCCTGGTCGATGCGGCGTTGACCCAGCCAGCGGACGGCACGCCGCGCCGCGATTGGTGTGCCCGTTGACACGGCAGCGTTTTGAATCCGGAGCCGGCTGACGCGGCTCCGTCCGGTCGAGTTCGATGCGAACCCGGCCCATTATTCCGCAATGGCCGCACCGCGGACCCGGCCCCAACCGACGCAGTGCCGCATCGGGGGCTTCGGCGGCAAAATCGGACGGCACCGCTCCGCTGGTGAACGTCGCGATGTGCTGTCCATGCAGCGCCCAACCCGCGGCGACGCGGAACGGTCATTTGTCCGTTGTGCTTCTCCGATCATTTGGGGAGCATGGGGCTGCCGCTCCCCGGAGGCCCCATGCACCACGACACGCTGCTCTGCCTCGACATCGAGACGATGCCGGACCGCCAGATCCTTCCGGCGGACTGGCCGGCGGAGAAGTTCCCGCCGCCGCATTGCCACCAGATCGTGGCGATCAGCTTCGTCGAGGCGGCCATCGACCGGTCGTCCGGGGTGGAGCGCTACCGCGTCACCGAATGCCGCTCCGGGCACCGTCAACTTGTCGAACGCCGGGCAGAGCGAGGGCGGCGGGCGGCAACCGTCTGCGGATTACGCCGCCAGTGGTGCGCCGGCGACTTCGGCCCAGACCTGGCACGCCTGGGCGCGGGCCTTCCGATAGTCAGTGACGGAACTGTGGTCGCGGCGGAGATGAAACAGGTTGGCGATCGGGTCGTGAATGGCGAGGAAACGCTGGACCTGGGCGGGGTCTTTGAAGCGCTTTCTTTGCCGATCGCGCCGACGAGTGGGTTGGTGGGAATTCTCGACCCGGTTGTTCAGTCCCTTGTGCTGGCGGTGCTCCACCCCCGGCATGATCGCCCGCTTGGCGGCGTAGGCCTTCAGCTTGTCGGTGATCAGCACCCGCGGCGCCCGGCCCTGCTTCTTCAGCAGCTTGCGCAGCAAACGCTTGGCCGCCCTGGTATCGCGCCGGCTCTGGACCAGCACGTCGAGCACGAAGCCGTCCTGATCGACGGCCTGCCACAGGTGATGTTTGCGGCCGCCGATGGTCAGGACCACCTCGTCGAGGTGCCACTTGTCGCCCCGACGCGGCGCCCGTCGGCGCAACCGGGTGGCGATCTCGGGGCCGAACTTCCGAGCCCACTGGCGCACCGTCTCGTAGCTCACGGTGATGCCGCGCGCCGCCAGCAGTTCCTCGACCATCCGCAGGCTGAGCGGAAAGCGGAAGTATAGCCAAACCGCCGTCGCAATGATCTCGGCGGGATAGCGGTAGCCGGCGTAGCGGGGATCGGGGCGCGTCGTCATGCCGTCCCATACCCCGCACGGCCCGCCCCGGCAACTGGGTGGTCAGCAAGTTGACGGTGCCATGCACCACGCTGGCGTCTGGCCCAAGCCGCCGCGGCCCTCGGCATCACGGTTCGGCCGGTCGCCCGCGGCCGTGACGGGCTGTTCATCCCCACGGAGATCGCTTGGGTGGTGGAGCGCTCCTTCAGCTGGATCACCCGCTACCGCCGATTGAACACCATCTTCGAGCGGACGAAGGAGCACCTCGTCGCGTTCGTGGAAATCGCCTTCATCTCAATCCTCTCACGCCGTCTGAAGCGGCTCGTCACTTAGGCAGCCCCCGCGTGACGTCCACAAACAGCCCCTCAAAAAAGAGAACGCCGCTACTCATGGTCACCGACTGGCGGCATGGAGACCACCATATCGACCCAAATGCTTCCACCCGTGGTCATGTGGTCGTGCATGTGCCGGCGCGCGGCCTCGCCATCCCCTTCCAGGATCGCTTTCACGAAAAGATCGTGTTCCGTGTAGGACTTCAAAGGGCGTGCGGTGTGCTGGAACGGATACTGGCGGTAGATGCGCAAGCGGCTGCGAATGAGTTTCGCCTGATGCTCCAGATGTTCGTTCCGGCTTCCGGCATAAATCAACTCATGCAGTTCGCGATTGAGATTGTCGTAAGCCTCGATGTCGCTGGCCTCGGCGGCGGCGCGGCTCGCCTCGTGCACTTCCAGAAGACGCTTGCGCCCGGCGATTCCCATGCGGCGGGCGGCAAGGCTGGCGGCCAGGGATTCCAGTTCGACCAGAACCTCCATCATGCCGACGAGTTGCTTGGCGGACATCCGCAATACGGAGGCGCCGGCTCCCGGCTTTATCGTGACCAGGCCGCTCGAGCCAAGCTGGGACAGCACCTCGCGCACTGGCGTCCGTGACACGCCGAACCGTTCGGCCAAAGCTCGTTCGTCCAGGCGCTCGCCGGGCGCGATGATCCCGCCCAGAATTTCCTGTTCGAGCACCTGCCGCATTTCCGTTACGCGGCTTGGCTTTTCCGCCTGCATGGCATGATCCGTTGGCAAATCGGGATCGGTCAACAGTATAGCGCCCGCTGGTCGACGTCAATGTTATGGTATGCCAAAACTCTGTTTTGGTCGACCGAACGGCTACAGGTGGCGGAGACATTAGGCCGGAGCGCCCCTTCATTCAGCAGAGGTTTTATTGCGTTTCTCAACGCGTAAAAGCGCACAGGAAACCGCCGTCGCTCATTGCGTGACCCACCAACCATAAGCGTGCCAAACTTTCCATGTTGCATCCCATTATCACTCTCTGGTATGCATGAACTCACTCATGGTTCTTTACAAAAACAAAGGCGGTATCCATAGGGCCGCGCCGTCACCAATGACGGCACCTGGGAGGAAACGATGAACGGGACACCACGGGGTCAGTCGGAGGGACCGGCGACAGCCCCCCAACTAACCGTGAAGGACGCGGTGGGCACCATCCGGCTCAACCGCCCGCTCCAGCACAATCGGATCGACGTGGCGGACATCGCCATTCTGGAGAAAAGAATCGCAGCGGCCGAGGCGAACCCGTCCGTTCGCGTGTTGGTGCTGACCGCGACGGGGCCGAGCTTCTCGTCCGGGTACGACCTGAGCGCGGCCCAGTCGTCCCAGCGCGGCGAGTCGGATGGCCAGGATGGGGAGAATGCCTTTGCACGGTTGTGCGATCGCGTCGAAGCGGTCCGCGTCCCGACGATCTGCGCCCTCAACGGCAGCGTCTATGGCGGCTCCACCGATCTGGCGCTCGCCTGCGACTTCCGCATCGGCGTGACCGGTATGCTCATGCGCATGCCGGCCGGGCAGCTTGGCATACACTTCTACCCCGGCGGCCTTCGCCGCTACGTGTCGCGGCTTGGCCTCAACGCAGCCAAGCGCTTGTTCCTCACGGCGGAGACGATCGCCGGCGACGACCTGCTGAGCATCGGCTTCCTGGACCGGATCGTCGCTCCCGACGACCTTCCGGACGCGGTGGACGAGCTGGCCGGACGCATCACCGCCTGCGCGCCGCAGGCCATCGCCGGCATGAAGCGCGCGCTCAACGACCTCGCCCGCGGCGACCTGGACGATCGGGCGGCGGAGGCGGCTTTCGCCGCGAGTCTGCGGTCGGACGAGTTCGCCGACGCCCTGAAGGTCTGGTCGCAGCGCCGGGCCTCCTGACCGCCCCCCGGCGCGCGCCGGATCGTCACACCAGCCCCATTCAAAAAGAGACCGTCCATGACCGACCAGAACCTGGTTCTGAACACGACCCCCCATGCCCTCGCGCGCGAGCTGTCGGGTTTGCTCCTGATCGCCGGCGAACTCCGGCCGGCGGCCACGGGGAAGACCTTCGACGTCGTGAACCCCGCGACGGGCGAGGTGATCGCCACGGCGGCGGACGGCGGCGAGCGGGACGTCGACGCCGCGGTCCGCGCGGCGGCCGCGGCGCAAGGCGCCTGGGCCCGCCTTTCAGCGCGCGAGCGGGGCCGGCTGCTGGTCGAATGCGGGCGCCGTCTGGTCGGCCATGCCGAGGAGATCGGGCGCCTGCTCGCCCTGGAGACGGGCAAGGCCATTCGCACCGAAAGCCGGGTCGAGGCGTCGCTGGTGGCCGACACCCTGACCTTCTATGGCGGACTGGCATCCGAGCTGAAGGGCGAAACCGTTCCCTTCCACCCGAAGATGCTGACCTTCACCCAGCGCGAGCCGATCGGCGTCGTCGGCGCCATCATCCCGTGGAATGTGCCGCTGTACCTGATGGCGCTCAAGATCGCGCCGGCGCTGGTCGCCGGAAACGCGGTCATCGTCAAATCCGCCGAGGAGGCGCCGCTGGCGGCCCTGCGCGTCGTCCAGGTGATGAACCAGGTTCTGCCGGCGGGTGTCCTCAACATCCTGTCGGGCGACGGCCCCGGCTGCGGCGCGCCCCTGGTCAGCCATCCGGGGGTCGGCAAGGTGACCTTCACCGGTTCGGTGGAGACGGGGAAGATCATTTCGCATCTGGCGGCCGACAAGCTGATCCCCGTCACCCTCGAACTGGGCGGGAAAAGCCCGATGATCGTGATGGGCGACGCCGATCTCGACAAGGCCGTCGACGGCGCCGTGGCGGGCATGCGTTTCACGCGGCAGGGCCAGAGCTGCACCGCCTCATCGCGCATCTTCGTCCATGAGAGCCTCCACGACGCCTTCCTCGGCAAGCTCAAGGCGAAGGTCGACGCCATGACCATGGGCGACCCGCTGGACGAGGCCACGGACATCGGCACCATCATCTCGCCGCAGCAGTTCGAGCGGGTGCAGTCCTACATCGCGCTCGGCGAGACGGCGGCGGGCGCGGTGGCGCACCGGTGCTCAGCCCTGCCGACGGACGAGCGGCTGGCTCGCGGCCTGTTCGTGCAGCCGGTCCTCTTCACCGGCCTTTCCAACGATCACCGGCTGGCCCGCGAGGAAATCTTCGGACCGGTCACCTGCCTGATCGCCTTCCGCGACTACGAGGACGCGCTGGCGATGGCAAACGACAGCGATTTCGGCCTCGCCGCGACCATCTGGACGCGCGACCTGCGCACCGCCCTCGACGCGACCCGGCGGCTCCAGGCCGGCTTCGTGCAGGTCAACCAGAACCTCGTGGTTCAGCCGGGCCTGTCCTATGGCGGCCTCAAGCAGTCCGGCCTTGGCAAGGAAGCGACCCTGGAAGCGATGCTCGATCACTTCACGCACAAGAAGACGGTCCTCATCAACATGGACTGATCAAGAATTCACAAGAAAAGGGAGGAAACAAGAATGCGTACGTCCTTCATCGCCGCCCTTCTCGCCACGACGACCTTGGCGGCCGGGGCGGCCCAGGCCGCCGACGTCATCCGGATCGGCGTCTTGAATGACCAGTCGGGGCTGTACAGCGAATTCGGCGGCGTCGGTTCGGTCGAGGCGGCGCGGCTGGCCGTCGAGGATTTCGGCGGCCAAGTCCTGGGCAAGACGATCGAGATCCTGTCGGCGGACCACCAGAACAAGCCCGACATCGGGCTGGCGAAGGCCCGCGAATGGTTCGACACCCAGGGCGTCCACGCCATCGCCGACCTGACCAACTCGGCCATCGCCCTCGGCGTCCAGAATCTCGCCCGCGAACGCGGGAAGGTGACCCTGGCCACCGGTCCGGGGACGACGCGCCTCACCAACGAGGACTGCTCGCCCAACGGCTTCCACTGGATGTGGGACACCTATTCCCAGGCGGTCGGAACCGCCCGCGCCGTCGTCCAGGACGGCGGCAAGGACTGGTTCATGCTGACCGCCGACTACGCCTTCGGCCACCAGATGGCCGCCGACATCGACAAGACGGTCAAGGAGAACGGCGGCAAGGTGCTGGGGCAGGTCCGGCACCCACTCGGCAACGCCGATTTCTCCTCCTTCCTTCTCCAGGCGCAGGCGTCCAAGGCCGCGATCATCGGG
This sequence comes from Azospirillum sp. UENF 211521, assembly GCF_058780535.1. NCBI lineage: Bacteria > Pseudomonadati > Pseudomonadota > Alphaproteobacteria > Rhodospirillales > Azospirillaceae > Azospirillum > Azospirillum sp. UENF 211521. Next base: position 167,717 of record NZ_JBSNCF010000004.1, read on the forward strand.
CTCGCCAACGGCGGGACGGACACCACCAACGCGGTCAAGCAGGCCGCCGAGTTCGGCATCACCAGCGGCGGCCAGAAGCTCGTCGGGCTGGCTGTCCTGATCAGCGACGTGCACGCGCTCGGCCTTGACAACGCCAAGGGCCTGATCGCGACCACGGCCTACTACTGGGATCGCGACGAGGGCAGCCGCAAGCTGGGCGAGCGCTTCGAGGCGCGCATGAAGCGCAAGCCCAACATGGTCCAGGCCGGCGTGTACTCGGCAGTGACCCATTACCTGAAGGCGATGCAGGCGGCGGGCATCGACGACGGCACCGTGGTCGCCGCCAAGATGCGGGAGCTTCCCGTCGACGACCTCATCACCAAGGGCGGCAAGGTTCGCGAGGACGGCCGGGTCATCCGCGACATGTACCTGATCGAGGTCAAGGCTCCGGCCGAGTCCAAGGGGCCCTGGGATTACTACAAGGTCCAGCGCACCATCCCCGGCGACCAGGCGGCGATTCCCCTCAGCGAGAGCAAGTGCTCCCTGGTCAAGAAGTGACCCACTGACAGACTCTTGCGGAGGAACATCATGGCGCGGATTGCTTTCATCGGACTCGGCAACATGGGCCGTCCCATGTGCGACAACCTCACCAGGGCCGGTCATGACGTCGTCGGCTACGACGTCGTGGCGGCGGCGCGCGACGCCCACGCCGCCGCCGGCGGCCGAGCGGCGGCCACATTGGCCGAGGCGCTGTCCGACGCCGACACCGTCATCAGCATGATCCCGACGGGAAAGCATGTGCGGGCCGCGTTTGAGGGCGAGGACGGCGTGCTGGCGCACGCCCGTCCGGGCACGCTGCTGATCGACTGCTCCACCATCGACGTGGAGAGCGCGCGGGCGGTCAGCGCGGCGGCGGCCCAAGCCGGTTTCGTCATGGTGGACGCCCCGGTGTCCGGCGCGGTCCCGGCGGCGCAGGCCGGGACCCTGACCTTCATGGTCGGCGGCACCGCCGAGGGCTTCGAGCGCGCCCGCCCGGTGCTGGCCGCCATGGGGCCGAAGATCTTCCATGTCGGCGCCTCCGGGAACGGCGTGGCCCTGAAGATCTGCAACAACATGATGGCGGGCATGAGCATGGTCGCCATCAGCGAGGTGTTCGCCCTGGCCGAGAAGCTCGGGCTCGACCACCAGACGGTCTACGACGTCATGACCGTGTCCTCGGGCAATTGCTGGGCCTTGCAGAGCTATTGCCCGGTTCCGGGACCGGTGCCGGCATCGCCGGCCAACCGCGACTACCAGCCGGGCTTCGCGGCGGCGATGATGCTGAAGGACATGCGGCTGTCCCAGGCCGCGGCCGCCACCAGCGGCGCCGCCACGCCGCTCGCCGGCAGCGCCGCCGCGCTCTACCAGATGCTCGTGGAGCACGGTCACGGAAACAAGGATTTCAGCGCCGTCTTCGCCCTGATCACCGGACGGCTGACCTCGGCGTGAAAGGGAAACCGATCATGGCTCATGCGATCCGCGTCCACCAGCCCGGCGGTCCCGAAGCCCTGGTCTGGGAGGAGGTGGCCGTGCCGCCGCCCGGTCCGGGGGAGGCCCTGGTCCGCCACACGGCGATCGGCGTCAACCTCATCGACACCTATCACCGCTCGGCCCTCTCCGGGCAGTACGCGATCCCACGCCCGGCCGTGCTGGGCGTGGAGGGCGCCGGCGTCGTCGAGGCGGTCGGCCCCGGCGTCACCGACGTAGCGCCCGGCGACCGCGTCGCCTACTGGATGCTGCTCGGCGCCTACGCCGAACGGCGCATCGTTCCCACGCACCGCCTGGTGAAGCTGCCGGACACGGTGTCGGACGAGGTGGCCGCCGCCGCGATGGTCAAGGGGACGACGGCGCAGTATCTGCTGCACCGCGTCCATCCGGTCAAGGCCGGGGAAACCCTTCTCGTGCACGCCGCGGCGGGCGGCGTCGGCCAGATGCTGTGCCAGTGGGCGCACGCCCTGGGGGCGACGGTGATCGGCACGGTCGGCTCGCCGGAAAAGGCGGCCGTCGCCCAGGGCGCCGGCTGCGATCACGTCATCCTCTACCGCGAGGAGGATGTCGCCGCGCGCGTCCGCGACATCACCGGCGGCCGCGGTGTCGACGTGGTCTTTGATTCCGTCGGGCAGGACACCTTCATTGCGTCGCTGGACTGTCTGAAGCCCTTCGGCCTGATGGTCAGCTTCGGGCAGGCGAGCGGCCCGGTGCCGCCCCTGGACATCAGCGTGCTGGCGCAGAAGGGCTCGCTCTTCCTCGCCAAGCCGACGCTGGCCACGGTCACCCGAAGCCGCAACGACATCGAGACCCTGGCCGGCGGGCTGTTCGAGGCCCTGGCCTCGGGCCGGGTCCAGGTCGGCATCGCCCATCGGGCGCCGCTCACCGAGGCCGCATCGGTGCACCGCGACCTGGAAGCCCGCCGCACGACGGGGCCGATCGTGCTCATTCCCTGAAGCGAACCACCCTTCGCCTCGGAGTCACATGGCCCGCATCGCGGCGACAGGAACACCGGAATGACGCACAATCTTTACAGCCTGCTTTTGAAACCCGGAGCGCCGTCCGATGCGCGGGTGGCCCTGAGAACAGATACCGAGCGAACCTGGACATACGCGGACCTGCGGCGGGCCGCCGGACGCATGGCGCACGTCCTTCACGAGGCCGGCGTCGGTCCGGGGAACCGGGTCGCCGTGCAGGTGGCGAAGTCGCCCGAGGCGGTGTGCCTTTACCTCGCCGTCCTGCAGCTCGGGGCGATCCACCTGCCGCTCAACACGGCCTACACGCTGGCCGAACTGCGTTACTTCCTCGACGACGCGGAACCCACGGTGTTCGTCGGACAGGCCGCGGTCGTCGGCGATCTGGTGCCGCCGGCCGGGTGCCGAACCTTCACGCTCGATCCGGACGGCGAAGGAAGCCTGACGGCGGCGTGCCGCGGCCGGCCGCCCCGGGAGCAGGTCGCCGAGGTGGGGCCGGACGACGTGGCGGCGATCCTCTACACCTCCGGAACGACGGGCCGCCCCAAGGGTGCCATGATCTCCCACGGCAACCTGGCCTTCGGCACCCGCACGCTGAACGCGCTCTGGGGCATCTCCGACGCCGATGTGCTGCTGCACGCCCTGCCCATCTTCCACGCCCACGGCCTGTTCATCGCCCTGAACGCGATGCTGCATGCGGGCGCGTCCACGGTTTTCCTTCCCAAGTTCACGGCCGACGCCGTCATCGGGCATCTGCCGCACAGCACCCTGTTCATGGGCGTCCCGACGCTCTACACGCGCCTCCTGGCCGACCCACGGCTCGACCGGGAGCGGTGCGGACGCATGCGCCTGTTCACCTGCGGCTCGGCTCCTCTGTCACCGGACCTCTTCGAGGCGTTCGAGGCCCGCACGGGGCATCGGATCCTCGAACGCTACGGCATGACGGAAACCACGATCATCGCCTCCAACCCCCTCGACGGCGAGCGTCTGCCCGGCACGGTCGGCTACCCGCTGCCAGGGCTGGAGGTCCGGGTGGTGGACGCAGCCGGACAGCCGCAGCCCGCGGGCACGGTCGGCGGTCTCGAACTGCGCGGTCCGAACGTGTTCAAGGGCTATTGGCGGATGCCGGAGAAAACGGCGGCGGAATTCCGGCCGGACGGCTTCTTCATGACGGGGGATCTGGCGCGCGCCGCCCCGGATGGCCGTCTCACGCTGGTCAGCCGCGCAAAGGAGCTCATCATTTCCGGCGGCTACAATGTTTATCCGCGCGAGGTCGAGATCGTGCTCAATCGCATCGAGGGGGTGGGCGAGACCGCCGTCTTCGGCGTTCCCCACCCCGATTTCGGCGAGGGCGTGGTGGCCGCCATCGAGCGCCAACCGGGCGGCGAGCCGCTCGATCCGGCCTCCATTCTCGCACGGGCGGCGCGCGAACTCGCCGGATACAAGCTGCCCAAGGCCGTGATCGTCCAGGATACCCTGCCCCGGAACGCCATGGGAAAGATTCTAAAGAACGAACTCAGTGCGCTGCACAAGGATGTGTTCAGGAAGCGAGACGCAACCGGTTGAGGTGTCGATGCACGAAGGCAAAAGGGCCGTAGGGATTGACGATTCCCGGAACGTTGCTTTGGGCTCTTGCTGGCGGATGGGTGTTGTTGCTGATCCCGGCGTTCTGGGCACCGGTGCGGCGCTGGATCCCTCTGACCATTGCCCCTTTGGGCGGCGGCCCCTCCTGACACTTGCCGCCTTATCGCCCCCGTAGCCCTTCCTTAACAGGGTGCGGAAAAAGGCTATGCCGGGCCTGCCGGTCGTGATTCTCTCCGGTTGAAGAGAAAGCGGCCGGTGAGGGGACGATGCGGGGATCGGGCGACCACAGCGAGGGTCTGTTCAGCTATGTGAGCTGTGAAGCCCGTGTTCCGGCGAGCCATCCTCTACGAGCGATCCGGGCCATCGTTGATGAAGCGCTGGAGGTGATGTCGCCGACGTTCGAGGGGCTGTAGGCGTTGTCACGGCGACGGTGGCGGCTCACCAGTTATGGCGGTATCTTCCCTGGATGCCGCCGCCCTCGTACGCCCGCCACCACTTCCCACCCGCGCTTATCCAGCATGCGATCTGGCTGTATCTGCGGTTCACCTTGAGCTACCGCGACGTCGAGGAACTTCTGGCTGAGCGCGGTGTGGAGGTGAGCTACGAAACGGTCCGGCGCTGGGTTCTGAAGTTCGGCCCGGCCATCGCTTGCAACCTGCGACGCCTCCGGCCGAGACCCAGCCCGCGCTGGCATTTGGACGAGATGGTCGTAAAAATTGGCGGGCGGCTGATGTACCTGTGGCGGGCGGTCGATGATGAGGGCAAGGTGCTGGAGATGCTCGTCCAGCGCCGGCGGGACCAAGCTGCGGCCAGCAAGCTGATGCGCAAGCTGCTCAAAAAGCACGGCTTTGCCCCTACCCAGGTCACCACCGACAAGCTGCATTCCTACAGGGCCGCCTTCCGCGACATCGGCCTGACGGCGCGTCATGAGCAAGGCCGGCGCCAGAACAACCGGGCCGAGGTTTCCCACCAACCGGTACGGCGACGTGAGCGCAAGATGCAGCGGTTCAAATCACCCGGGTCCGCCCAGCGCTTCGTCTCCCTGCACGCCGCCGTCTATAACTGCTTCAACCTCCAGCGCCATCTGGCCTCCCGCCGCACCCTGCGCACCGTCCGGGCGCAGGCTATGGCCGAATGGCACGCCGCGACCGCCGCAGCGTGAACCCGTCGGGGGCTCCGGGCTTCCTGCACCTCGGTTCGGTTCACGTGACAAAGCCCTTCTAGCAGGTCGCGGAAAAACGAACATATTTCGGCTTTTTGCCCCCTCTGAGGCTCGGAAATGGCGTTTCCGCCGCCCGCTTTTATCAGAATGGAGCGCCTTTTCGCGCTCCGAGAAGCTCGGAGCCGCCGTTCAGGCGGATTCCGGGCGTAATTATGCCGCCGCCAGCGGCTTGGGCAGGCGGATCAGGTTGTAGGCGGTAGCGGTCAGGGTGAACATCCAACCGACGCGGGCCGTGCCGCGATGACGCGTTTTGCGCAAGCCGGCTCCCTTGATCCAGCCGAACACCTCCTCGATCCGTTTGCGGATGCGCAAGGACACGGCATAGCCGCTGTGGCGGGTGGTCCGGCCGTCGATCACCGAGCGGCGGTTGCTCGTGTTCTGCGCGACGTGCGCAGCGGCGCCCAGGCTGCGCATGTTCGCCACGAAATCCTTGGTGTCGTAAGCCTTGTCAGCACCCACCGTGATGCGGTGACGGCCAGGAATGGCCTCGACCATGGAAACCGCCGCCTCGCGTTCGGCCAAGCCGGTGGCTGCGGTCAGCCGGACATTCACCACCAGGGCGTTCCGGTTCTCCATCAGGGCGTGGCCCATGAAGGCCAGCTTCGCCGGCTGCCCGTTGCCCTTGCGGTACAGCCGCGCCTCGGTGTAAAGGCCGAATGAAGTTTCCTCAGAACGGTCGGTTGAAAAATCCCCAGATGGTTTGAAGGGCTATGGATTGGCTTCGGTGTCGGCGCTCCTTGCTTTTGGTGGCCGGCCTCGGCGCCGTGGAGCCAGCGGTGGGGCCGTGATCGGCCTGCTGCGGTTGTTGTCCGGCATCAGTTCGGCATGACGGCGCAGGCGGTAGCTGGCGCCTTCGATCTGCACCACCACGGCATGGTGCAGCAGGCGGTCCAGTAGGGCGGAAGCGACGACAGTGCCGCCGAAGACATCGCCCCATTCAGAAAAGCCGCGGTTGGAGGTCAGGATCATGGCGCCGCGTTCATAGCGGGCGTTGACGAGCTGGAAGAATAGGTTGCCGCCGCCGGGGATCACCGGCAGGTAGCCGATCTCGTCGACGATCAGCAGCTGTGGCCGACATAGGAAGCGCAGACGCTCCCGCAAGGTCCCCTCGCGCTCGGCCTTGGCCAGCGAGCTCACGATGTCGGCCAGTGTGGCGAAGTAGACCGAGCGGCCGGCCTTGACGGCCTCCACCCCCAGAGCGAGGGCCAGGTGCGTCTTGCCGCAGCCGGGCTGGCCAAGGAAATGGACCACCTCGTGCCGGTCGACGAAGTCGAGCTGCGCCAAGGTCATAATTCGATCGCGATCGAGCGAGGGCTGGAAGGAGAAGTCGAAGCCGGTGAGCGTCTTGATGGAGAGAAGCCGGCCCATCTTCAGGGCCGCCTTGATGCGGCGTCCCTCGCGCAACGTCAGTTCCTCGCCCAGCAGGGCGTCGATGGCCTCCAGGGCGGAGAGTTCGCCGCGTTCCAACCGGCGCAGGATGTGCTCCAGCGCTTCCAAGGCGCGCGGCATCTTCAGCCCAACCAGATATTGGCGAATGCGGTCGAGGGTGGCGGGGCCGGCTTCCAGCGACGTGGTGCTCATCACGGGCTCCCCGGCTGGTTGGCCAAGTGGCGGCCGATGGTGTCGTAGATGGCCAGCGAGCGGGGCGTGACGGTGCCGCCCTGCAGCGGAGGTGCCGGGGGCATGGCGACCTCCCTGGGCGTCTGGCTGTTGGGCGGTGGGGGCTGGGTCCGGTGTCCGGTGGCAATGCGCCGCCGGCCTCGTCCTTCCAGCGCCGGGTGGGATGCGACGGCTATGCCGTCCTCCAGAATGGTGACGGTGCCGGCGGTGACCTCCACCTCCACCGTCCGCCGGCGGGTGCAATCCGGCACGGAGTAGAGGTTGCCGCCGACCGACACCATGCCGTCGCGGGTGACGCGGCGCTCCAGGGCCAGGACGCTGTTGAAGGGGCCGGCCGGCAGCGGCTTGAGGTGGGGGCGCTCCTCGGCGAAATGCTCGGCGACGACGCGCTGGGTGGTGGCGTGCCGACGGCGGTTGGCGAGCTGATCCAGCCACTGGGTGAACTGGATGTTCAGGTCCTCGAGATTGCGGAAGCTGCGGGCCAGAAAGAAGTCCTCGCGCACATAGCGGAAGGGCCGTTCGACTTTGCCCTTGGTCTTGGCGCGGTACGGCTTGCAGGCCTTCGGCAGGAAACCGTAGTGGCTGGCCAGGGAGAGGAGCTTGGGGTTGTAGGCAATGCCTTGGGTCGGCTGATCGGGGTCTTCGATCTCGCCTAGCACGGCGGTTTTCATGCGGTCATAGAGGATCTGTTCCGGCACGCCGCCGAAGCTGTCGAAGGCGGCGATGTGGCAGCGGAGCACGGTTTGCAGGTCCTGGCGGGCCACAAAGCGGGCCCACATCATGCGGCTGTGGCCGAGCACCATGGAGAACAGCCAGACGATCCGTTCCACCTCGGGCTCGTCGGTGAAGGTCGTCTTGAAGAAGGCGAAATCGACCTGGGCCTGCTTGCCGGGCGGTGTCTCGAAGCGGCGCTCGAAGGACGGTGATGGGGTGGGACGGATGGCGCGAACCACGGCTTTCAGGATGGTGTAGCCGCCGGTGTAACCGCGCTCCTTGAGTTCCCGCAGCAGTCGCCGGGCGCTGAGATCGGGAAAGGCCTGCAGGCGTTCGCGCAGATAGGGCTCGAAGGGTGTGAGCAGCGTCGGCCGAGCCGGCCGAGGAGTGTAGGCGGGCGCCTCCAATCCGCGGGCGATGTATTTGCGGATGGTCTTGCGATCCAGGCCGGTGCGGCGTGCGATTGCTGACACCGACAGGCCCTCGCGGGCGAGATCGAGAATCATGACGAGTTCCCCAAGTCTGACCACCGGCCCTCTCCCTCCGCCTCGGAGGGTGATCATGGGCGACGAGTGGCCGCAGGGCTCCGGGGCGTACGCCCCGGAGCCCTGCCGTTGCGTTAGCCTGGGGAATTTTCAGTCGCCCTTTCCGGGGAGTATCCAATCGGCACTGACACTCGGGATCGCTGGTCGAGGCATGGGTCTCGTTGGACCGCTTCTCACCATGGAAGTCGCGGTCGCCGTTGCGTCCCGGCCCCGGCGGCTCACCGCTGCCGTCCTTGGGCCGGAAGCTCTTCACCGAGGCCCACGCTTCGATCAGCGTCCCATCCACCGAGAAGTGCTCGTCCGACAGCAGCGCCTTGACCCGGGGTTGACCCAGCACGGCGGCCAGGAACTTGGCCGCCACATCGCCGGCCAGCAGGCGCTCACGGTTCTTGGTGAACACCGTAACGTCCCACACCGGGGCGTCCATCGACAAGCCGACGAACCAGCGGAACAGCAAGTTGTAGTCGAGCTGTTCCATCAACTGGCGTTCCGAGCGCACCGAGTAGAAGGCCTGGAGCAGCAGCGCCCGCAGCAGCTTCTCCGGCGGGATCGATGGTCGACCGATCGTCGAGTACAGTCCCTCGAACGCCGGCGACATCACCTCCAGCGCTTCATCAACGATGGCCCGGATCGGTCGTAGAGGATGGCTCGCCGGAACACGGGCCTCACAGCTCACATAGCTGAACAGGCCCTCGCTGTGTTCGTCCAATCCCCGCATCGTCCCCTCACCGGCCGCATTCTCTTCAACCGGAGAGAATCACGACCGGCAGGCCGGGCATAGCCTTTTTCCGCAGCCTGGTAGACGCCCATGAAAGATCCTGACTATCAGCCCCCAAACCCCGTCATCAAATAAATTTTCCTTCTTTTAGGGTCAGCAGCAGGCGCTCAATTGATATTTTCCACATTTTATTATGAGGACTGAAAGGCTCCCATTCTCCTTCATTGTTCCCTAAAACACAACCGTAGCGAACACCTTTTAAAGACCCAAGCCTACGGAACAACCAATTCAAATTGAGATCCATTTGGAGTTCACATAGCATTGCATCTCTGCTACAATATACGACGTTGGTCAGACCAGCGCCATGCGGAGCAATGATGTGGGACGCCTCTGAAAAAATGCGTGCCTGCTCATCTAGCGAAAGCCGTTCGCAGTCGATAATATCGTAGCCATGTTCAGCGAGGAGATCAATGACTTCTTTTTCATTAATAAGTCTGCGATGGTGAGTGTTCACACGGTGAATGTATATTTTTCGACTTTTATTCCTTGCTTCCCTTATCCCAATATATTTTAAGAAATTGTTAAATATATCGATCTGCTCAGATCTTGGCGCGCGCCCATAATCACCAACATTTGGCACCAAGATAAGCTCATCGACTGCCACCGTTTCCGAACCATCAATGGCCTGCAACAGCATTGCTTTTTCTCTAGAAAAGCTCTGCAAAATATCCCATTGAAATCTGTGAGGCAGAGGTGGCACGAGATAAACATCATCTCTATAGCACCCTGGAATTAATGGAATACGCGAAGCTACGTCGATACTCCAATGATAGTAGTTGTGCTCCCCACCAGGCGCAAGAAGATGCACCGCCCTCCTATTTAAACTTGAAAATTTATTTGTCACAATTTTCAAAATGTTTTTATTACTTTCAAGTGAGATTCCAATGCTGGCGAGATCAATATACTGAATTGTCTCATCCAACAAACAAAGCCGTTCTTCTCCGCTGTTCTCGTCAGGCAATCTTGCGATAACAACGCCAGAGGACGAATGCACTAGCACATTCCTCAACTTATAAAGCCGAACAGGCGATGATCGATAAGATTTTTCCTTCCAAGCGCCTTCAAACGGCCTCTCATAGATCCTGCGATTTGTGAAATCCGTGTCACCAAAGGAGAGAGGTTCCACATGAACGTCAACAGCCTGCAGAATTTCGTGAGACTCAACGACAGGAAGCCCTTGTCTGTTCACATAATTCCGCGCCTCTAATTCCGAAAGCGACAGATGCATAGGTAAACTCATCTCGATCCCATCTAATTTGCACCTAGGCCGCCTCGCTTTGGTTCGCCATCTCACGACCAAAACGCGCGTGACCTACTCGCGCGTTTTACGAACCTAGCTTAGATCTGTATCCGGCGGAAATACCTTTGTCGGCACCTCGCGGGAAGCCAAGGTGCCGACGCAACGTGATGTTCTGCCTAGCAAGGCGCGTAGATCGTGCAGTACTGACTACCCAAAAGTTTGTTGCCGTTCCACCACAGGAACGCCGCATTATCCGCGTTGCCGGAGTGTTCCGACGCCATCGTCACCAGTTGATTTGAAGCCACATACTGGCCAACGAGCGGCCCCCCAAAACCAGCCCATTGCTGCTTGAGCCTTTCCGAATTTTCGGAATAACCAACCCGGAGGTTGGAAGCCCACTCATAGGTGTTGACGTAATTGTTGTACAGCTGATTGGCACGGTCGGCCGTGCCGGTGGTGTCGGACCGTACAACCGCGACGTTGTTGACCCATTGCCAAGTGTTGGTCCGGGTATCCCAGATTTGAGACGCATAATCAGCCGAACCGCTGCTTGACGATCGTGCAGCGTTCGCCACCGTTCCCGTCACCTGACTCCCATTGATGGTCGCACCGGAAGCCAAGCCGTTTGCTTGGTTTGCTTCCAAGGATGTCCTGGCGTTCTGAACCGTGCCGGTGACCCGCGATCCGTCGATCGTCGCGTTGCTGTCCAGCAGCAACGCACGGGCGGAGACGTCGGACGTGTCTGCCCGCGCCGCGCTGGAGGCGCGCAGCGGCGCTGAACCGACGGGGGGCGGGCGGATGGACGTGCTGTCCGGTCCCGCCAGGGCAGGGGCGCTTGATACGGACCCGAGGAGAGCGGCGGCGAGAAGAGCGGCGGTCGATCGTTTCATGGTTGTCTCCCTTTCTCAGTGGAATGGTCAGGTCTGCTGGCATTTGCGCACGACCATGGCGAGGCCGTGCGGTCCGCTGCCGGCCGACTCCGTGCCGGTGCCGGCTGCGTTGGTGGTCCAGATCGGCACATGGACGATCCAGGTTGAACTGTCGGCCGGGTTATCCTCAGCCCAGGGCTGCACGCCGACCAGAGGATGGCCGGTCCCGTTGCCGGAAAAGACGCCGCTGGCCATCCAGAGTTCTCGGAACCCCATGGACGCAGGCCGGCTTTGGCAGGACTGTGCCATCCTGGACGAGATCGATCTCGGAGAGCGCGGTCGACAGCCACTGGCCGTTGGACAGCCGGATGTCCATGACGTCCTCGATGGTGTTGCCGCCCATGTACTGGTTCGTCCGCATGGTGTTCGGCTCGGTGCCGAACTCGGGCATGGGAAGGCGCGACATGTAGGGCGACAGGACGGCCCCATCGTCGAAGAAGACGACGCTGACCAGGGAGCCGGGCGCGATGGCGCATCCGGCCACGCCGCCGAAGGCCGACGACGGCACCGTCCAGCCGCCAACGGCGCCGCGGATCGTCGCCGGGTCCGTGCTCGACACCAGTCCGGCGTGCTTGCCGGCCAGCGGCGCCAGACGGAACAGGACATCCTCGGGCATGGCCGCGCCGCAGGTCGCCACAGCGGCCTGAAGCTGATTTCCCGAGAGCCGGCGGACGAGCACGCGGTGGGTCTGACCGAAGTAGTTTCCGTCGGTGAAGGCCGGATCGAGCTTGCCGGTGGCCTGGAGCATCGCCGGCGTGATCTGGGCGACGGTTCCGCCGGCGGTGGCCGACAGCACGGCCCCGTAGTAGGTCCGGATGTATTCGACGGCGGAATCTGTCACCAGCGACGCCATGGACGCGGCGGAGTTCTCGAACGGCTGGTCGACGGCCCGGCGCAAGGCCGGCGCGGCCCCGATGAAGGCGGCGATGCTCAGCAGCGTGACGACGACAAAGGCGAACAGGTCCTTCATTCCAACGCCTCCATGCCGTCAGGGCGACACAAGGGTGATGACGACGGGGGTGACGACGACGGGCGCGCCGTCCGGGACGGCGCAGGGAAGGGTCGCGCGGCTCTCGCTCCCGGCCAGCACCCGGCCGGAGACGGCGACGCCGGCCGCCGGCCAGCCCTGAAGCCGCGCCCTCATCGCCCGGCCGACCTCGGCGGCCGGAGCTCCCGCCGTTTCGGTCGTCCAGGTCGCCACGCGCATCGCCGCCACGCAGGAGGCGACCCCGTCGAAGCCTCTCCCGTTCGTCGGGCTCAGGGGCACGGCGCCGGTCGCCGAGGGATTCGCCGTCACCCAGCGTTCGGCGGCGCGGTGGGCGCTCAGGGCGGTCTCGGCGACCGCCGCGGCGCGCCCGCGGTCAGCCACCCGGTCGGACGGCCGCGGATCGGTGGCGACCTTGAGGGCGACGAGGGTCGCCGTCGTAACCGCGAACACGATGGCCCAGTTCATCAGGCGGCCCTCAACGGTCGGATCAGATTGCCGAGCTGGCCCAGGTTGCCCGCCCGGATATGGCTGCGGCCGGTGTCGCCGTGCCCCTGCCCGAGCACCAGATGCTCCGTGACGACGAGGCGGCTGCGCTGGACGCCGCTCTCGACCCGGACGTGGAAGGCGGCGGCCAGTCCCGAGGCGAGCTGCTCGTAGGCGCGGGAGTCCACGCGCGCGGCCGCCGCGGAAAAGGCGATCAGCCCGGGGATGAGTCCCGCGCCATGAGCCGTCGATAGGCATACCGGTCCGGACAGCGACGCCTGGACCACCGCGAGAATGGCCGGATCGAGACGGGGCTCACCGAAATAGAAGTAGCGGGCGCGGCTGCGGCGGGCGGCGACGACGGCGTCCCCGTACTGTTCGGCGGCGATGTTCACCGAGATGCAGCATCCGGTGCCAACCGGGCCGTCCAGGTCATGCTCGGGCGGATCGGCCCAGGCGAAGGCGATGCCTCCGTGCCGGACCAGCCACCGCTTGAGGAGGGTCGCGGCCAGGGTGCTCTTGCCGGCGTTCATGTCACCGAGCACGAGCACGAGTCCGCGCCGTGCGGGGCCACCCAGCTCCTCCAGCATGCGACAGACGGCCTCGGGGAGCCCGAGATCCTCGAGGCGGTCGGTGACCGCGGGCGTGCGGACCAGGACGAGGGCCGCCCCCTGCGCCGTGTCGTACCGCTCGACGCGCCAGAGACCGACGCGGTCGTCGGCGACCCGTCCGCCGCCCGGGCCGGGGCAGACCCGCATCGCCTCGCGCACGAGCGCGTCGAGCGGAGCCCCACCGTCCTCGACCGGCGCGCAGGCGCCGCCGCTCATGGTGGCGTGCGCGCTGCGGATCGCCCCGGCGGCGTCGACCAGGACATGCAGATGGGCCAGTCCGGGCAGAGCGAGATCCATCAGCCGCCCACGAAGCGGATGGCGTTGTTGCCGCTGGAGCAGACGTTGGCCGCCGTGTTCGGGCTGATCGGGAAGGCGTTGACCGTCGCGGCGCCGAGGCCGGACACGGAGGTGGCGACGCCGGCACCGGTGTAGCCCGAACCGGGAGGAAAGCCGGTCAGCGTCGCGATGCAGCCGTCCTGCGGGATGGTGTCGGCGTCCCAGTGGAAGTTGCGGCCCGCTCCGGAAATCGCGTAGGTCCCGCCGAACGGGTTGCCAAGCGCGCTCGAGGAGGCGTCCATGGCCTCGTCCGGCAGGACGCGCCAGGCGATGACGTTGGCGGCGGTGTAGGCGCCGGTTCCGAAGCGCGCGATGCCCATGTTGGCGAAGCGTGCCACGAGCGTGCTGCGGCCGGTGGTGAGCTGCTCGATCATGGTGTTGGCCCGCGACCCGGCCGCCAGCGACGCGTAGATCTTCGGGCCGAAGAAGGCGCCCGCCACCGAGAGGATGACCACGATGATGAACGCTAACAGGTCTTTCATGACACTCTGCCTTCTTGTTTGACGTGACTCGTGACGGTGCGGCCGCGGCTACAGGGGGCCGAGGCCCGGAACCGCGCTCTTGTAGAGGTCCCAGCTCGCCCACAGCAGCCAGCCGACCAGGCAGCCGATGAGGCTCGCGCCGGCGTAGGTCGCGATGCCGGCGGCGGCCAGCATGCGGTCGGACAGATCCTGCTGCTGGTCGGCCGCCAGGGCCGCCAGGCCGTCCTGGGGCCGGTTGCCGCTCATGTAGACGCGCATGGCGCGGATCGTCCTGTCGTCCGGCCAGCCGAAGCCCGTCCGCGCCAGAGCGGCGCCGAGGCGCGCGTCGTCCTGCACCAGAAGCGCGTCGAGCCGCTCGGCGACGTAGGGCGAGGCGTTGACGCGCAGCAGCTGCAGAGCCTCCGGGATCTTCCGTTCGGCGCCGATCAGGAGGGCCATCGCCTCCAGCCACGACGCGCCCGTCCATTGCCGGTGCAGCGCCCATGGCAATCCCGGGATGCGGTCGAGGGCGATGCGCACGCGTCCGGTCAGGTTGTCGAGCGACCACCAGACCGCGGCGATGAACAGGACGGCCCCGCCGCAGGTGAGCAGCCCCCAGTCCCGGATGAAGTCGGCCGCCTCCTTCAGGGACGCGGCTTCGCCGCGCAGCTGCATGTTGGGCAACGCCTTGAAGAGGTCCGGGAGAAGCGAGACGCTGGCCGCGTAGAGGGCGCCGGCGATCACCAGCAGCATGAAGGCGACCGGCAGCAGCGCGTTGCGGATCTTCGTCCGCGCCTCATTGAGCCGCCGGATCGACAGGGCGAGCTTGCGCAGGGCGTCGCCGGTCATGCCCGCCTCGCCGATGGCGCCGATCATCTGGGCCTCGCGGCTCGGCACCATCTCGGCCAGCACCTCGTACCAGTCATGGCCCGACTGGCGCATGGCGTGCAGCCAGTACGGGATGAGGATGCCCAGCGCCGACAGCTTCGTGGCGCCGATCCTGACTAGGTCGCCATCTTCCTCGCCGCCGGTTTCGATGGCGTAGAGCGTGGCGAGCGCCTCGGGCAGGCGGACCTCGCGGTCCAGGTAGACAGCGACTTCGCGATAGAGATCGGCGCGGGCCTGGGCGCCGAAGCGGAAGACGGCGTAGCGGAGGAGCCACGGCCGGTCCTTCGTCAGCCCGCCCAGCCGGGTCAGCTCCTCCAGCGCGTCCCCGTAGGCCCCGTCCTCATAGGTCATGCTCATGCCGCGATCCTCGCGCTGCCGGCCGTCACCGCGTCACGCGCCCGCAGGTCGAAGCCGATCTGCTCGGCGGACCCGCCGAACTCCGCGCATTCATCGGCGCCGATGACGCCTTCGAGAAGCAGGCCGTGGGCGACGAGCCGCATGCTCGTCCCGCCGCCGGCGATCCAGCGCCGGCGCGCCTCGTCCATGTCGTCGCGCAGAACCGTCATCAGTTCGGGCGTGGGCCGCACGCATTCGGCAACGAGCTGGCGGCGCACGAGCCCCGGCATCGGCACCCGCAGATCGGGATGGCAGCATTCGGGGCAGGGCTCCTTGCCGACGACTCCCAAACCCCGCACCAGGATGTTCTCGACGGGTATGCCCACCGCGCGGTAACCGTCGAGCAGGGCGGCGCGGCGCTCGTCGCGCCGGGCGACGTCGGTCAGCCGTTCCGCACAGGTCCGGCACAGGCAGGGAATCAGCCGCTGGCCGGTCCAGCCGGCGTGACGGTGAGCCGCATAAGCGGTCTCCCGCGCAATGCCGAGTTCGACGTAGCGCGACGGGATCTCCAGCACCTGGTCGCAATGGAGCGTGGTGGCCACCAGCTTGCCGAAATTGGCGGTCTCGTAGGCTTTCTGCGCCTGCCAGGGCGTGCGGCACTCGCCGAGGCGCACCGCGTGGGGCGCCACGCGCAGGGCCGTTTCGAAGGCGACGTCGAGCGGATCGCGCCCGTCGGGCGCCCGCGACGGAACGGGAAAGTGAAGGATGCGGGGATCGAGCCCTTCGGGCGGGTCATCGCAGGAGACGATGGTGAGCCGGTTGTTCCGGCTGTCGCTGAGGTCGCAGAGCCAGAAATGCAGGGTGGTGGATTTCCCATGCTCGGTCGGCGCGCAGATCGTCTTCAGCCCGCTCGCCCGTTGCTGCATGGTGTAGAGGTGGCGAAGCACATGCCCGGGGAGGCCCAGTGACGTCAGGGTCTGCCCGACGCCCGGAATGACCGCGTAGCACAGGCGGATGTTGAGATGCCGACCGTCGCCGAGCGGCGCGAACTGCATGCGCAGCGCCAGGACGTTGGCGGGCAGCAGCCGGCGGTTGGTCACCGACGACTTCTGGGCCTCGGCCGGCTTCTCGCAGGAATCGCTGTGGTCGGCGAGGTAAAAAGCCGTGGTCATCAGCGCCTCGGCCTCGCGGGCGTGCAGCTCGTCGATCACGTCGGTCAGATAGCCGTGCACCTGGAAGCGCACTTCGGCGCGGTCACCCCGCCAGGTCATCTGGATGTCGCTGGCGCCCGCCGCCGCCGCCTGCTCGATGTGGTGCAGAAGCCTCTGGCGGGCGCCGGTCGCGTCGGGCAGGCGTTGAGTCGCGGATTCCCCGTAGGCCTGGAACAGACGCGGAAGGTCAACCGCTTCGGGAGGGCGGACCGGCACGTTGAGGCGCTCGTGCGCCTGCTTCTGGGTTTCGAGAATGCGCGCCGAGTGCAGGTGCGGACGGTGCACCAGGAAGGTGCCGTCGGAGTACAGGGCGCAGGCTTGGCGGACGTCGTCGGGGACGTCGAGACCGCCGCCGGGTATGGTCAGAAGCCGCGGGCCGCGCTCGTCGCCATGCCGGGTTCCGGCCACGGCGGCGGTGGCCGGCGATGTGATCGCCCCTTCGTGGAGCCGGACGATTCCGTCGGCACCATCCACCGCGGGCGAGCGGGAGCCGCGGACCGGAAAGCGGAAAAGGCGATGACCGAGATCCCTGAGCGTCATCAGCGCACCCACGGAAGCTGGACGCGGCGGCCGGCGGGGTCGAGGACCTCGACCTTGCGGCCGGCCGCATCGATGGCGACCACACGAGATCCGTCGGGCAGAACGGACGGGGTGCGGGACAGCGACGCGCCGTCCACCGTGATCGTGCGTCCTCCGCCGACCACCAGGGTCGCGCGGGCCTTGCCTTCGACGACGGCGATGCGGATCACGCCGGCGGGGGGGACGTCGGTCTGGGCCACGGCGGCCTGGGCCGCGCCGGCCTGCTGGCCGCCCCCGGCCTGCCCGGCACCGGCCCGCTGCACGCAGAGGTCGGGTGGGCCGAAGCCGGTGGTGCACAGATCCGCCTTGGCTTTGGCGAGCCGGTGAAGCTGCTGGATCATGGTCCGGTCGCGCTCGATGCGGGCGAGCTCCCGCGAGAGTTCCGGGTCCGGATCGCCCTGGTCCTGGCGCAGCGCCAGGGACGGCGGCGACGCCATGTCCGGCGGCTCCGTCGGCGGCCCCATGACGATGCCGGGCGACACCCCATCCGTCGCTCCGTCGGGAGCGACCGGAAGAGCGGCTGCCGGCAGAGCGGGCGCCGGCGCCGCCACGGCGGCGGAGGACGTCCGGAAATGGCGCGACAGGTCCCCGTCCAGAAACCCCGCGGCCGGAACGCCGATGGCGACCGCGGCCATGGCGGCCCACAGCCAGGTCTTGCCTTTACTCGTCGACATGGAGCACCCCCTGAATGGTCCACTGCCCGCTCGACGGGGTGTAGACCGCGCTGGTCATCTCGCCGGCCAGGAGCGGATGAAGAACCGAAAGCAGGTACGACGACGGCACCGCGGCGCTGACCGTCCATTTCAGGCGCAACGCGGGCGCCGGTCCGGCCGAAGCGGGCTGCACGGATGCCGCGCCGGGGAGCGGCGCGGCGATGCCGTCGAGGCTCGCCGTGCCGCCGACCCGCTCCAGGGCGTCGCGCAGGTAAGCCGCGTAGTCCGCCCGCGCGCCGAGACGCGTGCCGGCCGGCCAACTCGAGGGTGGTGGGGCGGCGTAAGGGCGCTGGATGGCCGCGGTTCCGGCCATGGCATCGATGGCGGCGTCCGGCGCCGCGGCGCGGAGAAGCCAGACCGGCCCTTCCATGCGCAGGCTGATCGTGGCGAGGCCCGGATCGCAACGGTACTCGCCCACCGGCCAGCCCGGCAGGAGCCGCACCCGGCCGTCGCGGACGTAGGCATCAAGGCAGGCCCCGAAGGCCGCCGCGGCCGGTGTCCAGCTCAGAAGTCACCGAAGGCGTGGCCGGCTGCATCGCCAGCCGTGGCAGCGAAACAATGTCCGGGGACCGGGTCGTCCACCAGAGCACACCGCCGGCGGCGAGCAACACGGCCAGACCGGCCGCGGCGGGCAGCCGGCCGATTCCGGATTCGACGGACTGGAGCTGCCCCGCTTTGCTCAGCGCCCGGGCCTGCTGGAGCAGACGCTCCAGCGGCACCGGCTTGGCTTCGGACAGTCCCCAGTCCACAGGCACGTAAAGGTGCCGCCAGCTCGTCGAGGCGGTGACGGTCTCGACGTGATCGCGCGCCGCGGTCTCGTCGCCGAAGACACGATCACCGTCGGGCAGGATGCCGGACGGTCCGACCACGATGACGATGAAACGGCCATCGGGCAGGCGCCAGGCACCGACCCAGGTGCCATGAATCGAGTCGGCCAGCACGGCCGCCAAGCTCCAGGCGCTCCGCGCCGCGGCACCCGGTGGCAGGGAAACCGTCGGGACGCCGTACTGCCGGGCGCGCTCGCGCAGCACCATGCGCTTGGCTCCCGCTCGCCGCGCCCCGGCCGTCGCGGCGCTTTTCAGCCGCACCGCCATGTCGAGGTGCGAGCGCCAGGCGAGGCCGGCGATGTACAGCCGGCCGTCGATTTCGATCACGCAGGCCGGAGCGGGATCGGCCTTCCGGCCGGACCCGGCCGCATCGGCGTCGGCGACCACAGGCAGCAGGGCGTCGGCCGTCATGGACGCAGGCCCTCGGGCATCTCCGGCAACGCCCATTTGCCGGTCCCGTCGTCGGCGCGCAGGCCGTCGGCAAGCTCAACGGGCGTGATCAGGACGATCACTTGACGGCGTTCGACGCCGCCGGAAATGCCGCCGCCGAGCAGCAGGTTGTAAGGGTTGCCGGTGCCGCGGGCGTCGCTGGTGGTGCGGTTCGACGCGAAGGAGCTGACGACGAGCGTGGCGCCCGACGGCAGGGCGATCTCGTTGCTCGCCTCCGACGCCGAGCCGCGCTCCAGCTGCACCGTGACGCCGCCCGTCTCGAAGGGCTCGAAGATGCTGGGATCGCTCAACGAGATCCCGTACTGCAGCAGGATCTTGCCGTCCTCCTGGATGCGCGGCAGGAAGGTCGCGATGAAGCCGGTTTCGCGCGTGACGGTCCGGATGTCCGTCTCGGCTCCGCCGCCGGAAGTCACCGCCGATCCGGCCGAGCGAACATAGTCGTTGCGCAGGACCACGCGCTTGGTCGCCAGACGGTTGTTCGAGGTGGTGACCGACTCGCCGGAGTCGACGACGGCTCTCTGCGTCCCGGTGAGAGCTTGAACGGCGAGGGAAGAGCCGCGGAAGTTGCTGCCGGCGCTGTCGATGATGCCGATCGTGGCGGAACCGGTGCCCGTCCCCAGCCCCGACGGCGGCCCGGAGAAGCGCAGATTCAGGTCGGCCTGACGGAACAGAAGGTCGAGGTCGAGGCCGTAGGCGTCGCTGTCCTCGAGGCGGACCGACAGCACCTGGACGGTGATGGCGACGGTCCTCGACAGCCGCCGGTTCGTTTCGGCGATGAAGCGGGAGACGGAGCGCATGGCGCCCGGGGTCGCCGTCACCGTCACCGTGCCGGTGGACGGCGAGGTGGCGATCCGGGAGTCGGTGCCGGCGACGGTGGAAAGCGTCTCGCGAAGCTCATCCCAGAACTTGAGCTGCACCGAGCTGGTCGCCTCCTGGGAGAGGCCGGTGCTGGCGCTGCTGCCCGTGTCGCCGCCGGCTTGCCGGTTCTCGCCGCCACCGCCACCGCCGGAGCCGCCGCTCGACACGGTGTAGGTGTTGGTGGTCGGCAGCGCCGCGATCTGGAAGCTGCGCGTGACGTAGCGGAACAGCTCGACGGCGCCGCCCCGGTATTCCCATTCCATGCCGAAGCGGCCGGCCAGCGTGCTCAGAGCCCGCGAGAAGGGCCCCGCCGGAAAGTCGAAGACCATGGTCGGCTGACCGGAGCGCAGCGACGCTCCGGCCCCGGCGGCCGGTGCGGCTGCGACGCCCCCCAACCCGGGCAGCAGGTTGGCGTTGGAGTTGGCGATCAGGGCAGCGATCTCCGCGTTCGGCCCCGGGTTCCCCGAAGGCGTGCCGGCCGCCCCTGGAGCCGGCGTCAGAGCGGCGTCGCGGACACGGACCGGCACGCCGGTTTCCGCGGTGAAGGCGGCGGCCAGTTCGTGGACCGTCATCCCGACCTGGCTGGAGAAGCCGAAGCCGGTGGGGCCTTCCAGACGCGCGGGCAATGGATCGCCGTGGACGGAGGGGGTGAAGATGCTCCCGCCATAGGCGCCCCGGCTTTCGCGCAGGGGGTCCGCGGCGGCCACCCGGGCCGGCCGTTGGGCCACCGCGGTCAGAGCCGCCGCGTCGTGGGCCTGCGCGTTGGCGGTGCGCTTGGCGTCCAGCGCCGTGCATCCGCCGAGCGCGGCCGCGGCGGCGGCGGCGAAGAGACACCCGCCGAGGCGGGCAGCGTGAAAAGGCATGTCAGCCACCGGTGTCGTCGGTTGCGGGGGAGATGACGAGGGTACGGTTTTCCGGGAAGGCCTCCCCGACCGGGCGGACCGGCGCCCGCTGGAAGGCGCGCAAAGCCGCGCGAACGGCGTCGCGCATTTCCTCGTCGGTGAACCGCGCGTCGACTTCCCATTCGTAGAAGCCGTGGATCTTCCACACGAGGCTCCAGCAGGCCTTGGCCGCCCAGCGGCGCAAGGTCGTCTCGAGATGCTCTCCCTGGCGTGCCCACCAGTCGCGGTCGTCGGACGGCACGCAGTCGGCCGGGGGCGTGAGGGGGATGGGGGCCGCGGCGGCCATCGCGGCGGGCGGTGCCAGCCGGACTTTCTTGTCGAGCGCCGCCACCTGCATCGACAGCTGGTCGACCCGCGAGCCGATGGCGGTGGCCGCGGCGAGCACGCTGTCGACCTGGGTCGCCTGGGCGGGGGTGCCGATCCGGCGGTCGAGGCCGTCGGCGGTCTCCGCGATGCGGTCGAGGTCAGGACGCGTGTCGGGGATGGCGGCCAACTGGCCGGAGACGCCGGCCAGGGCCTCCTCGACCCCCGCGACGGACAGGCCGAGACCGGCCATGGACGCGGACAGGGTTCCACCGACCCGCCGAACGTCGCTGCCCACGGCGTCGACGGCGGCGCCGACCCCCGCGACCTCGGCGCTGGTGGAGGACCAGCGGTCGAAGGTGAAGGCCGCTGCGGCGACTCCGAAGCAGGGGATGGCTATCAGCGCCGCCGCCGCGGCGAAGCGGCGGCGGCGGCGCGTCGCCGTCGCCGTCTCGCGCTGCTGCGCCCGGGAGCGCCGTTTGCGTTCGGCGTCGAGACGGCGCCGCCGATCCATGGGATGTTCACCGGCGAACAGGACCGGATCGGCCGCCGGCGAAGCGGCCCGGCGGGCGACCGCCGATCCGATGGGGCGGATCGGCGCCGCCGGGGGGGCCTCGATGATCTCCAGCGGTTCTACGTCGATGACGAGAGGACGCCCGGGCTCCGTCACCTCCACACCGCGCTTCTTCGCGTCCACGAACGCCTCGCACTAAAGTGGTGTCGAGGGTCAGTGTGCCGAGGCGGTGGAGCGGGGTTCGAGCACCCGCGAAAAGATCGTCCGCTTTTTTTAGATCTTGTGGTCGCCGTCAGCGGGCGGCGACGGTGTCCGCATCACCGGAGGCCATGCGGCCGAGCAGGTGCTCGCGCATGCGCGGCGCCCGCCAGCGTTTGGCCGTCGCGTCGGCGATCTCTTCCGCGGTGAGAACGCCACCGTCGACGATCTGGGCGAGGAACGCCTCGCGAAGAGCCGGCGCATCGCCGCCGGCAAGGTCGCAGATCGCCGCGAAGTCCTCGCGATCGGCGGGCGTCGTGCCGATGATCCACACGAGGGCCTTGGCCTGGAGATCGGCCCTGCCCCACTCCAACCCCCTGCCCTTGTTGCGCGCCTGGTTCCGGGGGATTCGGCCGAACGCGTCCTGGACGGCGAGGTCGAGGATGCGCATGGCGAGATGGATCGTGCTGTCGAGGGACGGCGTGGCGCCGCCATCCTCCCAGGCACGGTCGAGGGCCGGCGAGGCGACCGTGTTCTTCGCTGCTCCGGCCATCGGGCCAATGGCGGCGGTGGTCGCCCCGTCAGGCGGGGAATGCTGGGCGGCGAGGGTCATGTCGGCGGGCCTTCGCGACGGTCGAACGGTTGAAATGGACCCGTCCGACTCAGGAGGAGGCGTCCAGGTTTGCCCTCTCAGGCTGCGCAAATTATCGGGCAAACCGCGTCGGAAGAGAACCGTGGCGACGGAAGCGCGTCAGACCTCAGCGGTTAAGAATTAGTTTTACGGTTGTGGAGGCGGGGGTTTTTTGCAAATTAAGCGAGTCGCCGGAGCCATCCCAACGCCACCCCACTACGCTCACCTTTCCGCCGATAGACGGGATTTCTCCCGAGTTTCGATCGATTGTTGCTGGACCCGCGCCATCATGTGTCCCATGTCATGACATGACGTTTCCAAATACAGGATAGCGACATTTTGTCGCACCCCGCTTGGAGTGCTCATCCATGATTTGAAGCTAACCGCCGCACTCGGCGTCACAGCAAACGGCATATCATAGTATGTCGCACTTCCAAAGCGCTGTCTTTTCTCATTCATTGTTTCGCACTTATTCACGCGGAGGAACGACGGCCATCGTCAGAACCTCCGATCAAGCCTTGACGCTCGGCGCGGTCAAGCAACGCTTTGACCGAAGACGCCGACCAAGTCGTGCCGCGGCGCGGCGTGCGGATGCGCATCTCCTCCAGGCGCGCGGCGATCGCGCGCAGGCTGATGGTCGGGTCGGCCCCCTTGATGCCGGCGATGACCAGCAGGAGGTCGTCCTTGGGCGGCTTGCGCGGGGCCGGCGCGATCAGGTCCGGCTCGGCCAGCCCTTCCGCGACGAGGCGGTGGACCGCCCGCGACAGCCGGTCGGCGGTCCAGGGCCGGTCGGGCGAGCCGAGCCGGTCGAGTGCCCTGGCCACCTTGCCCCAGGCGTTGCCCGGGCGCAGGGCACGCACCTTGGGCAGCCACGCGTCCATGGTGGCCAGCAACTCGGCCACATACTGCCGATCGCGGATGGCGGACAACTCGGCGATGGCTTCGGGATCGCGGCGCTTGAGCGCGGGATTGCCCCCCACCCGCCCGCGTGCCTTGGCCGCCCGCAAGCCGGCCTTGGTGCGTTCACGGATCAGCGCGCGCTCCAGCTCGGCGGCGGCGCCCAGCACCTGCAGGGCGAACTTGCCCTGCGGCGTGGAGGTGTCGATCGGGTCGCGCAGCGACTTGAAGTGGGCGCCGACCGCCTCCAGCCGCTCGATCACGTCGAGCAGGTGGGAGAGCGAACGGGCCAGCCGGTCGATGCGCGCTACGACCAGGATGTCACCGCGCTTCACCTGAGCGACAGCCTTGGCGAGTTCCGGACGTGCCCGGCTGGCGCCCGATGCCCTTTCCTCGAAGATCACCGAGCAGCCGGCGGCTTTCAGCTCGTCGAGCTGGCTGAAGGTGGCCTGGTCTTCGGTGGAGACGCGGGCGTAGCCGATGAGGGCCATGGAATCCGTTCATGAAAGCGGAAAAACTGCCCCACTGTACAGTTCAATCCGTTTTGAGAAAACGATCGTTTGGCCGCCTGTACAGTCCGTTTGAACAGGCGGGCGCGGCAGGCGGGAGAGCGAGCAACGCGGCTTCAGCCCTTGCGCAGCTTGGCCAGCAACGCCGCGCGCATCGCGTCGCGATCGGACGCCTGCTCCAGCAGGCGCGCCATCATCAACTCGACGAACGGCAGCGTCGGCTTGGCGATCAGCGCTCTTGCGGCGCCCCCGAGTGCCAAAGAATCGGCTTGCCGATCCCGAAACGCCGCCTGCCGATCCGCATCGTCGAGGTACTGGCGCGGGCGGCCTCCTGGCCTCTTCTTCGGCAACGACGGGTCCATGCGATTTTCCCATCCGAATTACGTTACGTAACGAAACCCTTGCCCCTCAGGCTTGGTATGGAACCGACAGTGTCGGAAGGTATATAGGTTTTTGGTATCATCTTATGCATCCAGATCATTTGTCGCGGCCGTTTTCGTCCCCAATCATTGACTGGTGTCGCTTTCACCTGAGACTTCTCATTGAAAATTTTCAGCATTAAACAGCTTTGGTCGCATAACAAGAATGCAGTTGCGAGCGACGTTGGTGCACAAAGCCCGATCTGGTGGTGGTCGGGAGGGCGAGCGGTTATAGAGGCGGCCCGCTGAAGTCGAGCCGCTGATGCCGTACAAGGCCAAGTCGGCGCGGTGACCTGACGATCTGGGTGACGCCGGAGGCGATCGCCACCTGGACGCCGCCGGCTTCGGGCCGCCGCGGTCGGCGACCGCGCGCTACTCGGACGTGGCGATCAAAGCCGGGCTGATGTTGCGCCTGGCGTTCGGCCGGCCGTGGCGGCAGACCGAGGGTTTGCTGCGTTCGCTCATGCGCCTGCTCGGCCTGAACCTGCCGGTTCCAGATCACACGACCTTCTCCCGGCGCAGCGCCAATCTGGAGGTCGCGTCAGCGCTGGCCAGGACGGACGGGCCGGTCAGCGTGGTGATCGATTCGACCGGGCTGAAGGTGTTCGGCACGGGCGAGTGGCACCTGGAAAAGCATGGTGGCCAAGCGCGCCGGAGCTGGAGAAAGCTCCACTTGGCGGTCGATCCCGATACCGGCGAGATCCTCGCCGCGGAGCTGACGACCACGCAGGACGGCGATGCCTCGTTGGTCGGCCCGCTGCTCGACCAGATCAAGCGCCCAATCGGCACGGTGCTGGCCGACGGGGCGTACGATGGTGAGCCGGTCTACCGCGCCGTCGCCGCCCACACCCCCGACGCCGAGGTGATCATCCCGCCGCGCTCCACCGCGGTGCCGAGCGAGACCGCTACCGGCGCACCCAGCCAACGCGACCGCCACATCCGGAGGATTGCCGAGCGTGGCCGGCAGGGCTGGCAGCGGGACGTCCGCTACGGCCGCCGCTCCTTGGGCGAGGTCGCGATGATGCGCTACAAGCAGCTGATCGGGCGCACCCTGCGTGCCCGGAATCTGCCTGCCCAGCAGGTCGAGGCCGCCTGTGGCTGCAAAGTCATGAACATCATGACCAGCTTGGGAATGCCCGCCTCCCGCAAGGGTGCCTGATCCCCACCGGCCGCGGGTGGACTCCGCTCTCACGCCGAATTGTGCACCAAAGTCCGTTGAGTGCGTATTTAGCGGCATGCGTTGCACCATAAGCCGGAGAACAGGCTGCAGATGCCAGACGGGACATGGATGACTGAGGCCTCACCGAGAGCGGCAAGCTGGTACTGAATGGGGCCAGTGGGGCTTGGCATCAAAAGCCAGTCACTTCTTCGTGCGCCTCCTCGGCAAGCGCGGTGATTTCCTTGGGGTACCAGCCCTGTTCGATCATGCTTCGGATGATGCAGTACGCGCCGCTGCGATCGGGGTCGTCTTTGTAGAGTTCGATGGCGTCGTCGCGGATGGAATTGATCTCCTCTTCCGCGGCGGTGGGCGTCCCCTCCATGTCACGAACCTTCTCCAGCGTCGTCTGCTTGGGGATCGGCTGCTTGTCCGGGCCGATGAAGGTGATCTCGCAGCCGTCTTCCAGATAGAGCGCGCGCTTCAGCTTCTCATCGAGGCGCGACATGCGAACGGGGTCGCCCTCCCGGTCACGGTTGGGTGTCCTCTTGAGCAAAACAGTCGGGTCGTAACGACGGGTGGCGTTCGACTTCACAGCCCGCTCGGCCCCCGGCGTCTTGATCTTGAACGTGAAACCGTTCGGCAGCCGCTGAGCCTCGACAAACTCGTCGATGATGCCCGCCAGCGTTCTCTTGTGGACGCGAACCATCATAAACCCCAGCCGATAGCTATGTATGGGTATTTAGTTATCCATAGGGGTTTTAGCTATGTCAAGGGGTTTTGTGTCGGTGTTCGGATCGAGATCGGGCAGCCGGAAACGGGAAGCTTGAAGCCACCGCCTTGTACCGAAAGGTAAAGGGTGGGGGATCTGAGATGGGCCAGGCGGGAGGAATTCCTCCTGTTCCCCAAATGGTAATGTGTTCAAATCTACATTTAATCATTTGGCCAAATCGCGATATGGCTACATGGAGTCGTATCGGTACGGACCATCGAACAAATCACCGAGGGCTTGGCGGCTCCTGATGGTAAGGCGTCGCTGGTGCTGATGGGCGAAACGGTCATGGGCCAGATGACAGCGCCCACACAGGGCAGCGAGGTTGGACGGGTGGTTGTTCCCTGGATCGTGGTCGAGGTGAGCCGTTGCCAAGATGACCTGGCGCTGAACAATGGACATCTGCTCGATCCAGGAAGGGTTGGCCACGTCTCGTCCCATATCATCCCGCCATCTCGCATCCTCTTCGTCGTACCAGCGTCCGTCACGGAGCTGGCGGACCAGGTGACCGTGGGGGCGTTTGCACTTCTCACAGCGGCCTGCAGCTCGCCCAAACCGGATCTGCTGGCTGAGCTGTGACCAGTCGATCGGATACAGCCACCTCATGGACCGTCGTATCGGCATGGGGAGTTCCTTCAGATACGGATGGTGGCCCCCGACGCAGCGTCAGGGGATCTGACGTGGCTTCAGAGCGGTGGTGATGAGCCAGTCCGGAGCGTCGGCTGGCGGAATGCCATCGACGATCTCGTAGCGCCCACCGGAGGCGTGATGTGATCCTGGTCCGATCAGCCGTCCACGTTCGCCTCGTGCATCAAGGCCGGGTCCAAACACGTTCATCGCCGAGGGTAGGTCAGGAGCGATGGGACCCACACGGTAGTAGAGATGGAGGCCGCCAGAGCCTGAGCGCACGGTGAACGTCGGAGGCAGGGCCCCATGTCGATCCTGGAGCGAGCCGAGCGATGTGAAGCCCGCTGCACCGTCGACGTCGATCACGAACAGCCGAGAGCGCCGGCCTGTGTGGGCCATGCTGTTGGCGTTTGGGTACCGATCCCACCAGGCCCTGATGGCATCCTCCTTGGCGGATCCCGTGAAGATCTCCTCGTAGAGCATCGCGTGCTTGCCTGGGCGATGACAGGCTGGGTTCCGGCAGGCGCATTGGCCGGTCGTTGTGATTCCAAAGGCCGGCGCGACCTCGATGCCGAAGGAAGCCAGCATCAAGGCTCCCTCGAGCGCCGCGTTCAAAACGGGATCTCCTCCGGGAGGTCGTCGTCTTCCTCATCCAGACCCAACCGCCCATGTCGTACCGGCTCCGTGGGAATTTCGATCCCATTCTGCAGATACGTCAGCCCGTCATTCGGAGCCAAAAGCGGCGGTTCTTTACCGGGATCAGGAGAAAGGGCGAGAACGGTTTGCTTTGCCGGAGTCAGAGCGAGTTGGAGGACACGGATGCTTGTGTAGTGAACGGCGATGTTATAGTAGACGCGCTCTTCATCACATTCCCAGAAGAGATAGCTTCCGGCCAGAAGGCTAAAACCTTCGTGCTGCAGAGCGTCAATCCAGGTCTTCAACTCCTCACGGGCTGCCAGAATGTCCAACTGTGAGGACAGCTTTCCATCGGCGTGTGTGGCGTCCAACTCCCGAATGCTTTCGATCCTGCCTTCCAAGATCCGCAGCTTGGCGATCTGGTCCTGGTTCGGGTTGATGGACAAGTGCCACCGGACAGAGCCTGCCTGGCGGATCTCATCAAAGAGGTCATCCGCGGGAAGGGCTCGGAGAGTCAAGGCGGCTTCGCCGCGAATGGGGGCCATCGAGTTTACGCGGCTTTCAACGAGGCGGCCCCAGGGCACGCCCAGTTCACGTGCCACGTTACGGACGGACTCCTCGCGCACAGGAGCTGTGGCGAGCTCCATGGTACGCAGCGTTTTCGGATCGATGCCCGCTCTGTTGGCGAGATCGAGCTGCTTCATGCCCCTCTCAAGGCGCAGCCGCCTCACCTCTCCAAGGATCACGGAAACCATTGCCATAGCGAGGCTCCAGTTTGTTCTGGCCCCATCTGACCATGGATGGTTGAAACGGACTAGGGAATGCGTAGGGAAATCGACAGGAATTTCGGCGAAAGGATCGGGAATTGAGCGGGTAAGATAACTGCTCAAATTCCCTACGGCCTGTCGATACCTGGGAATGGTTGGTGGTACGGATAGGGCGGGCAGCCGACTCTCAGGGATTTTTCATTAAAAAATTTCGGGGTCAAACAACCTCGCTCGCGGGACCCAAAGCGGTTAGGGCGTCCGGCAAGTCTAATAAAATCAACGGGTCGACATCCAGGAAAGTCGACGCCGGCGGCCAGCGGGTTGGCTTCGCCGGTGCGCCGCTCCACCACGCGGCGCACTGCCGCCGGACTCATCCGTTCGCCGGCACCACTGGCGATGAGCAATCCAGGTCGGCTTGCTGTCTTAAGAACGGCTCGTCACGAATCACCTCATGGCGAGCCGCCGACACCTTGATCTTTCCTCTTACGGCTGGAGCAACACCCGAGCCCTCGGGTCGGCGTCGAACTCGGCGAGGTCGAACTCCCGCTGCAGCGGTGGAAACTCCCGCCAGACCTGTACCTTGGTCGGGCGGGCGAACAGATGCCACGTCTCGAGCCGCCTCGGGTTGGGCTCGGAAAAGGCCAAAGGCGTCAGGACCGCCAAACAGCGACCGTCCGGATCGCGCGCTGATTGGTACCGGATGACCTCGATCCCGGTCTCCCGAGACCGGTCGGCCAGTTCCTGACACGCAGCGTAATCGGTGGGATGTGTCCAGTCCGCGGCGGCAGAAAGCGGCGGCTCCGTCAGGTCAATGGACCGCTCGGTCACGCACATCACCGAGAAGGCCCGATGCTCGACGGGCCGGGCCGGCAGCACCATGCCCGGGGCTTCGCGGAAAAAGAGCATCCGGTAGAAGGCCAGCTCGGTCATCGCCGTCATGATCTGTTCGGCGGCATAGAACACCCCCGGATAGGCGTTCGCCCGGCGAAAGCGCGAAGCGTTCGGATAGGGCGTGTAACGGAACGGTGTCGCCAGAAGGAAGTGGAGACCAGCACACTCCGCCGGCAGCGATGGCTTGACCTCCTCGATCAGCTCCTCCAGCAGGGCCTGATCGTCGAGATCCTCGGTCAAACGCATGGTCGAGGCTTTGTTCTGGCTCTCGACCACGCGCCAGATCTCGCCGCTATACGGCTCAGCCTCAAACGATTGCACGGCGGCTGTCCAGATAGGTGACGCTGCTGACCAGGCCGGTGACCGTCTGGACAAGATCAATCGGCCGACCGTTCAAAGCCCGGTTTTCCGTCTGCATCCACGACTGCGAGGCGGCGTCATCGCTTCCGACGATCGCATCCAGGCTCCGGAACAGCCGCAGGAACAGCTGCGCCAGTTCGAACGGCTTCGAGCCGTCGGCCAACAGGTAGGCGCCAGTCTTCATCCGGGACACGGTCGGCACCGACACGCCCAGCATCTCCGCCACCGCGGCGTTCGGCATGGCAAGGTGCTCGGCCGCCCGCACCGTCGCCGTCGTCAGAACCTGCTGGCGCCGGGTGGCGCGATCGGGATCAGCTTGCCTCTTGGTGTTTGGCATTGTTCGTCTCCTGAAAAAAAACGACTGCCGTTTATCTGTAGATCAAGTTAGGCTTCAGGATGCCCTTGGTCAAGACTGTACACCGCAGCATGTTTCGAGATCGGTTAGGCTGGCGGGACATCTCAGCCTTGCGACAGATCGTTCGGAGGGTCATCAGCACCTGCGCTTTCACCAGGACGGGCCAGGGCGCTGCGCACGGCGTTGCGCCCGGCCAGCCGCTCGGTGCGGATATAGTCGATCACCGTCCGCGGCTCGGCGTGGCGGGTCGTCATCAGGATGTCGATGATGTCCTTGCCCTCAATGGCCGCGGTGGTGACAAAGCCGGCACGCAGGCTGTGCCCGGCATAGCGGGCCGGGTCGAGGCGTTGGCGTCGGGTGTCCTGGGATCGCACTCGTGCTCGGCGGCGAACGCCACGATCCGAGCCGGAGTCCAGGGAGCGGCTTCGCCGAAACACATTCGCCTCACGGATGTAGTGTCGGGTCATCTCTGCGCTGTGGTGTCCGAGCTGGGCCTGGATTGCCCGCTCGTCGCCGTCGTTTCCGGCGACCGTGGTAGCGTGGCCACTGCGTAGGCTGTGCCCGGAAAGCTTGGTCGGCTATCAAGTGACATTCGGGAGCAGCCGTTGTCCTCAGGCATCCCTATGAGGCTACTTCAGTTACATAATTTCCTAAAAGTCCCTTACGTTCAGGAAAAATGCCGGATTGTTGCGGCTCATCGGTTGTCTTTCTTGACCTCAGAAAGGCAACTACGTAGCTTTCCATTACCCAAATCGGTGGAGGCATCGCATGGACGGCGACAAGATCCGCGCACTGCGGGAATTGCGTGGATTGACCCAAGCGGATTTAGCGACCGCGCTGAACGACATGACCGGGCGAAAACTGGACAAATCCAAGGTTTCGAAGTGGGAAAGTGGTAAGGAGAAGGTTCCGGCTGACGTTGCAGGCCTTTTACTGATGCTGACGTTGCAGCGGACGGAGGACACTGCTTCCCGCCGATGCGTGACGGTGTCACTGGCCATCCAAAAGGGCGGCACGGCTAAGACCGCGACAAGTCTGTGTCTATCCTACGTTCTGGCTCGCGCAGGTTACCGGACGCTGCTGGTCGATGGCGACAGCCAAGCAAACGCGACTGTTCAGGCAGGCGTACCCGTTGGAGAAACGGTGGAACTGACCAAGTCCGGGCGCACCCTATATCATGCCTTGACCGGGAAAACACCGGTCGACTCCTGCATCCTGCGGACGGCCTATCCGAATCTGCACCTTCTGCCTTCCAGCATTGCGCTTGCCGTCGCTGAAAAGGAGATGACGCAGGACCAGATCAGCCCAAGCGGCTTCATGCGCCAGATGATCGGGCAAATCCGGAACCAGTATGACTTCGTCGTGATCGACTGTGCCCCTGCCCTATCGGCGTTGACCATGAACGCGCTTGTCGCGTCGGACTATGTCTTGATCCCGTGCCAGACGGAGGCACCGGCAATCCTCGGACTCGATCACCTGAACAACACCCTGCGTGAAGTGCAGCAACGGGCGAACCCCCGTCTGCGCATCCTCGGCATCGTACCAACGATGTACAATGCGCGGCTCAGCCAGGATCGTGCGTCTCTGGACGACATACAACAGGTCTGGGGCTCGTCGATGCATGTGTTCGATCCCATTCCGCGGGCAACCATTTACTCTCAAGCCGCGGCCAGTCAACGCATTACGGTTGAGGCCGATCCAGGGGCACCCGGGATCGTAACTTTCGTAGAGATCGCCCGGCAGCTGATCGACGCAACAGCGAACACAGCGGAGAGCGTCCATGCCGCCTAAGCTTCAGCGCACGACCCGCACACAGATGATGGCCGGTCCGGCAGGCCGTGAAGCCATTCCTGAAGTCAGCGCGAGTTTGCACGGCCTCTCCGGCGTTCTCCCCCGACTGGTCGAAGCGGACCTGGACAGCATCACCGCCAATCCGGACCAGCCGAGAACAGTTTTCGACGAGGAAGCACTTGGCCTTCTGGCAGAGTCCATAAAACGGTACGGCCTCCAGCAACCAATTCTGGTCCGGGAGACGGAGGAAGTTGGTCATTACCGTTTGGTGGCCGGCGAGCGGCGTTTGCGCGCTCATCGCATGCTGGGGCGGTCCACCATTCCGGCAATTATCACCAAGGGGAAACCGGAAGAACTCGCGCTTATTGAGAATGTGCAGCGCGTCGATTTGGACGCCGTCGACCTCGCCCGAGGCCTGAAAGCGCTAATCGATACCCAGGGCTTTTCGCAGGTGGAAGCTGGTGCTGTGGTCGGCTTATCCGATAGCGAAACCTCGCGGCGATTGAGCATTCTCACATTACCCTCCGATATCCTTGCCGAATATCAGGCTGCTCCTGACACAGTGAGCAAATCTGCGCTGTATGAGCTCGCCGCAGTTGAGGGTGAAAATGCCCAGCGGGCTCTTTGGAACCAAGCCAGAGGTGGCATGACGGTGCGGGAGATGCGGGCGGCTAAGCCGCGGACCCGCCAAAATCTGGAGCCGTTGCGCGTGTTAGGCACCAGCCTGAACCGAATTGGGAAGGATATCGGAGCCGTCCGTGCGGTTCGTTCAGCCATGGTTGCCGAGCATCGTGAACGCCTCCATCAGCTTCGCCAGGAGATCGACGACCTTCTTAGTGAATGAAGCGGCTTGCGACGTCGGGAGCATCCCTGGGTAGCCGTCTAATCTCTGGCGCAACCCAAAGGTGCTCCCGACGTCGCAAGTCTATGGAGTAGAGCGCCGGTGCTCGAACCGCCCTCCCCTTCTATGCTGGTATTGCGCTGACCACGCGGGGCCTCCGCCGTGGAGGACACGGTGGGAGAAAGGCAGCATGTTCGACCGGTATCGTGGGACGAGGCGGCGCACTGATCCCCTGAGCGGTCTGAACGACCAGCAGCGCGAGGCGGCCACGGCGTTGGACGGCGCGTTACTGGTGCTCGCCGGAGCCGGCACCGGCAAAACGAAAACCCTGACCGCCCGCATCGCCCATCTGATCGCGCAGCGGCGCGCACGCCCCTATCAGGTCCTGGCGCTGACCTTCACCAACGACGCCGCGGAAGTCATGAAGGACAGGCTGTCGGAGATGATCGGCGAGGAACGCGCGAGCCAGATCTGGGTCGGCACCTTTCATTCCATCGCCCGCCGCCTGCTGGCCGAGCGCCCCTGGCTCGCCGGCCTCGCCAAAGGGTTCGAGATCGCCGACGCCGCACAGTCGCGCAGGGCCGTCCGCATTGCGATGGAAGACGCCGGCATCGAGGGTCACGACGACCGCGACGCCGTGCACGCCGCCGCGGCCGCCATCGCCACCATGAAGGACGAAGGAATCACGCCCGACGAGGCGTCCGTCGCCGGATGGATCGGCGCGAAGTTCGGGGGAGACGAGGTTCCGGAGGATGTCGCCACGGCCGCCCGGGTGTACGCGGCGTACCAGGCGATCCTGCGCGAGGACAATCTCGCGGACTTCGGCGACCTTCTGCTGTGGGTGGTCAAGGCGCTGGAGGGCGATGAAAGCTACCGGCGCGACATTGCCGGCCGCTTCCGGTTCATCCACATCGACGAGTACCAGGACACCAACGTCCAGCAGGCGCTGTTCGTTCATCTGCTCGGGCGGGATCACCGCAACGTCTGCGCCGTCGGCGACGATTCCCAGTCGCTGTACGCGTGGCGCGGGGCCGACGTCGGCAACATCCTGGGCTTTCCCGATCAATGGGCGCCCTGCCGCATGGTGCGGCTGGAGATCAACTACCGCTCGACACCGGTCATCCTCGCCTGCGCCAACGCCGTGATCGCCAACAACAAGCGCCGCTTCGCCAAGACCTTGCGGCCGGACCCCACCCGCCGCCATGGCGGCCCCCCGGTTCGTGTGGTCGGCGCCGAGTCCCTCGAGGACGCCGCGGACTGGCTTGCCGACGACATCCGCCTGAGGCGGGCCGAGTGCGACGACGAACCCGGAACGCTGGTGCTGTACCGGGCGAACTGGTTGAGCCGGGTCGTCGAGGAGGCCTTGATCGATGCGGACCTCCCCTACACCGTCGTCGGGGATGTCGGGTTTTGGGGCCGTCTCGAGGTCCGCGACGCCCTCGCCTATCTGGCGCTCGCCGTGAATCCCGCCGACGCGGACGCCTGGGAGCGCATCGCGAATTTTCCGCCCCGCGGACTCGGAGACGTCGCCATGGAGCGCATTCGCGCCGCAGCCGGCGCCGGCGATCTGGTGGAGGCTGGGCGTCGCCTTGCCGACGCCGGGATGCTGCGGGGCGTCCAGGCGTCCGGCGCCCGCGCCCTCGCCGACGCCATGGCCGGGTGGCGGGACACGGCCTCCTCCGGCGGCTTCGCCGACCGCCTTCAAGGCCTTCTCGACGCCGTCGGCTACGAGGAACACTGGCGGGCCGCCGACGATC
The DNA here is from genome assembly GCF_058780535.1 of Azospirillum sp. UENF 211521. Classification (NCBI taxonomy): domain Bacteria; kingdom Pseudomonadati; phylum Pseudomonadota; class Alphaproteobacteria; order Rhodospirillales; family Azospirillaceae; genus Azospirillum; species Azospirillum sp. UENF 211521. The sequence continues at coordinate 201,896 of NZ_JBSNCF010000004.1, forward strand.
CGCGCGCGGACGAGCGCCTCGACAACGTGGCGGAACTGCTGCAGGTGGCCAGGGAGGTCGGCAGTGCCGCCGCGCTGCACGACCGGGCGGAACGGGCGGCCCAGGCCGAACGCGACGACGCGCCGGTGCGGCTGATGACCGTGCACGCCGCCAAGGGGCTCGAAGACGACGAGGCCTATCTCTTCGGTGTCGACGAGGGCATCTTTCCGTCGGTCCACGCCGTCCGCGCCGAAATGCACGATGGCGGCCGCGGCATCGAGGAGGAACGGAACGGCATGTATGTCGGCATGACCCGTCCGCACGAACGCCTGACGGTCGTCCACACCTCGACGGCCCCGAGCCGCTTCATCGACGAGATCCCCGAACAGGAGACGCTCCGCATCGAGGGACGGAGCTGGAGTCGGATGCGCCGGCGACGCCCGTCGGCCGACGCGCTCGCCGCGGCCGGGACCCTGGCCCGGACCCGGCGCCGGAGCATTCCAGCGGCAGCGCTGAATGACGCGGCGTTGCTCGCCGCCTGGACCTGCGAGGCGAATTCGGCGGCACCGGCAGAGCCCTGACGACCTCCCGGCCGGGGCTCATCGGTGCATCGAAGGACGTGCTCCGAGACGGGACGCCTGGAGTGTTGTCGCGCGACGGCGCGTTGACGCACGACCGTGCCCGGTCTATATAAGTGGGGACCTCTGATTTCATGGAAACATGAACGGAAGTCTCCAGCTCAAGGCGCGCCGAGGCCTCGGTCAACTACGCCCGGCGCGCCGCCTGCTGACCTCCCCACCGTCAGTTCGACAGGCGCTTCAGCCCTGCCCGGTCCAGTGCCGCGGCGATGAGATCGTCGGGCGACCGTGGATGCGGGCCGATCGCCGCCATAAGCGATATCCGATCCCCGGCGGCGAGAGTGCAGACCTGCACGGATTTGCTGTCCCAGCGGCGCTCGGTCTCCTCGTCCGGCACGATCGTGCCTTCCGCCATCAGCACGATGGCTTGGCAGGAGGTGAGGCGGTTGGCGGTTTCCGGGGAACCGTCGATCGTCTTCAAAAGCTGCTTGAGCAGAATGTCGACTCCGAGGACGGGCGAGAGGCATGCGACGTCCGCCGCTCCCGTCCACCGGTCGCCGCGATCGATCCACGGACCAGGCCGCGTCCAGGCCAGAATGACGGCGATGCCCGATCCCCCGAGCGCGACGAAGCCGCGGTTCGATCCGTCGTAGCTGTTGAGTTCCCACACCGCGGTGTTGCAGGCCTGCAGCCCTTCCAGAAAGGGCTCCATCCATTCCGGATCATCGCAGGGAACGTCGGTGGCCAAGGCTGGCCGCTTGCCCTGCGCCTCGCAGATCCGGTCATGCTCCATCTGGGCGGCGGCCGATACGGCGACCACGGCGGTCATGGTCGCCTGGAGTTCGGGATCGACCCGAGCGATGGCGTCCCGCAGCTCGTCACGGCGCCGTTCGTCCGGGACCAGATCGAGGATCGCCGCCAGCTCGGCCACCGACAAGGGAGCCTCGAGATCGGGCGGCCGGTACTCGTCCGCGGGTGCGGGCGGCGGAGCCGGTGGCCGTGGTGCTGCTGGAGACCGTTGCGGAGCGCCGTGGGACGCCGGATGGGCCGGGACGGAGGCCATCGCCGGCGCCGGCGGCAGAGGCGGCATCACCTTGTCCTCGCTCCGGACAGCCTGGACCGGCGGAGCGGGCAGGGCGGTCCCGAGACCGGCGAAGGGGGAGGGGAGGCCGTCGTCCGCCGGCGCCGGAGCTTCGTCGGCGTGATGCCGCCGGGCCCGCCGGTCGAGCCAGTGATCCAGCAAACGCGCGAAGACGGTCGGCAAGGGCAGGGCGACAAGGGTCGCCCAACACCACAGCAGAAGGGCAGGCCAGCTCAGCAGGAACAGGATCTGCGCCGGGGTGTGGAAACGGGCACCGGCGAGGAAGGCGGCCCACACATAGGCATAGTGGCCGGTGTTCAGGACGTCGAAGCCGCAGCCGATCCACAGCGCCGTTTTGAACGGCCATACCGTCAGCACGAGCCAGAGGAACCAGCCGACCAGGCGCGAGCTTCCGGTCACGGAGCGACACCGCAGGACGCCCGGGCGAGAGCCCGAAGCTCGTCCGGGCCATGCAGATGGAAGGCGGCCCGAAGGACGCTGTGGTCACCCTCGGGATCGAGACGCCAACCGTGCCGCGCCAAAGCGAACAGGCAGCTGCGATCGCCGGCGAGGAGCGCCAGGGCCTGCAGCGACGGCCGGTCCGGCATCGGCGGGTTGACGATGCGGGGAATTCCGGCGGCCGCCGAGCGCCATGCCGCAGACGAGATCCGGCCACCGTCCGGCAGTGTTCCCGATGGGCCACCGGGCTGTCCCGCCAGAAGACCGTCGAGGTCACGGGCCGCGCCCGCGAGAATGCAGGCGACGACCTGCCTACGGATCTGCCGCCGCCGGCTCCACATCAGCACCCAGAGCACACCGGTCAGCAGCGTTGCCACCGTGAGACGGCGTTCCGGCATTCGCTGTCCCTTTCCGCAGGCTCGAAACCGAAGTTCAAGGAACGGTACGATCGACCGTTTCCACAAGTCGAGCACCTGCACGATGGCCGAGCGGAAGACCAATGCTCCCTTCCTCATTCTGCCCCTGCTGGCCTTCGCCGCCGGCCTGATCCTGCTCAACGGGGTCCTGGAGCCATCCTGGATGGCAT
>NZ_JBSNCF010000005.1:0-453556 GCF_058780535.1 Azospirillum sp. UENF 211521
AGCTCGGCCTCGACAGCCAAGCCGAGCGTCCGGGCGACCGCCTGACCGGTGCGGCGGTTGTCGCCGGTCAGCATGACGCTGCGCACGCCGAGCCCACGCAACGCGGCGATCCCCCGCGCGGCGTCGGGCCGCGGCTCGTCGCGCAGCGCCAGGAGCCCGATGGGCCGTCCGTCCGCCAGGACCACGGCGACCGTCTTGCCCTCCTCCTCAAAGGCGGCGACGGTGTCGGCGGGCAAGTCGGCGGGCAGGGAGCCGGCACCACCCCGCTCGACGGCGTGGCGGGGGGAGCCGACCTCGATCAGGCGCCCGCCGACCACCGCCTGCACCGCGCGTCCCGGAACGGCCTTGCGGTCGCGGGCCGGGCGCAGCGGGACGCCGTCCACCGCCGCGCGCTCCAGGATGGCGCGGGCCAGCGGGTGGGCCGAGCCGCTCTCGACGGTGGCGGCGAGGCCGAGCAGCGTGCGCTCATTTCCGTCGAGCGGGACGATGTCGGTCACCCGCGGCTGCCCCAGGGTCAGCGTGCCAGTCTTGTCGAAGGCGATGGTCCGCACCTTGCCGATCGCCTCCAGCGCGGCGCCGCCCTTGATGAGCAGGCCCCGCCGGGCGCCCGCCGCGATCCCGGAGGCGATGGCCGCCGGGGTGGACAGCACCAGCGCGCAGGGGCAGCCGATCAGCAGCAGCGCCAGACCGCGGTAGATCCAGCTGTGCCAGTCCCCGCCAAAGGCCAACGGCGGCACCAGGACGGTGAGGACCGACACGGCGATGACGGCGGGGGTGTAGCGGGCGCTGAACCGCTCGATCCAGCGCGCGGTCGGCGACTTGGCGGCCTGCGCCTCCTCGACGAGCTGGACGATGCGGGCGATGGTGTTGTCCGACGCCTTGCGGGTGACGCGGACGCGCAGCACCCCGGTGGCGTTGATGCCGCCGGCGAAGACCGGGGAGCCCACGGACTTGGCGACCGGCACGGACTCGCCGGTGACGGGGGATTCGTCGATGTCGGACTCGCCCTCCTCGACCACGCCGTCGGCGGACACGCGGTCGCCGGGCCGGACCAGAACGAGCTGCCCGACCTCCAACCGCTCCACCGGCACCGCGCGGGCGCTCTCCCCTTCGATCAGCAGGGCGGTCCGCGGGACCAGAGCCGACAGCGCCCGGATGCCGGAACGGGCGGTCCCGGCGGCCACACCCTCCAGCAGCTCGCCGATGGCGAAGAGCAGGACGACCACCGCGGCCTCCTCCGCCTCGCCGATGAGCAGAGCGCCCAGAGTCGCCACCGACATCAGCATTTCGATGCTAAAGGGCGACCCGGAGCGGGCGAGCCGAACGGCGCGGCGCCCGAAGACCGCCAGCCCGAACAGGGCGGCGGGCATCAGGGCGACCTCCGACACCGCCGGCGCCAGCAGGGACAGCAGAGAACCGCCCCCGACCAGCAGGGCGATCAGGAGCGTGACGCGGCCCCGGCCGGTCTGCCACCAGCGGGGCTCCGTCGCGGCGGCGTTGTCGGTCGTCACCCCGTCGCCCTCGGACACCCGGAGCGTGTCGGCGGGCTCCACCGCGAAGCCGAGCCCGCGGATGGTCGCCTCGACCGTCGCGCGCGGCGTCGCCGCCTCGTCCAGCGTCAGCCTCAGGATTTGCGAATGGTGGTTGAGCCCGACGCCGGACGCCCCCGGCAGGCGGCGCAACGCCGTTTCGATCTTGCCGACGCAGCTCGGGCAATCCATGCCCGCCACCTTGTAGCGCAGGGCCTGCCCGGTGCCCGGCGCGGCGGCCTCCAAAGTCCTGTCCTGCATGATCCACTCCGACCGGCGGTGTGGCGCGCCGCGCCATTGGAGGGTGCGCGGCTGCCTGTCGTGCGCTACCATGGACCCTGGAGTTACTACAGGGTCAAGAGGGTTTGTGATGGCGAAACAGGAGCTGTCCATCGGCGCGCTCGGCAAGCTGACCGGCACCAAGGTCGAGACCATCCGCTTCTACGAGAAGATCGGCATCCTGCCGGCGCCCGCCCGCACGGCGGGCAACTACCGCAGCTACGGCCACGACCATGTGCGGCGGCTGACCTTCGTCCGGCGGGTGCGCGACCTCGGCTTCCCGCTGGAGACCGTCCGGGCGATGCTCGATCTCGCCGATCAGCCGGACCGCCCCTGCGGCGAGGTCGACGCGCTGGTCGTCGAGCAGCTCAACGAAGTGGAGCGGAAGATCGCCGATCTGGAGCGCCTGCGCGAGGAGCTGGACCGGCTGGCCCACCAGTGCCGGCGCGGCGGCCGGGTCGCCGAGTGCCGCATCATCGAGGCGCTGTCGCCCCATCACGAGGACGGCCGCTGCTGCCCGTGACCCGGCGGATTCCGCAGGCCAATAAAGACAATCCATGACCGGGAGCCGAGACATGGCCGCCGTTACCCGCGCGGATCTGGAAACCCATCAGGTCCCCGTCTATTTCGCCGCGGTCGCCGCCGGCCTGCTGAGCGCCGCCGTTCTGCCGGGCGACCTCTGGGACGCGGGGATCAACCCCGCCCTCGCCGCGCTGATCTACGTCACCTTTCTCCAGGTCCCGCTGGGCGACCTGCGGCAAAGCGTGACCAACACCCGCTTCCTGTCGGCCCTGCTGCTGGTCAACTTCGCGGTGGTGCCCTGCGTGGTCATCGGGCTGGTGTCGGTGCTCCCGGCGGAGCAGGCGGCGGTGCGGCTCGGCGTGCTGCTGGTGTTGCTGGCGCCCTGCATCGACTATGTCGTCGTCTTCACCCATCTCGGGCGCGGCGACGCGCGGCTGGTGCTGGCGGCGACGCCGGTGCTGCTGCTTGTCCAGATGCTGCTTCTGCCCGTCTATCTCGGCCTGTTCGCCGGGGAGGGGGCGGCGGCGCTGATGCGGCCGGGTCCGTTCATCGACGCCTTCGTCGGGCTGATCGCCGTGCCGCTGGCGCTGGCCGGGACGACGCAGGCCTGGGCGGCGCGCGGCGGTGCCGGAAAGGCCGCCGCGGACGCCCTGGCGTGGCTGCCGGTGCCGCTCATGGCGGTGGTGCTGTTCCTGGTCATCGCGGCGGTCGCCGCCGACGTGGCGGCCCAGGCGCGGGCGGTGGTCCTCGCCGTGCCGCTCTACATCGCCTTCGCGCTGGCGATGCCCTACGCCGGACGGGCGGTGGCGCGCCTGTTCCGGTTGGAGACCGAGGCGGCGCGGGCCGTCGTGTTCAGCGGCGGCACGCGCAACTCTCTGGTCGTCCTGCCGCTGGCCTTCGCCGTCCCGGACGGCGGGGCGCTGGTGCCGGCGGTCGTGGTGACGCAGACCCTGGTGGAGCTGGCGGCGATGCTCACCTACGTCCGCTGGGTGCCGCGCCTTGTGCCGGCGCGCTGAGCCGGAAAAGGCGCCTCACACCAGCGAGGCGCCGCCGCACACCACGATGCGCTGGCCGGTGATGCTGGCCGCCGCGTCCGACAGCAGGAAGGCGGTCAACGCCGCCACCTCCTCCGGCTTCACGAAGCGGCCGATGGGAGGCCGCTTCGGCTGCACGCCGGCGCGGTTGGGGTCGGCCAGCATCGGCGTGTCGGTCGCGCCGGGGGCGACGACGTTCACCGTGACGCCACGCGGCGCCTGCTCGATCGCCCAGGAGCGGGCCAGCCCCGACAGCGCCGCCTTGCTGGCCGCGTACTGGCCGCGCCCGGCCGAGCCGTCCGACGTGCGACTGCCGATCAGCACGACGCGCCCGCCCTCCGCCATGGCGGGGACGGCGTGCTCCACGAGCTGGGTCGCCGCCTCGACATGCAGTCGCCACATCGCCCGCGCGTCGGCCGTGGCGCTGTCCGCCTCGCCAAGCCGGCCGACGCGCAGGATGCCGGCGGCGTGGACCACCGCCCGCACCGGCGGCAGGCCGGTCAGTGCGTCGGCCAGCGCTCCGGCGTCCATCAGATCGACGGCGACGAAGCGCAGGGCCGGATGGTCGATGGCCGGGGCGGTGCGGCTCAGCCCCACCACCTCCCAGCCGTCGTCCAGCAGGCGAGCCGCGATGGCCGCGCCGATGCCGGAGCTGACCCCGGTCACCAGCGCCCGGCCCGGCGACGCGGGCCGCTCCACCTTGGAACGCTCAGCCATTGTAGCTCATCGCCTGGGCCTTCACCGCCTCGGCGTCGAAGGCGTTGATGTCGGCGATCAGGTCGTTGGTGTAGAAGCGCGACAGGTCCTTCGCCTCCATGCCGTTCAGCGCCATCTCGGTGGTGAACTCGTCCGGGTTGATCTGGCCCATCTTGAAGCCCGGATAGGGCGGCTGGTAGAGCTTGATGCGGCGGCTGACCGCGACCAGCACCGCCTTGACCGCCTCCTCCTCGCTGCTGCCGCGCGGCGCGGTCTCCGGGTAGAGCTTGAGGAAGGCCTTGGCCCCCGCCGTCGGGTTGGCGAGCAGGAAGGTCGAGGCCTTGGCCGCGGATCGGCCGAAGCCGACCATCAGCGCGCGGTCGGTCTTCAGCCGCTCGCGCAGCGTCATCAGGAACTGGCCGCCGATCATCGGCAGGCCCTGCGGGCGGGTCAGAATCTCGAAGGGGATGCCCGCCCCCTCGATCAGGCCGAAGCCGGTGTCGTAGTAGGCGAGCGCGTCGACCGCCCCGCGCTGCAGCGCCACGCCGGCCGGAACGCCGCCGCCCACCGCCGTCCACTTCACGTCGCGATCGGGATCGATGCTCAGATTCTTCAGCACGTTGCGGGTCACCGGGTACTCGGTGCCGCCGAAGTCGGACACGCCGATGTTCTTGCCCTTGAGGTCCGCATAGGTCTTCAGCGCGGAGCCCGGCTTCACCGCCACGTCCCATTTGTAGGGGTAGGTGTACTGGTAGAAGCTGATGGCCTCGCCCCATTCGCCCTTGGCGAGGATCGGCAGCGCGTAGGACGGCACGGCGATGCCGACCTCCACGTCGCCGCGGTCCACCGCGACCTGGACGTTGGCGTTGCCGCCCACCGCCATGCCCTTGACGGTGAAGCCCTCGGCGGCGTTGTAGCCCAGCGCCTCGCCGATCAGCAGGTTGATGACGCTGGCGTTCAGCGACTTCAGCCCGACGCCCAGCCGCACGGTGCGCGGGGCGGACTGCGCGAAGAGCGAGCGCGGGCCGAGCGCCATGGCGGCGGCGAAGACGCCGGCGGCCTGCAGGCACTGGCGGCGGGTGACGCTGAAAGTGGTCATGATGGTGTCCTCCCCCTTGATCGCGTTGTTTGACTTCAAGCTGTTCGGGCCGCGGCTCACTTGCGGCCGCGGTTGCCCCAATGGACGATGCGCTGCTCCAGACCGCGCACGATGCCGTGCAGCAGGATGCCGAAGGCGCCCAGGATGACCAGGGCCGCGAAGACGCCGGCAACGTCGGTCACCGCCTGGGCCTGGGTGATGACGACGCCCATGCCCTGCTGCGCGCCCAGGAACTCCGCCACGATGGTGCCCAGCAGGGCGTAGACCACCGCCATGTCCAGGCCGGCGAAGATGTAAGGGGCGGCGTTCGGCAGCTTGACGATGCGGTAGGTCTCGAAGCGCGAGGCGGAGAGCGAGCGCATCAGGTCGATCTTCTCCGGATCGACGGAGCGCAGCCCGGTGAAGCTGTTGATCAGGATCGGGAAGAAGGACAGCAGCCCGGCGATGGCGATCTTCGACCCGTCGCCGAAGCCGAACCAGATCACCACCAGCGGCGCGATGGCCACCTTGGGCAGGCTCTGCAGAGCGAAGGCATAGGGCATCAGCAGCTTTTCGATGGTGCGGCTCTCCGCCATCAGCGAGCCGAGCAGCAGCCCGAGCCCGCCGCCGGCCGCCAGCCCGATGGCGGCGTTCTTCAGCGTGCCCCACAGCGGCAGATAGTAGCCGAGCGGGTCGGAGGGCGACACCGCCAGACCGGACCACAGCGCCTTCCACACCGCGGCCGGCGACGGCAGGATGTAGGACGGCACGTCGAGGAAGCGGACGGCGAGCGCCCAGCCGGCGAACAGCGCCACCAGCCCCAGGCCGGCGATCAGCGTGCCGTTGACCGGGCGCGGCGCGCGCGGCGGGGATTCGGAGGCGGGGGCGGACTCGATGGTGGGATCGGCGACCGCCAACGTGATGTCGGGCTTGCTCATCATTCCTCTCCCTGTCCGGTCAGAAGCGCGCGGATCTCCTTGGCCAGCGCCGGGTAATCCGGGTGGCTGATGATGGTGTCGTTGCTGCGCGGGCGCGGGATGTCCACGGTCAGCTCGCGCAGAACCCGGCCGGGGCGCGCGGACATCACGATCACCCGGTCGGCGAGGAAGATCGCCTCGGAGATCGAGTGGGTGATCAGCATCACCGTCTTGCCGGTGCTCTGCCAGATGCGCTGCAGCTCCAGGTTCATCCGCTCGCGGGTCAGGGCGTCCAGCGCGCCGAACGGCTCGTCCATCAGCAGGATGCGCGGGTTGCGCACCAGGGCGCGGCAGATGCCGGCGCGCTGCTGCATGCCGCCCGACAGCTCGTAGGGGTAGCGGCCGCCGAAATCCTTCAGACCAGCGACCTCCAGCAGACGGTCCACGTCGTCCGCCCCGTCGGGCCGGCCGCCGCCGACACGCAGCGGCAGCGCCACATTCTCGCGCACCGTCAGCCAGGGCAGCAGGTTGGCCTGCTGGAACACCACGCCGACATCGCGCGACGGGCCGGAGACCGTCTTGGTGCCGAGCATCACCTGGCCGCTGTCGTAGTCGTCCAGCCCGGCCAGGATGCGCAGCAGCGTGCTCTTGCCGCAGCCCGACGGGCCGACGACGCAGACGAACTCGCCGTCGGCGATGTCGAGGTTGATGTTCGACAGCGCCTGGACCCGGCCGGCGGCGTAGGTCTTCTTCAGGTTGCGGATCTGGATCAGCGTCGGTGCGACCGGCCGCAGGCCGGCGATGGGCGCCATCTGTGTCGCTCTCATGGGCATGCTTCCTTCCCCTTTATCGCCCGCTGCCGGATTCGACCCAATCGGTCGGCAGTTCGGTGTACTTGATCGCCTGCCGGAAATAGGTGAAGGCGATGCGCAGCCGGCCGTCCGGCGTCTGGAGAATGGCCGGGTAGGAGAACTCCCGGTTCAGCTTCTCCTTCGAATTGTTGGTCATGCAATAGCCGTCGCCGACCTCCAGGTCGCGGCGCAGCGGCCAGGTCACCCCGCCGTCGGCGGACAGCGCCAGGGTCAGCGGCGCGCGCGGCGCCCCCCAGAAGGCCGTCCGCCCCTCTGCCGGAGATTCAACCGCGGGCTCGGCGGCCGGTTGAGCGGCGGGGCTCGCCGCCTCGCCCGCCTCTTCGATGTCGTCGTACAGGCCCAGCCGGCGACCGGTCGCGTCGGCGGCGCTGGCGTGGTTGTAGACGATGGCCAGCCGCCCGTCGGACATGGCCGTCACCTGGATGGAGGAGTTGTTGTTGGGCAGCTCCGTCGGCTCCGGCGCGGTCCAGGTCCGCCCGCCGTCGCTGGACAGGCTGCGGTAGACATGGTCGGCCCAGCGGCTGCGGTAGAAGGCGGCCAGCCGCCCGTCCGCCAGCGGCACGATGTTCATGTGGACGCAGCCGGTGCTGCCGGGAACCGCATGCTCCGTCCAGGTCCGGCCGCCGTCGCTGGAGATGCGCACGGCGCTGGTGTCGTGGTCGCCCACCCAGGCGCGGCCCGGCGTGCCGTGGCACAGGAAGGTCGGCAGCAGCCAGTCGCCGTTGTCCAGCACCACCACCGGCTGGCGGATGAAGACGCCGGTGTGGCCCTCGGCCTCGAACAGGGTGCGCACCGGCCCCCAGCTCCGCCCCTGGTCGGCCGACACGCGGCAACGCACGATGGCGGTGTCCTGGTGGCCGGAGATCTGGGCGGTGTACATCAGCCACAGCGTGCCGTCGGGCGCCGGGAACAGGACCGGGTTCTGCTCCGACCGGCCGGGATCGTCGGACAGTTTGACCGGCGCCTCCCAGCGGTCGCCGCCGGCCGGCAGGCGGGCGACGTGGATGGACACGTCGGGAATGCCCTCCTGCGTGCCGCCGAACCAGGCGCACAGCAGGTCGCCGTTGGGCAGCAGCGCCAGATTGGCGGCGTGGTTCTGCACGCAGGGCGACGGCAGGTAGGCGTCGATGCGGCGGGGATCGCCGGCCGCCGGAACCAGCGGGCCGCGGCGCTCCGGCGCCGGCGGCGGAGCGGCCTGTTGGGACAGGGTGGATGCGGTGGTCATGGTCGTCACTCCTGCGAACCGTCGGCGGCCTCGGCGTAGCGGGCGGCCAGGGTGGCGATGGCGCGGTCGGCTTCCTCGTCGATCAGCACTGGGCCCCGGCTGTGGCCGACCTCCGGCATCGCGTGGCAGAGCGCCCGCTTCACCATGGAGGGCGGGAAGCCCAGCGCGTAGAGGTCCTTGCGAAGCTGGCCGAAATGGGCCTGGGCGGCCTCGGCGGCCTCGTTCTCGTCCGCCATGAAGGCGGTCCAGATGCGGTTGAGCGTCAGCGGCGCGACGTTGCCGAGGCCGGAGACGCAGCCGGCGGCGCCGTTGCGCAGCCCGTGCAGGATCAGCGAATCCGGGCCGACCATCACGTCGAAATCGTCACGCTCGCGGGCCACGGCGAGGAAGCCGTCCAGGCTGTCCTGCGAGCCGGCGCTGTCCTTGATGCCGACGATGTTGGGGTGGTCGGCCAGGGTGCGGGCGGCTTCCGGGGTCAGCGTGTTCCCGGTGCGCGCCGGGATGTTGTAGAGGTAGAGCGGAACGGTCAGCGCGTCGGCCACCCGGCGGTAATAGCCGACCAGCTCCTCCTGCGAGCAGGCGATGAAGGACGGCGTGATCGCCGACACCGCCTTGACGCCCAGCCGGGCGATCTCGCGGCCGAGCGCGATGGTCTGGTGGGTGGAGATCTCGCCGATGTGGGCCAGCACCGGCACGCGGCCGGCGGCGGCCTCCACGCACAGCTCGGCGGCGCGGCGCTTCTCGTCGACGGAGAGCGCGTAGAACTCGCCGTTGGTGCCCGCGCAGAAGACGCCGTTGCCGGCCGCCGCCTGCCGCGCCACCTGCCGGCGCAGCGCCGCCTCGTTCATCCGCTCCTCCGCGTCGAAGGGGGTGACGACGGCGACGAAGGGTCCTGTGATCTTGCTCATCGCATCTACCTTGGGCGTTTCCTGGGGGCTTTTCTTAGGGGGTCCGGCTTCGGTCCGGACCGTCGTCAATAGGCGGCCGTCAGTAGGCGGCGCGGTACATCGCCAGAATGTCCTCGCGTTCGACCGGGCGCGGGTTGTTGTCCAGCAGGCGGCGGATGGCGTGCGCCTCCTCGGCCATGCGGGGCAGATCGTCCTCCGGCACGCCGAGGTCGGAGAGCGACATGGTGCAGCCGAGCGACAGGCACCAGCCGTGGGTCGCCTGAAGGACCGCCGCCGGTTCGCTGACCGGCTTCAGCCCCAGCGCCGCCAGCACCCCGGCCGTCTTCTCCGGCACCGCCGGGGCGTTGAAGGCCAGGACATGGGGAAAGACCAGGGCGTTGGCGGCGCCGTGCGGCACATGGTGGCGGGTGCCCAGCGGGTAGGCGACGGCGTGGCCTGCCGCCGTGTTGACCGGCCCCAGGCAGAAGCCGCCATAGAGCGAGGCCAGGGCCAGACCGGCCCGCGCCTCGCGGTCGGACCCGTCGGCGACGGCGCGCGGCAGCCAGCGCCCGATCAGCCGGATGCCCGCCAGCGCGTAGAGGTCGATGGCCGGATGGGCCTTGCGGTTGGTGTAGGCCTCGACGCAGTGGGCCAGCGCGTCCACACCGGTGGCGGCGGTCACCGCCCGCGGCACGGTCATCGTCAGGTCGGGATCGACCACCGCCAGATCGGCCAGCATATGCAGGCTCTGAACGGCGATCTTGCTGGCGGTGGCCGGGTCGGTGACCAGGGCGCGGGTGCCGGCCTCGCTGCCGGTGCCGGCGGTGGTCGGCACCTGGGCAAGGGCGGCGCGCTTGGCGCGGACCCGTTCCGCCCCGGCGACGTCGGCGAGGGTCTGGCCGCTGCCCGGCAGCACCGCCGCCAGCTTGGCCAGATCCATGGCGCTGCCGCCGCCGAAGCCGACGACGAGCTGCGGTTCCGCCGCCTCGGCCACGGCCAGCAGGTCGTCGAGGTTGGCGGTGTCGGGCTCCGGCTGCACGCGGTCGAAGACCGTCACCGCGCCCGGCAGGTCGAGCAACCCGACGCGGGCGGCGTTGAAGGCGTCGGCCGCCACCAGCGTGCGGGCGATGCCGTTCTCCCGCGCCCAGGCGCCGACCGAGGCGACGAGACCGCCGCCGAACAGGACGCGCGGGGGCCGGACCAGCTCGATGGGAGCGAACATATCCGGCGGGGTGGCGTGGATGGACTCCGTCATGGCGGGTGCTCCTTCCTCAGACGGCTTGGCGGCGGGCGGCGGCCAGTTTCTCGGCGTAATCGATGGCCTCGATCAGGCTCAGCTCGTTGGCGATGCCCTTGCCGGCGATGTCGAAGGCGGTGCCGTGATCGACGGAGGTGCGGATGATCGGCAGCCCGAGCGTGATGTTCACACCGCTCAGCGCGTCCCACCGGCCGGTCGCCGGATCGACGTGGAAGCCCAGCAGCTTGACCGGAATGTGCCCCTGGTCGTGGTACATGGCGACCACCGCGTCGAACTGGCCGGCGCGCAGCTTGACGAACACCGTATCGCCCGGCACCGGCCCCACCACGTCCAGCCCCTCGGCCACGCAGCGCTCGATCACCGGAGCGGTGATCTCGATGTCCTGCCGGCCGAACAGCCCGCCTTCCCCGGCGTGGGGGTTGAGGGCGGCGATGGCGATGCGGCGACGCTCCAGCCCCAACCCGGCCAGCGTCTCGTCGGTGCGGTCGATGACGTAGCGCAGCCGCTCCGGCGTCAGGCGCTTCGGCACGTCCTCCAGCGCAATGTGGGTGGTGACGTGGCTGACCCGCATGTTGCCGTGGGCGAGCATCATCACCGAGCCGCGGGCGCCGGTCAGCTCGGCCAGCAGGTCGGTGTGGCCGGCGAAGTGGTAGCCGGCCTTGTTCATCGCCTCCTTGTTCAGCGGCGCCGTGACCAGCCCGTGGATACGCCCGGCCTCGGCCAGCCGCACCGCGCGCTCCACCGCCAGATAGGCGAAGCGGCCGCCGTCCACCGACAGCTCGCCGGGGCGGATCGGCTCGCCCTCCGGCCCGGCCTGCAGGCAGGCGAGCGCCGGCCACTCCTCGTCCGCCGTCACCTCGGGGAAGGCGAGGTCGCTGCCCAGGGCCTCGCGCGCCGCCATCAGCGCCGGGTTGCTGCCGATCACCAGAAGCCGCAGGCTCCCGGCGTCCAGCCGCTCCTTCAGGCGGGCGCAGGCCTTCACGATGATCTCGGGTCCGACGCCGGCCGGATCACCCATGGTGATGGCCAGATGGGGGGTCATGCTCGTTCTCCTCGATGCGGCCAGGGCGTGCCCTGGCGCGTTGGTTCCGAGGCCGCCCGGTCCGCGTCGGGGGAGTCCCCGCGGATCAGCCGGCGCAAAAGATGGGGGTCGCCGAAGGCGCCCGATTTGGAGACGACGCGCACCCCGTCCCAAGCGCCGCCGCGCAGGGTCGAGCAGGGCACGCCGGGCAGAAGGGCGCCGTCAAGGTCGAGGCGACCGGCGCCGAGCGCTTGGCAGAGCGCGCGCAGCGTCTCGCCGCCCGACACCAGCAGGGTCGCCGGCGGGACGAGGCGGCGGGCCAGCGCGCCGAGCTCCCGCCCGATGCGCTCGGCCGCCGCGTCGCGCGCCAGCCCGTCGGGCAGGCCGAGGCGGACCAGCGCGGCGCCGCGCTCCGCCAGACGCGCGGCCACGCGCGCCGCGGAGGCGGTCCCGCCATCCGGCAGGACCAGAACGTCGCCGCCGCAGGCGTCGAGCTGGACCATCGTCACCGGGTGGTCGGTGCCGAACAGTCCCAACAGCGGCCGGGGCAAGGGATTGGGCGACGGCGCCGGTCCGCGACCGGTTTCCATCACCGCCGCCAGGGCCGCCGCCAAGCCGCCGCTGCCGCACCACAGCACCCGTCCGGGCAGGGCCAGCCCGGTGGCCGCGATGGCGGCGAGGTCGGCGTCGGTCTCGGCGTCCCACAGGCTGACGCCGGGGGGCACCGCGTCGCCGGGACGGCACAGCCGCACCCGCTCGCCCTCCGATTCCAGAGCCTTGGTCAGATCGGTGGCGACGGGCGTCCAGCCGTCCGCGCCCGTGACGTGCTGGCGGACCTGCTGGCGGCCGCCGCGCGTCACCCGCCCCTGGAAGGGAAAGGCCGGGGCGACGATGCAATGGTCCGGACGGTCCACCGCCATCCAGGCGGCGATCTCCGCCGCGCCATGGCCGCGCAGCAAACTGTCCAGCTTGGCGAAGCGCAGCGCCGCGCCGCCCGGAAGGCGGGTCGCCAGAGCCGCCACCCGCCGCCGCGCCGCCGCCGCGTCGCCGATGTCCCGCGTGCCGGTGTCGAGCGCCACCGAGGCGCCCGCCGCCAGACCGGCGGGAACGCCCTCCCAGTGGACCGCGACCGGCCCGGCCGGGCCGGCGAAGGCCGCCGCGCTGTCCAGCGCGCCGGTCAGGTCGTCGGCGATCAGGTGAAGCGGCGGCATGACGTTCCGACCCGTTGTTCAAGGCGGGATCATTGAGACACACAACAAACTACCTGTCAACATGTTGTAATGTTGATTGCTGGTTTTTCGCTTGAACCACCCGTCCGAATGGGTTTACATCTTTACAAGTTGACAGGATGCCGCAGGAGAAAGCCGTATGGAGTCACGCGAACGGGGGCTGGAGGACGGCGCGTCGCCGATGCCCGGGGATGGCGAGGGCCACGCCGCGGCGCGGGGGCGCCACACCCCTCTCGTCCAGCGCGTCTATCAGCTTCTGCTGACCCAGATCAGCGCCGGCGACTACCAGCCGAACGAGCGTTTGCCGGGGGAGAACGAGCTCGCCACGCGCTTCCAGGTGTCGCGCCCCATCGTGCGCGAGGCGCTGCGCCGGCTGCGCGACGAGGGGATGATCTACTCGCGCCAGGGGGCCGGCAGCTTCGTGCGGGCGACGGTGGAGGAAAGCCGGCCGCTGCTCGGCTACGCGCCGGTGGAGACCATCGCCGACATCCAGCGCTGCTACGAATTCCGCCTGACCATCGAGCCGGACCACGCCTACCACGCCGCCCTGCGCTGGAACGACGCGGCGCTGTCGAACATCGTCTCGGCGCTCGACCTGATGGCCGACGCGACGCGCGCCCACCGGCACCGGGACGACGCGGACTTCGCCTTCCACGCCGCCATCGCGGACGCCGCGAACAACCACTATTACGCGTCGTCGATGCAGGCGCTGAAGGACCACATCGCCGTCGGCATGAAGTTCCACGGCTCGTCCCTGCTGGGGCCGAGCGGCGGGCTGTCCCACGTTCTGGAGGAGCACCGGGGCATCTTCGAAGCCATCCGCAGCCGCGACGCCGACACCGCGCGGGCGCGCATGCGCCGGCATCTGGAAGGGTCGCGCGACCGCGTGTTCGAGGGACGGGTGCTCGACCTGTCCCTGTGATCCGGGAACCCTGGGTCCCGTCCCCCTGTCATCACACTCGCCCGCCCGCGCCGGTAATGGCACTCTGGGAGGACCGGCGGACAGCGGATAGGGTGTGTGGACCGTGCTTCACCATGACTTGGCGACGCTTCGGCTGTTCGTGAAAGCCTGCGAGCTGAAAAGCCTGAGCCGCGCCAGCGAGGCCCTGAATCTCGCGGTGTCCGCGGCCAGCCGGCGCATCCGGCTGCTGGAGCACGACGCCGGCATGCCGCTGCTGAAGCGGCGCCCGCACGGCATCGAGCCGACCCCGGCCGGGCTGCTCGTGCTGCGCTACGCCCACGACATGGTGTATCTGGGGGCG
The DNA here is from genome assembly GCF_058780535.1 of Azospirillum sp. UENF 211521. NCBI lineage: Bacteria > Pseudomonadati > Pseudomonadota > Alphaproteobacteria > Rhodospirillales > Azospirillaceae > Azospirillum > Azospirillum sp. UENF 211521. The sequence continues at coordinate 13,810 of NZ_JBSNCF010000005.1, forward strand.
CAGCTGGAGGCGATGCTCGCCGAATACCGGTCCGGCGTGCGCGGCCATGTGCGGGTCTACGCCTCCTCCTCGGCGCTGGTGGAATGCCTCGCCGCCGACCTCTCGCGCTTCGCCGCCGAGAACCCCGGCATCAAGCTGGAACTGGAGGAACGCCCGAGCGCCGACACGCTGGACGCGCTCTACCGCAAGAAGGCCGACATCGGAGTCATCGTCGGCGGCCGTGGGACCGAGGGGCTGGTCCGCTACCCCTATGCCAAGGATCGGCTGTGGGTGGCGCTGCCGCGCGGGCACCGTCTGGCCGACCGGTCCAGCCTGCGCTTCGCCGAGCTTCTGGACGAGGAGCATGTGGCGCTGGAGGGCGGGACCGCCGTGCACGGCCTGCTGGCCGAGCGGGCGCGGGCGGAGGGCCGCTTCATCAAGGTGCGTGTCCAGGTCCGCAGCTTCGAGGTGATGTGCCAGATGATCAGCCTGGGGCTGGGCGTCGGCGTCCTGCCGAAGCGCGCCGTGCTGCCGCTGTCCAACGCGCTCGGCGTCGAACTGGTCGCCCTCGACGAGGACTGGGCGGAACGCAGCTTCGAGATTTGCGTTCGTTCACCCGACGCGCTGGATGCGCCCAGCCAGCGGCTTCTGGATTTCCTGCGGGAACAGGCGGTGCCGAAGCCGTGATTTCGAGAAATTCGAAATCAGGTGTGTCGCAATTGTTCTTCTAGGCAACTGTGCAGACCCTCATCATCAGGTCCGGCGATGAGGGAGTGGGCCGAATGTCCTGGACCAGCCAGAACCCCGAAGTTCCTGACGACCCCCGCGCGGCCGGTCCCGGTTTCGCGGATTGGAGCGGCCTCCCGCCGCCGGCCCGCGCCGAGGCCGCCGCGGCCTGCGCGGCCTGGGCGCCGGAGGTTCAGGCCCGCTTCGGCTGCTTCGTCGCGCTTGGCACCGCCGAAACGGACGCCGCCGGCCCGCTGGCCGGCCTGCCCTACGCTGCCAAGGACATGTTCGACAGCGTCGGGCGCTCCCCCGGCTGCGGCCTTCCCGCTGCCGCGGACGACGCGTCAGGCCCGGCCCCGCGGCGTGCGGCGGCGGTGCTGGAACGGCTCGACGGGGCCGGGGCGCGGCGGGTCGGCTTCACCACCATGACGGCGCTGGCCTACGAGCCGTCCGGCGTGGGCAAGGCGCTCAACCCCTGGAACCGCGACATCGTCCCCGGCGGCTCCTCCGCCGGGTCGGCGGTCGCGGTGGCGGCCGGGGCGGTGTTCGCCGCTCTGGGATCGGACACCGCCGGGTCGCTGCGCATCCCGGCGCAGGCCTGCGGAATCACCGCCTGGAAGCCGACCTTCGGCGTGGTGCCGGTCACCGGCGCGATGACTCTGGCCCCCAGCCTCGACACCATCGGGCTTCTGGCGCGCAGCGCGCGCGACATCCAATTGATGGCGCCCGTTCTGGCGACGGATAGGACGTTCCCGTCCGAGCCGCCGGCCGGCGTCGCTCTCCTCTCCGACGCGGTCGAGGCGTCCGAGGCGCCGATCCGGGCGGCCTGCCGCGACGGCTCGGAGGCCATCGCCGCCTGCGGCGTCACCTTGGAGCAACGACCGGGCCTGCCGACCATCGAAGCGCTGTCCGACCCCCTGTTTCTCATTCTTCAGGCCGAGGCGGCGGCCCAGCATGGCGGGCTAGCCCTCGCCGCGCGGGAGCCGACCCTCGCCCGGCGGCTCGCCAAGGGCCTGGACATCGCGCCGGACCGCCTCGCGGCGGCCAAGGCGGCGCTGGCCGAGGCCACGGCACCCGTCCTGGACAGCCTGTTCGGCGCGGCCGGCGCCCTCCTGCTGCCGGTCATGCCGATCCGCACGCCGCCGGTCGCGGTGGCCGACCCAGCCTCCCCGGACTTCCACGCGGCGACGCTCTACCGGCTCAGCGCCTACACCCGCTTCGTCAACGCCCTCGGCCTGCCGGCGGTCGCCGTGCCGGTCGGGTTCGACGACCGCGGGATGCCGGTGGCGCTCCAGATCGTCGGCCGCCCCGGAACGGACGCCGCTCTGCTGGCGCTGGCCGCCGCGCTGCAGGCGCGGACCGGCTGGCACCGGCGGCGGCCAACCGAGATCACCGATTTTCCCAGTCCTCTTGCACAGCGTGGCTCATGACCCGATCCGAACCCGCAAAAGCTCTTGAGCACATCCGAGTCCTGGATCTCACGCGCGTGCGCGCCGGCCCGACCTGCTGCCGCGTGCTCGCCGACTTCGGGGCCGACGTCATCAAGGTCGAGGCGCCGCCGGGCGTCGACCGCAACGAGGGGATGAGCGGCCCCCGGCACGGCTACGACATGCTGAACCTGCACCGCAACAAGCGGTCGCTGTCGCTCAACCTCCGCACCCCGCAGGGCCGCGACCTGTTCCTGGAGCTGGTGCGCACGGCCGACGTGGTGGTCGAGAACTACCGGCCCGACGTGAAGGACCGGCTCGGCATCGGCTACGACGCGCTGAAGGCGGTGAATCCGCGGATCATCCTGGCCTCGATCTCCGGCTACGGCCAGACCGGCCCCTACCGCGAGCGCGCCGGCTTCGACCAGATCGCCCAGGGCATGGGCGGGCTGATGAGCGTGACCGGGCTTCCCGGCCAGGGACCGGTCCGGGCCGGCATCGCGGTCGCCGACAGCGCCTCCGGCCTCTACGCCGCCATCGGCATCCTGGTCGCCCTGTCGGAACGCGACCGCTCCGGCGAGGGGCAGTGGGTCCAGACCTCGCTTCTGGAGTCCCAGATCGCCCTGATGGATTTCCAGGCGGCGCGCTATCTGGTGGAGGGCGAGGTCCCGCAGCCGGCGGGCAACGACCACCCCTATTCGACCCCCATGGGCGTGATGGCGACGGCCGACGGCCACTTGAACATCGGCGTCGGCGGCGACGGCCAGTGGCAGTCCTTCTGCCGGGCCATCGAGCGCGAGGATCTCGCCAACGCCCCCGAGTTCGCCACGCAGGAGCAGCGCTTCCGCAACCGCCCGACGCTCAAGCCGCTGCTGGAGGAGGTGTTCCGCACCCGCAAGACCGCGGAATGGCTGGCGCGGCTGGAGGAGGAAGGGGTTCCGGCGGGGCCGATCTACCGCATGGACGAGGTCTTCGCCGACCCGCAGGTCGGGCATCTCGGCATCGCCGTGCCCTGCGAGCATCCCGCGCGCGGCGCCATGCGCCTCGTCGGGCAGCCGGTCGGCCTGTCGCGCACCCCGGCCCGCATCGAACGGCCCGCCCCCGACGCGGGCGAGCACACGGCGGAGGTGCTGGGCGCCATCGGCCTGTCCGCGGCGGACGTCGCCGCCCTCAAGGCACAGGGGATCGTCTGATGGCCGAGCAGGAACCGGGCGCGGTTGGCGGCGTGGTGGGGCTTGACGTGTCCGGCGGAATCGCCCGCTTGACGCTCGACCAGCCCCGGCGGCTCAACGCGATGACGCTGGAGATGTGGCGCTCCCTGCCCGAGCGCATCGGCCGCGCCGTGGCCGACCCCGCGGTCCGTGTCCTGCTGGTCCGGGGTGCTGGGGAGCGCGCCTTCTCCGCCGGGGCCGACATTTCCGAATTCGGCACCGTCCGCGCCGACGCGGCCCAGGCCGCCGCTTACGAGGAGGCGGTGTCGGCGGCGACCGAGGCGCTCCTCAACGCCCCGGTGCCCACGGTCGCGGCCATCCGCGGCATCTGTTTCGGCGGCGGGCTGGAACTGGCGCTGTGCTGCGACCTGCGGCTCAGCGACGACGGCGCGCGCTTCCGCATGCCGGGGGCCCGGCTCGGCCTCGGCTACGGCTTCCCCCTGGTGCGCCTTGTGGTGCAACGGATGGGCGCCGCGGCGGCCGCCGACCTGCTGTTCAGCGCGCGCATCGTGACGGCGGACGAGGCGGCGAGCCTCGGCATCGTCCAGCGCGTGGCCGCCGCGTCCGCCTTCGACGGCGCTGTGGAGGACTATATCGGCCTGATCGCCGGAAACGCGCCGCTGACGCTGCGCGCGGCGAAACGGGCCATGCTGGAAGCGTTGCGGACCGACGGTCCCGCCGACGTGGAAGCGGTGGACGCGCTCGTCGCCCGCTGCTTCGCCAGCGCCGATTACGCGGAGGGGCGTGCCGCCTTCGCGCAAAAAAGAGAACCCGGGTTTAAGGGAGAGTAAGGCGGAGGATCGACCCCACGGGGCGGCGAACCATAAACAGGGAGACAAGTCATGAACTGGAAGCATCTGGGTCTCAACACCATCGGCGCGGTCATCGCCGGATGTCTGGCCTTGTCGCCCGCCGCGCGCGCGGCGGAACCCGCTCCCCTGCCGAAGCCGGTCGAGCTGACGGTGGGCTATCAGAAGGTGGGCCATCTCGCCCCGGTGGTGATGATCACCGACGACCTCAAGAAGCTCGGGGTCGAGCTGAAGACGGTCGAGTTCGCCCGCTACGCCGACGCGCGCACGGCGCTGCTCGCCGGCTCCCTCGACATGGCCACGGTCGGACCGGCCGACCTCGCGATCTCGCTGGCCCAGGGCGCCACCGACATGGTCGGCGTGATGGGCGTCGGCAGTTCCCCGAAATACGTGATCGGCCGCAAGGGCGTGAAGCTCGACAGCTGGGACGACCTGAAGGGCAAGAAGGTCGCCATCGCCCCCGGTTCGGCGGTGTGGTTCCAGTTCGCCGCGACCCTGACCGAGAAGAACATCCCCTACAACAGCTTCCAGGCCGTGAACATCCAGGGCGGCGGCGCCAACTTCGATCAGGCCCTGCAGCGCGGCGAGGTCGACGCCATCGTCACCTGGGAGCCCTTCGAATCCATCCCCGTGATGGAAGGCTACGGCTTCTTCGCCAAGAATCTCGAATACAGCCAGTCCAAGTCGGTCGGCGCGGAACTCGGCATGCTGGCCGCCAACCGCAAGTCGATGGCCGAGAAGCGCCCCGCCATGGAGCGCTTCGTCTGGGCCTATCTGCAGGCGCAGAAGAAGCTCGCCGCCTCGCCGGAGGAGTTCACCAAGGCCTACGCGTCGCTGACCGGCCTCGACACCAAGCTCGCCGCCGAGGCGTCCAAGGTGATCGAGCTTGGCTCCGTCACCACCGTCGACCAGATCAAGCGTCAGGCCAAGGCCTTCAACGAGCTGGGCGTCATTCCGAAGGACGTGTCGGGCGACATCGAGAAGTACTGGGACGCCTCCTTCGTCGAGAAGGCGCAGTGACACGGCAAGCCGCCGCCCGCTCCGGCGGGCGGCCTTCCGACCGCGTGGCGGCCGACAAGAATGGCGGAGGACTGAAGTGATGAATGACGCGCCCGCAAGAGCTCTGGACGCGGCCCCCGTGCCGGCGGCTCCGAAGGTGAAGAGCCGGGGCCTGTTCCCGGCGGGCCGGACCGGGGCGGCGATGCGCGCGGCGCTGCTGCCCATCCTGGTGATCGCGGCGTGGCAGCTCGCGGGATCGGGCGGCTCGCTGGCCGGCGGGGTCCTGCCGACGCCCGACCGGGTCTGGGACGCCTGGGTCGTCTGGGCCTTCGGCCCGCAGGGCATGGGCCTCAACCCCTACAGCGGCACTTGGCTGAGCAACGTGCTGTTCTCGTCGATGCGCGTCGCGCAGGGCTTCGTGCTCGCCATGGCCATCGGCATCCCGGCGGGCGTCATGATCGGCTGGAGCCGCGCCGTGTCCGGCACGGTGGACCCGACGATCCAGCTTCTCCGCCCCATCCCCATCACCGCGTGGCTGCCCTTCTCCATCGCCGTGTTCGGCATCCAGGACATGGGCGCGATCTTCCTGATCGCTCTCGGCGGTTTCTACCCGATCGTGGTGAACGCCACGCACGGCGCCCGCGACGTCGACCGCAACTGGATCCGGGCGGCCGAGATGATGGGGGCCAGCCGCTTCGACGTGCTGCGTCGCGTGGTCCTGCCGGCGGCGCTGCCGGCCATTTTCACGGGCCTGCGCATCGGCCTGGGCATCGCCTGGACGGCGGTCATCGTCTCCGAGATGGTCGCGGTCAAGTCGGGGCTCGGCTACGTGCTGTGGGACGCCTACTACGTCGGCCGCATGGACGTGGTCATCGCCGACATGCTGTCGATCGGGGCCATGGGCCTGCTGAGCGACCGCCTGATCGTGACCGTCGAGCATTGGGCCCTGCGCTGGCGCCGGCTCCAATCCGCCTCGCGCTGAGGCGAACACCGGTTCGCCTCGCACTGATATCGCCTCATTCGCCGGCGGGCTTCGGCCGCACAGGCGGCCGGGACCGCCGTCGCGGTCCAAAGCGGATCACGATCCGCTTTAAAGGACGGAGACACACATGGGCACCATACGTTTCCGCGAGGTCGTCAAGACCTATCCCGGCAAGCAGCCGGTCATCGCGCTCGACCGCGTCAATCTCGACATCGGCGAGGGCGAGTTCGTCGCCCTGCTCGGCCCCTCGGGCTGCGGCAAGTCCACCCTGCTCAACCTCATCGCCGGCTTCGAGGAGATGACCTCCGGCGCGCTGTCCTTCAACGGCGGCACGGTCGACAGCCCCGGCCCGGAACGCGCCGTCGTTTTCCAGGAGGCGGCCCTGCTGCCCTGGCTGACGGTGGAGCAGAACATTGCCTTCGGACCGAGCGTCCAGAAGCGCCCGCGCGCCGAATACGAGCCGAAGATCCGCGAGTTGCTCCGCCTCGTCGGGCTGGAGCGCTTCGCCCACTCCCTGCCCTCACAGCTCTCCGGCGGCATGCGCCAGCGCGTCGGCATCGCCCGCGCCCTGGTCATGGACCCCAAGGCGCTGCTGATGGACGAGCCGTTCGGCGCGCTCGACGCCCAGACGCGCATGAGCATGCAGCAGCTTCTCCTCGACGTCTGGCAGTCGCTCGGCACCACGGTGCTGTTCGTCACCCACGACATCGACGAGGCGATCCTGCTCGCCGACCGCATCTGCATCATGTCGGCCCGGCCGGGGCGGATCACCCGCGAGATCACCGTGGACCTGCCTCGGCCCCGCTCGGTGGACCAGCTCACCGACCCGGCCTTCATCCGGCACAAGGCCGCCATCATGGCCGAGATGCGCGAAGCCCAGAAGGAACACGCATGACCAACCCCCGGATCAGCTACCGCCTGTCCGACGCGCGGCCGGCGCTGCCCGACTTCCAGGGGCGGCGGATCATCGCCCATCTGGTCGTCAACGTGGAGAACTGGCGCTTCGACGAGGCGATGCCGCGCACCATCATCACCCCGCCCCACGGGCGGGAGACGGTGCCGGACGTGCCGAACTTCAGCTGGGCGGACTACGGCATGCGCAGCGGCCTGCCGCGCATCCTGAAACTGTTCCGGGACCGCGGCGTGCCGGCCTCGACCAGCTTGAACGCCGGCGTCATCGACGCATACCCGCAGGCCGCCGAGGCCATGCTCGCCGCCGGCTGGGAGTTCATCGGCCATGGCATGCACCAGAAGGCGATCAACCACGCCGGCGACGGCGAGGAGGCGCTGATCGAGGCGGCGCTGGACCGCATCGAGCGCTTCACCGGCACGCGCCCGCGCGGCTGGCTGAGCCCCGGCCTGCGCGAAACGGTGCAGACGCCCGACCTGCTGCGCCGCCAGGGCATCGACCACGTGTTCGACTGGGTGGTCGACGACCTGCCGAGCTGGATGCGCACCGCCCACGGCCCGCTGCTCGCCATGCCCTACAACCTGGAGATCAACGACTCCATCGTCTACGCCATCGAGAAGCACGCGACGGGCGAGATGCTGAGCCGGCTCGGCCACACCCTGCGGCTGTTCGAGCAGGAATGCGAGGCGAACCCGCGCGTCCTGGCCATCGGCCTGCACCCGCATCTGATCGCGGTGCCGCACCGGCTGCACGAGCTGGAGGCCATGCTGGACCTGCTGCAGGCCTCGCCGCACGTCGCCTTCGCCACCGGCCCGCAGATCGCGGACTGGTACGCGGCGGCAGAACCGGCAACCGACCAAGCGGAGGGCTGAGCAATGGACTTGAACCTGTCCGGCAAGCGGGTCCTCGTCACCGGGGGCTCAAAAGGCATCGGGCTCGCCTGCGCCGAGGCCTTCGCCGCCGAGGGCGCCCTGCCCGTCCTGGTCGCCCGCGACGCGGCGGCGCTGGAGACGGCGGCGGCGGGCATCCGCGCGCGTCACGGCGTGGCGGTCGAGACGATGGCCGCCGACCTTGCGAACGGTGAGGCCCGCGAACGCCTCGCTGCGGCGCTTCCCGACATCGACGTGCTGGTCAACAACGCCGGGGCGATCCCCGGCGGCAGCGTCCTCGACCTCGGCATGGCCGAATGGGAAGCGGCGTGGCAGCTGAAGGTCTTCGGCTACATCCACATGACGAAGCTGTTCGTCGAGGCGATGCGGAAGCGCGGCGGCGGCACCATCGTCAACGTCATCGGCATGATGGGCATGACGCCGCGCTGGGACTACGCCTGCGGCTCGGCGGGCAACGCGGCGCTGATCGCCTTCACCCAGGCGGTGGGCGCCCGCAGCACCGACTGGAACGTCCGCGTCTTCGGGGTGAACCCCTCGGCGACGCGCACCGACCGGGTCGCGGCGGTCTACCGCAAGCGCGCCAAGACGCGCTTCGACGACGAGGAACGCTGGGCCGAAGCCCTGGGCGATCTTCCCTTCGGGCGCCTCGCCGAACCGACAGAGATCGCCTCCCTGGTCACGCTTCTCAGCTCGCCGCGCGTCGCCTACCTGTCGGGCGCGGTGGTCGACATGGACGGCGGCGGACGCTTCCGCTGATCCGGATCGCGCGACGGCCCTTCCCGGTCATGCCGGCCAGTCAAAACGGATGGGCCGCGTGCGATCGCAGCCGCTCGGTCAACGCCTCCGCCAGTTGGGCGACGGCGGGCTCCCAGTCGCCGGGGCCGGGCTGGTGGAACAGCCGGAGCGTCGGGTACCAGGGGCTGTCCGCACGGTGTTCGAGCCAGCGCCAGCAGCCGGAGAACCGCGACAGCACCCACACCGGCAGGCCCAGCCCACCGGCCAGATGGGCCACCGACGTGTCCACCGTGACGATCAGGTCCAGACAGCGCATCAGCGCCGCCGTGTCCGCGAAATCCGTCACCGCGTCCATCGGGTCGATCAGGTCCATGCCGGGCGGCGGCTCCTTGGCCTGCTCCGCGGGGGTGCCCTTCTGCAGGCTGACGAACAGAACGTCCCCGGCGGCGGCCAGCGGCGCCAGGGCGGCCAGGGTCAGGCTGCGCCGCCGGTCAACCGCGTTGGCCTTGGGGCTGTGCGGGCGCGGGTCGCCGGACCACACGAGCCCGACCTTGAGCCGCCCGTCCGCGGGCAGGCGCGCCCGCCAGTGCTCCACCTCCGCCGGATCGGCGGTCAGGTAGGGGACCGCCGTGGGGATGCTGCCAAGCTCCGTTCCGAAGGCGCGCGGCAGGCTGAGCAGCGGGCAGTGGAACTCCGTCGCCGGCAACCCGCCGTACAGGTCGTACACCCCCTCCAGCCCGGGAAGGCGCTCCATCAGGCGCCGCAGGCCGTTGTGCACGGCCAGATGGACGCGGCCGCCCCGCGCCGCCACCAGCGGGGCGTAGCGCGCGAACTGCAGCGTGTCGCCATGCCCCTGCTCGGCGTGCAGCAGGATGGTGCGTCCCTCCAGCGGTTCGCCGGTCCACAGCCGGCCGGGCGCTTTGGGAACGGGAATCTCGCCGATCCGCCAGCGTTCCTCGTAATGCTCCCACCCTTCGCGCAGGCGGCCGCTGGTCAGCAGGACCAGCGACAGGTTGAAGCGGGCCTGGGCGCTCCCCGGGTCGCGGTCGATGAGCGTGCGGAAGCCGGCTTCGGCCTCCTCCAAGCGTCGCAGGTCCAGGCACAACACGGACAGCGCGTTGAGGGCGGCGCCATGGTCCGGCACCAGCGTCAGGGCGCGGCGGCACAGCGTCTCCGCCGTCCGGAAATCCGCCAGCCCGGCCGCCGAGGCGCGGATCGTCTCGCCCATGTTGGCGTAGGCCACCGGATGCTCGGGGGAGAGCGCCACCGCGCGCCGGTAATGATCCAGGGCCTGGGCGGTGTCGCCGCGCTCCTGCAGGGCGCTGCCGGCGTTGTTCCAGGGGTCGGGGTAGCCGGGGCGGAGCTGGATGGCCCGGCGGTACTGGCGCCCCGCCTCCTCGCGACGGCGCAGCCCGAGCAGCGCCCCACCGCAGTTGTTGAGCGCCTCCGGGAAATCAGGAGCGAGGGCGAGCGCCCGTTGCAGCATCGGCAGGGCGGCGGCGTGCCCGCCGCCCTTCAGGCACAGGTCGGCGCGCTCGCGCCACGCCGGCGCCGACTCCGGGGCGAGGCGCAGGACGCGCCCGAGCAGCCGTTCGGCCAAATCCCGCTCGCCGCGCCGGCCGGCCAGCCGCGCGGCGTGGCCCAGCGCCTCCGCGTCGGCGGGGGCCAGCGCCAGCACCCGTTGGGCGGCCCGCTCGGCCACGGTGGCCGCGCCCTGCTCCAGCGCCGCCTGGGTGAGGCCGCGCCAGGCGTCGGGCAGGCCGGGCGACAGACGCACCGCCCGACGGGCCAGACGGACGCCGTCGCCCGGCTGGCCGGCGGCGACCGACAGCTTGGTGAGGTTGACCCACGGCTCGGCATAGCCGGGGTCGAGCATGGTCGCCTGACGGTAGGAGCGGCCGGCGGCCTCGGACCGGTCGGCGGAGCGGTGTCGCTCGCCCAGCGAGTTGCGGAAGACCGCGCGCGCCGGCTCGACGGCGACGGCACGGTCGAGCCAGCGCCCGGCCTCCTCACGATCGCCGCCCCGGTCATCACCGGCCAGAGCTGTCAGCCCGAGAAGATGCAGCGCGTCGCCCCGCGCCGGATCGGCGGCGAGCGCCCGGCGGTAGCCGCCCGCAGCCTCCGCCAAGCGGCCGGAGCGGTGGGCGGCGAGCGCCGCCGTCAGCCCCGCGCCCAACGGGTCCGGCGCCCGTTCCGCCACCCGTTGCGTCGCCTGCCGGGTGTCCGGTCCCGGCAGGGCTCCGCGCTCGGCGGCCAGAGCGGCCAGAGCGGCGGCCAGCCGGGCGATGGGCGGCTCCCAGACGCCCGGCTCGTCCTGGTAGAACAGGCGCATGGTCGGGTACCAGGGGCTGTCCTCGCGGTGACCGAGCCAGCGCCAGCAGGCGTCGAAGCGCGACAGCACCCACACCGGCTTGCCCAGCCCGCCCGCCAGATGGCAGACCGAGGTGTCCACCGTCACCACCAGATCCAACTCGTCGATGAAGGCCGCGGTGTCGGCGAAGTCGCGGATGTGGCCGGTCCAGTCGACCACCGCCATCCCCGGCGGCGGCGCCTTGGCCTGGGCGCCGGCCTCGCCGATCTGCAGGCTGTAGAAGGCAACGCCCGGGATGCCGGCCAGCGGGGCCAGGGCATCGAGCGTCAGGCTGCGCCGCCGATCGACCGAGTTGGCCTTCATGTCGCCCTTGCGCGGTTCGCCCGCCCAGACGAGGCCGACCTTCAGCCGCCGCTCGCCGGCCAGCCGCTCCCGCCACGCCGGGCGGTCGGCCGCGCTGGCGCGCAGGTAGGGCATGGCGGCGGGGATGCTCTCCAGCCGGGTGCCGACCAGCCGGGGCAGGCTGAGCAGCGGCGCGCACAGGTCGCAGGCCGGCGGTTCCTCGTCCATGCCATGCACGGCGGTGACGCCGGGGGTGTTGGCGAGCAGCCGCTTCAGCAACGGCTGGACATGCAGGACCACGCGCCCGCCGCGCTCGGCCAGCAGGGTGGCATAGCGGACGAAATGCAGGGTGTCGCCGTGCCCCTGCTCGGCGGTCAGCAGGATGCTGCGGCCGTTCAGCGGGCCGCCGTCCCAGGCCGGGGCGTGGCTCGGGTAGCTCGCCCCCCACATCGACCAGCGCGCCTCGTAAAGCGACCAGCCGCGGGCGAAATCGCCCCGCTGCAGCAGCGACATCGACAGGTTGAAGCGGGCGACGGTGCTGGTGGGGTCCAGATGCAGGACGCGCAGGCTCCAGCGGACGCTCTCGTCGCCGCCGTTCCCGGCGTGCAGGAGCAGGGCGGCGTTGGTCAGGACGCCGGGGTTTCCCGGGTCCAGGGCCAGGGCGCGCCGGATCGCGGCGGTGCCGCGCCGGAAGTCGCCCATCATCATCCAGGTCAGGGCATCCTGCGCGTCCGCCGCCGACGCCATCGGGTCGATGCGGCGGCAGCGCGACGATGCCAGCAGGGCTCCGTCGGAATCGCCGGCGTGCATCAGCCCGGACGCCAGCTGGCCCAGGACCTCGGCCCCGCCGGGTGCCAGCGCGACGGCGCGGCGCAGCGCCTCCTGGCCGCGGCGGGCTTCCTTGATCTCGCACAGGGCGATGCCGTGGGCGGCCTGGAGACCGGCGTTGCCGGGATCGGACAGCACCGCCCGGCGCAGCAGCCGGACCATCGCCTCCGGCTGGTTCAGGGGCTGGAGCAGCATCGCCAGATTGCGCCATCCCATCGCGAAGGCCGGGTCGGCGATCAGGGCACGGGCGGCGAGGTGCCGCGCCCCGCGTCCCGTGCCCTGATCCTGCATCATCAGCGCGAAGGCCGTCAGCGCCCTGGGATAGTCCGGACGCAGCCGCAGGGCCCGCGTGAAGGCGATGGATGCCCGCCCCTTCCGCCCGGTCAGGCGCAGCGATTCGGCGAGATTGTGCATCGCCTGCGCCCGGTCCGGCGCCAGAAGCATGACGCGGGCGAAGCAGCGCGCGGCGCGACCGTGGCGCCCGTCGGTGAGCGCGAGGCCGCCCAGCCGCAGCCACGCCTCCTCGTTGGTCCCGTCGGTGGCCAGGATGCCGCGCAGCACCGCCTCGGCGGCGGCGGGACGACCGGACCGTTCAAGCCGGATCGCCTCGGCGACGGGGCTGGCGAGGACGGCGGAACGACCGGGAATGGAGGAGAGCGGCATGGCGGCGGTTCGCGGCTGGAGGGTCTCGATCGGCGAACCTGGAGTACAGCACATCCACCGCCGCCAACGCACGCGGCTTCGCGGCCCCGCCGCCCCGGAAAACGGCGGGGCCGCGAACCGTAGTTGTGGTCAGCCGCGCGAGCGCCGCTCCCGCCACAGCAGGGCCAGCGTCACCACCAGGCCGGTGGCGAGCACCGCCACCGCCGGCGACGGCGCCCAGCCGAGCAGCCCGGCCAGGTCCCGGATGGCGGCGGACACGCCCTGCGCCTGGGCCGCCACGCCCTGCGCCTGCCCGGCGAGGTCCTGCACCTGCTGGGTCACCTGCAGCACCGGGCCCAGCGCCTCGGCCACCACGCCGAGTGAGCCGCCGACCGCCAGCGTCCCTGCGGCGGCGCGGACGGCGGCGGTCGTGACGGACGGCACCGCCGGCTCCACCGCCTGGGCCATCGGGCCGTCGTTGAGGGCGCTCCGCCAGTCCGCCCCGCGGAACAGCAGCTCCTCGGCGCGCCGGCGCCGCACAAGACCGGGCAGCAGCCGGCCACCGCCATAGACCCAGGCGCCGAACGCGCTGGCGGCCCCCTCGGCGTCGCCGGCGTTCAGCTTGCGCAGCAGGGTGGACGGCTTGCCGCTGCGCAGACGGACGAAGCCGTCCCTCCCCGGGTCCTTGCCCTTTTTGGCCCGGCCCGGCCCGACGTTGAAGACGAAGTCGATCAGCGCGGCCCGTTGCCCGTCGGTCAGGGGAACGGTCACCGCGCCGTCGACCAGCGAGGCCGCCTCGGCCAGATCGTCGGCCAGCAGGCGCTCGGCCCGTTCGGTGGTGACGGCGTCGCCGGGGGCGACATCGCGGGTGTGGCCGTACCCGATGGTCCACACACCGGCGGGGCAGCGGTAGGCGGTTCGGGACAAGCCCTCGAAATGGCGGGCCAGATCGAACGCGGCGGGCGGCGGTGCCGCCCGGACGGTGGAGGGCGGCGAAGCCGCAAGGAGGGTGGTCATGGTCGCTCCTGCGAAGGGTCGGGACGGTTCCACACCGTTCACGACAAGCACGGCCGAAAACGACGACGCCCGCCGCGGCGGAGCCGGGCGGGCGCAGTTCGGGCGTTGATGCCCGTAGTAAGGATTATTTTCCTTTTCGTGTAAAGCGTTTTCTTAACATCGGGCGGTTCAGCCGAACATCACGTCCGGCACGGCCAGCGCGGCCAGTTCCGGCAGGTCGCGGGAGCGGGCGTCGGTGACCAGCGTGTCGATGCCCTCCACCGGGCAGAAGCTGACCCGGCTGGCCTGCCCGATCTTGCTGTGGTCGGCCAGGATCACCGTGCGTCCGGCGTTGCCGACCATGGCGCGGGCCACCTCCGCCTCGCGCGGGTCGAAGCTGGTGGCGCCGTAGCGGGGGTGCAGCGCCACCGGCGACAGCAGCGCCATGTCGGCGCGGTAGCGGTGGATCTCCGCCACCGTGCCTTCGCCGAAGGTGGCCGGCAATCCCTCGTCCACCCGGCCGCCCAACAGCACCACCCGGCTGCGGTTCTGGTTGGCGACGGTCTGCGCCACGTCGAAGGAGTTGGTGACGATGGTCAGGCCGGGCAGGCTCGCCAGTTCCTCCGCCAGGGCCGACACCGTGCTGCCGAAGTCGAGGAACAGCGTCTGGCCGGGCGAGACCAGCCGCGCCGCCGCCTTGGCGATGGCCCGCTTCTCCTTCAGGCGGACCTGGCTGCGCACGGCGATCGGGGGTTCCGGCTCCGGCCCGACGGCGACGACGCCGCCATGGACGCGGCGCAGCTCGCCGCGCGATTCCAGCTCCACGATGTCGCGCCGCACCGTCTCGCGCGACACGCCGAGGTCGCCGGCGATGCGGTCGGTGGACACCCGGTGAAGCGCCGTCAGCAGGGCGCGGATGCGCTGGTGGCGTTCCTCCTGAAGCATCGCTCAGGCCGCCTTGCGCCGGGTCGCCAGCGCCAGGGCGCCGCGCATCGCCAGCGCCGCCACGGCGACCGCCGCCATGATGCAGGTGGAGAAGGCTGCCGCCTGCGACACGAAGCCGGCCTCGTCCAGCCGCATCACCGTCACCGCGGCGAGGTTGGTCGAGGGCGTGACCAGGAAGATGATCGCCGACAGCGTGACCATGGAGCGCATGAACAGGAAGAAGAAGACCGACAGCAGGGTCGGCACCATCACCGGCACCACCACGTCGCCGAGCACCCGCAGGACGCCACCGCCGAGGCAGCTCGCCGCCTCCTCCAGCGCCGGCGGCACGGCGCGCATTCCGGTGACCATCGTGAGGAAACCCTGCGTGTGGTAGTGGTAGAAGTTGCACAGCGCCAGCAGAAGCACCGTGCCATACAGCATGTGCAGCGGCGTTCCCGCAAGGTTGAAGGCGAAGATGTAGGACAGGCCGAGCACCAGGCCGGGCACGCCGACCGGCAGGACGGCCAGCAGATAGACCGCCTTCGCCACCCCCGGCGGCATCCGCCGCAGCCCCAGGACCAGGGCGAAGAGCAGCGCCGTGCCGATCGCCGCCGCCCCGGCCGACACGGCGAGCGAGGTCCACAGCGGGTCGTAGCCGCCGCTGAGCGTGATCGAGTAATGCTTGAGCGTGAGGTCCAGCCGGTAGGGCCACAGCCGGACGAAGCTGGCGAAGACCACCGTCGCCACCACCGCCACGATGGACAGGGCCAGCGTCATGGTGGCGAGGAAGAGCGGGATGTCGCGCACCGCCACGTAATCAGGGACCGGCGGCAGGGCGCTTTCCGAGGCGGTGCCGAACTGGCGCTGGGCGGCCACCCGCTCGATGTAGACGGCGATCCCGGTAGGCAGCAGCAGCAGAATGCCGACCGCGGCGCCGATGCCGAACCTCATCTGGCCGGTGACCTGGTTGTAGATCTCGGTCGCCAGGACGGAGAAGTCGCCGCCGATGGTCACCGCGTTGCCAAAATCGGTGATCGTCACGGTGAAGACCACGAAGCCGGCGCTGAGCAGGCCGAACTTCACGTTGGGCAGGGTGATGCCGAAGAACTGCTGGAGCCGGGTCGCCCCCATCACCTCCGCCGCGTCGTAGTAGCGGGCGTCGGACTGGCGCAGCGCCGCCTGGATGATCAGCACCGCCTGGGGCAGCGCGTAGAGCACGTTGGCGATCAGCAGGCCGGGAAAGCCGTAGATGTTCAGCCGCGTGCCGATCAGGTTGCTGACCAGCCCGTTGCGGCCCAAGAGGAAGATCAGGCCGAGGCCGAGCACCAGCGAGGGCGCCAGCAGCGGCAGCGACAGGGCCGCCGCGACGAAGCGCTTGCCCGGGATGCGCGTGCGCTGCACGGCGTAGGCGACCATGAAGCCGAGCAGCAGGCAGACCACCGTGGTGGCGCCGCCGACCAGCAGGCTGTTGCCGACCGCGCGCAGGATGCCCGGCGTCTGGAACAGGGCCAGATAGTTGGCGAGGCCGACGCCGCCCTCCTCCTCCAGAACGCTGCGCCAGACGATGGTGCCCAGCGGCAGCAGGAAGAACAGGACCAGCGCCACCACCGGCACCAGCACGCAGGCGCCGTAGAGCAGCCTCTCGTCCAGCGGGCGGCGCAGGCGGCGGGGCCGGGCGGCGTTGGGCGTCTTGCCGGGAAGGGTCAGGGCGGGCATGGTCATGCGCGCACCCAGGCGCAGGCCTCCGCCGCCACCGACACGTCCACCGTGGCGCCCGGTCCGACGCCGGGGTCCTGGTGGGTTTCGGCCAGCAGCTCCCGCCCCCGCCAGGACAGGCGCATCCGGCGGATGTTGCCGAGGAAGGTGAGGTCGATCACCCGCCCCTCCCCATCCGCCGCCGGGGCGACGGCAATCCGCTCCGGACGGACGCAAGCCTCATAGGCGTTCTCCGCCCCATCCGGACGGCCGGGCAGCAGGTGGGGCATGGCGTCGCGCACCCAGCCGGTCGGCAGCAGGTTGCTGCTGCCCATGAAGTCGGCGACGAAGCGGGTGCGCGGGCGCAGGTAGAGATCCTGCGGCGTGCCGACCTGCTCGATCAGCCCATGGTTCATGCAGACGACCTTGTCGGCCAGGGTCAGCGCCTCCTCCTGGTCGTGGGTGACCATGATGGTGGGGATGCCCAGCCGGCGCTGCACGTCGCGGATCTCCGCCCGCAGGTCGGCGCGCACGCGGGCGTCGAGCGCGGACAGCGGCTCGTCCAGCAGGATCAGCGACGGATCGACGGCCAGCGCGCGGGCCAGCGCCACGCGCTGCTGCTGCCCGCCGGAGAGCTGCCAGGGGTAGCGGTCGGCGAGTTGCGGCAGTTTGATCAGCTCCAGAAGCTCCTTCACCCGCGCCGCGATGCGGTCGCCGGGCGCCTTGCGGATCTTCAGGCCGTAGCCGATGTTCTCGGCCACCGTCATGTTGGGAAAGAGCGAATAGGACTGGAAGACGATGCCGAAGCCGCGGTCGCGCGCCGGCACGGCGCCGAGGTCCCGCCCGCCCATCCGCAGCTCGCCCGTGTCGTAGGGCATCAGCCCGGCGACGATGCGCAGCAGCGTGGTCTTGCCGCAGCCGCTCGGTCCCAGCAGGCAGACGAATTCCCGCTCCTCCACGGTCAGGTTGATGCGGTCGAGGGCGACGAAGCCGTCGAAGGTCTTCAGGAGGTTCTTGATCTGCAAATCCATGGCGCGGCCATCTGGAGCGGGGAATGACTCCCTCTCCCGCCCCGGGAGAGGGAAGGGGCCCGCGCGAAAGCGCGGGAAGGGTGAGAGGGACGCCAAGACTGCGTGCCTTGATTCTTGCGCGACCCTCACCCGCCCGCGTTCGCGGGCACCCTCTCCCGGGACGGGAGAGGGGAACAGGCCTCAGCGGCCGATGCTGCCCTGCCAGGTCTTCAGGATGGCGTCGCGCTCCGCCGCGGACTTGGCGAAGTCCATCGGGTAGAGGACCTTCTGGACGTCCGCCGGCAGGCCGGCCTCTTCCGCCGCCTTGGCGACCGGGGCGCCGGGGATCGTCACAATCTCCTTGTACTTGGTGTAGAGCGCGGCGGCCTTGGGCGACAGGGTCCAGTCGAGGAAGCGCTTGGCGTCCTCCTTGTTCTTCGACGTCTTCATCAGCGCCGACGCCTCCAGCTCGTAGCCGGCGCCGTCCGTCGGGATGACCATCTTGAGCGGAAAGCCCTCCTCGACCGACTTGATGGCCGCGAAGGCCAGCGAGGCGCCGATGGCGAACTCGCCCGAGCGGGCCGACTTGCAGGGCTTGGAGCCGGACTTGATGTACTGGGCGACGTTGCCGTCCAGCGTTTTCAGGAACTGCCAGCCCTTCTCGTTGCCCTGGCTCTGCAGGATCGCGGCGATCTGGAGATAGCCGGTGCCCGAGGAAACCGGGTTCGGCATCACCACCTCGCCCTTGTAGACCGGGTTGGTCAGATCCTTCCAGGAGGTCGGGACCGGCAGGTTCTTGGCCTTCAGAAGCTCGGTGTTGACGCAGAAGGCGGCCATGTAGCCGGTGGCGGCGAACCAGCGCGCGTCCGCCCCCTTGTAGGCGGCCGGCAGAACGTCGGAGCCCTTGGCGGCGTAAGGCTCGACCAGCGCCATGACGCGCGGGTCCAGCATGTTGGTGACGGCCCAGCCCCAGATCACGTCGTGCTGCGGGTTGGACGCCTCGGCCAGCATGCGGGCGCCGAGGTCGCCGGTGGACAAGCGCAGCACCTTCAGGTCGATGTCCGGCAGGTCCTTCTTCGCCGCCGCCACATAGTCGGCGATCTCGTCCTCCTCCAGCGCCGTGTAGACGGTCAGCGTCCCCGCCTGCGCGACGGCCGGCAGCACCGCCGCGCCCATGAGCACCACGCCGGCCAGCAGCGACTTCCCAGCAAACTCCACCATCGCCAACCCCTCTGTTCCGCATGCCCTTTCCCGGCGCCCCGGCCGGTGGCGAGCCCGTGCCCGCCGTGGATTTAAGTGGAGGTTTGCACTTCTGTGCGTTTGTGTCTACCATGATTGCACAGTTGGCGTGCATTTGCGCAGCCGCACAAAAATAAGGCAAATCATGAGCCCCACCACCAAGGATGCGACCATCGACCGTGCGGCGTTGACCGGGGAGTTGGCCGGCTTCGCCGCCGCCCTGGCGGACGAGGCGCGCGGCCTGTCCCGCCGCTGGTTCCGCACGCCGGTCGCCATCGACACCAAAGCCGACGACAGCCCGGTCACCATCGCCGACCGCGAGGTCGAGGCCGCGCTGCGCCGCCGCATCGCCGAGCGCTTCCCGGACCACGGAATCTTCGGGGAGGAGCATGGCCGCGACCGGCTCGACTCGGAGATCGTCTGGGTGATCGACCCCATCGACGGCACGCGCAGCTTCATCAGCGGCTGGCCGGTCTACGGCACGCTGCTGGCGGTGCTGGAGCGTGGGGTCCCGGCGGTCGGGGTGATCGACATGCCGGTGCTGGGCGAACGCTGGACGGGACGCGCCGGCGCCCCCACACTCTACAGCGACGGGACGGAAGCGGAGCGGCCCTGCCGCACGCGCGACTGCCGCCGGCTGGCCGACGCCACGGTCTACACCACCTCGCCCGACGCCTTCGACGCGGCGGGGCTGCGGGTGTTCGAGACGGTCAGCCGGCAGGCGCGGACGCGGCGTTTCGGCGGCGACTGCTACATCTACGGGCTGGTCGCCTCCGGCCACATCGATCTGGTGATCGAGGCCGGGCTCCAGCCCTATGATTATCTGGCCATGCAGCCGGTGATCGAGGGGGCCGGCGGGGTCATCACGGATTGGCAGGGCAAGCCGCTGACCATGGAGTCGGACGGCCGCGTGGTCGCCGCCGCCACCGCCGACCTGCACGCCGAGACCATCGCCGCCATCGCGCGGGCGGCGGGTTGAGCGGACGAACCGAGGAGGGGGAGAGGGGACGCCATGGCATTCGCCCACACTCTGGCCGGGACGCGGTACGGGTTTCCCGATCTGAAGACGCTGCTCGCCCGCGCCTCGCCGCCGCGCTCGGGCGACGCGCTGGCCGGGCTGATCGCCGCCAGCGCGGCGGAGCGGGTGGCCGCGCAAATGGCCCTGGCCGACCTGCCGCTGCGCCATTTCCTGAGCGAGGCGGTCGTCCCCTACGAGGCGGACGAGGTGACCCGGCTGATCGTCGACGGCCATGACGGCGCCGCCTTCGCCC
The DNA here is from genome assembly GCF_058780535.1 of Azospirillum sp. UENF 211521. Lineage (NCBI taxonomy): Bacteria > Pseudomonadati > Pseudomonadota > Alphaproteobacteria > Rhodospirillales > Azospirillaceae > Azospirillum > Azospirillum sp. UENF 211521. The sequence goes on from NZ_JBSNCF010000005.1 coordinate 33,739, forward strand.
CGGTCGCCCATCTGACCGTCGGCAGCTTCCGCGACTGGCTGCTGTCGGAGGCGGCGGACGCGGCGGCCCTGACGGCGCTTGCCCCCGGCCTGACGCCGGAGATGGTCGCGGCGGTGTCGAAGATCATGCGCTTGCAGGACCTGGTCGCCGTCGCCGCCAAGACCCGCGTCGTCACGCGCTTCCGCAACACCATCGGCCTGCCGGGGCGCCTATCGACGCGCCTGCAGCCCAACCACCCGGTGGACGACCCACGCGGCATCGCCGCCAGCGTCCTCGACGGGCTGATGTACGGCAGCGGCGACGCGGTGATCGGCATCAACCCGGCGACCGACAGCGTGGAGGCGATGACCACCCTCCTGGAGATGCTGGAGGAGCTTCGCCTGCGCACCGGCGCGCCGATCCAGTCCTGCGTGCTGGCCCATGTGACCACGGCGCTGCGGGCGATGGAGGGCGGAGCGCCGGTCGATCTGGTCTTCCAGTCCATCGCCGGGACGGAGGCCGCCAACCGCGCCTTCGGCGTCTCGCTGGCCCTGCTGGACGAGGCGTGGGAGGCTGGCAAGGCGCTGAACCGCGGCACGGTCGGCGACAACCTGATGTATTTCGAGACCGGCCAGGGCAGCGAGTTGTCGTCCGGCGCGCATGAGGGGGTGGACCAGCAGACGGTGGAGGCGCGCTGCTACGCCGTCGCCCGCCGCTACCGGCCGCTGCTGGTCAACACGGTGGTCGGCTTCATCGGGCCGGAATACCTCTACGACGGCAAGCAGATCACGCGGGCCGGGCTGGAGGACCATTTCTGCGCCAAGCTGCTCGGCCTGCCGATGGGCTGCGACGTCTGCTACACCAACCACGCGGAGGCCGACCAGGACGACATGGACGCCCTGCTGACCCTGCTCGGCGTGGCCGGCTGCACCTTCATCATGGGGGTGCCGGGGGCTGACGACATCATGCTGAACTACCAGAGCACCTCCTTCCACGACGCGCTCTATGTGCGTCAGGTGCTCGGCCGCCGCCCCGCGCCGGAGTTCGAGGCGTGGCAGCAGGCCGCCGGCATCGCCGATTCCGCCGGGCGCCTGCGCTTCGACCCCGCCGCGTCCTGTCTTCTGCCCGCCCTGCCTCTGCCGGAGGAACAGCCATGACGGAGTCCGAGCCGCTGCCCCTCCCCTCCCCAGCCCAGCCCGATCGCTGGGCGCATCTGCGCCGCCACACCGACGCGCGGATCGCGCTGGGCCACGCCGGGAGCGGCCTGCCCACCGCCGCCCACCTCGCCTTCCAGGCCGCCCACGCCCAGGCGCGCGACGCCGTGCACACGCCGCTCGACGCCGCGGCGCTGCTGGCGGCGCTGGCGGAGCGCGGCTGGCCGGCGGTCGCGGTGACCAGCGCCGCGCCCGACCGCGCCGCCTACCTGAAACGCCCGGACCTCGGCCGGCAATTGTCGGAGGAGTCGCAGCGCCGCCTGTCGGAGCCGGTCCGCGCCCCCGACGTGGCGCTGGTGGTCGGCGACGGGCTGAGCGGCACCGCCGTGCAGGCCAACGCCGTCGCGGTGCTGGAGGCCCTGATCCCGAAGCTCCAGGCGGCCGGGATGCGGGTCGGGCCGGTGGTGGTGGCGGAGCAGGCGCGGGTGGCGCTGGGCGACCCGGTCGGCGCGCTGCTCCAGGCGCGGGCGAGTGTCGTCCTGATCGGCGAGCGGCCGGGACTGAGCGCCGCTGATTCATTGGGCCTCTATCTGACCTGGGAGCCACGGCCGGGCCGGGTGGACAGCGAGCGCAACTGCATCTCCAACGTCCGAGTCGGCGGCCTCGCCCCCGCCGCCGCCGCCGCCCAGGCGGCCGCATTGCTCGGCGCGATGTTCGCCCAGCAGCGCTCGGGTATCCGGCTCGATAGCCCGGCTCCCGCCGCCCCGCCGGAACTGCCGGGGGCCGGCGCCCCGTAACCGATTCGCACCGGTGCGGCGGCGGAATGTTCGCATTCGTCTTAATCCCATTGCGACAACCGGCGATGCCAAGCACAATCCCCCGGCAAAACAACCGGGGGCTCGGGGTGGCTGCGATGGGAAAGACGCGTGTGCTGGTGCTGGGCGGCGGGCTTGGGGGCGTGTCCGCCGCGCTGACTCTCACGGCGACCGAGGCGTTGCGCGAGAAATACGACGTGACGCTGGTCAGCCATGGCTGGCGGCTGGGCGGCAAGGGGGCCAGCGGCCGCAACGCCAAGCAGGGCCAGCGCATCGAGGAGCACGGGCTGCACATCTTCCTGGGCTTCTACGACAACGCCTTCCGGATGGTGCGCGGCGCCTACGCGGAGTGGGACGAGCCCGCGGACTACGCCTTCCAGACTTGGCAGGACGCCTTCCGCCCGCTGTATCAGGTGACGCTGATGCAGGACATCCCGCGCTTCGGCAAGACCCGCTGGCACTCCTGGAACCTCGATTTCCCCGAGCGCTCCGGCACCCCCGGCGACCCGCGGTCGCTCGGCCCGAACGGCTTTGAGGCCTTCCTGATCGGTGCGCTGCAGAACTTGGTCGCCAAGCACGACCATCTGCCCGGCCACCTCACCGCGAAGCTCGGGCTGGACGCCCTTGAGAAGGCGCGCGCCCACATCGAGGAAGCCGGCGACGGCGCCCTCGACCACGGGCTGATCGTCGATCTGCTCAAGCTCGTCCAGAAGGGCTTCCAGGCGGTCCTGGAACCGCTGCTGAAGCTGTCGGACGAGGGCTGGGAGTTCGCCTGCTTCGCCGATTTCGGCCTCGCCTTCGCCATCGGCTGCTTCGCCGACGTGCTGCCCTACGGCAAGGACGGCTTCGACCGCATCAACGGCGAGGACTTCCGTGAGTGGCTGCAAAAGAACGGCATCTCCGACACCTTCGCGTGGTCGGCGCCGGTGCGCCTGCTCTACGACATGTGCTTCTCCTACAAGAACGGCGAAGCGACCGACGGGCCGGAGAACGCGCGCTTCGCCGCCGGCGCCGCGGCGGAGATTCTTCTGCTGATGGGCTTCGCCTACAAGGGCGCGCCGCTGTGGAAGATGAACGCCGGCATGGGCGACACCGTCTTCACGCCCGCCTGGTTCGTGCTGAAGCAGCGCGGGGTGGACATCAAGCTGTTCCACCGCCTGACCAAGCTGGAAACCTCGGAGAACGGCGCCTGGGTGGAGCGGGTGCGCCTGAACCGGCAGGTCAATCTCGTCAACGGCACCTATGACCCGTTCGTCAAGGTCGGCTACGGCGACGACGGGAAATGGCTCTACTGCTGGCCGTCCGAGCCGGACTGGAGCCAGATCGTCGACGGCGACAAGATCCGCGACGCCGGCATCAACCTGGAATCGGTGTTCTGCCACTGCACCGCCGGGGAATCGGTGCTGGAGGTCGGCAAGGATTTCGATCTCGTCGTGCTGGCCATGCCGCCCGCCGCGCTGGCCGACCCGGCGGCCGAGCTGATGGACGCCAATCTGCGCTTCAAGCAGATGGTCGAGGTCACCCCGGCGGTGCCGACCCAGGCGGTCCAGCTCTGGATGACGCCGAGCATCGAGGAAATGGGCTGGAAGGCCGGCCCGACCGCCATGACCAGCTATGTTGAAGAACTCGACAGCTGGGGCGAGATGAGCCATCTCATCCCCGCCGAATCCTGGCCGCCCGGCACCGTCAAGGCCGTGGAGTATTTCTGCGGCACCGCCCGCTGGCCGGCCGGCGCCCCACCCTACGCCTGCGGCCTGCCGCAGCGGATGGCCGCGGACGTCCGCCGGGACGCCACGCAGTGGCTGAACGCCAACATCGGGGTGCTGTGGCCCAACACCGTCAAAGACGGCGTGTTCGACCAGAGCCAGGTCTATTCCTCCTACTACCGCTACAACCTCGACCCGTCGGAGCTCTACGTTCAATGCTTCCCGGCGACGGTGGAGACACGGCTGAAGCCGGGTGACAGCGGCTTCGTCAACGCGTTCCTGGCGGGGGACTGGACGCGGACCTGGTTCAGCGCGGGCAGCGCCGAAATCGCGGTCCTTTCCGGAAAGCAGGCCGCCGAGGCCATCGCCCGCCAATCCATCGACCTCACCCCGTCCGATTGAGAACCCTGATTCAATGCGCGTGATCGCAGCGTTTGCCGCGGCGGCCACCCTGGCCGCCGCGTTTCCGTCCCATGCCACCGACGTCTACACCTTCGAAGGGTTCGGGGCCGTATCCATGGGCATGGGCGGCACCGGGGCGGCGTCCGACATCGGCGGCGCCGCCATGATCCTCAACCCGGCGACCCTGACGCAGCGCTCCTCCTCCTATGTGGAGGGCGGGCTGGTGGTCGCCGCCCCGACCGGGCTGCGCGCCACGCAGACGCGGACGGGCGAGGTGGCGCACGGCAAGGACACCTTCCCCTTCCAGGGCTACTACATCCCCCAGGGCGGGTTCGTCTGGCGGCACGAGACTCTGGCCCTCGGGCTGGGCGCCTACGCCCAGGGCGGTTTCGGCACCGAGTACGGCGAGGGCAGCTTCATGGCCCGCCTGCCGTCCGGCGTCGACACCGGGCTGCGCACCGGCAGCGAGGCGATGTTCATGCGCGTCCCGCTGGCCGCCGCCTGGGACGTGACGCCGAAGGTCACGGTGGCGGGCGCCATCGACTATGTGCGGGCGGGCCTGGGCTTCCGCGTCCTCCAGGGGGCCGACCAGCTCGGCGCCCTGGCCAACAGCGGGCGGCTGACCGGACAGGGGCCGATGCTCGGTGCGGCCACCGCCATGGTCGGGATGGGCGGCGGCGTCTATTTCGACATCTTCGACCCGTCGATCGCCCGCGCCGGCGTGGAGGGCGACGGGGTGAGCGGCCGGCTCGGCCTGACCTGGAAGCCGCAGGCCGACACCACCATCGGCAGCTTCTATCAGTTCCGCACGGCGCTCAACAACCTGACCGGCGACGGTTCTGTGATCGTGCTGGGGTCCGACGGCTCACGGCTGGCCCAGCCCGCGAAATACACGCTGGGGAATTTCCAGCTCCCCGCCGAGTTCGGCATCGGGATCAGCCACCGGCTGCGGCCCGACCTGACGGTCGCCTTCGACTACCGGCGGGCCTTCTGGGCGCAGGCGCTGCGCCAGTACAACATCCGCGTCGACGTGCCGGGCCTCGGCACGGTGTGGGAGACGCTGCCGCAGCGCTACCGCGACATCAACATCTTCGCGGTCGGCGCCGCCTACCGAGTGACCGACGCGTTGACCCTGCGCGCCGGCTTCCGCTGGGCCGACAAGGCGGCCCCGGCACAGGACATCGTCTCGGTCGTGCCGGTGGTCATCACCAAGCACGCCGGCCTCGGCGTCGGCTACGCCGTCTCCGAGACGGTGCGGTTGGACGGCGCCTTTTCCCACGGCTTCCAGGAATGCGTGAGCAACGGCACGCCGCCCAACGGCTCCGCCGTCAATCCGGGGAAGTTCTGCAACGGCACCGACATCGTGGCGCTGAACGTCAGCGTCGCATTTTAAAAGAAAGCGCCGGCCCTTTCCGGGGCCGGCGCCCTGTGCCTCACTCCGCTTGCCAGACCACCCGGCCGGGGTTGGCGCGGAAGTCCATGTGGATCTGCATGGCGAAATCCACATGGACGGTGGCGCTGCCGTCCGGCCCGGCCGCGAAGCCGAAGTCCGAGATGACCTGATGGCTGGCGTAGTCGGCCACCCGCAGCGTGAAGTCACCCCGCATCGGCCACGCGCCGCGGAAGCGGTCAACGTGCATCGGGCAGTCGATCAGCGCCTGATAGCAGGCCAGCTCGCTGTCCGGGGCGCCGCGGAACTGCTTCAGGTTGATGACCGGCACCGTGCCGGCCAGCAGCGATTCCACCGCCTTGACGGCGACCTCCACCCCCTCGACCAGACCGCCGGGGCGCAGCAGGGCCTTCAGCGCGTCGCCGAGATCGGCGGCAAGATCCTCAAGGCTCTGCCACGCCGAACCGGGGGTCCACGGCCCGCCCTCCACCGTCAGCAGAGGGGCGAACACCCCCTCGCAGTCGGAGGACAGGGTGCGGAACAGCGTCGTCTCGCAGACGAAACGCGGCGCCTCGGCCCCCTCCTCCGGCAGCGTGATGCGGCCCAGCGACTTGGCGAAGCCCCAGCCCTCCCGCCCGCAGACTAGCGGAATGGTCGCGTCCGGGAAGACGTAGGGCATCCACAGCACCAGCCGCGGCCAGTGGCCGGGCCGATGCTCGATCAGCGGCAGCCACAGCGAGGCCTCCCGGTAGGGAATCCAGCCGAACGGCTCGGCCGGGCTGGTGCAGCGCCCCACCGACAGGAAGGTGCACAGCGCCACCGGACCGGCCACCGTGTAGCGCACCGCCCCGGCGGGCGCCGCGTTCAGCAGCGTGTCGACCAGCGCCTGGGTGTTCTCCGGGTTGCTGCGCACGACGAAGGCGGTGGCGAGGCTGTCGGTGAAGACGCCGGGTGCGGCGATCGACACCTCGCCGTGCCCGGCGAAGGAGACGTAGCGGGGGGCGGTCACGACGGCGCCCCGTTCAGGAAGTTCTCACCGGAGATGAACAGCGGCGCCCCGGAGATGGCCCGCGCCGCCTGCATGCCGGACATCACCGTCGCCTCGATGCAGGAGGTGTTGAAGCCGGTGCGGACCCAGCAGCCGGCCAGGAACAGGTTGTAGAACCCGCTCGCGTCGGTGCGCAGCCGGAACTTGGTGGAGCCGGCGGCGCTGCCCGGCAGCGTTTCGGTCGGATCGACGTTGGCGCGGATGATCTGGTGCGACAGCCGCTCCCGCCCGGTGCCGTTCCACGGGTCGTAGAGGACGTTCCAGTTGAAGCCGACGCCGCCCTGGCCGGAGACCGTCGCCTTCGGCCAGAAATTGCCCATGTAGGCGTCCAGCCACTCCGCCGCGCTGTTCGTGACGTTGTCCAGCGCCTCCTGCGGCACCGCGAGGTCGGTGGTCGGACGGGCGACCAGTCCGGTCTGCCAGACGCCGCAGATGTAATGCACCGACTTCGGCGCGCCGGTCTCGCCGGGGCGGAACTCGTAGGGCAGCGTCTGCCCCATCTCCGCCCAAATCGACCAGGGCTCCGGCCCGGCGACGGCGGCCGGCTGCCCCGGTTCCCAGCCCAGCCCCTGGAGGTCGGGACCGCACCACAGCTGCATGGACAGCGTCGGGATGATGCCGATGTTGCTGGTCATCGCGTTGAAGGCCGGCGAGGCCGCCTGCAGCTCCGCCGCCAGGGTCGGCTGGTCGTTCATCGCCTTGAAGCCGCCCATGGAGATGCCGAGGACGGCGACGTCGAAGTCGCGGCCGCGCTGCAGCGTCTCGGTCCCGACCGGCTCCCACGCGCACCAGTGCGACTCCAGCGAGGAGTTGTTGGTGGCGAGCGCCGCCTGGACCTTGTCGGCGTCCTTGATCTGGTCCCACAGCGGCTCCAGCGGCCAGGCCAGCAGGAACTTCTTGTCCTCCAGCGGCACGGTGATCAGCGGCTGGTAGTCGTCCCCGCCGTCGGCCAGATCGACCTGCCGGGCGAGGCGCACGGTCTCGACCAGCGCGCGGTCCTCGGACAGGCCGATGTCCTCGACGCGGCGGAAGAACTTCACCTTCACGCCGTTCTGGAGCAGGGTCTGGTAGATGGGCGCGATGATGACCTCGCCCATGCCCGCTTCCATGTTCCACATCACCGATTCGCGGCAGGTGGCGAACATGCGCACGCAGGACTGCGCCGCGACGCCGGCACCCCAGTTGGGCTGCCGATAGTCGCCGTCCTTGTACTGCATGAAGGTGTCGTAGCAGGTGCGCAGCGAGCAGCTCTGCTTCAGCGCCGCGGCGTCGCCGCCATGGCGGATCAGCCAGTCGGTGAATTCCAGCTCGTCCAGCGAATCGGCGGTGCGCTTCTCAATCCCGAAATCGGCGATGATGCCGACGGTGAAGGGAAGCACGAAGGCCAGCAGGTCGCGCGCCACATGGTTGCTGGGCAGGGTGGCCGCCGCGGCCTCGATCAGCCGCAGCAGCGTCATCAGGTCGTGGAAATGCTCGACCGGCGGAGCCGCCGACGGGTTGGACCCAGGCCTATTTTGCGCCCCGTCGGCCAGCGCCCGGATCAGCCGGTGGGCGGCGATGGCGGCGTCTTTCGCGGTGGTCACGGCGGCGCCCTTCACCAGCGCCTCGGCCTGCGCCAGATGGCGGACCTCCCGGTCCTTCCAGCTTCGGATCGCGTCGGCGAAGCGGGTGGCGAGCGAGGCCGGAAGGACCTGCTGGTCGGCCGGCAGGACGGGCATCGGCGCGACGGTGCGGCCGTCGATGTGGACCAGCTTGCCGTCGACGATCAGGCCGCTCAGCTCGTCCCAGTTCTCGAACACGTCGCGCACCACGCCGACCAGCGACGCGATGGCCTGCGGCAGGGTCGGCATGACGTTGGCCGAGCCCGGCTCGCCGCCCAGCACCGGCCAAGTCAGCGGCCAATAGGCCGGCTTGCCGCCGTCCAGCACCATGCCGATGGGGGTGAAGCGCTGCGGCTTCAGCACGTCGCGCCAGGACTGGAAGGTGTTGTCCGGCGAGCGCTTCCAGACGTCGAAGACGTCCTGGAGCATCTTGAAGGCGTTGTTGTAGAAGCCGAACCAGACGTGCAGGCCATGCTCCTGGATGCGGTTCCACTGGTCGCGCCCGGTGGCGCCCTTGCCGCCCAGCCGCCAGCCCATCTGATAGATGGTGACGTCGTAGCGCGCCCGCTTCTCGTCCGTGTCGGACAGGAAATGCGCCGTGGTGAGGGCGCCGACGCCACCACCCAGAATTGCAACCCTCGTCTTCGCCATGCTCTCCCCCGACCGATCCGGCATCCCCGCGACGGCGCCGCGGAGTTTTCCCGGCACTCGTCAGAAATTGTGGGGGAGGTTAGCATAAATTGTCGTACCGCGATTGAACTATTACGCAGTTTCGCCGATGCTCCCGTCCTATGACCCGTGCGATCGCAAAGCAAAAATCGTGCAAAGACCCGGCTGCCACGCCCTGCGCTTGCTCCACCCTGGCGCGACCTTCTATAACGGATGTCGCAACCACGCGACATGAGGATGCTGCGTCGTGATCGGGGCCATCCCAACCGCAACCGTGCCGGCGTTATCGGGCTTCCGCGTTGTCGAGACGCTGCATGTGGGGTCGCGCTCCACCGTGCTGCGCGCCGTCCGGCGCGACGACGGCCTGCCCGTCATCTGCAAATTCCTGTCCGGGGCGGACATCGGCGGCGAGGACAAGGCGGCCTTCCTGCGCGAATTCGCCATCACCCGCCGGTTGCGCCACGCCGGGGTCGTGGAGGCGCTGGACTGCGTGCCCCACGGCACTGGGCTGATGATGGTGTTCCGCGACATCGGCGGGACCGCGCTGGACAGCCTTCCGGACGTGCGGACGGAGGACGTCGCGGTCTTCCTGCGAATGGCGCTCCAGGCGGTCGACGCGCTGGCCGCCGTGCACGATGCCGGCGTCGTCCACAAGGACATCAGCCCCGGCAACCTGATCTGGAACCCGGCGACCGGCCAGTTCAACCTGATCGACTTCGGCATCGCGTCGGAGCTGTCGCGCGAAGAAGCGGGCGACCCGGACGTCGGCACCATGGAGGGCACGCTCGCCTACATGGCGCCGGAGCAGACCGGGAGGATGAACCGGTCGGTGGACTATCGTGCCGACTTCTACGCCCTGGGCGCCACCTTTCACGAATTCCTGACCGGCCAGCCGCCCTTCCCGTCCGGCGACCCGCTGGAGCTGGTGCATTGCCACATCGCGCGGACCCCCGTCCCGGCGCACAAGCTCAACCCGCTGGTGCCCGAGCCTCTGGCCGCCATCGTGGCCCGGCTGATGGCGAAGAACCCGGAGGAGCGCTACCAGAGCGCCTTCGGCCTGCGCGCCGACCTTGAACGCTGCTTGAGCGAATGGCGCAGCCACGGCCGCATCGAGCCCTTTGCGCTGGCCAGCCGGGACGTCCGTCCGGTGCTGCGCATCCCGCAGAAGCTCTATGGCCGCACCGCGCAGTTCCGCGTCCTTCTCGACGCCTTCGGGCGCGCCGCCGCGGGCGGGTTCGAAGCCCTGCTGATCTCCGGCTATTCGGGGGTTGGCAAATCGGCGCTGGTCCGGGAACTGCACAAGCCGGTGATCGCCCGCCACGGCTTCTTCATCACCGGCAAGTTCGAGCCGCTGAAGCGCGACATTCCCTACGCCCCGGTGATCGAGGCCTTCAAGACCCTGGTGCGGCAGACCTTCGCCGCCGGTCCGGAGTCGCTGGCGCGCTGGCGGGCCCGCCTCCTCGCCGCGCTCGGCCCCAACGGGCGGGTCATCACCGACGTGATCCCGCACGTCGAGCGGCTGATCGGCCCCCAGCCGCCGGTGCCGGAGCTGGGTCCGGTGGAGGCGCACGAGCGCTTCATCTATGTGTTCCGCAATTTCGTCCGCGCCTTCGCCGGGGCGGGGCACCCGCTGGTGCTGTTCCTCGACGATCTGCAATGGGCCGACCTCGCCACGCTGAAGCTGCTGGAAGGGTTGGCGGGCGACCCGGACCTCGGCCATTTCCTGCTGGTCGGCACCTGCCGCGACACCGAGGTCGACGCGCTCCACCCGCTGCGCCACACCATCCAGACCTTTGGCGAGCGTGGCGTTCCGGTGCGCGACGTGTCGCTCGGCGGGCTCGACGCCGACGCGGTGGTGGCCCTGCTGTCCGACACGCTGCACGCAGCCCCCGACGACGTGCGTCCCCTGGCCGAGCGGCTGATCGCCAACACGCTGGGCAACCCCTTCTTCCTCGGGCAATTCCTGGAGTCGCTGGAGCAGAGCGGGCTGATCGCCTATGACGGCCTCGCCGGGGTGTGGAACTGGAACCTGGAGGCCATCGAGTCCCAGCGGATGGAACGGATGGTCGACGACGTCGTCACCTTCGTGGTCCGCCGCATCCGCGAGCTGCCCGCCGAAACGCTGACCGTCCTCCAGACCGCCGCCTGCATCGGCAGCGCCTTCGATCTCGCCACCCTGGCCGACGCGAGCCGGCGGACCTCCGCCGCGACGGCGGCGGCGCTGTGGCCGGCCCTGCGCAGCGGGCTGGTGGTTCCGGTGGGCGACGCCTACCGCTACGCCGACATGGACAGCGTCTCGCCGCGCGCCACCTACCGCTTCGTCCACGACCGCGTGCAGCAGGCGGCCTACAGCATGCTGCCGGACGCCGAGGCCCTGGCCTGCCACCTCGCCATCGGCCTCGTCCTGGAACGGGGCGGCGATCGGGCCACGGATCGGCTGTTCGCGATCACCAACCAGTTGAACCGCGCCGTGTCCCTGCTGTCGCCGGAGCAGCGGGAGCGGCTGGCCCGCTACAACCTGCTGGCCGGACAGGCGGCGCGCGCCTCGGCGGCGCTGGGGCCGGCCTTCGACTATCTCATCACCGGGGTCGGGCTGCTGCCCGCGGACGGCTGGTCGCGGCTGTACCAGCTGGCGCTCAGCCTGCACGCCGAAGCGGCGGAGATCGCGGCGGTGAACGGCGACGTCGCCGCGGCGACGCCGCTGGCCGACGCCATCGAGGCCAACGCCCGCACCGTCCTCGACCGTGCCCTGGCCTTCGAGACACAGATCCAGATGCATGTGTCGCGGCAGAACCTGCCGGCGGCGCTGGACGCCTGCCGCACCGCTCTGGGCCAGCTCGGCAGCCCGATCCCCGAGCGGGCGGACACCCGGCATGTGCTCAAGGAACTCGCCACGACCAAACTCGCGCTGCGCGGCAAGGGCGAGGAGGATCTCGTCAACCGCCCGCCCCTCACCGACCCGCGCCTCCTGACGATCGGCCGCATCGTGTCGCGCGTGCTGGCGAGCGCCTATCTGCACGACACCAACCTCTACACGGTGCTGCTGCTGCGCATGGTCCGGCTGTCGGCGACTGAGGGTATCCTGCCGGCCTCCGGCATCACCTACGCCACCTACGGGCTGCTGCACTGCGCGATGCTCGGCGACGTCCCGGCGGGCGCCATGTACGGGCGGGTGGCGCTGCGCGTGCTCGACCGGCTGAACGCCAACCAGGGCCGCGCCCAGACGCTGTTCGTCGTCCATCTGTTCATCGAGGTCTGGCACCAGCCGGTGGCCAAATCACTGGCCGGCCTTCTCGACGCCCACCGGATCGGCCTGGAAACCGGCGACATCGAGTACGCCGCCTATTGCCTGAACAACGCCGTCGCGCAAGGGCTGTTTCTCGGCCATCCGCTGCGGCAGCTCCAGCAGACCGCGGCGGGCCACGCCGCCGCCATCGCGCGCCTGAACCAGCAGACCGCGGCGGGCGTGCTGCGGCCCCACCAGCAGCTCATCGCCAATCTGCTCGGCGAATGCGACGACCCCACCGCCTTCGCCGGACCCCACGTCACGGAAGCAAGCGACGTCCCGGCCCTGGCCGCCAGCGGCAACCGCCTTGCCCTGGACACGATGCACAGCCACCTCGCCTATCTGAACCTTTTGTTCGGTCGGATCGACGAGGCGCGGCGCTGCATGGCGAAGCGCCGTCCCTTCGCCGACGCATCCATGGGCATGGTGATGAACCTGCGCATGCGGGTGATCGCCGCCTTGATCGACTTCGCCGCCTGGGACCGCCTGCGCCCCGCCGAGCGGCTGCGGGCGCGGGGCGCGGCGCTCGGGCTGGAGCGCCGGCTGCGCGGCGCGGTGCGCCACGCCCCGACCAACTTCCGCCACCTGCTGGCGCTCGTGGTGGCCGAACGGCTGCGCGCCACCGGACGGCTGGACAAGGCGCACCGTCATTACCAGACCGCCGCGGAGAGCGCCCGCGAGCAGGGCTTCACCCACGACGAGGCCTTCGCCTGCGAGCGGGCCGGCGAGGCCGCGCTGGCGCGCGGCGACCGCTTCACGGCGAAGGCGATGCTGTTCCAGGCCCGCCACGCCTACCGGCGCTGGGACGCGCTGGCGAAGGTCCGGGCGCTCGACGCCCGGCTGGCCGAGCTGTTCGGCGAGACGGCGGCGGACCAGGGTCCCGTCGACGACGGCTTCCCGCCGCAACGCCCGGTCACCGCCACGTCGCGGCGGCGCTCCTCCTCCTCCGGGTCCAGCTCCCACATGGTGGATGTCGAGACGGTGATCCGCACCTCGCAGGCGCTGGCGCAGGACATCCGGCTGGGCGACCTGCTGTGGACGCTGATGAAGCTGGTCATCACCAACGCCGGGGCGACGCGGGGCTGCCTGCTGCTGCCGACCGACGGCGCGTGGCGGATCGAGGCCGACGCCACCAGCGAGGGTGAGGCCGCGGAGGTCCTGCAGTCCCGCCCCCTCGACGACGCGGCGCCGGTCCTAGTGCGCGGCGTCGTCGACGCGGTCATCCAGACCGGTGAGCCGGTCGTCCTGGCCGACGCCGCCAACGACGGCGATTTCCAGTACGACGCCTACACGCGGATGGCGCAGCCGCGCTCCGTGCTGTGCCTGCCCTTGCGCAACCGCAACCAGATGGTCGGCATCCTCTATCTGGAGAACAACCTCGCCGCCGACATCTTCAGCCCGGAGCGGCTGGAGCTGCTCAACCTCCTGTCGGTGCAGATCGCCATCTCCATCGAGAACGCCCGCCTCTACGACGGGTTGGAGCGGCTGAACCGCACGCTGGAAGCCCAGGTGGCCGAGCGGACCCGCGAGGTGGCCGAGCAGTCGCAGCTTCTGCGCGCGACGCTGGCCAGCATGTACGACGGCTTGGCGGCCTTCGACGCCGAGGAGCGGCTGCGCGTCTGGAACGAGCGGGCCATGGCCCTCTTCAGCCTGCCGGACACGCTGCGCCGGGTCGGCCTTCCCTACCGCGAGCTGAGCGCCGCGGTGAACGCCTCCGGCCAGCTTCTGACCGCGCTGATGCCCTCGCCCCTGGTGAGCAGCCCCAGCGAGATCGAGTTCGCCGACGGCCGGGTCATCCAGGTGCGCAGCAATCCCATGCCGGACGGCGGCATGGTCCAGGTCTATGTGGACGTGACGGTGGACCGCAGCCGTGAAAGCGAGCTGCGCGACGCCCACGAGCAGCTCCACACCGCCCATGGTCAGCTCAAGGCCGCCCAGCAGCAGCTCGTCCAGGCGGAGAAGATGGCCTCGCTGGGGCAGCTCGTCGCCGGTGTGGCCCACGAGATCAACACGCCCATCGGCATCGTGATGACCAGCGCCTCTTATCTCGGCGAGAAGATCAGCGCGCTCGAAACGCTGTCCGACACCGGCAAGATGCGCCGGGCCGACTTCCAGGACTTCATGCAGGCCGCGCGCGACGCCGCCACGCTGATGATCAGCAACGCCACCCGCGCCGCCGATCTGGTGCAGAGCTTCAAGCAGGTCGCCTCGGACCAGACGCGCAGCGACCGCCGCCGCTTCGACCTGCGCGGCTATCTGGAGGAGGTTCTGGTCAGCCTGCGCCCGACCTGGCACCGCCCCGGCCACGAGGTGCGGCTGGAGTGCCCCAAGGGCATCGAACTGGACAGCTATCCCGGCGTGATCGCCCAGATCGTGACGAATCTCATCACCAACTCGGTCAACCACGCCTACCGGGAAGGCGAAAAGGGGCGGATCGCCATCACCGCTCAGGCGGTGGAGAACGACGGGGTGCGGCTGGTCTACCAGGACGACGGCTGCGGCATCCCGGCGGAGAACCACGGCAAGGTCTTCGAGCCCTTCTTCACGACGCGGCGGGGCACCGGCTCGACCGGGCTCGGCCTGCACATCGTCTTCAACCTCATCACCAGCCAGCTCGGCGGCACCATCCAACTCGACAGCCAGCCCGGCGAGGGAACGCGATTCACCGTCGAGTTCCCCAGCCGTGCCCCCGGAAAGGCCCCTCAGGCCTGAGCTGGGACCTTGGCGACCTTGCGGGTGACCGGACGGGCCAGCCTTGTGCCTGGGCATTGCTCGCCGATCATCTGGCCGTGGCGGTCGTGTTGGCTGGCGGCGCCCCGACCAGCTCCAGCGAGGAAGCTGAATCCTTCACCCACAGTCCGCCCCGATCGCCGGACCGGCGGTTTTCCCACCAACGCCGCGCCGATCCCTCTTTATAGAGGCTGACGGCTGCAACCTTCGCGTCCTGTGGAACTGTGCCGATCCATGCAACCATCGGTGCGCCGGCAACGGGAGCGGAGACGGTCATGACAGGGGCAAGGACAGGCGGGGCCGCCTCCCCCAGCCGGATGAAAGCCGCTCTGGCGGCACTCCTTGCCGCAATCGCGCTGATCGGCGGCCTGTGGCTGGCCGGCCCGTCCGGCGGCAACCGCGCCCGCGCCGCCGAGACTGCCCAGAACAGCCAACCCCCGCCGGTGACGGTCAGCCCGCCGCTGCGCAAGGAGATCGTCGAATGGGACGAGTTCACCGGCCAGTTCCAGGCGGTGGACTTCGTGGAGATCCGGGCGCGGGTCAGCGGCTATCTCGACTCCATCGCCTTCCAGGACGGCCAGATCGTCAAGCAGGGCGACCCGCTGTTCGTCATCGACCCCCGCCCCTTCGAGGCGGCTCTGGCCTCGGCGCGGGCGGAGCAGCAGCAGGCCGAGGCCAAGCTGGACCTGTCGAACCGCCAGCTTGCCCGCGCGTCGGAGCTGCGCCGCAGCGACAACGTCGCGGCCAGCGTGTTCGACGAGCGCCAGCAGCAGGTCCGCGTCGACGCCGCCGGGGTCGAGGTGGCGAAGGCCGCCGTCCGGACGGCGGAGCTGAACGCGAACTTCACCCGCATCACCGCCCCGATCGCCGGCCGCATCAGCCGACGCGAGGTCAGCGTCGGCAACCTGATCGTCGGTGGCGACACCGGCACGACGACCCTGCTGACCACCATCGTCTCGCTCGACCCGATCTACTTCACCTTCGACATGAGCGAATCCGATTACCTCGCCTACCAGCGGGCGGCGGCGCGCGGCGCCTTGAGGTCGCAGCGTGACGGCGGCATCGAGGTCGAGGGCCGCCTGTTCGACGAGCAGAGCTGGACCCTGAAGGGCACGCTCAATTTCATCGACAATCAGGTGAGCCCCGGTGCCGGCACCATCCGCGCCCGCGCCGTCTTTCCCAACCCGTCGCTGCTGCTGACGCCCGGCCAGTTCGGGCGGCTGCGCCTGCCCGGATCGGACCGCTACACCGCCACTCTGATCCCCGATCAGGCCGTGGTCAGCGATCAGGCCAACAAGATCGTCCTGACGGTCGGCAACGACGGCACGGTGGTGCCGAAGCCGGTGCGCCTCGGCCCCATCGAGGACGGGCTGCGCGTCGTGCGCTCCGGGCTGGAGGAAACGGACAAGGTCATCATCAACGGCCTCGTCCGGGCCCGGCCGGGCACCAAGGTGACCCCGCAGGACGGACGGATCGAGCCGCCGAAGCCGCCGGCCGGTTGAGCGGAGCCGGGACCATGAACATCTCGCACTTCTTCATCAACCGGCCGATCTTCGCGGCGGTCCTGTCCATCTTCATCACGCTGATCGGGGTCTTCGCCTATCTGACCCTGCCGGTCGCGCAGTATCCGGAGATCGCGCCGCCGACCATCGTCGTCAACGCGACCTACCCCGGCGCGTCGGCGCAGGTGGTCGCCGACACCGTGTCCGCCCCCATCGAGCAGGAGGTCAACGGCGTCGAGGACATGCTCTACATGGCCTCGCAGGCGACCAGCGACGGACGGCTCCAGCTCACCATCACCTTCAAGCTGGGCACCGACCTGGACAACGCACAGGTGCTGGTGCAGAACCGCCTCGCCGTGGCCGAGCCCCGCCTGCCGGAGGATGTGCGGCGCATCGGCGTGACCGTGCGCAAGAACTCGCCCGACATGCTGATGGTGATCCATCTGAACTCGCCGGACGGGACGCGCGACCAGCTCTACATGTCCAACTACGCGCTGCTGCAGATCAAGGACGTGCTGGCGCGCCTGGACGGGGTGGGCGACATCCAGGTGTTCGGCGCCCGCGACTACGCCATGCGCGTCTGGCTCGACCCCGACCGGGTGGCGGCGCGCGGCCTGACCGCCGGCGACGTGGTGCGGGCGATCCAGGCGCAGAACGTCCAGGTGTCGGGCGGCGTCATCAACCAGCCGCCGGTGCCGGCCCCCGGCGCCTTCCAGCTCAACGTCGAGACGCTGGGCCGCCTGACCGACCCGCGCGAGTTCGGCAACATCATCGTCAAAACCGACGGGGCCGCGGTCACCCGCCTGCGCGACGTGGCGCGCGTCGAGCTGGGCGCGCAGGACTACAACCTCAACGCCTATCTGGACCGCCAGCAGGCGGTACCGCTGGTCATCTTCCAGAGGCCGGGCTCCAACGCGCTGGAAACCGCCGACCGCATCCTGGCGACCATGGCGGACCTGTCCAAGGGCTTCCCCAGCGGGATGCGCTACGACGTGGTCTACAACCCGACGGAGTTCATCGCGCAGTCGGTGGAGGAGGTTTATAAGACGATCTTCGAGGCCGTGGCGCTGGTCGTCATCGTCGTCATCCTGTTCCTTCAGACGTGGCGCGCCTCCATCGTGCCGATCGTCGCGATCCCCGTTTCGCTGATCGGCACCTTCACGGTGCTGGCAGCACTGGGCTATTCGCTGAACACGCTGTCGCTGTTCGGGCTGGTGCTGGCGATCGGCATCGTCGTGGACGACGCCATCGTCGTCGTGGAGAATGTGGAGCGGTTCATCCGCCAGGGCATGAAGCCCAAGGACGCCGCGCACGAGACGATGAACGAGGTCGGCGGCGCGCTGATCGCCATCGCCCTGGTGCTCACCGCCGTGTTCATCCCGGCGGCCCTGGTCAGCGGCATCTCCGGCCAGTTCTTCCGCCAGTTCGCGGTGACCATCGCGACCGCCACGGTGATCTCCTGCCTGGTGTCGCTGACCCTCAGCCCGGCGCTGTGCGCGCTGCTGTTCAAGCCGCACGAGGCGCACCCGCCCAAGCCGTCGCCGCTGATGCGCCCGGTCAACGCCTTCTTCGGCGGCTTCAACCGCGGCTTCGACCGTTTGTCCAACGGCTACGCCGGGCTCACCGGGCGGCTGGTGCGGCTGCCGGTGATCGTTCTGGCGGTCTATGGCGTGCTGCTCGCCCTGACGGGATGGCAGTTCAGCCGGGCGCCGACCGGATTCATTCCGAACCAGGACCAGGGCTATCTCATCACGGTGGTGCAGCTGCCGCCCGGCTCGTCGCTGGCCCGCACGGACGAGGTGGTGCGCACCGCGGTGGACACGCTGCTGAAGACGCCGGGGGTGATCCACGCCGTGCCCTTCGCCGGCTTCGACGGCGCCACCTTCACCAACGCGCCGAACGCCGGGGCGATCTTCGTCACTCTCGCTCCCTTCGCCGACCGCATCCCGAAGGGCCAGACCGCCGAGTCCGTGCTGGGCGACCTGAGAACCCGGCTGGGCGCCATCGAGGACGCCTTCATCATCACCATCCCGCCGCCGCCGGTGCGCGGCATCGGCAATTCCGGCGGCTTCAAGATGATGGTGGAGGACAAGCGGGGCCGCGGCCTGCCCGCGCTGGAGGAGGCGGTGAACGAGCTGGCCGGTGCGGCGAACCGCATTCCGGGCCTCGTCGGCGTGTTCTCGCTGTTCAACACCAAGACGCCGAAGGTCTTCGCCGACATCGACCGCCAGCGCGCCGAGATGCTGGGCGTCACCGCCGACCAGGTGTTCGAGGCGCTGCAGATCTATGTCGGCTCCTCCTTCGTCAACGAGTTCAACCTGCTGGGCCGCACCTACCGGGTGACCGCGCAGGCCGACGGGCGGTTCCGCCAGACCCCGCGCGACATCGCCAACCTGAAGACCCGCAACGCGCAGGGCGACATGGTCCCGATCGGCGCTGTGGCGGAGTTCCAGAACATCACCGGACCCTATCGCGTCGCCCGCTACAACCTCTATCCGGCGGCGGAGCTTCAGGGGAACACGCTGCCCGGCTTCTCCACCGGCTACGCGCTGGCGGCCATGGAGAAGGCGGCGGCCGACACCCTGCCGGACGGCTTCGGCTTCGAATGGACCGAACTGGCCTACCAGGAGAAGGCGGCGGGCAACACCGGCCTGTTGGTGTTCGGGCTGTCCGTCGTCTTCGTCTTCCTGGTGCTGGCGGCGCAGTACGAGAGCTGGGCGATGCCGCTGTCTGTCATCCTGATCGTGCCGATGTGCCTGCTGGCCTCGGTGACCGGCCTGCTGATGCGCGGGCTGGCGGTGGACATCCTGGCGCAGGTGGGATTCGTCGTGCTGGTCGGGCTGGCCGCCAAGAACGCCATCCTCATCGTCGAGTTCGCCCGCCAGAACGAGCTGTTCGAGGGCAAGGACCGTTTCGAGGCCGCGGTCGCGGCGGCGCGCACCCGGCTTCGCCCGATCCTGATGACGTCCTTCGCCTTCATCCTGGGCGTCGTGCCGCTGATGATCGCCCAAGGA
Source organism: Azospirillum sp. UENF 211521 (assembly GCF_058780535.1). Taxonomy (NCBI): domain Bacteria; kingdom Pseudomonadati; phylum Pseudomonadota; class Alphaproteobacteria; order Rhodospirillales; family Azospirillaceae; genus Azospirillum; species Azospirillum sp. UENF 211521. The sequence goes on from NZ_JBSNCF010000005.1 coordinate 53,035, forward strand.
GCCGGGGCGGAGATGCGCCAGTCGCTGGGCACCGCGGTGTTCATGGGGATGCTCGGGGTCACCCTGTTCGGCCTGATCTTCACCCCCGTTTTCTACACGGTGATCCGCCGCCTGTTCAGCGGGCCCCTGGCCGTCAACCAGCATCCCGCCGACCAGCATCCCTCGCGGACCGCGGAAGCGCCCGCCCGGGGGCCCGTTGCAGCGGACCCCGCGGCGTCCGGGAGGTACAATCCGGCGACCCGTGAAATCCCGGGAACCTCCGCCCCCGAGCGTTGATCCCCGGAGCGTTGATCGGGTGCTGCCGCGCGGCTGTGGCGCGTCCCAGAGGCGCCGGCCGGAAGCACCCGTCCTTAACATGGGAAACGATCATCCCCCAGGCGTCGCGCCGTCACCACGGGAGACCATGCGCAGATCGATCAGCGCCCGGCGTGCCGAAGTGCCGAGGTTGCAGGCAGCGCCCGCAGCAACCGATCGACCGCTCCCATGGCGCTCGACGTCCGGATTGCCCCGCCAGATGTTCCTACCCGCACACCGGTCTCCTAGCTGCGGTCGTAAGCCGCGAGCGCTACCGGCAAAGCCTGGATCACAGCGTTGCCGACCGCGGGAAGACCCGCCAGCACGGCACTGACGACCTCGTCCCGCGTGGCGCCCAAACGCTTGGCGTCGGCGACATGGAACGGCAGTCCGCTCTCGAGACGGGCGGCAGCCAGAATTCCGATGTAGACGAGCTCAGCGGTTTTGGCGTCCAGGGCGGAGGCCACCTCCAGCCTTTTCACCGCTTCGAGCCATGCCTGCTGATGGGCCGGCGCTTCTTTGCTGAACGTTTGGAAAGCATTGCTGACGTGTGGCGTGTCGGTCATCGGCTCAGTCCGCTCCGGTCGCAGGCTCCTTTGGGGCTTCCGCCGATCGGTGCCTGCGACCCAATGATCTGGGTGTTTCATCCCCAGGATGTTCACTTGCCGACCATGACACCCTGGGGTCGCCGCACGGAAGTGCGCAAATTGTCCGAGATGCGAAATCGCGACATGAGCGTTGCGTCGCACCGCGCACCAATGCCCTGAGATGGCGGAAAATCACGCCGTCTCGGGGTGGCGCCTCTCGAACTCCCAGACGCGCTCGAAACCCATCAGGCGGGTGAAGTCGGGGAAGGGGTAGAGGTCGCCCGGATACTCGGCGCTCGACCCCTTGGCGAGGATTTCGCCGTAGGCGCTGCGCAGCGCCGCGGCCATCGCCAGGAAGCCGGTGGCCGGGAAGATGGCGATGCGGTAGCCCAGCGATTCCAGCTGCGCCCCGGTCATCACCGGCGTGCGCCCGCCCTCCACCATGTTGGCGATCAGCGGCTTGCCGATGGTCCGGCAGATCCGCTCCATCTCCGCCTCGCTCTCCGGGCTTTCCACGAAGATGATGTCGGCACCGGCCTCGGCGTAGGCGTCGGCGCGGCGCAGCGCCTCGTCGAGGCCGAGCGTCGTGCGGGCGTCGGTGCGGGCGATGATCAGGAAATCGCTCGACGACCGCGCCTCGCAGGCGACGCGGATCTTGCGCACCATGTCGGCCATAGGGATCACCCGGCGGCCCGGCGTGTGGCCGCACTTCTTCGGGAATTCCTGGTCTTCGAGCTGGATGGCGGCGGCCCCGGCCTCCTCGTAGCCGCGGATGGTGAAATCGACGTTCAGCAGGCCGCCGTAGCCGGTGTCGCCGTCGGCGATCAGCGGTGTGGTGGTGCCGCGCGCGATGGCCCGCACCCGGCCGACCATGTCGCTGAAGGTGGCGAGCCCGGCGTCCGGCAGGCCGAGATGGCTGGCGACGGTGCCGTAGCCGGTCATGTACAGCGCGTCGAACCCCATGCCGTCCGCCACCTTGGCCGAGATCATGTCGAACACGCCGGGGGCCGAGATCAGGCCCGGCTGCGACAGGCGTTGTTTGAGCGACTTGGGCTTGAGGGATGTGGTCATGTCGTTGGAATCTCCGGAAGTCTTTACGAGGCCCGCCGGTGCATGCGCCGGTCGATGTGCAGCAGGCCGGCGCTGATGAGCACGGCGGTGGTGGCGAGGATGAGCACCACGGCCATCATGGTGCGCACGTCGTGCCCGCCGATGGCGTTCATGACGAGGTAGCCGAGGCCGCGCTGCGAGGCGAACATCTCGCCGATCAGCACGCCCAGCAGGGTCAGCGAGAAGCCCACCCGCAGGCCGGACACCAGTTCCGGCAAGGCGGCGGGAAGGATGATGGTGGAGACGAGCTGGGGCGGCGACAGGCGCATCACCCGCGCGCTGCGCAGCATCACCGGCGGGATGGTGCGGACCGCGTTCATCGTGAAGATGATCACCGGGATGATGCCGTGGATCGTCCCGAAGGCCACCTTGGCCGACAGGCCCAGCCCGAAGGCGAGCAGGATCACCGGGTAGAGCGTGATCTTGGGCAGCGAATAGAGCGACACCAGGATCGGCTCCGCCACCTCCCCGGCCAGCCGGTTGATGCCGAGCGCGATGCCGATGGTCAGCCCGCCGAGCACCGCCAACAGCAGCGAATAGAGCAGCGCTACGCCAGTCTCCGCGACGTGCGGCCAGAAGGTGGCGGAGCCCAGCAGTTCCACGGCGCGGGCCAGCGTGTCGGCGGGCGAGGTCAGGGCGACGCTGCCGACGATCCAGTGCAGGACCTGCCACAGGGTCACCAGCGCGACGATGACGAGGAGCGTATCGGTCTTTCTGTGCATGGCCGTCAGCGCCTCCGCCGCTGCATGATCCGGCGCTCCCAGGTGAAGAGCACCGCGTTGAGCACCGTCACCAGGACGATGATGAACAGCATCAGCGCGTACATCCGCGCGTTGTCGAAGTTGTTGAAGGCATAGGCGATGCTGTAGCCGATGCCCGAAGAGGACATGATGAACTCCGCCGCGATGACGCCGATGAAGCAGTAGGCGATGGCGAGCTTGGCCCCGGTGAACAGGAAGGGTGCGGCGCTGGGCAGCTTGACCATCAGCGCCGTGCGCACCGGGTCCATGCCGTGGACGCGCGCGGTCTTCAGCAGGACGCGCGGAATCCGGTCCAGCCCGTTCAGCGTGTTGATCAGCATCGCCACCACGCCGAACAGCGTGCCGATCACCACGATGGGCGCCGCCCCAAGCCCGAAGATGACGATCAGCACCGGGTAGAAGACGAAGAAGGGCACCGCGTAGTAGGTCGCCAGGAAGGGGTCGAGCGCCCGGCGTACCCGCGGCATGGCGTGGATCGCCACGCCGCCGATGAAGCCGAGCAGGATCGAGGCGATCACCGCCATCGCGACGTTGCCCAGCGTCTCGCCGATGTCGGCGCTGGCCGCCCCCGAGGCGAGAAGGCGGTAGAGATCGCCGGCCATGACGCTGGGTGCTGGCAGGACCGTCTTGGCGATGACGCCGGCCCGGCACAGCACCTCCAGCAGCAGGACGGCGCCGCTCACCACGATCAGCCGGAGCCAGCCCGCCCAGCTCACGACCCACCCCCGGCGAGGCCCGCCGCCTTCAGGCTCTCCTCGCGCAGCAGGCGCCACAGCCGGGCGGTGATTTGGCCGAAGCCGTCCTCGCTGGCGATGCGGGAATCGCGCTCGCGCGGCCAGCCCGTCTCGATCTCCTCGATGATCCGTCCGGGCCGGGACGACATGACCCCGATGCGGTCCGACAGCATGGCCGCCTCGTCCAGCGCGTGGGTGATCAGCATCACTGTGGCGCCGGTCTCGCGCCACAGCTTCAGCAGCTCGTCGCCCATGATCAGGCGGGTCTGGGCGTCGAGCGCGCCGAACGGCTCGTCCAGCAGGATCAGGCGCGGGCGCATCACCAGCGTGCGGGCGATGCAAACGCGCTGGCGCATGCCGCCGGACAACTGCACCGGATAGGCCTTGGCGAAGTCCTTCAGCCCGACGAAGCCGACGGCGTAGGTGACCCGCCGCTCGATCTCCGCCGGATCGACGCCCGCCCGGCGCAGGCCGAAGGCGATGTTGTCCCACACGGTCAGCCAGGGGAAGGTTGCGTCCTCCTGGAACACCACCCCGACGCCGTCCGGGACCTTGCCGGCCACCGGCTTGCCTTCGAAGCTCACCGAACCCTCGGTCGGCACGGACAGGCCGGACAGCACGTCGAGCAGCGTGGACTTGCCGCAACCCGACGGCCCGACGACGGAGAAGAACTCCCCCTGCCGCAGGGTCAGGTCGACGGGGCCCAGCGCGTGCACCCCGCCGTGGCCGGGAACGCCGTAGATGCGGCTCACCCCCTTCAGTTCGGCGTGGACGGCCGGAGCGGGGTTGGCCCCCGCCTCCTCGTGCAGGTCGCGCTTGGCGGCGACGTTGGCTTTCATCGGGGGCTTCCTCCCGGTCATCGTGATGCGTCAGGCGGATGTTCTTCAGGGCGGTTATTTCAGGCCGATCATTTCAGGAAAGTGGCGTCGGCGTGCTTCGACCAGTCGATATCGCCCTTGACCTCGCCGATGATCTGCAGGCCCTTGATCAGGTTGTTCATCCCGTTATACTCGAAGTCGCCGGCGCTCCAGTACTTGATCGTCGCCAAATTCTTCAGCGCCTGCAGCGCCACCGCCTCGTCGATGTCGTAGTATTTGGTCATGATCTTGGCGGTCTCCTCGGGGTTGGCGTAGACGAAGTCCACCCCCTTGCGCCGCGCCTCGATCAGCTTCCGCAGCTTGTCGCCGTTCTTCGCGGCGAAGTCCGAGGTGGTGACGCCCACGGTCTGCACCATGGTCGGCAGCTCGGTCTCGACCGCGAAGACCATGCGGTACTTGTTCTGCACGCGCGCCCAGATCGGGTCCATCACCGGGGCGGCGGCCACCGCGCCCTGCTCCAGCATGGTCAGGCCGCCGCCGATGCCGCCCGCCGACACGCCGTCCACGGTGATGCCGTGCTTGTCCTTCACCATGGTCAGCAGCATGTCGGTGACCGACTTCGGGCTGGTGAAGGCGACCTTCTTGCCGTCCAGATCCTTGGCGGTCTTCACCGGGGAGTCCGGCTTGGTCACCCACAGGATCTCGCCCGCCGTGCGGACGCCGGTGTGGATGATCTTCACGTCCAGACCCTGGTTGATCGCCGCCACCGCCGCCGACAGGGCGACCTCGCCGTAGGGCATCGGCGCCGCCATGACGTTACGCATGGTCGTGCCGCCGCCCTTGGAGGTCAGGACGCCGGTGATCTCCAGCCCCTGCTCCTTGTAATAGCCCTTCTCCATGGCGACGGCGTAGGGAGCGCCGTACATCAGCACGCCCCAGTGGGTGACCGTGATCTCCTCGGCCTGCGCCGGGACCAGGGTGGCGAGCGCCACTCCCATGGCCGCCGCCCCAAGGACCGCCTTGCGCTTCATCGTGGTCATGAACGACATCGCTGTTCCTCCCAATAGCCGCTGGCCTTTCCGGCCATGCGCGTTGACCCGGACCCGTTCAGGCGGTGGGCAGGGCGTGAATCCACGGGCGCTGCGCCCGGTCGCGCGCCTCGAACGCCGCCATGGCGGCGTCGTGGCGCAGGCTGGCCCCGATCTCATCCAGCCCCTCCAGAAGCGCCTGCCGCCGCGCCGCCTCCATCGTGAAGGGAAACTCCCGCCCGTCCGGGGCGGCGACGCGGCACGTCTCGATGTCCACCGTCATGGTGGCGGCCGGCGTTGCCTGGACGACGGCGACGAGTTGGGCGAGCGCGGTCTCGTCCAGGGTCACCGCGGCCAGACCGTTCTTCTGGCAGTTCTCGTGGAAGATGCTGGCGAAGCTCGGCGCGATCACGCAGCCGATGCCGAAGTCCATCAGGCTCCACACCGCGTGCTCGCGCGACGAGCCGCAGCCGAAATTCTCGCCGGCCAGCAGGATCTTGGCCTCCCGCCAGGGCGCTTGGTTGAGGACGAAGTCCGGCCGTTCCCGGCCGTCGTCGTCGAACCGCCATTCGGAGAAGAGGCCGGCGCCCAGCCCGCTGCGGTGGATGGTCAGCAGGTGCGCCTTGGGGATGATTGCGTCGGTGTCGACGTTGGCCTGCGGCAGTGGTGCGGCGATCCCGGTGATGCGGTGGATCGGTTCCGGCATGTCAGGCGCCTCCTTCGAAGCTGCGGACATCGACGATGCGGCCGGCCACGGCCGCCGCCGCCGCGGTGGCCGGGCTGGCGAGGTGGGTGCGCGCCCCCGGCCCCTGGCGGCCTTCGAAATTGCGGTTCGAGGTGGCGACGCAGCGCTTGCCCGGCGGCACCCGGTCGGCGTTCATCCCGGCGCACATCGAACAGCCCGGCTCCCGCCATTCGAAGCCGGCGGCGGTGAACACCCGGTCCAGCCCCTCCGCCTCGGCCTGCCGCCGCACTTGGCCGGAGCCCGGAACGACCAGCGCGCGCAGGCCGGCGGCGACACGACGGCCCTTCAGAACGGCGGCGGCGGCCCGCAAATCCTCGATGCGGCTGTTGGTGCAGGAGCCGATGAAGACCATGTCCACCGGCAGATCGCGGATCGGCGTCCCCGGCTCCAGCCCGATGTAGTCGAGCGCCCGGCGCATCGCCTGCCGGCGCTTGGGGTCGGCCTCGCGCTCCGGATCGGGAACGGTCTCGCCGACGCCGATGCAGTCCTGCGGGCTGGTGCCCCAGGACACCTGTGGCGTGAGGCCGGAGACGTCCAGTTCGATCTCGGCGTCGAAGCGGGCACCGGGATCGCTTGCCAGGGCGCGCCACGCCTCAACCGCCTGTTCCCACAAATCGCCCGCCGGGGCGAAGGGCCGCCCCTTGAGATAGGCGAAGGTCACATCGTCCGGAGCGATCAGGCCGAAGCGCGCGCCCAGCTCCACCGACATGTTGCAGATGGTCATCCGCTCCTCCATGGAAAGCGCGCGGATGGCCGGACCGGCGTACTCGACGCCGTAGCCCGTCGCTCCCGCCGTGCCGATGGTGGCGATCAGCTTCAGCACCATGTCCTTGGCCGACACGCCCGCCGGGCGGGTGCCGGTGACGGTGATGCGCATGGTCGGCGGGCGGCGCAGGATGGCGGTCTGCGTCGCCATGACATGCTCGACCTCCGACGTGCCGATGCCCCAGGCCATGGCGCCCAGCGCGCCGACCGTGCTGGTGTGGCTGTCGCCGCAGACCAGGGTGGCGCCCGGCAGGGCGATCCCCAACTCCGGCGCGATCACATGCACGATGCCCTGGCGGATGTCGCCGAGGTCGAACAGCGCGACGCCGGTGGATTCGGCGTTGGCGCGCAGGGCGCGGATCATCTCCGGCCCGCCCGGCACCGTGTCGTCGGTGCGGCCGTTCTCGGTGGAGACGATGTGGTCCGCCGTCGCGAAGGTCAGGTCGGGGCGGCGCAGCCGGCGCCCGGCGGCGGCAAGCCCGGCGTAGGCCTGCGGGCTGGTGACCTCGTGCAGCATGTGGCGGTCGATGTGGAGCAGCACCCGCCCGTCGCCCAGATCGGCGACGACGTGCTGGTCCCAGATCTTGTCGATGATGGAACGCGGCGTGGTCATGGCGTTGCCTCCCGTCATTCGGCCCGTCATTCGGCGGCCCGGTAGGCCTGTTCCCGCTCGTAATAGTCGGGGAAGCCGACAAGGGTTTTCAGCGCCTCGAAATCGGCCTGGGCCACGTGGCCCTCCCGCCCGTCCGCCACCGCGGCCAGGGCGGTGCGCATGGCGTCGATGGCCGCCGACATCAGGGTCAGCGGATAGGCGGCGAGCTTGAAGCCCAGCGCCTCCAACTCGTGCGGCGGCAGAATCGGTGTCTGGCCGCCGCGCACCATGTTCGCCATGGCCGGCCGGTCGATGCCGGCGCAGAAGGCGGCCATTTCCGCCGCGTCGTGCGGAGCCTCCATGAAGATGATGTCGGCGCCCTCCTCCACGAAATCCTGGCAGCGCTCCAGCGCCGCGTCGAAGCCGTGCACGGCGCGCGCGTCCGTCCGCGCCAGGATCAGGATGTCGTCGGACCCCGAGCGGGCGGCGTCGACGGCGGCGCGGATCTTCATGCGCGCCTCGGCCCGCCCGACGACCTGCTTGCCCTTGGTGTGGCCGCAACGCTTGGGGCTGACCTGATCCTCGATCAGGACGGCGGCGGCCCCAGCGCGGGCGTAGTCGCGCACGGTGCGCTGCACGTTCATGGCGTTGCCGTAGCCAGTGTCGCCGTCGCCGATCACCAGCAGGCCGGGGGCCGCCTGACAGACGTTGCGGAGCTGGTCCAGCATCTCGGCGAAGGAGATCAGCCCGGTGTCGGGCATCCCCAGCCGGGTGGCCGAGACGGCGAAGCCGCTCATCAAGCTGACGCGGAAACCGGCCTGCTCGATCAGCCGCGCCGACAGGGCGTCGAAGCAGCAGGGCATCAGGTGAAGGCCGGGAGCCTCCAGCGCCGTTTTCAGGCGTTGTGCGGGTGTCGTCACCGGTTGTATCCCTCCCTCGCCGCCGCGTCCGCCGGCGGCGTCCAACAGGGCGCACCGGAAGCGGGTGATTGATTTGTTGTGCCCACGAACATAATGCGTCATTGTATACAACGCAACCCGTAAAGTTCGGGCGCCGAACAGAAGGACAAGGGAGGTCAGCATGGCGGACAGCGCCGGGGCTCTGGCGCCCCAATGGGACAACGGATCGAGCGGTGGCTCGAACCGCGCCGCCGACCGCGCCTACCGCTTCATCCGGGAAGGCATCCTGGCCAGCCGCTGGCCACCGGGCGCCCATCTGCGCGAGCAGGAACTGGCCGAGTTGACCGGGGTCAGCCGCACCCCGGTGCGGGAGGCCCTGCGCCGCCTGTCCGCCGACGGGCTGCTTCAGCTCGTGCCCAATCTGGGCGCCAAGGTGAACGCCTGGACGATCCAGGACCTCGACGAGATTTTCGGGCTGCGCGCGACGCTGGAAAGCCAAGTGGCCGGTCTCGCGGCCAGCCGCGCCGAGCCCCAGCACCTGGCGGAGCTGGGGGCGCTGTGCGACGCGATGGAAGCGGTCGTGGGGGACGGCGACGCGGTGGACTTCTCACGCATCACGCCGCTGAACGACCGCTTCCACGGCCTGTTGACCGACATCGCCGGGGATCGGCGCCTAGGCCAGATGATCCGGCAGGTGGTGGAGATGCCGCTGGTTCTGCGGACCTTCGCCCGCTACAGCCGGCGCGACCTCGCCCGCAGCATGAACCACCACCGCGAGATCGTCGAAGCCCTGACCGCCGGCGATGGGGAATGGGCATCGTCGGTGATGCGCGCCCATGTGCGCGCCGGGCGGGCGGTCTTCACGGTCCCGAAAACCGAGTGAGCGTCATTGTATACAACGACGGCGCGCCGATATGGGTAGGTGGATCGCCCCGATCGGCGCAGCACAAAGGTCCCGGCGCCCTCAAGGGACGCCGGGACAAAGGTCGGGACGCTACCGATAGGACCCGGTCAGGCGACCAGGAAGCCGGCGCCGACCGGATCGTTGCGGTCGATGACCCAGCGGGCGGTGCCGAGGATGCTGGCCGTGCCCTTGACGGTCGGGCGCACGGCGCGCACGCCGTTCAGGCGGGTCTCGCCGAGCAGGCTGCCCTCGAAGGTGCCGGTGCCGAGCAGGCCCTCGGAACGGATGGTGTCGCCGATCGCCATCTTCCCGCGCGCCTCGAACATCGCCATCATGGCGCTGGTGCCGGTGCCGCCCGGCGAACGGTCGAGCTGGCCGGCGCTGAAGACGTGGACGTTCTTGTAGAAGGCGCCCTCGATGGTCGGCTCGTGCCAGAAGGTCACGAAGTTGAAGTTGTTGATGTGCGCCGACGCCGGGTGCTGGATCGCCACCTTCTGGCGGAGCTGCTCGCGCGCCAGGATGCCGTAATGCGACAGGGCGGTGCCGTTCTCCGGCCCGATGCGCAGCGACGTGCCGGTCAGGTCGATGATGCCGAAGTAGTTGCCGCCCCACACGATGTCGGCCTTCAGCGGGCCGATCTCCGGCAGCTCGAACTCCACGTCCTGCGCGGCGACGTAGGCCGGGACGTTCTCGAACTTGGTCCACAGCACCCGGTCGCCCTCATGGGCCACCTCGGCGACGACGAGGCCGGCGGTGGTTTCGAAGCGGATGGTGGTGCGGCCGTTCTCGCCGCGGCGGACGAGGCCGTTGGCGACCATCGCCATGGCGACGGCGATCGTGCCGTGGCCGCACATGTGCGAATACTGGGTGCCGTCGATGTAGATCAGGCCGGCGTCGTAGTCCGGGCCGGACGGCGGGGTCAGGAAGACGCCGAACATGTCCTTGTGGCCGCGCGGCTCGCGCATCAGGGCTTCGCGCAGCCAGTCGTAATGGGTCTCCAGGAACTGGCGCTTCTCCAGGATGCTGGAACCGGCCGGATAGGGGATGCCGCTGTGGACGATGCAGAGCGGCTCGCCCTCGGTGTGGGTGTACAGGACATCGAATGCGTCTTGCATGCGCATGGAAGGACCCTTTCGTGGATCGGATTCAGTGTTGGATCGGGGGGATGAAGCGGGGGGTGCCGGGACCGGCGGTCAGCGCCGGTCCGACAGAAGATGCAGCCCGACGGTGAGGTCGAGGATGATGATCGCCAGGGCCGCCACGCCGATGGTGATGGAGGACACCGCGGCGATGACCGGGTCGATCGTGTATTGGACGTAGTTGAAGAGCTTGACCGGGATGGTCGTCATCTCCGCCGTGGTGTTGAAGATACTCAGCTCGACGTTGATCCAGGAGGAGATGAAGGCGAAGATCGCGCCGCTCGCCAGGCCGCTGCGGATCTGCGGCAGCGTAACGAGGAAGAAGGTCTCCATCGGGCGGGCGCCCAAGTCGGCGGAGGCCTCCTCCAGCGCCCGCTGCTCCGGGGTCAGCTGCGGCAGGACGGAGCGCAGGACGAAGGGCATGATGATCACGATGTGCCCGACCAGCAGCGCCGTGAAGCTGCGCATAAGGCCCAGCGCCGCGCAGTATTGCAGCAGGGCGGCGCCCAGCACAACGTGCGGCAGGACCAGCGGCGACATCAGCAGCGACAGCAGGAACTTCTTGCCCGGAAATTCGCAGCGGGCGATGGCCAGCGCCGCCGGAACGCCGAGCAACAGGGCCGCCGCCGTGGCGACCAGGGCCAGCAGGGTGCTGGTGCCGAAGGCCGCCAGATAGGAGCCGTCGCCGAGCATCCGCCCGTACCAGTCGAGGGTCAGCCCCTGCGGCGGGAAGGCGAGGTAGCTGGTGGCGGTGAAGGAGGACCCGACGATGACCAGGAGCGGCAGGATCAGGTAGGCCATGACCGACCAGGACACCACCCGCAGAAGAAGCCGGGCGATCATTGGGCTTTCCTCCCCGTTGCGCTGGCCCCGGCGTTGCCGATCCAGCCGGCCAGACCGACCAGGACCAGCGTCATGACCAGCAGCGTCATGCTGAGCGCGCCGCCGTAATTCACGTCGAAGACCGTGCTGTACTGCTGGAAGATCAGCATGGGGAAGACCGTGATCTTGCCGCCGCTGAGCAGGGCCGGCGTGACGTAGGCGCTGACCGCCAGGGTGAAGACCATGACGATCCCCGACATCAGCCCCGGCAGGCAGAGCGGAAAGGTGACCGTCCGGAAGGTGTCGAAGGGCGTGGCGCCGAGGTCGGAGGAGGCGTCCTCCAGCGCCGGGTCCACCGCGGCCAGCGCGTTGCCGACGGCCAGCACGATGAAGGGCAGCAGGATGTAGACCAGCCCGATCACGATGCCCAGCTCGGTGCCGAGGAAGCGCATCGGGCGGTCCAGGATGCCGACGCCGACCAGCGCGTCGTTGACGAGGCCGTTGCGCCCCAGCAGCACCATCCAGCCGAAGGAGCGGACGATGTTGCTGGTGAACAGCGGCAGCACGAGCAGGATGACGCAGGTCCGCCGCAACGCCGCCGACTTGACCACCCGCACCAGATAATAGGCCAGCGGGTAGCCGAGCAGCGCGCAGGCCACCGTGGTCAGCCCGGCGATGCGGAAGGTCGCCGCCAGCACGTCCCAGTGATACTGGTCGAGCAGCACCCGCGCGTAGTTGCCCAGCGACGGCACGCCGCCTGCCATCAGGCTGGACGACACGACCACGATCATCGGAACGGCGAAGAAGGCGATGAAGAAGGCGACCGGGGCCGCCAGCAGGGGCAAGGCTCGGTTCATGGCGGCGCTCATGGTCGTGCTCATGGTCCGGACCGGTGGGTGGCCGGCTCGGCGATGATGTGGACGTGCCCCGGATGGAAGCCGACGAAGACTGGCGCCCCCGGATTCAGCCCCTCCCCCGCCATGCCCAGCCGGCGGCTGGCCAGCAGATGCTCGCCGACGCGCACCGTCACGACGGTCTGCCCGCCGGTGTCGATGACGTCCTCGACGAAGCCCTGGTCGGTGATCAGGCCCGGCGCCTCCGGCTCCTTCAGCAACTCCACATGCTCGGGCCGCAGCACCGCGGTGTAGCGCTGCCGCGTGTCGGCGCCGAGATGGGGCAGCAGCGCCGACCCCACCGCCAGCCGCACCCCGGCGTCGCCCTCCGCCGTTCCCGGCAGCAGGTTGGCCTCGCCGATGAAGTCGGCGACGAAGCGGCTGGCCGGGCGGGTGTAGATGGCCCGCCCGTCACCGACCTGCTCGATCACCCCGCGGTTCATGACGACGATGCGGTTCGCCATGCTCATCGCCTCCTCCTGGTCGTGGGTCACGAACACGAAGGCGATGCCGAGCTTCTCCTGGAGATGCTTCAGCTCGATCTGCATCCGCTTGCGCAGCTTCAGGTCGAGCGCGCTCAGCGGCTCGTCGAGCAGGAGGAGCTTCGGGCGGTTGACGAAGGCCCGCGCCAGCGCGACGCGCTGCTGCTGGCCGCCCGACAGCTCCCGCGGGTGGCGACCCGCCGCGGAGTCCAGCCCGACCAGCTCCAGCGCCTCGCGGGCGCGCTCCAGCGCCTCGCCCCGCGGCACCCCGTGACGGCGCGGCCCGTAGGCCACGTTGTCGAGGATGCTCAGATGCGGGAACAGGGCGTAGTGCTGGAACACCGTGTTCAGGGGGCGCCGGTGCGGCGGCAGCCGCGTCACGTCCTCTCCGCCGATCCGGATGGCCCCGGAATCGGGGGAGAGGAAGCCGGCGATGCAGCGCAGCAGGGTCGTCTTGCCGCAGCCGCTCGGCCCCAGCAGGGCGACGAACTCGCCATGGGCCACATCCAGCGACACGTCCCTCAGCGCATGGTATGTGCCGAAATGCTTGTCGATGGAGCGGATGGAGAGCAGGGCGTCGGGCTTGGGCGTCGCGGACATGGAGGGGCTCCCCGGCTGGCTGCGGTTCACTGGCGGGCGAGTTCGCGGTTCCAGGCGTCGGTGATCGCCGCGCGGTCGCGGTTGATGTCCGCCCAGTTGAAGAGCTGGAGATTCTTGACCGACCCGCCGACGCCCCAGGGAAGCTTGCGCTCGACGTCCGGCGACACGGACACGCCCTGCACCGCCGGGCCGAGATAGAGCTTCTCCGCCAGACAGGCCGAGGCTTCCGGGGTCAGGGCGGTGTCGATGAAGCGCTGGGCGTCGGCCTTGTGCGGGGCGTTCTTGACCAGATGCAGGCGGGCGTCGGTGGCCCACACGCCTTCCTTCGGGACGGCGAAGCCGATGGGCAGGCCCTTGTCGGCCAGATCCCAGGCGCCGACGTTGAAATGCGCGCCGATGATCGCCTCGCCGCTCTGGTAGGCGTTGCTCGCCGCCCCCGAGCTGTCGAAGTAGAGCGCGGTCTTCAGCGTCTTCAGCTTCTCGAAGGTCTTGGACAGGTCGCCCGGCGGGTTGCCCCACATGCGGTTCAGGAACATGACGAAGGGCACGCCGGAGGAGTTGGCCGGCGACGGGATCGTCACCGTGTCCGCGAACTCCGGCTTCCACAGATCGTTCCACGAGGTCGGCGGGGTCTTGATCTCCTTGGTGTTGTAGGTCAGGCCGAGCGAGTAGTAGCCGGACCCCACGGCGAAGATCGACCCGTCCGCCTTGTAGATCGCCTCCGGCAACGCCTTCGCCAAGTTCGGCACGCCCGTCGGGTCGATGGCCTCCAGCACGCCCGCCGCCTGCGCCATTTCGCTGATGCCGCCGTCCATGTAGGCGACGTCGAGCGTCGGCGCGTCCTTCTGCTGCTGCAGCTTGGCGAAGGTCACGGTCGAGGTGCCGATCTCCGGAACGACGCGGACGCCGGTCGCCTTGGTGAAGGGCTCCGCGACGCAGGTGCGGAACGCCTCGCCCCAGTTGCCGCCGTACCAAGCGACGCGGATTTCGCCCTGGGCCGCGGCCGGCAGGGCGTACAGGGAGACCCCGGCCGCCAGGACGGCGGTCAGGGCGGCAAAGCGTGAGACGGTGCGGGTGGCGGCGCGCGTATGGGTCATGACCGGTTCCTTCGTGGTGTCGGTCCAGCGGGCGTCAGAGCCGTGGTTCGTTCGAAAGCTAATTGTTCCGACGTATTTTCCGATAGAAGAATGCTGCCGAATCCTTGAATATTTCCGACATGCCGACGCCCAGACCCGACACGACGGACGCCCCCGACCGCGACGCCCCGCCCTCCGCCGATCCCCGGTTGCGCATCGGCTTCGTGCTGCTCGACCAGTTCACGCTGACCGCCTTCTCCGGGTTGATTGACGCGCTCCGGCTCGCCGCCGACCCCGGAGGGCGCAGCCGGCAGATCGACGCGAGTTGGACGGTGATGAGCGTCGGTGGGCAGCCGCGCCAGTCCAGCTGCGGCGTGCTGGTGACGCCCAACAGCGACCTGCTCGCCCCGGCGCCCTTCGACTATGTGGCGGTGTGCGGCGGCAACGACTACCGGAACGAGGTGCCGGGGGCGGTGACCGCCTATCTGCGCGCGGTGGCGGCGCAGCGGGTGCGGCTCCTCGGCATCTGCACGGGCACCTTCGCCATCGCCCGCGCCGGCCTCGTCGGCACGCGCCGCGTCTGTGTCCATTGGAACGTGCTGGACACCTTCCGTGAGCGCTTCCCGTCCGCCAACGCCTCGGTGGACCATCTCTTCATCGACGAGGGCGACCTGATCACCTGCGCCGGGTCGACGGCGGCGATCGACCTCGGCCTCTATCTCGTCGGACGGCACTGCGGCGGGCAGAAGGCGCGGCAGGCCGTCCGCCACATGATGCTGCAGGACATCCGCCCCGGCGCGCTGCCGCAGGCCCATTTCTACGCCAACCTCGACGGCGTGACCGACGCCCGCGTCCGTCAGGCGACGCATTTCATCGAGCAGCGTCTGGACTCCCCGCCTTCGGTCGAGGCCATCGCCCGCTATGTCGGGGTCAGCGCCCGGCAGCTCGAACGCTCCTTCCAGGCGGCGCTGGGAATCTCGCCGTCGGCCTTTCAGCGCCGGCTGCGGCTGGATTACGGCCGCTGGCTGCTGGAGCACACACGCCGCACGATCACCGAGATCGCCTTCGACTGCGGTTTCGCCGACGCCGCCCATTTCTCGCGCGATTTCAAGACCCAGTTCGGCGAGATGCCCAGCCGGGCGCGCAAGGGCAAGAGCGACGGCGCGTGAGGCGGCCGTTCAGGACACCCGGCATTCGGCAGGGCTGAGGCGAACCGCATTCGGCGTCGCGGCCATCTGGGGCAGCCGCACGGCAAAGGCGGTTGACGTTGGACGACCGGCAGAACTTTTCAAAGATCTGCCCGCGATCGCTCGGCGTAATCGCCGGCACCCGGATTGTGGACGCGCAGCCCACCATGCCGCCCGCGACCGAAAGGGCCACCGACAGGAGCGGCGGGTCGGCCCGCCTTGCCCGACACCGGTCTTCGCGTGGGCGGAAAGACGATCAAGCACGGCCAGCCCTGCGAATCATCTTGGCAATGCGACCGTGGTCGCGGTAATGACTGACGGTCAGTCATAATTGAGGTGCCTATCATGCCACGCACGAGCAAGCCTTCCGAGGTCCGGTCCGTCGAAATCCTCAGCGCCGCCGCCCGGCTCTTTCGCCAGCATGGCGCCGGTGCGGTGTCGGTCGACCAGATCGCCCGCGAGGCCGGCATCGCCAAGGGCACCTTCTATCTCCACTTCCAGTCCATGCGGGACCTGCTGGCGCGCATGGCGGAGGCGGCGGTGACGACCATGGCCGGAAACGTCGAGCGGGTCATCGCGGGGCACGAAGGCCCGCCGTGTGAAACGCTGGTCCTCGCATTGGCCGCGCTGAAAGCGGTGGAAACGGACAACGCGCCGCTGACTCAGGCGCTCGATCACCCCGACAACGTCGAACTGCAGGAGCGGGCCAACATCGCGCTGGTCCGCAAGATCGGTCCCCTGCTCGCCGGTGTGATCGACCGCGGCTGCGAAACCGGCGACTTCGCCGTCGAGGACCCGCTGTCGACCATACAGTTCATTCTCGCCGGTCAGGCCCTTCTGCTCGGAAACCCGCGCTTCGGCTGGTCACCGGACGAGCAAAGCATGCGTCTGATGGCGACGCTGCGCCTGACCGAACGGGCGCTCGGCGCGCGGCCGGACAGCCTCGTCTCGGCGTTTCTGGCCGTCCTGGCCGGAGCCGCACCGGGCACGGCCGGGTCGGGAAAGGGCCCGTCATGAGCGACGACGCGATCATTCAACGCTACGACCGTCCCTGGGCCTTCTATTCCCTCGCCACGCTGGGCCCATGGACGGCCTGGGGCGGCGCGGCGTGGCTGAGCCATCAGGAGGGAATCGGCCGCGCCGGCCTGACCGCCGTGGCGGCGCTTCTGCTGCTGGGGTTGCTCCTTCCGTTCCTCACCGCGTGGCGGCTGACGCGGACCGACCCGGTTCTGCGCGACGACCTGCACCGCCGTCTGGTCCGGCCCGACCGGCGGCAGTTGCGCCTCGCGACGCTGGGCGCGGGCATCATGCTCGGCAGCATCCTTCTGGCGCAGGCCCTGTCTCTGCTGCTCGGCTACAGCACCGATCAATTCCGCTTTGCGGCCAACGCGTCCTTTTCCGCCGGCATCCTGCCGGGCTGGTTTCCCCTGCTCCTGGCCCCGATCATCGAGGAGTTGAGCTGGCATTCCTACGGGACCGACTGCCTCCGGCGCAGCATGTCGCTGTTCTGGACCTCGATCGTCTTCGCCCTCTATTGGACCGTCTGGCACGCGCCGCTCGGCATGGTCGCTCACTATTACCAGGCGCAGGTCGCCGAAACCGGCTGGATTCACGCGCTGAACTTCGCGCTGAGCCTCATCCCGTTCGTGCTGATCATGAACTGGCTCTATTACCGGTCGAACCGCAGCATTCCGGTCGTCATCGTCTTCCATCTGAGCGCGGGGCTGTTCAACGAGATGTTCCAGACCCACCCGGACACCAAGGTGATCCAGACGGGGCTTCTCGTCGCGCTGACCGCGGCCCTGATCATCGCCGATCCGGGCTTTTTCTTCGGAAAGCCCCGTCCGGGTGGGATGCCCCGCATTCCCCAGGCGACTTTGCGGCCGGAGTGAGCGGGCAGCGATCAGACGGAGGCCGGACCAGAGCTTATGAGCCTTCCGCCGCTTTGGTGTCCGCCCCCCACATCCGAGCCAGAGCGCACAGCAGGGCCTCCGAATAGGGTGTGCCGATGATCTGCACCGACGCCGGCAACTGCCCCGGCGGCCCGGCGACGGGCATGGCGACCGCCGGGCAGCCCCCGAAATTGGCGAGGCTGGTGAAATCGGCCTGATTGGGCGGGGGGTCCACGTCGAAGGAAAAGGCCCGCTGCGGCGCCGTGGGCAGCAGCAAGCCGTCATAAGCCGCGAGGGCCTTTCGGCAGGCGTCGCCCGCGCGCTTGATGCGGTCCAGCGCGTCGACGAGCCGGGCGGCGGACAGCCCCGCTCCGTAGGCGAGGCAGTCGCGGAAGTCGGCGCTGACCCCCGCGACGGACGGGTCGAGCAGATCGGGCAGGATGGCGGCGGCCTCCGCCTCGATGAGCAGCAGGCCGCCGCGCCGGGCGCGGGACGGCTCCCAGCCGGCCAGATCGACCGTTTCGACCACGGCACCGCGCCGCCGCAGCCACTCGACGGCGATCTGCAGGGCCGCCTGGACGCAGGGCTCGCTGTCCACCTCGGCGATCTGGCGCGGCACCGCGAAACGCAGGGCGGCGGGCTCCGCCACGACGGCGGGCCGGGAGACGCCGGCCATCGCCTCGTGCGCGGCCAGCAGCAGCGCCGGGTCGTCGGCGACCGGACCGATCGTGTCCAGCGTCGGGCACAGGAAGGCCAGCCCGGCGCGGTCGAGGCTGCCGTCCGTGGGCTTCAACCCGTAGGTCCCGCAATAGGCGGCGGGAATGCGCACGGACCCCATGGTGTCGGTGCCGAGCGCCACGTCGACCAGGCCGCCGGCGGCGGCGGCGCCCGATCCGCCGCTCGACCCGCCGGGCGTGAAGCCTTCGCGCAACGGGTTCTGGCAGCGCCCGAAATGCGGGTTGTCGCTGGTCGCCCCCAGCGCCCCCTCATGCATGTTGAGCGTGCCGAGAAGGACGGCCCCCGCCCGCCGCAGCGCCGCGACCACCGCCGCGTCACGGTCGGCGATGCGGTCGCGGTAGGCGCCCACTCCCGCGGTCCAGGGCAGCCCGCGGACGGCAAGGTTGTCCTTCACCGCGACCAGCCGCCCGTCGAGCGGACCGAGGGGGGTGCCGCGCGCGGCCCGCCCGTCGGCGGCGCGGGCGGCCGCCAGCGCCCCATGGGCATCGACGGCGGTGACGATGCGGGTCCGCCCGTTCTCGCGGGTGATGCGCTCCAGCGCGGCCTCCGTCCGGTGTTCGGCGGACGCGGGGCCGGGTGGAGCGTGGAGGGACAGCGGCTCGGGCATGTCAGGCCCCCTTGCGCCGGTCGATCAGGCGGATCGGCTTCTGCCGCCTCTCGATCTGCGTCACCTCGGCGGTGTCGCCCGGCGCGCACAGGCGGATGGCGATGGCGACCCCCAGCCGCATGCGCAGCTCCTCCTCCATCCGGGCCGCCAGGGTGGGGTCCTGGCTGCGGGTCTCCACGGCGACGGACATCTCGTCGCGTCCGTCGCGGCTCTCGACCTCGCAGTAGTATTCGCCGGAGGCGTCGGCGAACTGGCTGGTGAGCACCGAGCCGATGCCCTGCGGGTAGATGTTGATGCCGCGCAGCTTCACCATGTTGTCGCTGCGCCCGAGGAAGCCGGCCATGCGGCGCATCGGGATGCCCAGCGGGTTGTCGCCGGGGATGAAGCGGGTCACGTCGTGGGTGTTGAAGCGGATGATCGGGAAGACGTCCGTCTTGTAGAGGCAGGTGCAGACGATGTCGCCCAGCGCGTCGCCCTCCACCGGCGCGTGGCTGTCCACGTCCAGCAGCTCGATGAGCTGGCCGTCCTCCATGATGTGCAGGCCGGAGCGGTCCGGCCCCTCGCCGGCGATGGCGCCGGTGTCGCCAACGCCGTACCAGTCGTAGACCTCGGCGCCGCCCCAGATGCGCGACATGCCCTCCGCCGTCTCCGCGCCGAGATGGCCGCTGATGATGCGGACCGGGATGTCCTCGCCGGGGGTGATCCCCGCCTCGATCGCCACCTCGGCCAGCCGCTTGATGTAGTCGCCGAAGCCGACGATGGCGGTCGCCCGGAACGCCTTCATCAGCGTCACCTGGTTGAGCGAGCGCGTCTCGATCCCGGTGCCGGCGCTGAGCAGCGGCGCGCCGACCCAGTGCATCACCGCCTCGCGGATGTAATGGCCGCCGTTGACCATGCCGTGGCCGTAGACGGAATGCACGACGTCGCGCGCCGTGATGCCCTGCAGACCGTAGATCCGGCCGAGGAACAGCGACTGCACCTCGCGGCTCTTCGGGCCGAACAGCAGCGGCTGCGGCTTGCCGGTCGTGCCGCTGGTCGTCTGGAAGACGAGCGGCGGGCGGGCGTCGTCGGGATGGGCGTCCAGCCCGTGGAAGTCGCCGAGCGGCGGGAAATGCTCCACCGACTCCATGAGGTCGTCCTTGGAGTAGGTCGGCAGCTTTTCCAGATCGTCGAGGCCGCGGACGTCGCCGGGCTCGATGCCGTGGCGGCCCCACAGGCGCCGGTAGAAGGGCACACGCCAGCCGAAGGCCATCAACTCGCGGAATTGCAGATCCTGGAAGGCGCGCAGTTCGTCGCGGCTCATGCCGCGGTAGCGCCGCAGGAAGTCGGGACCGAGCGGGTAGCGGGCGCGGATGGTCGGAAGGTCGAGCGCGTCGAAATAGTTCATCGTCGGGATCTCAGCGGTTCGGGATGCCGGCGGCGACGTCGGCCAGGGAACCCCCGTCGCCGAGCGCCAGCGTTCGTGTCGTCAGGTCGGCCGCGCGGTCGGGGTCGAGCCCGCCCGCCGCGAACAGGCTCAGAGCCTTGCCGCGCAGGGTGTCCAGGGACACCGGATTCTCGGGGTCGCCCAGCGCGTCGCGGACGTGGAAGCGCCGACGCTCGCCGGTCGTCAGGGTCAGCGTCAGGGTGGCGCCGTAATGCTCGGGATAGGCCGCGGTCAGCGCGTCGGAGCGCGCCACCCGCACCCGCCGCCGCAGCGCGGCGACCGGCGCGCGGTCCAGTGCCTGCGGCCGGAAATCCTCCAGGGCCGGCGGACCGGAGGCGAGGCACACCGCCGCGACATGCTGCAGGCTGAACTTCGCCTCCAGCTCCGTCGCCGGTTCCGGACGGTCGCAGAAGCGCAGGGCGTCGCCGTAGCTCTCCACCAGGAGATCGGCGATGTCCCCGGCCGCGATCCCGGCGTCACGCGCCAGCAGGGCGGCGTCGACGGTCGGGTGGCTGTGGCGGCAGGACGGCCAGGGCTTGATGCTGGTCTCGTGGAGCAGCCAGGGGGCGTCCGGGTCGGCCAGCACCAGCGACGGGTCGCCGCCGCCGGAGGCGAGCGTCTCGAAGAAGCCCTCCGCCCCCTCCAGCACGAAGCGGCTGCCGGTCAGCCCGGCCCGCGCCGCCGCCGCGGCGCGCAGGCCGTTCTGGGCGGCGGTGGCGTTGTGCCACTGCTTGGTCATCACCGGCTCCAGCCGGCAGCGCCACAACCCGCCCGCCGTCGCCCCGGCGTTGCCCAGCGCCGCCACGGTGGCGGCGCGATCCAGACCCAGCAGGGCGGCGACGGCGGCGGCCGCCCCGAAGACGCCGCAGGTGGCCGTGGCGTGGAAGCGGGCGTAATGCGGCGTCCCGGCGGCGCGGCCGATGCGGATCGTCGCCTCGTAGCCGCGCACCACGGCGTCGAGGAAGGCCTCCGCCGGGCGTCCGAAGGCTTGGGCGGCGGCCAGCGCCGCCGGGATGACGATCGGTCCCGGATGCAGGATCGAGGTCCGGTGGATGTCGTCCATCTCCAGGATGTTGCCGAGCCCGCCGTTGATGAAGGCGGCGTCGAGCGGGGCGGCGGGACCGTCGACCCCGACCACGGTGCAGGCGCCGGCGCCGGCCAGCGCAGCCTGCCCCCGCAGCGCCGTCCCGGCCGGGGTGGCGGCCCCGCCGACGGCGCAGGCCAGCCAGTCCAGGACGTGGCGGGCGGCGCGCCGCCGGTCGTCGGCGGTGACGGGCCGCGCCAGCAGTCCGTGCAGCTCCTCGGTCAGCGACGGCCCGGTCGCCGGGGCGCCCATCACGCGAACTCCGGCGCGCGCTTCTCCAGGAAGGCCGCGTAGCCCTCCCGGAAGTCGGCGGAGGCGAAGATCCCGGCGATGGCGGCGGACACCTCCGGCGGCGGCGTTTGGGCGCCGGCCGCGATGCTGTTCACCACCGCCTTGGCGACACCGAGCGCGTTGCGCGAGCGACGGGCGGCCAGGGCGGCGCGCTCGGCGACGAAACCGCGCAGCTCCCCGGCGGGCAGCACCCGGTTGACCAGCCCGGCGGCGCAGGCCTCCTCCGCCGACAGGAAATCGGCGAAAAACAGGATCTCCTTGGCGCGCCCCGGCCCGACCAGCGAGACCAGACGGCGGGTGTCGTCGTAGGAGTAGGCGGCGCCGATCTTCACCGGGGTGATGGCGAAGCGGCTGCGCTCGCTGGCGTAGCGGAGGTCGCAGGCCATGGCCAACGCGCAGCCGCCGCCGACGCAGGCGCCGTCGATCTCGGCGATGACCGGCTTGGGGCACCCGGCGACCGTTTCCAGCGCGTGGGCGATCGCACCGCCGTAGGCCGCCGCCGCGTCCGCCGTGGCGAAGGCCGTCGCGAACTCCGCGATGTCGGCGCCGGAGCAGAAGGCACGGCCGCCGCGGGCCGCGATCACCACGGAACGGACCTCCGGCGCGGCCCCCAGCGCCGCGACCGTCTCTCCGAGGGCGACCCAGGCGTCGCGGTCGAGCGCGTTGTGCTTGTCGGGCCGGTCCAGCGTGATGCGGGCGACGGGCCCATCGCATTCGAGGCTGAACGAGGCGAGGTTGAACGAGGCGGGGCTGAAGGAGGAGGGCATGGTTCGGGTTCCTGTCGGTTCGGGCCTCAGCGGAGCGCCGCGGGCAGCCAGGTGACGATCGCCGGAAAGAGGGTGATCAGCGCGACGTGGACAACCATCAACGCGCAGAAGGGGGCCGCCGCCCGCGCCAGCCAGGCGATCGACTTTCCGGTCATGCTGTTGAGGATGAACAGGTTGAAGCCGACGGGCGGGGTGATCTGGGCCATCTCGATCGTCACGATCAGGAAGACGCCGAACCACAGCGGGTCCAGCCCGGCGTTGACGACCAGCGGCAGCGTCACCGGCAGGGTCATGACGATGGTGGACAGTCCGTCGATGACGCAGCCCAGCACGAGGTAGAAGGCCAGCAGAAGCAGCACCAGCATCATCGGCGACAGGTGCAGCCCCTCGATCATCCCGGCGACCTGACCCGGGATGGCCAGCCGCGCCATGGCCTTGGTCAGGAACAGCGCGCCGGCCAGGATCAGGCCGATCATGCTGCAGGTCTTCACCGTGCCCAGCAGGCACTTGCCGAGCATGGCCCAGGAGAGCTGCCGCTCCCAGGCGACCAGGATCACGGCCCCCAGCACGCCCATCGCCGCCGCCTCGGTGATCGAGGCGAAGCCGCCCAGCATCGAGCCGATGACGAAGGCCATCAGCAGCACCGTCGGGGTGAGCTGGCCGATGGCCCGGACCCGCTCGGCCATCGTGAAGCGCGCCTCGTCCACCGGGGCGAGCGACGGATCGAGCGCGCACCGCACCGCGATGTAGCCGAAGAACAGCGCCGCCAGCAGCAATCCCGGCAGGACGCCGGCGATGAACAGGTCGAGGATCGAGACCTCCGACAGCACGCCGTAGACGATCATCGGGATCGACGGCGGAATCAGGAAGCCCATCGTGCC
This sequence comes from Azospirillum sp. UENF 211521, assembly GCF_058780535.1. NCBI lineage: Bacteria > Pseudomonadati > Pseudomonadota > Alphaproteobacteria > Rhodospirillales > Azospirillaceae > Azospirillum > Azospirillum sp. UENF 211521. Next base: position 76,157 of record NZ_JBSNCF010000005.1, read on the forward strand.
CGACCCGGCGAGCGAACCGTAGCTGAGCATCTTCGAATAGCCGCGCTTGTCCAGCTCGCGGATGGTGATGCGGCCGACCGTGGCGGTGGTCGCCGCCGAGGAGCCGGAGACCGTGGCGAACAGCGTCGAGGCCAGCACATTCACCTGGATCAGCCGCCCCGGCAGCAGCCGGGCGAAGGGGCTGAGCCCGGCGAACAGGTTCTCGGCCAGCCGGGAGTGGAACAGCACTTCGCCCATCAGGATGAACAGCGGCAGGGTGACCAGCTCCAGCGCCGTCCCGGTGCTCCACAGGTCGGAGGCCAGGAAGCGGTCCACCCGCATGTCGCGGAAGAGTTCGAGGGAGAAGACGCCGACGGCCATCAGCGACATCCCGACCCACAGGCCGGAGACGAGCAGGCCGGCCAGCGCGAGGACGATGAACAGGGAGGGAGCGAGCATCTCAGACGGACTCCACGGCGGCCGGGGCGTTGCACGCCGGCAGGGCCGGCTGGCCGCACAGGAGCCTCAGAAGCCGGTTGAGGAAGCCGAGCGCCAGCAGCGCCATGGACAGGGCGAGGAAGCCCTGCGGCAAGGCCAGCGGCGTGTGGCTGACATAGACGCTGACGGAGCCCGTGCCGAGGCTGCGCAGGGCGTTCTCGGCGGTGGCCACCGCCATGAACAACGCGACGCCGAAGCCGAACAGCACCGTGACGCCCTCAAGCGCCGCCTGGAACCGTTTCGGCAGCCGCGCCGTCAGCAGCGAGACGCGGATGTGCGCCTCCTGGTCGAGCGCCCAGCCGGAGCCGGCGAACAGGATGACGGCCAGGAGATAGCCCGAATATTCGATGGCCCAGGGCTGCGACCAGGTGAAGAAGGAGGTCGTGACCACCTCGACGATCAGCATGACCGCGAGCAGGGCGGCGGCGGTACAGGCGAGGAGCGCGCCGCCGAACAGAATCCGGTCGAAGACGCCGATGATGCTCTGCATGACAAACCCTCCGGACGGGACAGGGAAGCCCGGACGGGCGGCGACGCCGGTGCCGCCGTCCGGGACGGAGCGGCGTTTACTTTTTGAAGGCCGCGATGACATCGGCCGACGGGCCGCCGACCTTGCGGATGAAGTCGGCGGTCATGTCGGCGGTGGCCTCCTCCAGGGCCTTGCGCAGCTCGGGGGCGATCGGCCCGACGGTCATGCCGTGCGCCTGGAGCTCCGCCATGCGGCGGGTGTGCTCGCCCTCCGAGATCGTCCAGAAGTCCGGCTCCAGCCCGGCGGCGACCGCCTCGATGGCGGCCTGCTGCTGCGGGCTCAGCGTCTTCCAGGAGTCGAGGTTGACGGTCATCAGATTCGACGCCCAGAGATGGTTGGTGTTGAAGCCGTATTTCAGGAACTCCCAGTATTTCTGGGCGGCCGCGGTGGAACCGGCGGTCATCGCGGCGTCAACCTTGCCGGTGGCCAGCGCCGCCACCACCTCGGCGTTGCCGAGCTGGAGCGGCACCATGCCCAGACGCTGGACCATCGCCGTGGTGTTGGCGTCGTAGGTGCGCATGCGTACCCCCTTCATGTCCGCGACCTTGGCGATGGGGGTCTTGGTGAAGAAGTTCTGGCTGGGCCACGGCACCACATAGAGGATCTTCTGGTTCCGCTTCGCCAGCTCCGCCTCCCAGATCGGGCGCAGGAGCGTGTGCAGCCGGCGCAGCTCCGCGTAGTCCTTGACCAGGAAGGGGATGGCTTCGAGACCGAGGATCGGCACGTCGCCGACGTTCAGGAAGCCGGCGACCTCGGCCATCGGCACCGCCCCGTCCTCCACCGCACGCAGCGATTCGTTGGCCCGGATGCCCAGCGAGCCGCCGGAATGGATGGTCAGCGTCACCTGGCCCTTGGTCGCCTCGCCCACGGCCTTGGCGAAGCGCTCGGCGTTGACCGTGTGGAACTCGGACGCCGGCCAGGGCACCGAAACGTCCCAGACGGTGGCGGCGCGGGCGGTGACGCCGCCGGCCAGAACGAGCGCCGCGACGGCGGCGGCCTTCAGAACCGCGGCGGGGGTCGCCTTCAGAACAGCATGAAGCATCCTGTCGTCCTTTGATGGGGGGCCGTTCCGGGAAGCCGGCCGATCACGGGAAAGGGGAGTTCAGACGCCCGTCCAGGGCACGCAGGCGGCGAAGCGCCGGGCGATGTCGAGCCGCGAGGTGATCCAGACGTCCGGATGATTGCCGACGTGGCGGAGAAACTTCTCCAGCGCCCAGATGCGGCCGGGCCGGCCGATGATGCGCAGGTGCAGCCCGACCGACAGCATCCGTGGCCCCTTGCGCCGGGATTCCGCCAGCATCCAGTCGAAGCTGTTGCAGACGTAGGACAGCCACTGCTCCGGCGTGTAGGAGGGGTGGGTCCAGAACTTCATGTCGTTGGTGTCGATGGCGTAGGGGACGCAGACCAGCGGCCGCAAGCTGCCGTCCGCCATGGTCACCGGCTCCCAGCGCGGCACGTCGTCGGACACATCGTCCATGTGATAGAGGAACCCCTCCTCCACCAGCAGCCGGCGGGTGCGCGGCGTGTGCAGGTAGCGGCTAAGCCAGCCGGCCGGGCGGCGGCCGGTCGTCCGCTCGATGCCGTCGGCGGCCTTGACGATGAAGTCGCGTTCACGCGCCTCGTCGTAGGAGAACTGGTGGACCCAGCGCCAGCCGTGCGAGCAGACCTCGTGTCCCTGGGCGACGATCCGGCCGGCCAGCTCCGGCGCCCGCTCCAGAGCGACGGCGGCGGCGGTGAAGGTCGCCGTGATGCCGTGGTCCTCCAGCAGGTCGAGCACGCGCGGCCCGCCGGCGCGGATGCCGTACTGGTAGTTGCTTTCGTTGACGTAGTTGCGGATGGGCAGGCCGAGCGCCAGCCCCAGCTCGTCCACCGGCTCCGGCTTCTTGTCGCCGTCGGCCAGGGACATCTCGGCCCCCTCCTCGACGTTGACGACGATCGACAGGGCGAGGGTCCGGCCGTCCGGCCAACTCAGTTCAGGTGATGGGTCAGGCGTCAGGTCAGGCATGTCCGTCGTTCCGTTTCGCAATCGTGGGATCGGGGGTCACCGCCCGTAGAGCAGGACCGCCTTGGCTTCGCCGAGCGCGTTGGCCTTGCTCAGGAAGCCGACCAGGGCCGGCATGGAGTCGGCGGTCACCATCGCGGGCAGGGCGGGGAGGCCCAGCGCGGTGAGGGTGACGGTGTAGCGATGCTCGGTTCCCTGCGGCGGGCACGGGCCGCCGAAGCCGGGGGCGCCGAAGTCGGTGCGCGATTCCAACGCCCCCGCCGGCAGGCGGTCGGCCTTGCCGCTGGCGCCCTCCGGAATGACGCGGGCGTCGGCCGGGATGTTGGCGACCACCCAATGGGTCCAGCCGATGCCCGTGGGCGCGTCGGCGTCGTGGATGGTCAGCACAAAGCTCCGCGTTCCCTCGGGAGCGTTGTCCCAGCGGATCTCCGGCGAAAGGTTGGTGCCGTCGCAGCCGAAGCCGTAGGCCGCCGGAAGGCTGTTCTTCGCCTGGAACCGTCCATCGGCGTGGCCCGGCAGGGTCAGGGCGAAGGGCTTGGCCTGGGGCTGGCTCTGGGCCTGGGCGGTGGCGGTCACGGCGCCGAGGGTCAGGGCGGCGGCCAGCAGAGGCGCCCACAGAGGCTCTGGACGGGCGTTTGGCCGGGTAAAGGGCATGGAAGCATCCTGTCGTCTTGGTCGGCCTCCAGCCTAGGGCCACTCCCCTCCCCCCGCTGTCCCGAGCCGATCAAACCCGATGCCGGACTGCTCAAAATGGCGCGCGCCTCCCGATGCGCCGTCACATCGCCGGGACGGCGGGCGGCGCCGCCAGCCGCAGCGAGGAGGGCGGGAAGCCGAAGCGGCTGCGGAAGCGCCCGGCGAACTTCGACGGGCTTTCGTAGCCGACGGAGAAGGCGACCTGGATGATCGGCAGGTCGGTGGACTGGAGGAGCCGCAGCGCCTGCCCCATCCGCATCTCGGTCAGCAGGACCGACAGCGAGGTGCCCTCCTGGGCCAACCGGCGGCGGAAGGTCGCCTCGCTGAGGCCGAGGCGGCGGGCGAGCTGGTCGGTCGTCCAGCGCGCCGCCAGATCCTCGGTCAGCAGCGCGCGCACCCGGCCGGTCGTCGAGCAGCGGGCGGGGCGCGGAAGGAAGCCGCACAGCTCCTCCACCCAGGCCAGCAGTTCCATGACGCGCGGCCGCCCCACGGCGGCGGGCGCCACGCACTCCTTCAGGATCGCTTCGCAGGCACGCTCCACGCTGTCCAGGAACACCTCCTGGACCTCCGAATTCGGCGCGTTCACCGGGCTGGCCACCGTCCGGCGGTCGCCACCGCCCTCCCTGGCGTCGCCTTCCCTGGCGTCCAGGGCCGCCAGCAGGCGGTTGTCGAAGGCAATCCAATGCGCCTGGTAGAGGCCGTCGCCGTCCGGGACGTTCTCCACGTCGATGGCCTCGCCCGCCTCGATCAGGACGGCCTCGCCGGCGTGCACCTCCAGACATCCGGATGGCGTGGAAATGATCTTGTAGCCTTTTTGAACGGCAACCAGCATCGGGTCGCCGAGCACGAGGGAGCGGGTCAGCAGCCGGACGTTCTGATCGACGCGGGCCGCCGACGCCACGCCGTGGAGCTGCGCGATGGACCGCGGCATCCGCAGACCCTGGCGCTCGGCAATCGCCGCCATCTCGCCGTCGCTGTAGCGCGCGGCATGGAAACCGGTCTGCGGGTCCCGCCCCTTCATCGCCATGCCGGACTGCACGTGGCTCGACATTCGGCCTGCTCCCTCGTTGCCCGAAATCCGTTTCGGTCTCGGAATTACGCAAGGATTGGGCCACAAGGCGCCGTCAAATCCGGTGAGACCACCGGGCCGGGTGCCGGCGCACGGAGGCGGGCCGGACCGGTTGTTCCCCCTCGAACGCCCGGCGTTTCCGCTCCCGCCCGTGGAAATGTCACCGTTTGGTTCGCCTGAGCGGCGGCGGGGGCCTGCCGAACGTGGCCGTTCCGCGTCCGGTGTGCCAAGATGATCGACCGCCCCCGATCCAGGGAGGCGGCTCGGACAGGGTGGGGGCATGAAGGGGCGTTTCAGAACCAAGATCATCATCGGTATGACCGCCGTTCTGGCCGTGGGGGCGGCGGCGGTCACTTCCGTCTCCCTGCTCCTGTCGCGCGACGCGGCGGAGCGGGCGGTCACGACCCTGGTGGCCGAAACCGCCGACCACCACGGCGCGCGGGTGGCCGCCGACATCTCGGCCGCTCTGGCCGACGCCCGCTCCGCCGCCGCGCTGGTGGAGGTCGAACGTTCCACCGGCGCGCCCCGCCGGGAAACCGTCAACCGCTACCTCAACCGCCTGATGGCGGTCGGCCCGCTCTACGCCGGGGTCTGGGTCGACATGGCCGACGACGGGTTCGACGGCCGCGACCGCGATGTCGCCGGGCTGGACCGCGCCGGCGAGATCCTGGGCCTGCCCGGCACCGGGCGGATGAGCCTGCTGTGGCTGCCCGGCCCCAAGGCCGACGACAGCGAGGGCTATCCCTTCGCCGACGTGAAGGAGAAAGAATATTACCGGTCCGCCGCCGCGGCGGGAAAGCCGGTGCTGACCGAACCCTATCTGGACGATCTGACCAAGGCGCTGATGACCAGCGCCGCCGCACCGGTGAAGGACGGCGACCGGGTGATCGGCGTCGCCGGCGTCGACCTGACGCTGAGCGGCCTGACCGATCTGGTCCGCCGGGTCAAGCCCTACGGCGACGGCCACGCGGCGGTGCTCACCGGCTCCGGGGTCTATGTGGCCCATCCCGACGCCGGCCGCCTCTCCCGGACCGCCGACGACCTGCCGGCGGAGGCGCGCCGCGCCATCGCCGAGGGGCGGGCCTATGACGGCGTCGTCACGCTCGGCGGTGCCCCACATTACCTGCGCCTGTCGCCGGTGCGCTTCACCGGCGCCGACGGCGCGTGGTCGTTCCTGGTCGCCGCGCCGCAGTCCAGCGTGATGGCCGACGCCAACCGGCTGACCCTGCTGACCATCCTGGTCGGGGCGGGCTGCATCCTGCTCGGCGGTCTGGTGGCGTGGCGGGTGGGCGACGGCATCGCCCGGCCGGTCGCCGGGCTGACCGCCGCCATGGACCGGCTGGCCGCCGGCGATCTGGACGCCGCCATCCCCGGCGCCGACCGCAAGGACGAGGCCGGCGCCATGGCCCGCGCCGTCGTGGTGTTCAAGCAGGGGCTGGTGCAGGCCCGCGACCTGGGCCTCCAGCAGGAGGCGGAATGGCGCGCCAGGGAGGCGCGGACCGCCGCCCTGCTCGACCTGCAGCGCGGGTTCGAGGGGCGGGCGGGCGGCCTGACCGGGGCGCTGGCGTCGGCGGCGCAGCAGCTCGAATCCACCGCCCGCGCGCTCACCGGCATTGCCGAGCAGACCCATGGGCGGTCGGAGCGGATGACGCTGTCCGCCCATTCCGCCGCGGACAACGTGCAGACCGCCGCCGCCGCGACCGAGGAGCTGTCGGCCTCGGTGGAGGAGATCGGGCAGCAGGTGGGCGAGTCCGCCCGCATCGCCGAGGCGGCGGTGGCCGACGTGAAGCGCGCCGACGCCGCCGTCGCCGTTCTGGCCGACAGCGCGGAGCGGATCGGCGCCGTCGTCGGCCTGATCAGCGACATCGCCGGCCAGACCAACCTGCTGGCGCTCAACGCCACCATCGAGGCGGCCCGCGCCGGCGAGGCCGGAAAGGGCTTCGCGGTGGTCGCCGGCGAGGTCAAGAGCCTGGCCAACCAGACCGCCCGCGCGACCGAGGACATCGTCGGCCAGATCAACGGCATCCGCAACGCGACGGGCGATGCCGTCGATGCGGTGCGGGGAATCAGCCAGACCATCGCGCAGGTCAGCCGCATCGCGTCCGGCATCGCGGCGGCGGTGGACCAGCAGTCCGCCGCCACCCGCGACATTGCCCGCAGCGTCCTGCAGGCCGCCGACGGCGCCCGCGAGGTCAGCGGCGGCATGGGCGAGATCCGGGTCGGGGCGGGCGACACCGGCGCCGCCGCCGACCAGCTCCTCGCCGCCGCCGCCGGGGTGGCCGGCCAGTCCAAGGCGCTGGCGCGCGAAATCGACCATTTCATCGCCGGGGTCCACAAGGCGTGAGCAGCGAGGCGTGAGTAGCGGGGAGCAACCCGCCGTGAGGCGCTGGAGATGCGCAAGCCGTCAGGCGGCCAGCCCGTGGTCGATGGCGATGCGGATCAGGGCGCGCGTGCTGTCGGCGCCCAGCTTGTCCTTGATCTGGGTGCAGGCGTTGGCGACGGTCTTCTGGCTGATGCCCAGCGCCTCGGCGATGGCCGCCGCGGTCAGGCCGCGCCCCACCAGCGCCAGAATCTCCCGCTCGCGCGGGGTCAGCACCGCCAGCGGGTCGTCGGCCGGGGCCAGCGCCATCAACGCCAGTTCGCGGGCCAGCGCGTGGTCGAGATGGACCCGGCCCGCCAGCACGCAGCGCACCGCCGTCACCAGCGTCTCCGGCGCGTCGTTCTTGGTGACGTAGCCCCTGGCCCCGGCCTTCAGCGCCCGCGCGGCGATGGCCGGGTCCTCGTGCATGCTGAAGATCAGCACCGGCACCGCCGGGCTCTCCGCCCGGATCAGCCGCAGAACCTCCATCCCGCCGCCGTCCCTTCCCCCGATGCCGCCCGGCAGGTTGAGGTCGAGGATGACCACGTCCGGCCGCTCCGAACGCCACAGCGCCAGCGCCGCCGCCACGTCTGCGGCCTCGACGACGCGGCCGAGCCTGGCTTCGGCGAGCAGGCTCTGACAGCCGGCGCGCACCACCGGATGGTCGTCCACCAGGAGGATGGTCGGGGTCATGCCACGCCCTCAAGCCCGGCCGGGGCACAGGGAAGGCAGGCGGCGACGCGGGTGCCCTGCCCGCTGTCCGATCCGATGCGCAGCGTGCCGCCCAGCGCCCTCACCCGCTCCGCCATGCCGGAGATGCCCAATCCACCGCGCTCGCCCTCGTTGGTTTCCACGGATTGCCCCTCCGCGAACCCCGGCCCGTCGTCGGTCACCACGACCTCCACTTGGTCGGCCCGGCGCCGCACGGTGACCGACACGCGGGTCGGCCGGGCGTGGCGGAGGGCGTTGACCAGCGATTCCTGAGCCAGCCGGAAGACCGTCAGGCGCAGCACCTCGTCCAGCCCGTCGATTCCGTCCGGCGCATCGTCCCCGGCGACGTCCAGCGACCAGCGCACCGCCGGCTCCCGGCGCGCCCACTCGTCGATCAACCCGGACAGCGCCTCGCCCAACGGCAGCTGGTGGAGCAGGGACGGGCGCAGGCGGACCAGGATGCGCCGGCTCAGCCGGTGCACGTCCGAGGCCATGGACAGCACGGCGCGGGCGCGTCCGGCGATCTCCACCCGCTCGCTGATGGTCGCCTCCGGCTTCGGCTCCTCGCTCAGGCGCAGGATGCGTCCGGCGTCCACCTTGATGGCGAACAGCGCCGCCCCCAGCTCGTCGTGGATTTCGCGGGCGATGTCGCGACGCTCGCGGTCCTGCGCCTCGATCAGCCGCTGGCCGAGCCGGCGGTTCTCGCGCCCCGCCGCCGCCAGCTCCCCGGCCAAGTCGGCGATGCCGGTGCCCAGCCGGGCCAGTTCCGGCACGCCGCCGCCGGCGAGGCCGTCGCGCGGTCCGGGTTCGTAAACACCCTGGCGCAGGCGCCGCACCGCCGCCTCAATGCGGGCGAGCGGGGCGAGCGCCCGCCCCACCGCCACCCAGGCCGCGCCCAGCAGCAGCAGCCCGACCAGCAGCATCGCCAGGGCGAGGTCCCGCATGTCCTCCCAGACCTCGGCCACCTCGTCCTGCGGTTCGGCGACCACGGTCAGCAGGACGCGCCCATCGGCCCCGCTCAGCGCCTGGGCCTGCGGCGCCACACCGACGAGCGCCCTGAACCAGCCGGGGACCGAGGGGTGGCCGGGCTCGCCCTCATCGGCGGGTTCGGGAGGCGCGTCGCCCACGACGAAGCGCAGATGGCGCAGGCCCAGCCGGTCGAGCGCCGCGACGGCGTCCGGAACCGCTCCCCGCCCGGCCTCCGCCCGCCCCACCGCGACGCCGAGATCAAGGGCGGAGGCCATCTCCGCGCGGACGGCGTCGCGCGCGTTGGCGATCATCACCGCAGCACCGGCCCCCGCCAGCAGAGCCAGGAACAGCCCGATCAGGGCCAGCATGCGCACCCGCAACGACACCGCCGTCCGATCCTTCCAACAGAACCAATAGGACCATCGGCGGAATGTTAACGAAACATCCGGTCGTCCCGCTATGCGTCCTTCGACCAAGGAAGGGCGGCCGGCCGGCCTTTTGCCGCAGCGTCGGGATGTTTTCCCGTCCCATCCGGGATGCCGTCACGCCCGACTTGCCAGAGTTTCGTCCCCGTATCGTCCAATGGAACCGGAGAAGCGCCAAGACGAACATGCAGGGCGTAAGACGCGGTGCCGGAGCCGGGGCGGATCGGGCGGACGATCCGCCCCGGCAAAATTCGGCCTTTCACGGGGGGAAACGCATGACTTCATCCTTGCACACCAAGCCGGAAACCAAGGCGGACAGCGGGGCCGGACGAGTCCGGCGCCGGATCGTCACCGCGCTGGTGGCTGGTTTCCTGGCTTCCACCGCCCCGGCGGCCTGGGGAAACGCCCAGGCCGCCAACGTCACCTGGGACGACATCGCCAACGACGCCAAGTCGGCCGGCGACGTGCTGATGTACGGCATGGGGGTGGAAGGCAAGCGCTTCAGCCCGCTGAAGCAGATCGACACCACCAGCGTGTCGCGGCTGGTCCCCGCCTGGTCCTTCTCCTTCGGCGACGAGAAGCAGCGCGGGCAGGAGACGCAGGCGCTGGTCCATGACGGGGTGATCTACGTCACCGCCTCCTATTCGCGGATGTTCGCGTTGGACGCGCGCACCGGCAAGCGGCTGTGGACCTACGCCCACCGCCTGCCCGACGACATCCGGCCCTGCTGCGACGTGGTCAACCGCGGGTCGGCGATCTACGGCGACAAGGTGTTCTTCGGCACGCTCGACGCCTCCATCGTCGCGCTGAACAAGGACACCGGCAAGGTCGTCTGGCGCAAGAAGTTCGCCGACCACAAGGTCGGCTACACCATGACCGGCGCGCCCACCGTCGTGAAGGACCAGAAGACCGGGCGCATGCTGCTGATCCACGGCTCGTCGGGCGACGAGTTCGGCGTGGTCGGCCGCCTGTTCGCCCGCGATCCCGACACCGGCGAGGAGATCTGGATGCGCCCGCTGGTCGAGGGCCACATGGGCCGGCTCGACGGCAAGGACAGCACCCCCACCGGCAACGCCAAGGCGCCGTCCTGGCCGCGCGATAAGGACGGGCAGCTCGTCGAAGCGTGGAACCACGGCGGCGGCGCGCCCTGGCAGAGCGCCACCTTCGACGTGGAGACCAACACCATCGTCATCGGCACCGGCAACCCGGCGCCGTGGAACGGCTGGGCGCGCTGGCCCGGCGACAGCCTCTACACCTCCGGCCAGGCCTACGTCGATCCGACCACGGGCGAGCTGAAGGGCTTCTACCAGCACACACCCAACGACACCTGGGACTTCTCCGGCAACAACGAGCTGGTGCTGTTCGACTACAAGGACGCGTCGGGCAAGACGGTGAAGGCGACCGCCCACGCCGACCGCAACGGCTTCTTCTACGTCACCGACCGGACGAAGCTGGCGACGGCGGGCGGCGAGGCGAACAAGCCGAACAGCGTGCTGGCGGCTTTCCCCTTCGTCGACGGCATCACCTGGGCCAAGGGCATCGACCTGAAGACCGGCCGCCCCATCGAGGTCGAGGGCCAGCGCCCGCCGCCCCCCGCCGAGGGCGAGAAGCGCGGCAAGGCGGTCGAGGTCTCCCCGCCCTTCCTCGGCGGCAAGAACTGGAACCCGATGTCCTACAGCGAGGACACCGGCCTGTTCTACATCGCCGCCAACCACTGGAAGGAGGACTATTGGACGGAGCATGTCGGCTACAACCCCGGCTCCGCCTATCTCGGCATGGGTTTCCGCATCCACAAGATGTTCGAGGACCATGTCGGCGTCCTGCGCGCCATCGACCCGACGACCGGCAAGATCGCCTGGGAGCACAAGGAGGAGCTGCCGCTGTGGTCCGGCACGCTGGCGACCGCCGGCGGGCTGGTCTTCACCGGGACCGGCGACGGCTACGTCAAGGCGTTCGACGCCAAGTCCGGGGCGGAGCTTTGGAAGTTCCAGACCGGCTCCGGCATCATCTCCTCCCCGGTCACCTGGGAGCTGGACGGGGTGCAGTATGTCGGCATCACCACCGGCTACGGCGGCGCGGTGCCGCTGTGGGGCGGCGATCTCGCCGACCTGACCACCCGCGTGACCCAGGGCGGCTCCTTCTGGGTGTTCAAGCTGGCCGACGTGAAGGTCTCCAGCGCCAAGTGACCGCCGCTAAGTGACCGCCCGCCGGGACGGGGAAGCGGGCGGTCCGGCCCGTTTCCCCGCCCCGGTCTTCATGCATCGCAGCGATGGGAGTTCTCCCCATGAACCGCCTCTTCCGACCCGCCTTCGCCCTGTGCGCCCTGCTGTCCCTGTCCGGCCCGCTCACCGCCCCGCTGGCGGCGGAGGTTGAAACCGCCAGCCTCGGCGGCGGCGAGGAGGAGCGCGTCACCGAGGTCGCCGGCTGCGTCCTGACGGCTAAGGCGGTCTGCCCCGGCATCGACCTGCGCCACCGCAACCTGCGCGGCCTGTCGCTGGCCGGCGCCGACCTGCGCGGTGCCAACCTGATGCGGGCCGACCTGCGCCACACCGATCTGCGCGGGGCCGACCTCAGCGGGGCGATCCTCGACGGCGCCGATCTGCGCACCGCCTTCCTCCAGGGCACACGCCTGTCCGGCGCCCGCCTGCGCGGCGCCAACCTGGAATTCGCCCGCGCCAACGGCGCCGACCTGCGGCAGGCCGACCTCACCGCCGCCAATCTGGAGGCGCTGCGCGCCGACAAGGCCGACCTCACCGGCGCCAACCTGGAGGGCGCCAACCTTCAGGAGGCCAAGCTCTCCCTCACCAACCTGTCGCAGGCCAACCTGGAAGGCGCGAAGATCCGCTTCGCCATCTTCCAGGATGCGCTGATGACCGACTGCCGCTCCTGCCCCACCGACTGGTGACGGGAAGGCCGGCGGGCGGAAGAGGATCAACAGGGCCGCGCGGCTTAAGGCGCCGTTACAGCGCCGTCAGCACCTCGTCGAGCGTGGCGAGGAACAGCGTCGCGTCCTCGGACGAGAAGACCAGCGGCGGGCGGATCTTCAGGATGTGCCCTTCCTGGCCGGTCGCGCTGATCAGCACCCGGCGCTGGCGCATTCCGTTGACCACGCGGGCCGTCTCCTCCGACGCCGGGGTCTTGAGCTTGCGGTCGCGCACCATCTCGACGCCGATGAACAGACCGCTGCCGCGCACGTCGCCGATCAGCTCGTGCTTGGCGGCGAGCGCGCGCAGGCCGTCGATCATCTGCGTGCCGACCGCCAGGGCGTTCTCCTGCAAACGGTCCGCCTTGATCACGCGCAGCACCGCCAGCGCCACCGCGCAGGACACCGGGTTGCCGCCGAAGGTGTTGAAATAGCGCTGGCTCTTGCCGAACGCCTCGATCACCTCCGGCCGGAACACCGCGCCCGCCACTGGGTGGCCGTTGCCCATCGGCTTGCCGACCGTCACGATGTCGGGCACCAGCCCGTGGCGCGCGAAACCCCACATGTGCGTGCCGAGCCGTCCGAAGCCGGGCTGCACCTCGTCGGCGATGAAGATGCCGCCGGCCTTGCGCATCACCTCGACCGCCGGGGCGAGGAAGCCGGCCGGGTCGGTGAAGACGCCGCTGCTGGAGAAGATGGTGTCGACCAGCAGCGCCGCCGGGGCGATCCCCTTCTCCCGCAGGTCGGCGATGGCCGCCTCGACGGAGCGGGCGAAGGCGGCGCCGACCTCGGCCTCCGGCATGCGGTAGCCGTCGGGCGCCGGCACCACGCGGACATGGTCGCCCAGCTTCACCGCCGCGCCCAGCGAGGGCGACATCTCGGCCAGCGCCGAGGTCACGCCGTGGTAGGCGTTGTGCGCGATGACGACGCCGGTGCCGCCGGTGTGGACGCGGGCGACGCGCAGGGCCAGATCGTTGGCCTCGCTGCCGGTGCAGGTCAGCATCAGGTGCGACAGCTCCGCCGGGAACTCCGCCAGGAAGGCTTCGGCGAAGTCGAGGATGCCGTCGGTCAGGTAGCGCGTGTGGGTGTTCAGCACGGCCGCCTGCCGGGCCATCGCCTCCACCACCTCCGGCCGCGAGTGCCCGACCGAGGCGACGTTGTTGTAGGCGTCCAGATAGCGGTTGCCCTCGGCGTCATAGAGGGATGAGCCCTCCCCGCGCACGACATGGATCGGGTCGGCGTAGAACAGCCGGTAGGCCGGGCCGAGCAGCCTCTCGCGACGGGCGATCAGGGCGCGCTCGCGCTCCGGCAGGGAACCGGCGGAGTCGGGCGCATAGGCGTTGATCATGGTCATGGCGGTTCACACTTTCTGGCAGGCGAGATGGAGCAGGCGGCGCGCGGTGGCGGCCTCGTCGCCGGTCAGCCGGTCCAGGCCGGCGAAGGCGCGTTCGGCGTTGCGCAGGATGTAGGCGGCGTTGGCGGGGTACTCGGCCGCCCGCCAGCCGGTGATTCCGATGGTCAGGGCGAGGCGGCCGGCCACCAGATCGGGCAGCAGGTCCACCTCGTCCGCCGTCAGCGGCAGCACGGCGTTGTAGGCGCGGGTCATCTCGACCACGGAGCCGAAGGGCGTCTCGCCGGTGGTGACGTGGTAGGCGAGCGCCGTCGCCAGATCGTTGACCAGCGGCGCCCGCAGCGCGTCGCCGAAGTCGATGATCCCGGTGACCGCCTCGTGCCCGACCGGATCGACCACCGCGTTGTGGGGGTTGAGGTCGTTGTGGATGACTTGGTGGCGCAGGGCGGGCAGCCGGGGGGCGATCTCGTCGGCGAAGCGGGCGACGAAGTGCTCGACCATCCGGCGGCGCCGCTCGTCCGCCACATAATGCAGCCGGTCGGCGACGCTGGCGGTGCGGGTGATGTCCCACAGCAGGTCCCGCTCCGAGCCGGGATGCTCGTAGTCGGCCAGCGCCCGATCCAGCCGGGCCAGCGTCGTTCCCAGCGCCCGCATCAGCCCCGGCGAGGGCGGTGCTGCGTGGAGCGGCGTTCCTTCGAGATAGGTCAGCAGCCGCAGCACCATGGCGCTGCCGTCGATGTGGACGATCGCCTGGGCCTCCCCGTCCAGCGTCGGCACGACCCGCGGCACCGGCAAGGTCGGGTCGCGGTCGGCCACATGCTGCATGGCCCCGGTCTGGAAGCTTGTGACGGGTTGCGGCTCCGCCGGGTTGGTGAACTTCAGCACATAGCCCTGCCCATCCAGCGTGGCGATGTGGAAGTTGCGGTCGCGCTCGCTGCTCAGTTCGCGGACGGTGCCGGCCACGCCGAACCAGCGCTGCAGGATGGCGCTGGCCTCCTCCATGGAGATTGCCGGCGCGGCGGTGGTCAGAACGTCACCCTGGGTCGGGGCCGGTGTCATCGCCGGTGTCTCCTCGTGGTTCGAAGCGGTCAATGTTTGATGCATCATGGTGGCGGGTGGATCGGCTGCGGAAGCGGATGGGATCGGCGGGGAAATCAGACGGCGAGCGGCTCGGGACACACGCCGTCGATCCTCTCCAGGATCGGACCGCTGGCCAACAGGATGTCGGCCTGGATGGCGCGGGCGGCGGCTGGTCCGTCGTGGCTGCGGATGGCGTCCATCAGCGGGTAGTGATGGTCGATCATCGTGCGCCCGGCGCCGCCGTAGACGTCGGCGATCAACGGCCCCATCTGCAGCCAGAGCCGCCGCAGAATGTCGCCGAGCACCGGCATGTCCGCGATCTCGGACACCGTGAAATGGAAGATCTGGTTGAGTTCGGTGGCCAGCGCGGTGTTGCTGGCGGCCATCGCCTCCTCGTTGCGCCTGAGCAGCGATTCCAGGGCTTCGATCTGGGCGGGCGTGGCCTGTTCGGCGGCCCGCGCGGCGGCCAGCCCTTCCAGATTGACGCGGATGTCGCGGATCTCCAGGTAGGTGGCCCGGGTCAGCATCGGGACGCGGATGTCGCGCGGCGAGCGCAGCACCAGGGCCTGATCCTGCACCAGCCGCAGGATGGCGTCGCGCACCGGCGTGACGCTCGTCCCCAGCCGGTCGGCCAGATCGCGGATCTTGAGGCGGTCGTTCGGCTTGAAGGCGCCCTTCATCAGGGCCTCGCACAATTTCTGGTAAATCGTGCCGCCGAGATTGTCGTGTTCGAGAAGGGTGAGATCAAAACTGCTCATCCTCCGCCCTTCCCGCCGTTGCCGGTCATCTGATGTATGATGCATCATAATGCCGTGGAGGCGGGCGCAGGTCAACTCCTAACCCTCTCCCCAGAGGGGAGAGGGAAACCTCCAACGCACTCCCGCCGAACGCCCCACCCCAACCGGCATTATTGCGCTGGCTGTAATGATGAACTGCCAAACCGGGTCATTCCGATGATCGGCTGACAGGCGCACTCTCGGTGTGCGGATCGGGATGGTCCCGGCCGGCATCGCAGGAGTCAGCCATGAAGCTCTATCATCACCCGCTGTCGGGCCATGCGCACCGCGCCCGTCTGTTCGTCTCCCTGCTCGGATTGCCGCATGAGTTGGTCGAGGTCGACCTGAAGGCGGGCGCGCACAAGACTCCCGAATTCCTGGCGCTGAACCCGTTCGGTCAGGTGCCCGTGCTGGAGGACGACGGCGTGGTCGTCTCGGACTCGAACGCCATCCTGGTCTATCTGGCGAAGAAGGCCGGCCGCAGCGACTGGCTGCCCGAGGACGCGCGGAACGCGGCGGCCGTCCAACGCTGGCTGTCGGTCGCGGCCGGCGAGGTTGCCTACGGCCCGGCGGCGGCGCGGCTGGTCACGGTGTTCGGCGCCGGCTTCAACCCCGATGAGGTCATCGGCCGCGCCCACACCCTGCTGAAGCGGCTCGACAGCCACCTGTCCGGCCGCGACTGGCTGGTCGGCGTCCAGCCGACGATCGCCGACGTCGCCATCTACAGCTACGTCGCCCGCGCCCCGGAGGGCAACGTCGATCTGTCGGGCTATCCGGCGGTCAACGCCTTCCTCCGCCGGGTCGAGGCACTGCCGGGCTTCGTCCCCTTCGCCCAGACCCCGGCGGGGCTCACCGCCGCCTGACGCGCCGCCTGGGCGCGCGCCGGCGCGCCCGCTTCTTTCACCGGGGAGACGGAATATGGGCGAGACCGCGAAGCCGCTGCCGATCTGGCATGAGGGCGAGACGTTCCTGCAGGAAAAAGTCGGTGCCGGCGTCGCCGAGCGGATGGCGATGGTCGGGCAGCGGGTCATCCGCGACTTCATGCCCGACCAGCACCGCGACTTCTACGCCCAGCTCCCCTTCCTCGTGATCGGCAGCGCCGACCCGGACGGCGATGCGTGGGCGACCGTGCTGGAAGGCCGGCCCGGCTTCCTGTCCTCGCCGTCGCCGACCCTTCTCGACATCGCCGCGCGCCCGAGCGCTGGCGATCCCGCAGCGGCCGGACTGACCGACGGGGCGCCGGTCGGCCTCCTCGGCATCGAGATGAACACGCGGCGGCGCAACCGCATGAACGGCGTCGCCTCGACAATGCCCGCGGGCTTCCGCGTCGCAGTCGACCAGAGTTTCGGCAACTGCCCCCGCTACATCCAGCTGCGCGACGCCACGCTGGCCCGCGACCCCGCCCAGCCCTTCGCCGGCGCCGTTGAGGCGCTGACGGCCCTCGATCCGGCGGCGCGGGCGGTGATCGACGCGGCGGACGCCTTCTTCGTCGCCTCCTACGCCGACCGTGGCGACCATCGGCAGGTCGACGTGTCGCACCGCGGTGGCAAGGTCGGGTTCGTCCGGGTGGCCGGGGACGGCACGCTCACCATTCCCGACTTCGACGGCAACCTCTTCTTCGCCACGCTCGGCAACATCCTGCTCAACGGAAAGGCGGGGCTGCTCTTCATCGATTTCGCCAGCGGCGACCTGCTGCAGATGACCGGCGACGCCGCTTTGGTCCTGGAATCGCCGGAGATCGCCGCCTTCCAGGGGGCCGAGCGGCTGTGGACGTTCAAGGCGCGCAAGGTCGTCCGGCGACGCGGCGCCCTGGCCCTGCGCTGGACGCTGCGGGCGGACGGCTGGTCGCCCAGCTCCCTGATGACCGGCGACTGGGCCCAGGCCGCCGACCGGCTGCGCGCCGAGGAAACGGCGACGCGCTGGCGGCCGATGGTGGTGACGGACATCGTGGAGGAAAGCGCCACCATCCGCTCCTTCCATCTGCGGCCGACCGACGGCGCCGGGCTGCCGCCGCATCTGGCCGGCCAGCATCTGCCCATCCGCGTCACCCCGGCGGGAGCCGAGAAGCCGGTCGTCCGGACCTACACGCTGTCGGTCGCCCCGTCGGACGGGGCCTACCGCATCAGCGTCAAGCGCGAGGGGCTGGTGTCGCGGCACCTGCACGACCATGTCCGGGTCAGCGACGTCATCGAGGCGCGCGGGCCGGCGGGCGGCTTCACCATCGACGCCCGCGCGACGCGGCCGGCGGTGCTGCTGGCCGGCGGCGTCGGCATCACGCCGCTGCTCGCCATGCTGCGCCATGTCGTCTATGAGGGGCTGCGCACGCAGCGCATCCGCCCGACGATCCTGGTCCACGCCGCGCGCTCCAAGGCGGAGCGCCCCTTCGACCGGGAAATCGCCGACCTCGTCACGGCGGCGAACGGCGCCGTCCGGCTCGTCCGCGTCCTCAGCGATCCCGGCGAGGCCGCGCCGGGCGTCGATTGCGACGCCGTGGGCCGCATCGACATGGCGCTGCTGACGCGCATCCTCGGCTTCAACGATTACGACTTCTACGTCTGCGGGCCGCCCGCCTTCACCCAGGCGCTCTACGACGGGCTGCGCGGCTACAACATCGCCGACGACCGGATTCACGCCGAAGCGTTCGGACCGTCGTCCTTGAAGCGGACGGGGGCGGAGACAGTCGCCGCCGCACCGGCGCGCCGGCCGCCCTCGACCAAGCCGGTGCCGGTCGCCTTCATGAACACGCTCAAGGAGGCGCGCTGGACACCCGGCTCCGGCACGCTGCTCGAGCTCGCCGAAGCGCGTGGCCTCGATCCCGCCTTCAGTTGCCGCGAAGGCACCTGCGGGACCTGCCGCACCAAACTGCTCAAGGGCGCCGTCACCTACGTCAAGGAGCCGAGCGCGGCGGTCGCCGCCGACGAGGTGCTGCTGTGCTGCGCCGTCCCCGCCGAAGCGGAGACGGGTGAGGACGCTCCCCTTCAGCTCGCGCTCTGACCTGCCCCTTCATCCTTCCCCTCCCCCGCGAAACGACAGGAGTTCGCCATGTCCCGTCCCCCTCTGCCCCCCTTCAATGAAGAGTCCGCCATCGAGAAGGTCCGCCTCGCGGAAGACGGCTGGAACAGCCGCGACCCCGCCAAGGTCACGCTGGCCTACACCACCGACACGCGCTGGCGGAACCGCGCGGAGTTCGCCAACGGCCGCGCCGAGGTCGAGGCCTTCCTGACCCGCAAGTGGAACCGCGAGCTGGACTACCGGCTGATCAAGGAGCTGTGGGCGTTCGGCGGCAACCGCATCGCCGTGCGCTACGCCTACGAATACCACGACGACAGCGGCCAGTGGTTCCGCGCCTACGGCAACGAGAATTGGGAGTTCGCCGAGGACGGGCTGATGCGCGTCCGCCACGCCAGCATCAACGAGCACCCGATCGCCGAAGCCGACCGCAAGTTCCACTGGCCGCTGGGCCGCCGTCCGGACGACCATCCGGGCCTCAGCCACTTCGGTTTCTGATCCGGCGGAGGAGTCGGAGGTTGCCATCCGAAGCCTCTTCGGCCACAGACTGTGACGGAGACGCGGCGAAACGGGGGCGCGCATGGACCGGCTGCAGGCGATGCGGATCTTCGTGAAGGTCGCGGAAGCGGAAAGCTTCGCCGAAGCCGCCCGCCTCCTGCACCTCAGCGCGCCCGCGGCGACCCGCGCCGTGGCCGCCCTCGAGGAACTCATCGGCGCCCGCCTGTTCGTGCGCACCACGCGCTCGGTCAAGGTCACCGAAGCCGGGTCACGCTATCTCGAGGACTGCCGCCGCATCCTGTCGGACATCACGGAGGCGGAGGCCGCGGCGGGCGGCGTCTACGCCACCCCGACCGGAACGCTCGCCGTCACCGCCTCCGCTCTGTTCGGCCCGATCCATGTGCTGCCGATCGTGACCGAGTATCTGGACCGCTACCCCGGCATGCGCGCACGGACCTTCTTCATCGACCGCCCTGTGAACATCGTGGAGGAGGGCATCGACGTCGCCGTGCGCATCGGTCACCTGCCGGATTCCGGGTTCACGGCGATCCGGGTCGGCACGGTCCGGCGCGTGGTCTGCGGCGCCCCGGCCTATTTCGAACGCCACGGCGTCCCGCAAACGCCGGCCGACCTCAGACACCACCGCATCGCCCTGTCGACCGGCGCCTGGGCCTCGCCGGAGTGGCGGTTCGCGCGGGACCAGCGGGTGACCATCGACCCGGTCCTGCAATGCAACACCAACGAGGCGGTGATCGCGACCGCCAAGGCGGGCTGGGGCCTCGCCCGGGTGCTCCATTACCAGATCGGCCCGGCCCTGCTGGCCGGAGAGCTGCGCATCGTGCTCGCCGACCATGAGGAACCGCCCCTGCCCATCCACGTCCTTCATCCCGAGGGGCGCCACGCGCCGGCCAAGGTGAGGGCCTTCGTGGACCTCGCCGTGGCCCGCCTGCGCGAGAACCGCTTCCTCAACTAGGACCGGTCAGGGAATCGTCGGCGCCGGCGTGCTCAGGCTCCACATGGCGTCGAACATGGACGCCTGGAAGGCCGCGAAATCGGCGCTGTCGAGGATCAGGCCGTAGCTTTCGCGCGCCGACGAGATGACCGAAACCTTGCTGCCGTGGATGAAGCAGGTCATCGCGAGGTTGTAGGTGGCGGGCGCGTAGCGCAGTTCGCGCCGCTCCTCCTGGCTCGACGGCCAGATCGGCGCGATGTCGCGCTCCTCCGAGCGGATCACCCGCAGCCAGATGCCGCGCCGCGCCCGCTCCTTCAGATAGCGCTCCATCTCCTCCAGCCCCGGCTCGACCATCAGCTCCCGCATGGAGAGGGTGGCGCGCAGCTCCGTCTCGTCGCCGCTCAGCGTCTCCCACAGGACGGTGCGGATGCCTTCGGGGCCGGGGTGGAAGCGGACGTTCGGCTGGCCGTTCTCGTGATGGTACATCGACCGCAGGACCGGCATCACGTCCTCGAGCATCTGCCGCCGGGCCTCGCTGCGCTCCAGCAGGATGCCCGGGTCCTGGGCGACCACGAAGCGGCGCTTGCCGTGATCGACGAAGCGGACGAGCCCCTCCGCCTCCAGCTTGGCGAGAGCGTCGTGCGCCGTGGTGCGGGCCATGCCGGCGCCCGCGGCCACCTCCGTGACGGAGCCGCCGCCAAGGCGGATCGTCGTCAGATAGAGCTTGTAGAGCGTCCCCGATATGCCGATCCGGGACAGCTTCTCCTCGAGATTCACCCACGTGCTCCCTTTTGAATCGCGTCGCAACATGCCCGATTCCGCGCCACCCGTCCATCGTCGGTTTTCACCGATAAAATCACGGCATCCGGCAACATCCTACTTTCACAAGGGCGATAAAATGGGCTTTCATCCCGCCATATGCCCGTTAAAACAGCAAGTTTCGGCCTGCCAAACGCCATTCATTTGTATTTTTCGAATTGACGGATTTTTCCGACACTGTCATCGTTTTGTCGCCGTCCGAGGACGCTGACGTCCCGCGAGACGGCGCCGAACGGTGGAACGAGGGAAGGTGATGGAAGCGAATTCAAAAGCGCATGCGGCGGCGCCGCCTTTCACGCAGAGGGCGCCGCGCCGCGCCGCAAGCCCCCGCATTCTGACGGACCGGTCCTTCCGCGCGGCGCTGGGCCTCACCGCCTTCTTCGCCGTCTGGCAGGCGCTGACCTCCCTCGGCGTCATCGACGCCTTCCTGCTGCCCTCGCCGGTCGCGGTGGCGGGGGCGCTCTGGGACATGGCGCTCGACGGCTCGCTGTGGGTCCATCTCGGCGCCAGCCTGCAGCGGGTGGCCGTCGGCTTTGCGCTCGCCTGCGTCGTCGGCATGGCGCTCGGGCTGATCTGCGGCTGGTGGCGCGGCGTCGCGGACTTCGTGCGGCCGGTGGTCGAGGCGCTCCGCCCCATCCCGCCGCTCGCCTGGATCCCGATCACCATCCTGTGGTTCGGGCTCGGCGATGCCGCGTCCTACTTCCTGGTCTTCCTCGGCGCCGTCTTCCCGGCCTTCGTCGCCACCTACACGGCGGTGCGCGGCCTCGACCGGAACCAGATGAACGCGGCGCTCTGCCTGGGTGCCACGCCCTGGCAGCTCTTCACCGACGTGCTGATCCCGGCCTCCCTGCCGATCATCCTGCCGGGTCTGCGGATCGCGCTGGGCGTGGGCTGGATGTGCGTGGTGACCGCCGAGCTGATCGCCGCGCAGACCGGCCTCGGCTACCTGATCCAGCAGTCACGCATGCTGTTCCAGATCAACAACGTCGTTGCGGGCATGGTGGCCATCGGTCTCGTCGGCTTCGCCATGTCCGCCGTCCTCGAACGGATCGAGCGTCGGGTGAACGCCTGGGCGCCTTCCGAGCGCAATTGAGCAGGAGGCGAAGGAACATGGCCGCCAACACCGCACTCAAGACCCCCGCCCCGCCCCCCGGCCCGCCCCCCGGCACACCACAGGCCCAGCCGGCCGACATCCAGATCGACATCCGGAATCTGGGCAAGGTCTATGGCGGAACCTCGTCCGACAACATGGTGGTCGCGCTCGACGGGGTCGATCTGCGCATCCGCCGCGGCGAGTTCATCTCGCTGCTCGGTCCCTCGGGCTGCGGAAAGTCGACCCTGCTCGGCATCGTCGCCGGCTTCCAGTCGGCGTCGAGCGGGACGCTCCTGCAGAACGGCCGCCCCATCGTCCGGCCGGACCCCTCGCGCACGGTCGTCTTCCAGGACTACGCGCTGTTCGGCTGGATGACCGTGCAGGAGAACGTGGAGTTCGGCCTGAAGGCCAAGGGCATGGCGAAGAAGCAGCGCGCGGAGATCGCCCGCTCGCTGATCGACATGGTCCGGCTGACCGGCTTCGAGGAGAAGTACCCGCACCAGATCTCCGGCGGCATGAAGCAGCGGGCGGCCATCGCCCGCGCGCTCGCCCCCGACCCCGACATCCTGCTGATGGACGAGCCGTTCGGCGCGCTGGACGCGCAGACCCGCGTGCTTCTGCAGGAGGAAATCGCCCGCATTTCGTCCGAGGCCGGCAAGACGGTGATCTTCGTCACCCACGGCATCGACGAGGCGGTGTTCCTGGCCGACCGCGTGGTGGTGATGAGCCCGCGGCCCGGCCGGGTGCGCGAGGAGGTCGCCGTGCCGCTGCCGCGGCCCCGCACGGCCGAGATGCGCTCCGATCCCTGGTTCGTCTCAACGGTCAACGACCTGTGGGAGACCCTGAAACCCGAATGGCAAAAAGGGGAATGAACGTGACCTCGACACTCTCGCGCCGTCGCTTCGGCCAGCTCGCCGCCGGCATCGCCGCCGCCGCAACCCTCGCCAAGCCGGCGATCCTCCGCGCGCAAGGCGCGGACGTCGTCAAGATGGGCTGGTTCAACACCACCACCGTCTCGGCCCAGATCGCCCATGTGCTGATGCGCACGGACATCGCGGCCCGCAACGGCCTGCGCATGAACATGATCCAGCTCAACGCCTCGCCGGCGGTGAACGAGGCGATCGTGTCGAACGCGGCCGATGTCGGCACGCTGTCCGACTTCGCCGCCGTCACCACCATGGCGGTCGGGGCGCCGGTCACCACCATCGCCTCGCAGGCGCGCTTCCGCTCGGCGGTGCTGGTGACCAAGAAGTCGGGGATCACCGACGTCGCCGGGCTGAAGGGCAAGCAGGTCTACGGCACCTTCGGCATCACCGCCTTCCAGAACGCCCAGGAAGCGATGATCAAGGCCGGCCTCACCCCCGGCCGCGACATGACCTTCGTCAATGTCGGGCCGGCGGAGCTGGCCGACGCGGTGGGCGCGCAGCGGATCGACGCCTTCTTCACCTACGACCCGTTCGTGAGCTTCTTCGAGAACGCGGGCTTCGCCCAGGTCGTTTCGGAGAATCTGACTCCGGTCATCGTGCTGACCGCGAACAACCGCTTCTTCAAGGACCGGCCCGAGGTGGCGGAGCGCTTCCTGCTCGCAAACTCCCAGGCGCTGTACTTCGCCAGCCAGAACCACGACCTCGTCAACGGCTGGTTCCGCTCGCTGGAGCCGGCGAAGAACATCCCGGAGGCCGTGCTGGAAAAGGCGTCGGGCTACGACCCCGCCTGGAACGCCAAGGCGCCCACCGACATCAAGGCGGCGCTCTCCGACGAGCAGATCAAAAAGCTGAACCAGCTCGCCGAATGGGGCGTCGAGGCGAAGCTTCTGCCGCGCCTGCCGGACGTTTCGAAGTTCGTCGACACGACCATCGCCGGCAAGGTCGACGCCGCTTTCGCCACCCAAAACTTCGATCCGAAGACGGTCAAGATCGTCGGCTGATCGGCCGGCGGTCCCGACGCATCGCGCAGGACGGGGCGGCGGCCGTGCCGGGCCGCGCCGAAGGAGACTTCATGACCTTACGACTTGACGACCCCCCCGCCCCTCCAACGCGCCATTTCGACTTCGCCACGCTGCCGGCACCCGACCGCTACCGCCTTCTGACCGCCGCGGTCCTGCCGCGGCCGATCGCCTGGGCGGTCACCCGCTCGGCCGAGGGACGGGTGAACGCGGCCCCCTACTCCTTCTTCAACGTCTTCGGCTCCGACCGGCCGGTGGTCTGTCTCGGCGTGCTGGCGCGCCCGGACCGGCCGAAGGACACGGCGGTCAACATCCGGGCGACGCGGGAGTTCGTGATCAACCTCGTCCCCTTCGATCTCGCGGAGGCTATGAACCTCACCTGCGTCGAGGCGCCGCCCGAGGTGGACGAAACCCGGCTCGCCGGGCTCGCCACCCTGCCGAGCGTCGCGGTCCGGCCGCCGCGCATCGCCGCATCGCCGGTCGCCTTCGAATGCCGTGTGATCCACGAGTTCGAAAGCGGTCCCGGACAGTGGCTGTTCGTGGGCGAGGTGCTGCACGCCCATGTCGCGACGCGCGTCCTGACCGGCAACCCCGAACGCCCCCGCATCGACCATGAGGCGCTCGACCTCGTCGCCCGCATGCACGGCCCCTCGGCCTATCTGCGCACCCGCGACGTCTTCGATCTGGTGAGGCCGGTCTGGGCCGACACCGCGCCCAAGCCCACCGAAACACACTGCAAGGAACGACAAGCATGACCAAGGTTAAAGTGGCCGCGGTGCAGGCGGCGACGGTGCCGTTCGACGCCGCCGCGGCGACCGCCCGCACGGTCGACCTGATCGCCGAGGCGGCGTCCACCGGCGCGTCGCTCGCCGTTTTCCCGGAGGCCTTCATCGGCGGCTACCCGAAGGGGCTCGACTTCGGCTGCTCGATCGGTCGGCGCACGCCGGAGGGCCGCGCCGACTTCGCCCGCTACGTCCGCGGCGCGATCACGGTGCCGGGTCCGGAGACCGAGACGCTGTCGGCGGCCTGCGCGCGGCACGGCATCCACGCGGTCGTCGGCGTCATCGAGCGCGACGGCGGGACGCTCTACTGCACGGTGCTCTACCTGTCGCCGGACGGCCGGATGGGCAAGCACCGCAAGGTGATGCCGACCGGGTCGGAACGGCTGGTCTGGGGGTTCGGCGACGGCTCGACCCTCACCGTGATGGACACGCCGTTCGGCCGTGTCGGCGGCGCCATCTGCTGGGAGCATTACATGCCGCTGATGCGCGCGGCCTACTACGCCAAGGGTGTCCAGCTCTGGGCGGCGCCGACGGCGGACGACCGCGAAAGCTGGATCGCCACCATGCGCCACGTCGCCATGGAGGGGCGCTGCTTCGTGATCGGCGCCTGCCAAGTGATGCGCCGCTCGGACTTCCCGGAGGACTACGCCAGCCGCATCGACGCCGGGCCGGACGAATGGATGATGCACGGCCGCTCGGTCATCGTCGGGCCGCTCGGCGAGATCCTGGCCGGACCGCTGGTCGACGCGGAGGGCATCCTGACCGCCGAGGTGGACGTCGAGGATCTGGTCGGCGCCAAGCTCGATTTCGATCCGGTGGGCCATTACGCGCGGCCGGACCTGTTCAGCATGCGCGTTGACGAGACCCCGCGCGCGCCGGTCGCCACGGTGCGCGAGGCCGCCCTTCCGGAGCGCAACGAGACGGTCGAAGAGGCGGCCTGACGGGCGAAGGGGCTTGCGTCGCCGTTGGACGACGCAAGCCCCGGTTCCCGCGTGTGCCCGGCGATTAATGCCGGTTAATGATCGGCGCCTTGTAACTGATAATGCTTCTCATGATCATTTGCGGAAGATTTGGCCCTGTCCGGACAGGCCGACCACACCGCATCTTGTCAAGGGAAGCCCCCAATGCCCGACACCCACCTGCTCACCGCCGATCCGATCCTGTCCACCTTCCCCGGCTGGGAGAACGGCGCCGCCCGCCCGATGCGGCTCGCGGTGGACTGGACCGACGCCCTGAGGAAACTGGACGTTCTGGGGACCGTCCGGGTCGTCACCGGCAACCGGAGCATTACCCACGGGAAGACCGGGCGCTTCGGCAACGTCGACGGCAACGGCCCGGCCCTGATCGTGCTGAACCGCGAGGTTGATCTGCGCGTCTTCCCGCGCCACTGGGCCATCACCGTCCACACGCCGGAAACGGACGGCGAGGCCGAGGCCATCCGCGTCTTCGACCGGCACGGCCGCGCCGTCCACGCCATCCACCGCACCGCGGAGACGAACGCCGCCGCCTGGGACACCTTCCTGATCCTGCACCGCGCCGCCGACCAGGACGGGCCGGTCCTGGAACCCCTGCCCGCCCCCGCCGCCGAGCGGCCCGACGCCGAGATCGACGTGGAGGGGCTGCGCGCCGCCTGGAGCGCCATGACCGACGTGCACGAGTTCTTCGGCATGTTGAGGACCTTCGGGGTCGGGCGCCGGCAGGCGCTGCGCCTCGCCGGGCCGGACTTCGCGCGGGAACTGCCCGCCGCCGCCCTCCTGCCGCTGCTGGAGGCGGCACGCGACCGCCGGCTGGAGATCATGATCTTCGTCGGCAACGCCGGCTGCATCCAGATCCACACCGGCACGGTGGACCACCCGGCGGCGGCCGACGGGCTGCTGCGCATCGACGACCCCGGCTTCACCCTGCGCGCCATCCAGGCCCGGCTGTCCAGCGCCTGGGTCGTCCACAAGCCGACCGACAAGGGCGGCATCACCACCGTCGAGCTGTACGACGACCGGGGCGACAACGCGGCCATCCTGTGCGGCCAACGCGACGAGGACAAGCCGGAACGGGCGGAGTGGCGCGCGCTCGCCGCGTCCCTGTGACGGGCGGGGACCGGCCGATGAGGCGCCTGCGCTTTCTCCCCGCGGCAATCGCCGCCACCCTCGCGCTCACCGCCGTCCCCCTGGCCGGGGCGGCGGAGCGGCGGATCGTCACCGTCGGCCCTCCGGTGACCGAGCTGGTCTACGCGCTCGGCGATGGCGGCTCGGTCGTCGGGCGCGACACCAGCAGCCATTATCCGCAGCCGGTGAACGGCCTGCCCGACGTCGGCTACATGCGCGCCCTCTCGGCGGAGGGCGTGATGTCGCTGGCCCCGACCCACGTCCTGGCGATCCAGGGCGCCGGCCCCGAGACGACGCTCGACCAGCTTCGGGCGCTCGGCGTCACGGTGGAGGTCGTGCCGGAAACGCCGACGCTGGCCGGGCTGCTCGACAAGGTGGAGCGGGTCGCCCGCCTGCTCGGCCGGGAGGCGGAGGGGCGGCGGCTGGCGGACTCGCTGAACCGCGACCTCGCCGCTCTGGCCGCCGTCGCCGCCAAGTCCGGAGAGCAGGACGGCGCGCCGGTCGTGCTCGGCGTGGTCGGCGGCGGGCCGGGCGGTCTGATGGCGGCGGGCAGCCGCTCCGTCCCCGCCGCGCTGATCGCCATGGCCGGCGCGCGCAACGCCCTGGAGGTCGAGCGCGACTATGTGCCGATGTCGTCGGAGGCCGTCCTGGCCGCAGCACCCGACATCCTGCTGGTCAGCCGGTCGCTGGTCGACCGCTCGGGCGGGCTCGACCCGTTCCTGGCGACGCCGCAGCTCGCCCTGACCCCGGCGGCCAAGGCCCGGCGGGTGGCGGTTGTGGACGGGGCGCTGCTGATGGGGCTCGGCCCCCGCACGGCCGAGGCCGTCGCCGAACTCACCCGCGTCCAGGGCACCCCTCCTCAAGGACAACCATGAGCCTGACCCTGACCATGCCGTCCTCCCGGAAAGGGGACCGGGCGGCGCCGGCCTTCCGGCGCCCGCCCCTCGTCCCGGTGCTGGCGGCGCTGGCCGTGGCGCTGGCGCTGGCCGTGCTGACCGCCGTCGCGACGGGGAGCGTGTCCGTCCCGCTCGACCGCAGCCTGTCCCACCTCGCCGCCCTGATCGGCCTGCCCGGCACGCCGCTGTCCGAACGCGACTGGATGGTGCTGACCATGCTGCGCCTGCCGCGCATCGTCCTGGCCGCCGCGGTCGGGGTGACGCTGGGCGTGGCCGGGGTGGCGCTCCAGGCCGTGTTCCGCAACCCGCTGGCCGACCCTGGGCTGGTCGGCGTGTCGAGCGGCGCGGCGCTGGCCGGCTCCGCCGCCATGGTGCTGGGGGTGTCGGGGCTGGGGCTGGCGCGCAGCGGCCTGTCGCTCGCCACCGTGCTGCCGCTGGCCGCCTTCCTCGGCGCGCTGGCCGCCACCGTTCTGATCCTGGCGATCTCCCGCCGCGACGGGCGCAACGCCCCCGCCACCATGCTGCTGGCCGGCATCGCGGTGAACGCCATGGGCGGGGCCGGCATCGGGCTGTTCAGCTACCTCGGCGACGATCTCGCGCTGCGCCAGATGACCTTCTGGATGATGGGCGGCTTCGGCGGTTCCAGCTGGGCGCAGATATGGCCGGCGATGCTCCTGATGGGGCTGGCGACCGCCGGGCTGCTGGCCGTGGCGCGGCGGCTCGACCTGTTCGCCATGGGCGAGCGGGAGGCCTTCCTCCAGGGCCTCGACCCGCACCGCTTCGCCGTGCGCACGGTGCTTCTGGTGGCGCTGGGAGTCGGGGCGGCGGTGGCGGTGTCCGGCCTGATCGGCTTCGTCGGGCTGATCGTGCCGCACGTCATGCGGATTCTTCTGGGGCCGGTGCACCGCCGGCTGATGCCGGCGACGGCGCTGGCGGCGGCGGTCCTGCTGGTCCTGGCCGACACGGTGGCGCGAACCATCGCCGCCCCGGCCGACGTGCCGGCCGGCCTGCTGCTGGGCGCCGTCGGCGGTCCCTTCTTCCTGTGGCTTCTGCGCCGCCGCGCCGGCGCGCTGGGAGGGACCTGACCATGCTGGAAGCGATCGACGCCGGCCTGACCATCGGCCGCGCCCGCCTGCTCGACGGCGTCACCGCCGCGGTGCGGCCGGGCCGGGTGCTGGCCATCCTGGGACCCAACGGGGCCGGCAAGTCCACCCTGCTCTCCCTCCTCTCCGGGGAGCGGCGGCCGACCGCCGGCCGCGCCCTGCTCGACGGGGTGGCGATGTCGGCCATCCCGGCGCCGCGGCTGGCCGTCCGCCGCGCCCTGGTGGCGCAGCACCAAGCGGTCGCCTTCGCCTTCTCGGTGGAGGAGGTGATGGAGTTGGCGACCGAGCCCTGGCTGATCCGCCCCGGCGACCGGCGCGCCCTGATCGCCGACTGCCTGATCCGCGCCGGGGCCGGCGGGCTGGCCGGCCGGCTGATGCCCCAGCTCTCCGGCGGCGAGCGCCAGCGCGTCGCCTTTGCCCGCGCGCTCGCCCAGTTGGCCGCCGGTCGGCACGGGCGCGACGTGGCGGGGCCGTCCTACCTGCTGCTGGACGAGCCGACGGCCAGCCTCGACCCCGCCCACCAGCACCATCTGCTGCGGGCGGCGCGCGACTGGGTGGAGCGGACCGGCGGCGGCTGCGCGGTGATCCTGCACGACCTGACGCTGGCCGCGCGCTACGCCGACGACGGGCTGCTGCTGGCCGGCGGGCGCGTTGCCTGGACCGGGTCCATGGCCAACCTGCCGGTACCGGTGCTGGAGCGCGTCTTCGGCACGGCCTTCGTCCGGCTCGACCTGCCGGAGGAGGAGGGCGTGGTCTACGCCGCCACGGGACGCGCCGCGGCGTCTGGAAAAATCATTTGCGAATGATTATTAATATCAAATAGGGAACGAGACGGGGCGCCCCGAAGAGGCGCCCCAAAAAGGCGTTGGAGGGAGGGGACGGTGCGTGTTCTGGTCGTTGAGGACGACGCGGCGGTCAGCTACTGGATCGGGGCGAAGCTCGGCGGCTCCGGCCATTCCTGCCGCTTCGCCGGCGACGGCGAGGACGCGCTGCGCCTGCTGCGCGAGGAGGCGTTCGACGTGGTGGTGCTGGACCGCATGCTGCCCAAGCTGGACGGCATGGAGGTGCTGAGGCGCCTGCAGGGGACCCGCCACCCGCCGGTTTTGGTGCTGTCCGCGCTGGACGAGACGACGGAGCGGGTGGCCGGGCTGCGCGCCGGGGCCGACGACTATCTGGGCAAGCCCTTCGACTTCGCCGAGCTGCTGGTCCGGCTGGAGCATCTGGCGACCCGCCGCGCCGTCCTGGCCGGGGCCGGCGACGTGCTGGAGGTCGGCGATCTGGTGATGGACGTCACCCACCGGCGGGTGACCCGGCGCGGCGTGCCCATCGAGCTGACCGACAAGGAGTTCAAACTCCTGCACATCCTGATGAGCAACCCCGGCCGCACCGTGACCCGCAGCATGCTGCTGGAGAAGGCCTGGGGCTACGGCTTCAACCCCCCGACCAATCTGGTGGAGGTCCATGTCTTCAAGCTGCGGGCGAAGATCGACAAGGATTTCGACCCGCCACTTTTGAAGACCGTGCGGGCCATCGGCTATGTCCTGGGCTAGCCCGTCTGGGGCCGGGCCGGCCTGGGTCCAAAGGTTCCGCCGCCATCTCGACACGCGCAGCTTCCGCCAAGCCATGGCCATCGGCGCGGTCTTCCTCGTGGTGGCCGGCGCCGCCGTGCTGTGGAGCCGCGCCCTGCTGGTGGAGCTGGTCAACGAGCATGTCGTCGACCTGCTGGAGCGCGACCAGGAAACGCACCGCCTGCACGGCGGCTTCGGCGACGCCGCCGCTCTGGTCGCGGAGCTGCGCCGCCGCGAGCGCTTCGCGCCGGAAGGCACGCGGCGGCGCATGGTGATCGACCGCGACGGGCGCGTGCTCTACGGCGACGAGGCGATGGCCCGGCGCCTGCTGGCCGTCATCGCCTGCGGCGGCCCGGCCCCCTGCGAGACCGGCCGCATCGACCAGCGCGGCGATGGTTGGAAGGTGCGCGGGATGGTGGTGCGGCTGGGCGACGGCGGGCGCTACATCAACGCCTACGACCTCCAGCCCATGCTCGACCAGCTCCGCGCCGTGCCGCTGGCGGCGGGCTGCGGCGTGCTGGTGTTCCTGCTGACCAGCGTGGCCTTCGGCATCCGCTTCAGCGCCGGCACGCTGCGCCGGGTGTCGGCGATCACCATGGCGTTGACCTCCTACGCGGCGGGCGACCGCGACCGCCGCGTCGCCATCACCGGCCCGGACGACGAATTCGCGCGGCTCGGCCACGAAATCAACCGCACGCTCGACCGCGTGACCCGGCTGGTCGAGGAGGTGTCCAGCGTGTCGAGCAGCATCGCGCACGAGATGCGCACGCCGCTGACCCATTTGCACAACCGGCTGGTCACCATCGCCGAGAGCTGCCCCGACGACGCCCTGCGCCGCGAGCTGGAGGAGGGCATCGAGGAGACGCGGCGCATCCAGCACCTGTTCCGCGCCATCATGCGGCTGGGCGAGATCGAGACCGGGCGCTGCGCCCTGGCGGTGGAGCCGCTCGACGCCAGGGCGCTGCTCGACGAGGTGGCCGAATCCTACCTGCCGCTGGCCGAGGGCACCGGCACGGTCATCACCGTCGCCGTGGAGCGCGACCTCGATCTGCGCGGCGACCGCACGCTGCTGTTCCAGACCGTCGCCAATCTGGTGGACAACGCCCTGAAATACGCGCCGGGCGAGGCGCTGCACCTGTCGGCCGGGCCGCGCGACGGCTGGAACGAGATCACCGTCGCCGACCGCGGACGGGGGCTGGCGCCCGGCCAGCGCGCGCTCGCGGTGCAGCGCTTCTGCCGGCTCGACCCGTCGGACCGGGTGCCCGGCCATGGGCTCGGCCTCGCCATCGTTGACGCCATCGCCCGGCTGCACGGCGGCGCCCTGCGGCTGGAGGACAACGGGCCGGGCCTGCGCGCGGTGGTCCGGCTGGAACGCCGGGGCCGGCCGGTGGCTGCTCCCCCCGTTCCCGGCGCCATCACCGGCCTTCTCCATTAAGCGAAATTAAGCGAAGCGCCGTTGAGCCAATTTGCGAATGCGAACTATTCTCAAATGAATTCGCAACCGACGCTTCGGACCGCTTCCATGCCGCACAGCAGCTCCACTGCCCCATCCCCCGACACGCTGGCCGCCCTGCGCGACCGCCTCGCCACCGCGCCGAACGGCGTGCTGGAGGCGGTCGCGACGGAGACCGGCGTCAGCCTGCTCGCCGTCACCGAATGCCTGCCGGACGGCTTGCGCGCCTTCGCGCCGGGGGAAACCGCCGAGGCGGCGATGCTGGACATGGCGGAGTGGGGCACGGTCACCGTTCTGGTGCACAGCGCCGACCTCGTCCTGGAATGCAAAGGGCCGCTGCCGCGCGGGCAGTTCGGGCGCGGCTTCTACAACCTTGCCGGCGGCAGCTCGATCGGCGGGCACATCCGGCTGGACCGCTGCCGCACCGTCGGCTTCGTCCGCCGGCCCTTCATGGGCAGCGCCGACAGCGCCTCCGTCGTCTTCTTCAACGGCGACGGGGAGGCGATGTTCAAGGTCTTCGTCGGCCGCGACGACGCCCGCCAGCTCCTGCCCGATCAGGTGGAGCGGTTCGAGGCGCTGAAGGCCCGCCTGTGCGGGGCGCCGCGCCAGACCGCCTGAACCGGCGCCTGAACCGGCGCCGGGCGGCTTCAGCCCATCAATTGCGAATAAGACGCAATCGCATTTTTATAAGAACAACACGCAGAAAAACCTCGTGCAGAGAGACGGAGATGATCGTGCCACCCGAGTCCCACCGCCCTGCCCTCCCACCGTCCCGCTCCCGCCTGCGCACGGCGCTGTGGCTGTCGGCCTCCGCCCTGACGCTGCTGGCCCCCGCCGCCCAGGCGCAGCAGCAAACCCAGCAGACCACCACCCAGACCGCGCAGGCGACCACCGCGCCGCCCCCGACCATCCTCGACGCGGTGACGGTCTATGGCGAGCGCGGGATGCGCAGCGTGGGCGAGAACACGGGCACGGTGTCGGTCATCCCCGATTACGAGCTTGAGAAGCGCGGCGTCCACCGCCTCCAGGACCTGCCGCGTTACGAACCCGGCGTGACGGTCAGCAACTCCCCGTCCCGCGCCGGGGCCGGCGGCTTCACCATCCGCGGCATCAGCAACAACCGCATCCTGATGCAGGTCGACGGCACGCGCCTTCCGGAATCCCCGGCCTCCGCCGCCCCGTCCGCCGGCTACAACCGCGATGTGGTCGATCTGGACTCGGTCAAACAGGTGGAGATCGTGCGCGGCCCGGCCTCGGCGCTCTATGGGTCGGACGCGCTGGGCGGCGTGGTGACCTATGTGACCAAGGACCCGGCCGATTACCTGCGGCCCGGCCGCGACAGCTTCGTCTCGCTGAAGACGACCTACGACAGCGTCGATTCCAGCCTGTCGGAGACCGGCACGGGGGTGCTGCGCTCCGGCGACTTCTCCCTGCTCGGCATCTACACGCGCCGCGACGGGGAGGAGTACAAGTCCAAGGACAAGGCCTTCCGCAACCCGCAGGATTACGAGGGCAACAACGGCCTCGCCAAGCTGGTCTGGGACCACGGGCCGGACAAGGTGACTCTGACCGGCGAGTATTTCCACCGCCAAACCGACACGACGCTGCGCAACGACGTCGGCGGCAGCGCCAGCTACATCTTCTCCATGGCGCCGATGCGGATGACGCGCGGCGCCTTCACCGGCTCGACCGCCGACGACACGGCGACCCGCTGGCGCGTCAGCCTGGAGCACGCGCACGACGCGCCGATCGGCTTCATCGACCACATCGACTGGCGCCTCTACGGCACCCAATTCGACCGCGAGGAGAAGCGCACCCGCAACGCCCGCGTCGCCACCTCCACCAGCCCGCTGTTCACCGCCGGCACCGGCCTGCGCGAGTCCACCAGCAACGAATCCAAGCAGACGATCGTCGGCGCCGCCGTCAACCTGCGTTCCGACACCCAACTGTTCGGGCTGCGCAACAGCATCTCCTACGGTTTCGGCGTCGATTCCATCCGCACCGAGCGGATGCGCGACGTGACCCTGACCAACCTCGCGACCGGGGCCACCGCGAAGAGCTACAACGGCGACACCTACCCCAGCCGCACCTTCCCCAACACCGACACGCTGATGGCCTCGGCCTATGTGCAGGACGAGATCACCATCGACCGACTGCGGCTGGTGCCGGCGCTGCGGCTCGACTATTACCGGATGGACCCGGACAAGGACGCCGCCTATTTCGCCGCCAACCCGTCCACCCAGCCGGAAAAGCTGGACAAGCTGGCCCTGTCGCCGAAGTTCGGCGCGACCTACGACCTGACCAAGGAATACGCGCTGTTCGGCCAATACGCGCACGGCTTCCGCGCGCCGCCATACGACGACGCCAACCTCGGCTTCTCCAACCCGACCTACGGCTACGAGGTGCTGCCCAACGCCGACCTCAAGCCGGAGAGCAGCGACGGCGTCGAGGCCGGCCTGCGCGGCAAGTTCGGCGACGGGTCGAGCTTCCAGGTCTCCAGCTTCTACAACCGCTACAGCGACTTCATCCTGCAGAAGGCGGTCGGCACCGGCGCCGGCGGCATCCTGCGCTATCAGGCGCAGAACGTCTCGAAGGTCGAGATCTTCGGCGCCGAGGGCAAGGGCGAGTGGCGGTTCCGGCCGGGCTGGGCGCTGTTCGGCGCGGCGGCCTTCGCCCGCGGCTTCGACATCGACGCCGGCACCGCCATCGACGAGGTGGCGCCCTTCACCGTCAACGCCGGCCTGTCCTACACCGCGCCCAACGATTTCTGGGGCGCGCAGATCGCCGCCACCCACATGATGGCGAAGACGGCGAGCGACGTGAGCAACCCGACCTACCTGAAGGCTCCGGCCTACACCACGGTGGATCTGGCCGCCTACGTCAACCCGACGGAGAACATCAGCCTCGGCACCTCGGTCAACAACCTGTTCAATCAGGGCTATTACAACTACGTCAACGTCGTCGGCGTCAGCGAGACCTCGGCCGACCGCCGCCGCTATCTGGAGGCCGGCCGTTCCTTCCTGGTGCACGCCACGCTGAAATGGTGACGATCCGACCTTGACCTTGGTAGGCCGCGCCGGAACCCGTCGGCGCGGCTCACGACATCCGGCTGATGGCCTTGCGGAAGCGCGCCAGCGACAGGCTGAACAGGGCCATGCCGATTCCGATGAGCGCGAGGAACTGCGGCCAGACCACGTCGAGACCGGCGCCGCGGTACAGGATGGCCTGGGCCAGCGTGACGAAATGCGTCGTCGGCGCGGCGAGCATCACGTCCTGAACCAGGGCGGGCATGCTCTCGCGCGGCGTCATGCCCCCCGACAGCATTTGCAGCGGCACCATCACCAGGATCAGCAGCATGCCGAACTGCGGCATGCTGCGCGCCACCGTCCCCAGGAAGATGCCCATCGACGTGGTGGCGAACAGGTGCAGGGCGGCGCCGGCGAGGAAGAGGGCGACGGACCCGCCGATGGGAACCGCCAGCAGCCCCTGGACGACGAAGACCAGGGAAAAGGCGCAGGCGGTGAGCACGACCAGCGCCATCGACCAGATCTTGCCGACCATGATCTCGGCGGGCGTGACCGGCATCACCAGCAGATGCTCGATGGTGCCATGCTCGCGCTCCCGGATCAGGGCGGCGCCGGTCAGGATGATCGACAGCATCGTGACCTGGTTGATGACCTCGATCACCGATCCGAACCAGCCCTTGTTCAGCTCGGGATTGAATCGGACCCGCAGGGCGAGGTCGACCGGGAGGGTTTGCTCCCCGCGGTAGCGCTGAACGAAGGCGGTGACCTCGCCGCTGACGATCTGCTGGATGTAGCCGCTTCCGGAAAAGGCCTGGGTCATGCGGGTCGCATCGACGTTGAGCTGGATCGCCGGCTGGCGCCCGGCGAGGACGTCGCGCTGGAAGTTGGGCGGAATGTCGAGCGCGAAGGTGTCGAGCCCGGCGTCCATGCGGGCGTCCATCTCGGCGGGGGTGATCAGGACCGGCGGCAGGAAATAAGGTGGATAGAAGGCGCCGACGATGCGGGCCGACAGCGGCGAGCGGTCCTCGTCGACGATGGCGATGGCCGCCTTGTTGAGTGTCTCCGGGATGGCGGTGGCCGCCGTGTAGATCGCCAGCGTGAAGGAATAAACGATGAGGGCCAGAAGCATCGGGTCGCGGCCGAGGCTGCGCAGTTCCTTGATGCCGAGGTTCAGGACGTTGGACGCCTGCATCGCTCAGACCTCCTGCTTCTTCAGCAGCAGCGCGCTCACGCCGATCAGGACCGGGACCGCGACCAGCAGCGCGGCGAAGGCGGCGTGCAGATCCCCGAAGCCCAGGGCCTTGGAGAAGACGCCGCGCGACATGGTCAGGAAATGGGTGGTCGGATAGACCTCGCCGATGAGCGCCGCGGCACCCCCCAGGGACGACACCGGATCGATCATGCCGGAATACTGGGTCGCCGGGATCAGCGTGGCGATGGCGGTGCCGAAGATGGCGGCGATCTGGCTGCGCATGAAGCTGGACATCAGCAGCCCCATGGCCGTCGCCGCAACGGTGTACAGCACGGCGCCGGCAGCGAGGGCCAGGACGTTGCCGGTCAGCGGCACCCCGAAGGCGGTGACCGCCAGCGCCACCATCAGAAGGAAGTTGAGCATGGCCAGCCCGACATAGGGCAGCTGCTTGCCGAGCAGGAACTCCAGCTTGGTGACCGGCGTGGCGTAGAGGTTGATGATCGAGCCGAGTTCCTTTTCCCGAACCACGCTGAGCGCCGCCAGCATCGCCGGGATCAGCAGCAGCAGGATCGGGATGACCGCCGGCACGATGGCCTTCAGGCTCTCGACGTCCGGGTTGTAGCGGAAGCGGGTCTCGATGGAGGCGAGGCTGGGCGTGCCGGTCCGCGAGGCCAGCCATTGACTGTGCATGCCCTGCACATAGCCGTTGACCGTTTCGGCGCGCGTCGGCATGGAGCCGTCGATCCACGCCCCGATCTGCACCGGGCGGCCGCGGGCGACGTCGCGGCCGAAGCCCGGAGGGATTTCGAGCGCCAGGGAAAGCTCGCCCGTCCGCATGCGCCGGTCGAGATCCGCGTAGTCGGCGATCGGTGCCCGCTCGATGAAGTAGCGGGATCCCGCGAGGTTGAGCGTGTAATCGCGGCTGACCGTCGTCTGGTCCCGGTCCAGAACCGCGAAGGACAGGTCTTCGACATCCATGTTGATGCCGTAGCCCATGATGACCATCAGCAGGAGGCTGCCGACGAGGGCCAGCGTCGCGCGGATGGGATCGCGCCGCAGTTCCAGCGCTTCCAGCCGCGTGTAGCTGAGCATGCGCCGCAGGCTGAAGAGCCGGCCCGTCGCTTGTTCGCCGGAAGGGGCGGCGGGCGGCGGGGCCTGTCGGCGATCATCGGGGGCCGCCGCCGCATCGCTTTCCTGGCCCTCCGCCACGGCCTCTTCCAGATAACCGATGAAGGCTTCCTCCAGCGTCGCG
Source organism: Azospirillum sp. UENF 211521 (assembly GCF_058780535.1). Taxonomy (NCBI): domain Bacteria; kingdom Pseudomonadati; phylum Pseudomonadota; class Alphaproteobacteria; order Rhodospirillales; family Azospirillaceae; genus Azospirillum; species Azospirillum sp. UENF 211521. The sequence goes on from NZ_JBSNCF010000005.1 coordinate 113,211, forward strand.
GCACCGCGCGTCGCGACGAGCGCCGCCGGCGTGTCGCTGACCAGCACGCGGCCGGCGTGCATCAGCGAGACGCGGTCGCAGCGCTCGGCCTCGTTCATGAAATGGGTCGAGATGAAGATCGTCACCCGGTCGCGGCGCGCCAGCCCGATCATGATCTCCCAGAAGGCGTCGCGCGCGATGGGATCGACGCCGGAGGTCGGCTCGTCCAGGATCAGCAGGGCGGGCTCATGGACCATCGCGACGGCGAGGGACAGGCGCTGGCGCCGGCCGAGCGGCAGCCGGTCCGGCAACGCCTCCATCGCGTCGGCGAGGCCGAAGCGCTCCGCCACCGCCGAGACCCGGCGGGGAAGGACGTCCTCGGGCACCTGGAACAGGCGGGCGTGCAGTTCCAGGTTCTGCCGGATCGTCAGCTCCGAATAGAGCGAGAAGGCCTGCGACATGTAGCCGACGCGCCGCCGGGTCGCGATGTTGCCGGCATCCACCGGCTGCCCGAACAGCCGGGCCTCGCCCTCGCTCGGCGGGAGCAGGCCGGTCAGCATCTTCATCGTCGTCGTCTTGCCGCAGCCGTTGGAGCCGAGGAAGCCGAAGATCTCGCCGCGCGGGATGCGGAAGCTGACATGGTCAACCGCCACAAAATCACCGAACCGCATGGTCAGGCCCTTCGCCTCGATGGCAATGTCGTTCCCGTCCCCTGTGCGCGGCACGATCGCGACGGCCTTGTGGCCGCGGCGCTTCTCCTCGGGCATCAGCGCGACGAAGGCCTCCTCCAGCGTCGCGGTCGCGGTGCGGTCGAGCAGGTCCCGCGGGCTGCCGGTGGCCAGCACGCGTCCCTCGTCCATGGCGACGAGCCAGTCGAAGCGCGCCGCCTCCTCCATGTAGGCGGTGGCCACCACCACGCTCATGCCGGGACGGTCCGCCCGGATGCGGTCGATCAGCTCCCAGAACTGCCGCCGCGACAGCGGGTCCAAGCCCGTGGTCGGCTCGTCGAGGATCAGCAGGTCCGGGTCGTGGATGAGCGCACAGCACAGGCCGAGCTTCTGCTTCATGCCGCCGGACAGCTTGCCGGCGGGCCGGTCGAGGAAGGGTGCCAGACCGGTGCTGCGCGTCAGGTCGGCGATGCGCCTCCGGCGCTCGGCCCCGCCCTGGCCGAACAGCCGCCCGAAGAAGTCGAGATTCTCGGCGATCGACAACGTCGGGTAGAGGTTCTTGCCGAGTCCCTGCGGCATGTAGGCGATGCGGGGGCAGACGGCGCGGCGGTGGCGCGTCTCGGCCATGCTGCCGCCCAGCACCTCGACCACTCCGTTCTGCAGGGCGCGCGCCCCCGACATCAACGCCAGAAGGCTCGACTTGCCGACCCCGTCGGGACCGATCAGCCCCGAGACCCGCCTCGCCGGAAGGTCCAGGCTGACCCCATCGATGGCCCGAACCTTCCCGTACACCAGACGGACGTCCCGCAGACGGGCGACGCGCGGCGTGGCGGTGGGGGCCGCGGCGGCGCTCATGGCACGAGGTTTTGCAGGTTGGCCGGCCATACGGTGTCCGGATCGATCCGCACATAGGCCACCCCCGGCAGGCCGGTCTTCACGTCGCGGATGTATTTCCTGAGCAGCGGCGGCGGGATCTGCGCCTTGACACGGAACATCAGCTTCTGGCGTTCGCTGGCCGTCTCCACGGTCTTCGGGGTGAACTGGGCGACGTCGGCCACGAAGGTGGCCTTGGCGGGAATGACGTATTGCGGGAAGGCGTCGAGCACGATCCTCACCTCCGTCCCGATCCTCACCCGCCCGGCGGCCTCCGTCGGCAGGAAGAAGGTCATGTAGACGTCGCTGAGGTCGACCATGTTCAGCACCCGGCCGCCGGCGCCGAGCACCTCCCCCGGCTGCGCCACCCGGAACTGCACCCGGCCGTCGCGCGGCGAGCGGAGCGTGCTGTCCCGGATGTCGGCCTGGATGCGCTCGATGGTGGCCGCGGCGGCCTCGACCGCCGCCTGGGCGTTGACGACCTGGGCCTCGGCGGTGGCAATGGCGGCGTCGGCCGCGGCGACCTGGGCCTTGGCCGCGCTGACGGCGGCGTTCGCGCTCTCGAAGCGGGCGCGGTCGGTGTCGAGCACCTGCCGCGACGTCGTGCCCCGCGCCTCCAGCTCCTCGGACCGGGCGAGCTGCTTCTGGGCGACGTCCCGCTCGGCCTCGCGCTGGGCGACCAGGGAGTGCGCCGCCTGCCGTTCGGCCTGGCGCTGGAGCACCTGATGGCGGGCGGTCTCGACGCCGATCACCGCCTGCTGCTTCTGCGCCTCGGCCTGCTTGGCCTGGGCCTGGAGCACGTCGGTGTCCATCCGGGCGAGCACTTGGCCGGCGGTGACGAAATCGCCCTCATCGACCAGGATGTCCTCGACCCGCCCGGCGGTTTTCGTGGCGATGTCGATCTCGACCGCCTCGATCCGGCCGTTGCCGCTGGCCAGACCGGCGGGCAGCCCCCTGGGCTGCAGGAACAGCCACGCACCGTAGAGGATCACGACGACGGACAGCGCGGCTGCGGCCTTGAGCAGCCACCGGCTTGGCTTCCTCATCATCCACCAATCCATTCGCTTGCAGGCGTACGCCTTCAAGGGCGACCAGCCTATCAGACCAACCGCGCAGCGCCACCGACTTTTTCAGCTTGAGGTGGAACGCTTCTCCTGTCGCCCCACGGGGTCCGGCGCGCGCGCCTGAACGGGGGACAGTTCATTCGGACGCGCAGCGCAACCGGCCGCGTCCGTGCGTTGACCGTCTTCGCATGGCACGCGACGGCACGGCGGAGAGCTTCCTGCGGTCAGCGCATCTCGACCAGCAGGCGCCGCAGCCAGATGCCGGACGGGTCGGCTTCGGTGCGGCGGTGCCAGACCAGCGAGTAACTGAAGTTCGGGATCAGGAACGGCAACGGGAAGGACAGCAGGCCTTGCGACAGGGCGATCGATTCCAGCAGTGACGGCAGGGTGGCGACCATTTTCGTCCCCACGATGGCGGTGATGTTGCTCATGAAGCTGGGGGAGCGCAGGGCAATGGTCCGGTGGCGCCCGATGTTCTTCAGAAAGACATCGATCGGGCTCGATCCCGAAGCGCGGAACTGCGCGACGGCGTGGGGGTAGAGCAGATAGTCGTCGATCGACACGCCCTGGTCGCCCAGGTCCACCAGCGGGTGGTCCGCGGAACAGAACCCGACGAAACTGTCATGGAACAGGAATTGCGACAGATAGGGCGATTCCGGCGGCTGGAGGCCCCAGAAGGTGCAATCGAGTTCCCCATTGGCCAACTGCGCCAAGGTGTGCTCCCCGACATTGATCAGTTCCAGCGTCGCGTTGGGGGCGACCTGCTGAAGCTTCCGGGTGAGCCTGGGCACGATGGTCAGGGCGGCGAAATCGCTGATGCCGATCCGGAAATGGCGGTTGTCCTCGACGATGTCCAAACCGTCGCTCCTCATCAGGACGCGGACGGATTGGAGGATGCCCGCCACCGGCCCAATCATCGATTGTGCCCGCTCCGTCGGCACCAGACGGTTGCGGGCGCGCACGAACAGCGGATCGTCCATCAGGACCCGGAGCCGGTTCAACGCATGACTGACCGCCGGTTGGCTCAGCGCCAGTTGCGGAGCCGCATCCTTCACAGAGCCGGTGCGCGCGATCGCGTCGAAAACCACCAGCAGATTCAAGTCGATACGGGTCAAATTCATGGCGTGAATTCCGGACTTTATAACCCTGCATTTTACTAAAGCAACTTGTGTGTGTATAGGCCGAAAGGAGGTCCCAAAGCGCCTAACCCCTTCGAGGAATGCTCGTCATGCTCCATTCGACCGCGTCCCGGCCCGTCTCCGCCATCCTGGGCTGTGAGGGTGCTCCCGAGGCTTCGAGGCGCGAGGTCGCGTTCATCGACACGGCGCTCGACGACTGGCGGGCCCTGGAGGCCGGGACGCCGGCCGGCATCGAGGTCTTCCTGATCGACAGCCGGGCCGACGGCATGGCGGCGATGGCGCGGACGCTGGATGGCCGACGCGACATTCACGCCATTCATGTGCTCAGCCACGGCTTCGAAGGCGGCCTCCAGCTCGGCTCCGGCCGTTTCGACACCACGGCCCTGGCGCAGCGCGTCGAGGAACTGGCGTCCATCGCCTCCAGCCTCGCCCCGGATGGCGACATCCTGCTCTACGGCTGCGACGTGGCGTCGGGCCGGGGCGCCGACTTCCTCACCGCGCTGGCGGAGGCGACGGGGGCCAACGTCGCGGCCTCGCGGACGCCCACGGGTGCCGCGGACCGGGGCGGTGACTGGGACCTCGACTGGGTGCACGGCGCTGTCACCACCGATGCGCTGCGGTTCGACTCGTATTGCGGGGTGATGGCGGCTCCGACCATCGTGAGCGGCGTCGCCTACGTCGGTGAAAACACCATCGTGCTGACGTTCGATCAGGCGCTGGACGCCGCAAGCCAGCCGACCCTGAGTTACTTCGCCTCCGACATGCTGACCCCGAGCAGCGTGGAGATCAACGGTGCCGCGACCAACTTGTCGGCCGCCGTGATCTCCGGCAACACGCTGACGCTGACGCTTCCAATGGAGACGTTCACCAGCGGTGACGTGCTCACCATCAAGTATGAGGACCCGACCGGCAATCAGACCAGCGGCGTTCTCCAGGCATCGCTGTCCGGTGACGATGTCGCGACCTTTCAGAACAATGTCACGGTTTATGGAGCCCGTCCGACCACCGACCCGACACTGACGGCGACGGGCGGCACGACGACGTTCAACGCCAGCCCGGTGGATCTGTTCTCGTCGGTCACCGCCGACACCAACGACACGGGGCAGGTTTTCACCGGCCTGACGCTGACCGTGACGGGCCTCGTCGACGGCGCGTCGGAAATGCTGGGCTTCACCATACCGGGGATGATGGGGGGGCCCGTCACCATCGCGTTGACCGGCGCCGGCACCCTGACAGGTCCCTTCGTCGGGTCGGCTGTCGGCGGCGTCACGCTCAACGGCAGCACCGCCACGGTGACGATCAGCGGCCTGCAATACTCGGCCGCCGACATGCAGTCGTTCATCGACAGCATCGCCTACAACAACACCGCCGGCACGCCGTCCAACGGCCAGCGCGTCGTCACCCTCACCAGCGTCACCGACGACGGGGCGAGCAACAACACGGCCAGTCTGACCGGCATCGCCGCCACCATCAATGTCGGCGCACCGCCGCTGACCCTGCCCACCCTGACGGCGACGGGCGGCACGCCGGCCTTCAGCCAGGGATCGCCCGTGGGCGTCGATCTGTTCTCCGGGGTGACGGCGAACACCAACGACACGGGGCAGGTCTTCACCGGCCTGACCCTGACGATCACCAACGTCAGCGACGCCGAGGCGCTGCTGGGCATCGGCACCAATGTCATTGCCCTCTCGGTCATGCCCCCCCTCACCCAAGTGGTGGGTCTGCCCGGCGTCACCTACGGCGTGTCGATGAACGGCACGACGGCCACCGTCACGCTCTCCGGGCTGAACCACACCAACGCCCAACTGGCGACGCTGATCGACGGTCTGTCCTACATCAACTACACCGGCGGCACCTTCAACGGGTCCCCCATGTCCGGCAACGTGACCGCCGGCAGCCGCGTCATCACCGTCACCAGCGTCACCGACGATGGCGGCAACAACCACACCGCCAGCCTCACCGGCGTCTCCGCAACCGTCAACGTCACCGCCGCCCCTCCCACGCCGGTCCTGCAAAGCGCCGCGGTGACCGGCGATTCGCTGGTGCTCACCTACGACGTGGCCCTCGACTCCGCCAACCCGCCGGCGGTGGGAGCCTTCACCGTCACGGTCGGCGGCACCTCGGTGGCGGTCAGCAGCGTCGCTGTGGACGGCGCCAACAAGACGGTCACGCTGACGCTCGGCCAAGTGGTCGCCTATGGCGACACCGTTGCCGTCTCCTACACCGATCCCACCGCGGGCGACGACGCGAACGCCATCCAGGCCGGCACCGGCGGGCGCGATGCCGCCAGCTTCACCGGCCAGTCGGTCACCAACAATTCGCCCGATCCGAGCACCACGCCGCCATCCGTCACGGCCATCGATGCCTATGTCGGCGAAAACGTCATCATCGTGACGTTCGATCAGGCCCTTGACGCCCAGAGTCCGTTGCTGCTTTCCAGTTTCGGCGCCGTCGACAGCTATATTCCGCTGGATCTGGGCACCGACGCCATCCTCGTGGGCAGCACGAAGGTCGATCTGCGCTCGGCGGTCATCTCCGGCAACAAGCTGATCCTGACCACGGCGAGCCCGCTCGCTCAGGGAGATTACGTCCGCTTCACCTACACCGATCCCACCGCGGGCAACGACACCGCCAACGTCCTGCAGAACCTGTCGGGCCTGGATCTCCCCGACACCCGCTTCGCCACCATGGTCACGACCACCCGCGCGGTCAACACCCCGAGCCTGACGGCGACGGGCAACGCGACGACCTTCACCAACTCCTCGAGCCCGGCGGACCTGTTCTCGTCGGTCACGGCGAACGCCAATGATCTGGGACAGGTCTTCACCGGTCTGACCTTCACCGTGACCGGCGTCCTGGACGGTGGGTCGGAATATCTGATCTTCATGGTCCCCGGGGGCACGTCCTCCATCATGAATTTGACCAATGGCGCCAGCTTGATGAGCGGCACCTTTGGGGTCACCGGCGGCGCCACGCTCAACGGCAGCACCTTGACGGTGACGATCAGCGGCCTGCGGTTGTCGGCTGACGAAATGCAGTCCCTCCTGGACGGCTTCTACTACAACAACAACGCCAGCACGCCGTCCAACGGCCAGCGCATCATCACCCTCGCCAGCGTCACCGACAGCGGCGTCAGCAACAACGTCGGCGCCCTCACCGGCATCTCCGCCGTCATCAACATCGGCGCCCCCTCGTCGCCGGTCCTGCAAAGCGCCGCGGTCAATGGCACGTCGCTGGTGCTGACCTACGACACGGCGCTCGACGCCGTGAACATTCCGTCCGCGGGCAGTTTCACCGTCCTGGCCGGCGGCAGCCCGGTGACCGTCAGCGGCGTCGCCGTGGACACCGCGACCAAGACGGTCACGCTGACGCTCGCCCAGCCGGTCGCCCACGGCGCCGCGGTCAGCGTCTCCTATGCCGACCCCACCGCGGGCGACGACGCCAACGCCATCCAATCCTTCGGCGGCGGCCTCGACGCCGCCGGCTTCACCGGCCGGTCGGCCACCAACACCACGCCCGACCCGAACGGCGTCCCGCCGACGCTGGCGCTGACCGCCAAGGACGGCGGCTTCCAATCCGGCCAGGGCAGCGGCGGCACCGACCTGTTCGACGGGGTGACCGCCTCCACGGTCGACAGCGGGCAGACCTTCACCGGCATGGTGCTGACCGTTCACAACGTCGGCGGCACCGGCAGCACCGAGTTCCTGAGCATCGGCGGCACCGACATCGCGCTGAGCAACGCCAATTCGGGCAGCGTCGCCGGCGGCGCCTACACGGTCACGCTGGCGAACGGCGTCGCCACGGTGACGCTGAGCGGCATGGCGCTGAGCAACGGCGGCATGGACACGCTGATCGACGGCATCGCCTACAAGAACACGGGATCGTCCAGCGTCGCCGTCGGCAACAGCGAAACCCGCTCGGTCGTCCTGCGCTCCATCACCGACAGCGGGGCGTCCGCCAACACCACGGTGATCGACAAGGTCGCCACGGTCTCGATCGCGAACACGACCAGCTACAGCCCGTTCCTGACGGTCGTCCCGACGAACCCGTCCATCACCTTCACGCCGGGAACGCCGCAGCAGGTGTCCTTCACCCTGACGGCCACCCAGGCGAGGACCCTGGTCGGGTCGAACGTCATCTTCGGGATCAACGCCCCCAGCGGCTGGTCGGTGGGCAGCGCGACCCTTTCCCCGACGATCTCCGGCATCGTCAGTTCGGGCGACACCTTCACGCTGACCTTCGACGTGATGTCCTCCGGGACCGACACGACCGGCGCGTTCCCCATCAGCATCTACTCGATGTCCACCGGCATCGATCTCACCAATTCGGCGATCTCCAGCTCCGTCATGGTGACGGTCGCCAATCCGCCCGTCGTGCAAAGCGCGACGGTGAACGGCACGACGCTGGTGCTGACCTATGACAAGGACCTCGACGCGGCCAACCCGCCGGCGGCCGGCGCCTTCGAGGTCAAGGTCGGCGGCACCACGGTCTCTGTCAGCAACGTCGCCGTGGACGGCGTCAACAAGACGGTCACGCTGACGCTGGCCCAGGGCGTCACCGACGCGGACACGGTCACGGTCGCCTACACCGACCCGACCACCGGCAACGACGCCAGCGCCGTCCAGGCCACCAACGGTGACGACGCCGCCAGCTTCACCGCCCGGCCGGTCACCAACAACTCGCCCGACACCACCCCGCCGTCGCTGGTTTCGGCGTCGGTCAACGGCACGACCCTGACCCTGACCTATTCCGAAGCGCTGGACGGCGCCGCCGACGCGGCGGGGTCGGCCTTCACCGTGATGGTGAACGGCGTGGCGCGCACGGTGACGGGGGCGAACGCTTCCGGCACGACGGTGACGCTGACGCTGGGAAGCGCGGTGGAACGCTACCAGACGGTCACCGTCGGCTACACGCCGCCGGGGTCGGGCGCCAAGACGCAGGACGTGGCCGGCAACGCCGCCGCCGCGGTGACCGGCCGGGAGGTGCGCAACGTCACGGTGGGCGATGCCAACTTCATCCTGCTCGGCACCAACCCCTTCGGCCTCGTCGACATCGGCACGACCGCCCGGCCGACCCTGGTCGACATCGACGGCGACGGCGATCTCGATCTGGTGACCGGCAACAGCGGTTCGTCCGTCCGGTTCTACCGCAACGACGGCACCGCGGCGGAGCCCAGCTTCACCTTCGTCGGCACCAACCCCTTCGGTATCGGCAACACCACGTACGGCACGCCGACCTTCGGCGACCTCGACGGCGACGGCGACCTCGACCTGTTGCTCGGCAACGGCTCCGGCCTCACGGTGGTGTACCGCAACAACGGCACCGCCACGGCGCCCAGCTTCACCATGGTTGGCACCAGCGCCTTCGGCATCGGCCAAGTCGGCGGCGGTTACGCCAAGGCGACTCTCTGGGACCTGGACGGTGACGGCGACCTCGACCTGCTGTTCGGCGGCAACGACGGCACGTTGACCGTGTACCGCAACGTCGGAACGTCGGCGTCGCCCAGCTTCACCGTCGTCGGCACCAACCCCTATGGTCTTGAAGATGTCGGCTTCGCCTCGACGCCGACCTTCGTGGACATCGACAACGACGGCGACCTCGATGTGCTGGTCGGCAATTTCGACGGCAACACGGTGGTGTTCCGCAACGTCGGCACCAACGCGGCGCCCAGCTTCACCGTCGTCGGCACCAACCCCTACGGCCTGGGCGACGTCGGCACCGCCGCCCTGCCGGTGTTCGCCGACCTCAATGGCGACGGCGACCTCGACGCGCTGATCGGCAATGGCGACGGCAACTTCGTCGTCTACCTCCAGGGTCCGCCGCCGCCCGCGGCGCCCTCGGCCCTGGCGCTGACGGCCGGCACCAACACCGGCTCGACGGCCGACACCATCACCGGAAACACCGCGCCGACCATCACCGGCTCGGCCGTGCCGCTGTCGGAGGTGGTGCTGTACGACGGCGCCTCGGCGATCGGCACCGTCACGGCGGACTCCCTCGGCCAATGGACCCTGACCACGGGGACGCTGGCCGAAGGCCTCCACACCCTGACCGCGAAGTCCACCAGCGCCTATTACACCGGCACGTCCGCGGCCTCGACGGCGCTGAGCGTGACCATCGACACGACGGGACCGACGCTGGCCTCGGCGCGGCTGAACGGCACAACGCTGACGCTGACCTATTCGGAAGCGCTGGACGGCGCCCAGGCTCCCACCGGCGCCTTCGCGGTGACGGTGGGCGGCGTGGCGCGGACGGTGAGCGCGGTCTCGGTCAGCGGCCGGACGGTCACCCTGACGCTGGACGCCGGGGCGACGCTCTATCAGAGCGTCACGGTGGACTACACCCCGCCGGGTTCGGGCGCGAAGACGGCGGATGCGGCGGGCAACGCCGCGGGCGCGGTGAGCGGCCGGACCGTCACGGTGGTCGGTGATCCGACCTTCACGCTGGAGGGCACCAACCCCTTCGGCCTCGGCGATGTCGGAGACAACGCCACACCGATCTTCGTGGACATCGACGGCGACGGCGCCCTCGACGCCCTGGTCGGCAACTTCGCCAGCAAGATCGTCTTCTACCGCAACGTCGGGACGGCGACGGCGCCCACCTTCACGCTCGCTGGCACCAACCCCTTCGGCCTCAACCCCGTGGGGTCCGGCGGGGCGCAGCCGACCTTCGCCGACCTCGACGGTGACGGCCGTCTTGACGCCCTGGTCGGCACCGCCGGCGGCAACACCTACTTCTACCGCAACGTCGGAACGGCGACGCAGCCCACCTTCACGCTGCAGGGCTCCAACCCCTTCGGCCTCAGCCGCGCCGGGTTCGGATCGTCGGTGGAGCTGGCGGACATCGACGGCGACGGCGACCTCGACGCCCTGATCGGCGTTGACGACGGCCACACGGTCTTCTACCGCAACGTCGGGACGGCGACGGCGCCCACCTTCACGCTGGAGGGTTCCAACCCCTTCGGTCTCGGCAACGTCGGGGTCAGCGCGACTCCGAAGCTGTTGGACATCGACGGCGACGGCGACCTCGACGCCCTGATCGGCAGCGGGGACGGCAAGACATACTTCTATCGCAACGTCGGAACGGCGGCGGCGCCCACCTTCGTCCTGGAGGGCACCAACCCCTTCGGTCTCGGCGATGTCGGGGACAACGCCACGCCGATCTTCGTGGACATCGACGGGGACGGCGACCTCGACGCCCTGATCGGCAACACGGACGGCGATACGGTGCTGTTCCGCAACGGCCCGCCGCGGCCGGCCGCGCCGGGCGGTCTGGCGCTGACGGCGGGATCGAACAGCGGCTCGACCACCGACACGCTGACCAAGGTCACGACGCCGACGATCACCGGCACGGCGGAGGCGTCCGCCACGGTGGTGCTGTACGACGGGGCGACGGTGGTGGGCACGGCGACGGCCGACGGCGCGGGCCTGTGGACGATCACGTCCGCGTCGCTGAGCGACGGCGCGCATTCGCTGACCGCCAATGCAAACACCGCCAACGGCGCCTCGGCGGCCTCGACGGCGCTGAGCGTGACCATCGACACGGCGGCGCCGACGCTGACCGCGGCGGTGCTGAGCGGAACGACCCTGACGCTGACCTATTCGGAGGCGCTGGACGGCGCCCAGGCTCCCACCGGGGCCTTCACGGTGCTGGTGGGCGGCGTGGCGCGGACGGTCACCGCGGTCGCCACCAGCGGCAAGACGGTTACCCTGACGCTCGACGCCGGGACGACCTCCGCCTATCAGGCCGTTACGATCGATTACACCCCGCCGGGCTCCGGCGCGAAGACCGCGGACGCGGCCGGCAACGCCGCGGGCGCGCTGACCGGCCAGCCGGTGCGCGAGGTGGCCGACCCCTCCTTCGTCCTGGAAGGCACCAACCCCTTCGGCCTCGCCACGACCGGGCCCTGGTCGATCCCGACCTTCGCCGACATCGACGGCGACGGCGATCTCGACGCGCTGGTCGGCATGAGCGACGGCACCATCCGGTTCTACCGGAACGATGGAACGGCGACGGCCCCCAGCTTCACATTGGCGGGCACCAACCCCTTCGGGTTGGGCGCGCTCGATATGAACGCCGCCCCGACCTTCGTGGACATCGACGGGAACGGCACGCTCGACGCGCTGATCGGTGACTTCAACGGAAACACGGTGGTCTACCGGAACGTCGGAACGGCGACGGCTCCCAGCTTCACCCTGGTGGGCACCAATCCCTTCGGGTTGAGCACCGTCGGCTCCGCCACCACCCCCTCCTTCGTGGACATCGACGGCGACGGCGATCTCGACGCGCTGATCGGCAACTACGACGGCAACACGGTGTTCTTCCGGAACATCGGCACGGCGACGGCTCCGAGCTTCGCCCTTGAAGCCACAAACCCCTTCGGGCTGACCGACGTCGGCAGCTACGCCCAGCCGACCTTCCAGGACATCGACGGCGACGGCGACCTCGACGCGCTGGTCGGCAATTTCGCCGGCGACATGCTGTTCTTCCGCAACGTCGGCACGGCGACGGCGCCCAGCTTCACGCTGGAGGGCACCAATCCCTTCGGGCTCAGCAACGTCACCTTCAAGTCCGTCCCGAGCCTCGTGGACATCGACGGGGACGGCAGCCTCGACGTGCTGGCCGGCGGCGACACCGTCGGCAACAACATCATCCTCTTCCGCAACCTGCCGCTGCAGCCGGCGAGCCTCGCGCTGACCAACGCGTCCAATAGCGGTTCCACGACGGACACGCTGACCAACGTCACGGCGACGGCGATCACCGGCCAAGCCAAGGCGTCCACGACGGTGGTGCTGTACGATGGGGCGGTGGCGCTCGGCACGACGACGGCCGACGCCAACGGCCTGTGGACCATCACGGCAGCCTCGCTGAGCGAAGGCGCTCATTCCCTGACCGCCGTGGCGAGCAACGGCACCAACGCGTCGCTGCCGTCCTCCCGGCTGAACGTGACCATCGACACGACGGCACCGACTCTGACCTCGGCGGTGCTGAGCGGGACGCGGCTGACCCTGACCTATTCGGAAGCGCTGGACGGCACCCAGACGCCGGTGGGCGGCGCCTTCACGGTGACGGTCGGCGGGGTGGTGCGCACGGTCACCGCGGTCGCCACCGCCGGCCGGACGGTCACCCTGACGCTGGATGCCGGAGCCACCTCACTCTATGAGGGCGCGACGGTCAGCTACACCCCGCCGGGCTCCGGCGCCAGGACCGTGGACGCCGCCGGCAACGCCGCGGGCGCGCTGAACGGCCAGCCGGTCCGCGTGGGCGGCGACCCCAAATTCACCCTGGAAGCCACCAATCCCTTCGGCCTCGGCACCTTCGTCGGTCAGTCCGCCCCGGTCTTCGCCGACATCGACGGCGACGGCGACCTCGACGCGGTGGTTGGCGACTGGTACGCCAACATCGTCGTTTACCGCAATGTCGGCACGGCGGAGGCGCCCAGCTTCACCCTGGTGGGCACCAACCCCTTCGGCCTGAACACCGTCGGCGGCGGCATGCCCGCCTTCGCCAAGCCGACCCTCGCGGACATCGACGGCGACGGCGACCTCGACCTGCTGGCCGGCAACGCGGGCGGCGACATCGTCGTCTACCGCAACAACGGGACGGCGACGGCGCCCAGCTTCACCCTGGTGGGCACCAATCCCTTCGGCTTGAGCAATGCCGGGGGCTTCGCGTCACCGTCCCTGGCGGACATCGACGGCGACGGCGATCTCGATGCCCTGATCGGCAACGCGGATGGCAATACGCTCTTCTATCGGAACGTCGGAACGGCGGCGGCGCCCACCTTCGCGCTGGAAAGCACCAATCCCTTCGGCCTCGGCAATGTCGGAAGCAACGCCACACCGATCTTCGTGGACATCGATGGGGATGGCGACCTCGACGCGCTGATCGGCAACGACAGTGGCAACACGGTCCTCTACCGGAACATCGGAACGGCGACGGCGCCCACCTTCACGCTGGACGGCACCAACCCCTTCAACCTGGGCGATGTCGGCAGCAACGCGAAGCCGATCTTCGCGGACGTCGACGGTGACGGCGATCTCGACGCGCTGATCGGCCGGGACGACGGCAAGACGGTCCTCTTCCGCAACACCACGCCGCCGCCCGCGACCCCCACGGCACCGACGCTGACAACGGCGTCGAACAGCGGATCGACGACAGACACGCTGACCAACGTCACGGCGCCAACGATCGTCGGAACGGCAGCCGCCTCGTCGACGGTGGTGCTGTACGACGGCGCCACCGCCATCGGCACGGTGACGGCCGACGCCGCCACCGGCCTTTGGACCTTCACCACCGCGTCGCTGAGCGATGGCGCGCACACGCTGACCGTCACGTCAGGCAACGTCCACGGCACCTCGTCGGCATCGACCGCCCTGACGTTGAGCATCGACACGACGGCGCCGACCGCGCCAGCGGTGACCAGCGCGGCGCTGAGCAACAACGCCACCCCGACCCTCACCGGCACGGCCGAGGCCGGCAGCACCGTCACCGTCACGGTGGGTGGGGCGACCTACACCACCACGGCGACCAACGGGACCTGGAGCATCGACCTCGCCACGGCGACGCCGGCCACCGGATCGCTGAGCCTGAACGCCAACGGCGCCAACCCGGTTTCGGTCACCGCGACCGACGCCGCCGGCAACACCTCGACGGCCGGGACACAGACGCTCACCATCGACACCACAGCTCCAAACGCCCCGGCGGTGACCAGCGCGGCGCTGACCAACAGCGCGACGCCGGTGGTCAGCGGCACGGCGGAAGCGGACAGCACGGTCACCGTCACCATCGGCGGCGCCACCTACACCACCACCGCCACCAACGGAAGCTGGTCGATCAACCTCGCCACGGCGGTGCCGGCGACCGGCTCGCTGAGCCTGAACGCCAACGGCAGCAACCCCGTCTCGGTCACCGCCACCGATGCGGCCGGCAACATCTCAACGGCCGCTACGCAGTCGCTGGTCGTCGACACCACGGCCCCCACCGCCCCGACGGTCACCAGCTCGGCCTTCACCAACAACACGACCCCGACCATCGCCGGCACGGCGGAGGCCGGCAGCACCGTCACCGTCTCGGTGGGCGGCGCCACCTACACCACCACCGCCACCAACGGCGGCACCTGGGACATCGACCTCGCCACGGCGACGCCGACCACCGGCACGCTGAGCCTCCTGCCGAACGTTCCCGTACCAGTCGTCGCGACCGCCACCGACCCCGCCGGGAATCCCTCGTCCCCCGGGACGCAGATGTTGACCATCGACACCGTAGCGCCGAACGCGCCTGCGGTGAGCAGCCCGGCGCTGAGCAACAGCGCCACCCCGACCATCACCGGCACGGCAGAGGCCGGCAGCACCGTCACCGTCTCCATCGGCGGCGCCACCTACACCACCACGGCGACCAACGGAACCTGGTCCATCGACCTTGCCACGACGCCGCCGACCTCAGGGTCGCTGAGCCTAAACGCCAACGGGACCAACGCCGTCTCGGCGACGGCGACCGACGCCGCCGGCAACACCTCCACGGCCGGCACGCAGACGCTGACCATCGACACGACGGCACCGACCGCCCCAGTGGTGACCAGCGCGGCGCTGACCAACAATGCCACCCCGACCCTCACCGGCACGGCGGAAGCCGGCAGCACCGTCACCGTCTCGGTGGGCGGCGCCACCTACACCACCACCGCCACGAACGGAGGGACCTGGACCCTCAACCTCGCCACCGCGACACCGACCGCCGGATCGCTGACCCTCGACGCCAACGGCAGCAACGCCATCTCGGCGACCGCAACGGACGCCGCGGGCAACGTCTCCACGGCCGGCACCCAGTCGCTGACCATCGACACGACGGCACCCAACGCCCCGGCGGTCACCACGGCGCTGACCAACAGCGCCGCCCCGACCATCGACGGCACGGCGGAAGCCGGCAGCACCGTCACCGTCTCGGTGGGCGGCGCCACCTACACGACCACGGCGACCAACGGCACCTGGTCCATCAACCTCGCCACCGCGACGCCAGCCACCGGCACGCTCAGCCTGAACGCCAACGGTGCCAACCCGGTGTCGGCAACGGCGACCGATGCCGCGGGCAACACGTCCACGGCCGGGACACAGACGCTGACCATCGACACGACGGCGCCCAACTCCCCAACCGTCACCAGCGCCGTGCTGAGCAACAGCACGACGCCGATCCTCACCGGCACCGCCGAGACGGGCAGCACGGTCACCGTCTCGGTGGGTGGGGCGACCTACACCACCACAGCGACCAACGGGACCTGGAGCATCAACCTTGCCACCGACACTCCGGCGGCTGGTTCGCTGAGCCTGAACGCCAACGGTACCAACACCGTCTCGGCGACGGCGACCGATGCGGCGGGCAATGTCTCGGCGCCGGGCACCCAGTCGCTGACCATCGACACGACCGCTCCGAACGCGCCCACCGTCACCACGGCGCTGAGCAACAGCACGACGCCGACCCTGACCGGCGCGGCGGAGGCTGGAAGCACCGTCACCGTCACGGTGGGCGGTGCCACTTACGCCACCACAGCCACGAACGGCGGAACCTGGACTCTTGACCTCGCCACGGCGACGCCGACCACCGGCTCGCTGAGCCTGAACGCCAACGGTGCCAACCCGGTGTCGGCCACCGCCACGGATGCCGCGGGCAACACGTCTTCGGCCGGCACGCAGTCGCTGACCATCGACACCACGCTGCCCAACGCCCCGACCGTCACCAGCGCCGTGCTGACCAACAGCATCACCCCGACCCTCACCGGCACGGCGGAAGCGGACAGCACGGTAACCGTGACCATCGGCGGGGCTACCTACACCACCACGGCGACCAACGGCACCTGGTCGATCAACCTTGCCACGGCGACGCCGACCTCCGGCTCGCTGAGCCTCAACGCCAATGGGACCAATCCGGTCTCCGCGACCTCCACCGACGCCGCGGGCAACGTCTCCACGCCGGGCACGCAGTCGCTGACCATCGACACCACCGCTCCGACCGCCCCGACCGTCACCACAGCGCTGAGCAACAGCGCCACCCCGACCCTGACCGGCACGGCGGAAGCGAACAGCACGGTGACCGTCACGGTGGGTGGGGCGACCTACACGACCACAGCGACCAACGGCACCTGGTCGATCAACCTTGCCACGGCGACGCCGACCACGGGGGTGCTGAACCTCAACGCCAACGGTGCCAACCCCGTCTCGGCCACAGCCACCGACGCGGCAGGCAACATCTCGACGGCCGGCACCCAGTCGCTGACCGTCGACACGACGCTGCCCGATGCCCCGACCGTCACCACAGCGCTGAGCAACAGCACCACGCCGACCCTCACCGGCACGGCGGAAGCGAACAGCACCGTCACCGTCACGGTCGGTGGTGCCACCTACACCACCACCGCGTCGGGGACCGGCGCCTGGAGCCTGAACCTCGCCACGGCCGTCCCGACCGCCGGCACGCTCAGCCTCAACCCGAACGGCGGCAACGCCATCTCGGCGACGGCCACCGACGCCGCCGGCAACGTCTCTGCGCCGGGCACGCAGTCGCTGGCCGTCGACACGACTCTGCCCGATGCCCCGATCATGACCAGCGCGGCGCTGAGCAACAGCACGACGCCGACCCTCACCGGCACGGCGGAAGCGAACAGCACGGTGACCGTCACGGTGGGTGGAGCCACCTACACCACGACGGCGACCAACGGCACCTGGTCGATCAACCTTGCCACGGCGACGCCGACCACCGGGTCGCTGAACCTGAACCTCAACGGGGGCAACGCCGTCTCGGCCACCGCCACCGACGCTGCGGGCAACGTCTCCACGGCCGGCACGCAATCGCTGACCATCGACACCACCGCGCCCACCGCCCCAGCGGTGACCTCGGCGGCGCTGAGCAACAGCACGACGCCGACCCTGACCGGCACAGCGGAAGCCGGCAGCACCGTCACCGTCACGGTGGGCGGGGCGACCTACACGACCACCGCGACGAATGGTTCCTGGAGCGTCAACCTCGCCACGGCGACGCCGACTTCCGGCTCGCTCAGCCTGAACGTCAACGGTGCCAACCCGGTCTCGGCCACCGCCACCGATGCCGCGGGCAACACGTCTTCGGCCGGCACGCAGTCGCTGGTTGTCGACACCACGCTGCCCAACGCCCCGGCGGTGACCAGCGCCACGCTGACCAACAGCACCACCCCCACCCTGACCGGCACGGCGGAACCAGACAGCACCGTCACCGTCATCATCGGCGGTGCGACCTACACGACCACGGCAACCAACGGCACTTGGTCGATCAACCTTGCCACGGCGACGCCGACCACCGGCTCGCTCAACCTGAACCCGAACGGCACCAACGCCGTCTCGGCGACGGCGACCGATGCCGCGGGCAACACGTCGGCGGCCGGCACCCAGTCGCTGACCATCGACACCACCGCGCCCACCGCGCCCTCGGTGACCAGCGCCGTGCTGACCAACAGCACCACCCCCACCCTCGCCGGCACGGCGGAGGCCGGCAGCACCGTCACCGTCACGGTGGGTGGAGCGACCTACACCACCACCGCGTCCAACGGAACCTGGAGCATCGACCTCGCCACGGCGACGCCGACCACCGGCTCGCTGAGCCTCAACGCCAACGGCGCCAACCCGGTCTCGGCCACCGCCACCGATGCCGCGGGCAACACCTCGACGGCCGGCACCCAGTCGCTGACCATCGACACCACGCTGCCCGACGCCCCGACCGTCACCAGCGCGGCGCTGAGCAACAGCACGACGCCGATCCTCACCGGCACCGCCGAGACGGGCAGCACGGTCACCGTCACCGTCGGCGGCGCCACCTACACCACCACCGCCACCGGCGGAAGCTGGTCCATCGACCTCGCCACGGCGACGCCGACCACCGGCTCGCTCAGCCTGAACCCGAACGGCGCCAACGCCGTCTCGGCCACCGCCACCGACGCCTCGGGCAACGTCTCGGCGCCGGGCACCCAGACCCTGACCGTCGACACCACCGCGCCCGACGCCCCCACCGTCACCACGGCGCTGACCAACAGCACCACCCCGACCCTGGCCGGAACGGCCGAGGCGAACAGCACCGTCACCGTCACGGTGGGCGGCGCCACCTACACCACCACCGCGTCGGGGACCGGCGCCTGGAGCCTGAACCTCGCCACGGCCGTCCCGACCGCCGGCACGCTCAGCCTCACCGCCAACGCCGCCAACCCGGTCGCGGCCACCGCCACCGACGCGGCGGGCAACAGCTCGACCCCCGGCACCCGGTCGCTGACCGTCGACACCACCGCGCCGACCGCCACCGTCCTGTTCGAGGACGACAGCATCGACGCCATCGAGCAGTCCAGCGCCGCCTTCACCATCAGCGGCGGCGAGGCCGGGGCCGCCTTCACCTGGACCATCACCTCCGCCGGCGGCGGCCAGGTCTCCGGCAGCGGCGTGATGAGCGGGCCCACCGCGCGCGTCGAGGGCCTCGACCTCTCCGGCCTGGGCGACGGCACGCTGACCCTGACGCTGGGCCTGACCGACCCGGCCGGCAACGCCTCGGTGCCCTTCACCGCGACGACGCAGAAGCTCACCGCCACGGTCGACAAGCCCGCCCCGGTCGCCCCACCGCCGGTCGCCACGGTCGACGGCGCCACCGTCAGCGGCGCCGTCACCACCAACGGCGACGGCACCCGCACCACCACCGTGACCATCGCGGCCAGCAACAGCACCCGCGTCGAGGACAGCAACACCGCCAACCCCGACCTCGCCGACGTCCCGGTGGTGCGCGAGCAGGTGGTCGACCGCCGGACCGGCGAGGTCTCCACCCAGACCACCCTGACGGTCAGCGTCTCCACCGGCGTCGCCGTCACCGCCACCGGCAGCGCCGAGCGCCAGACCGCCTCGCAAGCGCTGACCGGGCTGAGCGGCCTGATCGCCGCCATCGAGGCGCGCACCGACGAGGGCACCACCTCGCGCGGCAACCTGACCGGCGGCGGCTCGGGCTTCCTCTCGGTGCTCTCCACCCAGGCCCAGCTGCTGGTCCGCGCCATCGACTTCACCGCCCCCGGCGTCGCCGCCGGCCAGGCGGTGCAGACCAAGGTGACCGGCAACACGCTGGGCGGCACCGGGGTCGCCAGCACGGCGCCGACCGCGGTGGTGCTCAACACCACGGGCCTGACCGGGCCGGTGAGCATCCAGCTCGACAACGTCGAGTTCGCCGCGGTGGTCGGCAACGCCACGCTGGTCGGCGGCGACGGCGAGCAGATCGTCTACGGCGACGACCACGAGCAGTACATGCATCTGGGCGCCGGCGACGACATCCTGCACGGCGGCGGCGGCAACGACACGATCACCAGCGCCGGCGGCAACGACACGCTGTACGGCGACGACGGCGACGACGTGGTGCACGGCGGCGAGGACGACGACTGGCTGCTCGGCGGGGCGGGCAACGACCTGATCGGCGGCGGCACGGGCAACGACCGGCTGTTCGGCGGGACGGGCGACGACCTGCTGTTCGGCGAGGAGGGCGACGACACGCTGACCGGCGAGGAGGGCAACGACACGCTGGTCGGCGGTTCGGGCAACGACCTGCTGTTCGGCGAGGACGGCGACGACCTGCTGGCCGGCGACGACGGCGACGACACGCTGAGCGGCGGGGCGGGCAACGACACGGCGCTGGGCGGGGCGGGCAACGACCTGATCGGGCTCGGCGCCGGCAACGACCTCGGGGTGGGCGGCGACGGCAACGACACGCTGTTCGGCGAGGAGGGCGACGACACGCTGTTCGGCGGGGCGGGCAACGACCTGCTGCACGGCGGGGCGGGCAACGACGTGCTGTTCGCCGACGGCGGGGCGGACACGCTGTGGGGTGGGGCGGGCGCCGACCTGTTCGCCTTCGGGCGGTCGTCGGGCGGCTCGGTGGTGATGGACTTCCAGGTCGGGGTCGACCGGCTGGCCCTCTACGAGGCCGGCATGGACCTCGGCGCGGTGATCCGCTCGGCCCGGGTCGAGGGCGGCAACACCACCCTCGACGTCGGCGGGGGCAACCGCATCACCATCGTCGGACAGACCGGAAACGTCGCCGCCTGGTTCGCCTGACAACAGGAGCGACGCGCCAGCCGTAACCGGCGGGTGCCGGGGCCTTGCGGGCTCCGACACCCGCCTTTTTTTGTCCGGGGGAGGACGCCGCGCAACGCGGTGTCGGGGTGCGCAAGAGGCCTCCTGGCCCCGACCATGGATCTTGCCGCTCAACGCTGACCGAAACGTTCCTTCCCTTCAAGGGCGGCCCAGGACGAGAGGACGACCGAAGGCGGCGAGGAACAGGAGCACCGCCACGCTCCAGGCGCAGGACGCGGCCAGCAGCCAGACGGGGCCTTCCTCACCCGCCAGAACGGCCATCGCCCGCGCGACAACGGCAAGCGCGGTGAACGCGTAACAGGCCGTCACCACCGCCGACCGTGCGAAGGCGTTCCCGATGTGCTTGCGGATCATGCTCGACATCACCGCGACCCCCATCAGCCCGAGCGCCCCGGCCGTCCAGAGATGGGTCGCCATGCCGGGTGACGCCGCCACAGCCACGAAGCCCAGGGGAATGCAGGCGTAGGCCGTGTGCACGGCGAGGACCGAAGGACGGTCGAGCGTCCGCCAGCCCCGCCATTGCAGCAGCCGCGCCGTCTGCGTCAGCGCGGCGAGAAGGCATGCGGCGGCGGTCGTTCCCGAATCCGGGGCGAGCAGCCAGCCGGCCAGCGCGCCGGCCGCGGACAGGGCGGCGGCCCGTTCGAACCAGGGACGCCCGGTGAACAGGTCCGCCTTGCCGGGCAGACCCAGATGGGTGGCGGTCAGGCTCGGCGCGATGCGGCCGCCCAGCACCATGACCAGCCCGAGCGACAGCGCCAAGGCGGACGGGACGGCGTCGCACAGCGCCGCGCCGGCCAGTGCTCCGAGCAAGGCGGCGACGATGGCGTTGCGCCGGTTCCGCGCGGCGGCAACCTGCGCGAGCACGAGCAGGGCCAGCGCGGCGAGAAAGGGCGCGTGCGCCGTTGCGACCCAGGGCGACAGCGCCCGCCCCGCCAGCCAGAGGGGCACGAGGAATCGCCAGAGGCCCGCGCCGACCAGGGGCCTCCCGGTCCAGCGCGGCAAAGCGGTGCGCAGGAATCCCGCCATCATCGCCGGCAGCGTGCCGAACAACAGCGCCCGCCCGTGCCACCCCGGCGGGTCGGCGATCAGGCCGGACACGTCCCAGCCCCGCAGAACCGGCAGCCACAGCCCCACCGCCAGCAGCGCGTCCAGGGCGGTCAGCAGGAAGAAGGGACGGAACGGCACCGTCAGGCCCCGCTCCGTCCGTTTCCGATCATGGGTGATGGCCGTTCAGCGGACCGACGTTGCAGTGCCGCCGCAGCTGCTCGACCGACCGCACCCGGACGGTGTTGCCGGTGACGTGGAGCTGGTGGGGGGTCAGCTTGGTGAAGGTGCGCGACAGCTGTTCCGGCGTCATGCCGAGGCGGCTGGCCAGCACGCGCTTGCTGACCGGCAATTCGACCGTCGCGCCGTCCTCCGCCTCGTCCTGAGGCGACGGCCGGACCTGCGACAGGATGAAGGCGGCGAGCCGCTGGGTCGTCGTGCGCAGCTTCAGATTCTTGACCTCGCGCACCAGCCCGCGGCACTGCCCGACCAGCGTGCTCATCACCCGCAGCGCCAGCGCGTGGTCACGGGCGACCTGCCCACGCAGGACGGGGGCGGCCAGCATGAGAATCCGCGACGATTCCAAAGTCCGCCCCGACATCAGGTACGGCGCGTCGGCCAGCACCGCCGCCGGCACGAAGCAATCGCCGGGGCGCACGATGTCGATCACCGTCTCCTGCCCCGCCTCGTCGCAGCCGGCCAGCATCGCCGTGCCCTCGACGAGGATGTGCAGAAAGTCGGGGATCTCGCCGTCCGCGAACAGCCGTGTCTCGCGCGGAAACCACTGGAGAAGCGCGCCGTAGGTCAGCGCCTCCAGGGTCTCGTCGGCGACTCCCTCAAACAGCGGGAGGTCGCGCATCAGCGTCAGGGCGCCCTGTCTCATCGTCCCGGCTCTGCGGTCGCGGTCAGGATTCGGAGGCGGGCTTGCGCGACGCCTCGACGAGAACCGGTGCGTCATCGTCCTTCAGGCCGGCCTTGAAGGACTTCACGCCCTTGGCGAGGTCGCCCATGACCTTGGGCAGCTTGCCCGCCCCGAACAGCAGCAGGACGAGCAGCAGGACGATGGCCCAATGCATCAGGCTGAAACTTCCCATGACGAAGGTCTCCCGGGTGGTGGACGGTCAGGCGCGCAGCGCGAGGACGCTGCCGTCGCGGCGGGTGAGGCGGGCGGCGGTGCCCGGAAAGCGGTCGAGGAGAACGGCGGCCCGCGCTTCGGGTGCAACCGACAGGGCGGTGGACAGGGCGTCGGCGGTCGTGGCGTCGGGGGCGAGCACCGTGACCGCCAGCCACTCCCGCGCGCAGCCGCCCGTCGCCGGGTCGAACAGGTGCGTGAAGCGCCCGGCGGGGTCGAAGGGCGTGCCATAGCCGCCCGACGTCGCCACCGCCCGGTCCGCGATCTCCAGCGTGCCGGCGTTGCGGCCGTCCACGAGCGGATCGGCGAGGCCGATCGACCAGGGGCGGCCCGAGGGATGATGGCCGAGCGCGCGGATTTCGCCCAGATCGACCAGCACGTCGGTCATGCCCTCCGCCCGCAGCCGTTCGGACACGCGGTCGGTGACGTAGCCCTGGGCGATGCCGTTCAGCGTCACCGCCATGCCGCGCCCGGCGAAGGCGACGCGGCCCGGCTCGACGCGGAGCTTGCGGTGATCGACCAACTCCCTGGCCGCGCGGAGAACGGCCTCCGGCGGGCCGGCGGGATCGGCGCCGGGTCGGGCGAAATGGCCGGCGTAGAGCTGCCACAGCGGCTGCACGGTCGGGTCGAAGGCGCCGTCGGTGCGTCGGCTGACGGCCGTGGCCTCGGACAGCAGCCGCACGAGATCGGCCGGCGGCGCGTCGAGAACGCCGTCGCGGTTCAGGCGGGCCAGCGCCGAATCCGTCCGGTAGAGGCTGAAGACCCGCTCCAGCCGCGCGACCTCCTCCAGGCACAGGGCGATCAGCCGATCGGCCTCGGCGGGGTCCGGGTGCGCCAGTTGGAGGACAGAATCCGCCCCCAGCGCGACGCCGCGCCACGTCCGCACCGGCACGCCGGCCGCGCGGAGGCCGCCCGGCAGAAGCGCCAGCCCGGCGGCCACCGCGGCGATGCCGAGAAAGCGGCGGCGGGTGGTCATGGCGTGCCTCCATGCCCGGCACCGTGGCCGCCACCATGATTGCCGCCCTGCTCCGCCGGCTCATCGGCGGCGGTCTGCTCGGAGGGAAGCGTGGGGTGAAGGATCTCGTCCTCGGTCACCTCGGCGAAGCGCTTGATCGCGCCGCCGTTCTCGGCGGCGAAGCGGCGGGCGGCGGCCTCGTCGCCGAAGGGGAAGGGCTCCGCCTCGCCCATGCCGCCGCGCTGGCGGCTGCCCACCACGTACCAGGCCTTGCGCGCCTCGATCCAGACGGACAGGTCGGGCTTGCGCGGGTCAGGGGCCTGGCCGACGTCGGTCACGTAGATGGCGCGGACGTCCTTCTCCTCCTCCGGCAGCATGGTGAAGGCGAAGGTGTCGCGGACCGAGGACAGCCAGACCGGGCGGTCGCGCCCGCCGACCAGGATCTGCCCCTTCGGACCGGGATGGTCGGCCAGATTCATGCCGCAGTAATGGCCGATCGCGTCGGCGGTGATGGCGACGGGCGGCGGCGGGGCGGTCTCCGCCTTCTGCTGCTGGCAGGCGGACAGCGGCAGCAGCAGGCAGGCGGCCAGCAGCGTGGCTCTCAGGGAGGTGTTCATCAGATCTGCCTTCTGGAAAAGAGGACGGCGGCCAGCGCCAGCGGTGCGGCGACCCAGCCGGCCAGCACGGCCAGCAGAACGGAGGCCGACACCTGCACCTGCGCGGCCAGCCCGGCGGTGCCGGCGAACTGGCTGACGCTCTTGAAGCCGGTCAGGTTGAAGAGGCGGAAGGCGTCCGCCGGGTTGGCGAGCAGCAGCCCGTTCAGCAGGCCGGCGTTCACCGTCTTCCCGCCGTCGGCCACCAGCAGCCCCAGCAGCGCCATGTCGTAGAGCAGGACCAGCACCAGCCAGATCGCCACGGCGATGCCCGCCGCCGTGCCGCGGTCGCGGACCAGCGTGGAGGCGAGGTAGCCCATGGCCGTGAAGGCGGCACCCAGCAGGACGCTCGATCCGATCATCGCGGCGAAGGCGCGCCAGCTCTCCGGCCCGATCTCGCTGCCGCTCATCGCCAGCGCCACCCCGGCGGCACCGTAGCCCAGCACGGTGGCGAAGGCGATGATCGCGGCGTGGCCGAGGAACTTACCGATCAGCACCTGCCAGCGCGCCACCGGGTAGGACAACAGCAGCGTCATGGTGCCGCGGTCGATCTCGCCCACCACCGCGTCGAAGGACAGCAGCAGCGCGATCAGCGGCAGCAGGAAGATGGTCAGGCTGGACAGGCTGACGATGGTCACCTCCACCCGGCCGATGCCGACCGTGCCGGTCGGGGCGGCCCCCAGGAAGCTCAGCGTCAGCGCCAGCGCCGCCATCAGCAGCGTGGTGGCGACGACCCAGCGGTTGCGCAGGCCGTCGCGCACCTCCTTGGCGGCGATGGTCAGAAGCGTGTTCATTCCGCAGCCTCCCGGCGCAGGAAGTGGGCGTACATCTCGTCCAGGCTCGGCTGGACGACCTCGATGTCGGCAAGCTCCGGGCCTTCGCAGGCGATCCGGCGGAGCGTCGCCACCTTGTCGTCGTTGGCGCAGGCCGTCTCCACGATCTCCCCGGACGGCAGGGTCAGGCGGATGCGCACCGGCAACTGGGCCAGCCCGCGCAGCGTGGCGAGCGAGCCGTCGGCGACCTTGCGGCCGCGGTTCATCACGACGACGCGGTCGGCCTGCCCCTCCAGCTCGGTCAGGGCGTGGCTGCACAGCAGGACGGTGGTTCCGGCGTCGCGCAGGTCCCGCACGATCTCGTAGAAGCTCTGGCGCAGCGCCGGGTCGAGGCCGGTCGTCGGCTCGTCGAGGAACAGCACCTTCGGCCCGCCGAGCAGTGCCTGGGCCAGCGCCAGCCGCTGCCGCATGCCCTTCGAATAGGTGCCGACGCGGCGCTTCACCGCGGCGGGCTCCAGCCCCACCCGCTCGAACAGCGCGTCGTTGCCGTCGCGCGGCACGCGCTTCAGCCGGGCGTAGAAGTCCAGCGTCTCCCGCCCCGTCATGCTGGGGTGGAAGGCGACGCTTTCCGGCAGGAAGCCGACCTGCCGGCGGATGTGCGAGGCGGTGGCACTCGCCGGATCGCCGCCCAGCACGCGGATGCCGCCGGCGGTCGGCGTGGTCAGCCCGAGCATCAGCTTGATCAGCGAACTCTTGCCGGCGCCGTTGTGGCCGACCATGGCCACGCATTCTCCGGCGGCGAGGTCGAGATCCACCTCGCGCACGGCGAAGGCGTCGCCGTAGCGCTTGGAGACTCCCTCCACACGGATGGTCGGTGTGTCGGTCATTGGGCGTTCCTTTCCGCCGTTTGGGTCCGTGCCGGAGACGGCGGCGGGCTCATCAGAGGGGCGCTGTCGATCACGCCGCCGGGGTGCAGCGCCGGGAACTGCTTCTGCGCCCAGCGGATCACCTGCACGCCGGGGCTGTTCATCAGCAGCTTCGCCGCCGGATAGGCCCACATCACGCGGTCGACGACGTCGTTGGGGCGGTAGGCCTCGTCGGCGACGCCGTCGCCGTTCAGGTCGAAGGCGGCGTTGTCGGACCAGTAGTTGCCGCGCCCCTTCTCCGACCAGTCGAGATGGCGCGTCCCGACATACTTGACCTGGGTGCGGTTGCCGATGAAGGCGTTGCCGGTCAGGGTGTTGCGCTCCGACCCGGCGGTGAAGTGCACGCCGATCTCGCAGCCCTCGAACCGGTTGCCGGTGAAGCGGTTCTTGTTGGCGTTGTAGATGAAGACGCATTTCCAGGTGCCGGTGCGCTGGCCCTCCACCGGGCCGTCGGTCGCCACCGGCATGTCCTTGTCGGCCACCACCTCCACCGGCGCCGCCTGTTCGGGCGACAGATGGCCGTCGATCACGTTGCCCTCGATGAGCGCGCTGTTGGCGTAGTTCAGCAGCAGCCCATGCTCCCGGTCGCCCTGCGAGCGGTTGTTCCGGATCACGAGGTTGTTGGAATACATGATCGCGTAGCCGACATGGTTGCCGACCGAGACGTTGTCCGACACCTCGGAATCGTTCGTGTACATGTAATGGACAGCGAAGCGCACCCGCTCGAACCGGTTGCGGGCAAACAGGTTCTTCTTCGACGTCGTGGTGAAGATGCCGTCGCGCCCGTCCTGGACATTGTTGTCCACCACCTGCGTGCCCGGCGCGTTCCACAGCTGGATGCCGTTGCCGCGTTCGGAAAGACGCAGGTCGGTGCGCCCGACGACGTCGTTGCGCTGGACCATCACATCGTGGGCGCCCCAGACATAGATCCCGATCAGGTTGTCGCGCAGCCGGTTGCCCTCGATCACGCCGCGGTGCGCCTCCTTGCCGAGGAAGATTCCGGTGTTCTGCTCGGACAGGCTGATGCCGGAGTTGCGGACCTCGACGTTGCGCACGGTCACGTCGGGGGCGAAGACCGTCACGGCGTTCCCCGCCCCTCCCCCGTCGATGACGGCCCCCGGCTCGCCGAGCAGCGTCACCGGCTTGCGGACCACGACGGGGCCGGGGTGCATGCCGGGGGCCAGGACGAGCGTGTCGCCGGGCGCCGCCGCGGCGAGCGCGCCCTCCAGCCCGCCCGGCGCCACCGTCACCGTGGCGGCGCCGGCCGTCCCGGCGGCGAAGACGAGCGCCGCGGCGAAGAGGGGGAGTGGGGAGTGATGGGGCATATGATAAGTCCCGATTATGGGCCGTTGCCCCCTCCCTCCCGCTTCGCGGGTCCCTCCCTCCCCCGCCTATGGCGGGGGAGGGAGGGTTGCGGCAGTCCCCTCCACCTCGAAGAGGGGGAGGGTTAGGGAGGGGGCGAATGGCGCCTTACGACGCGCGCGGCTCGACGATCATGCGGCCGCCCATCTCCATGTGCAGGGCGTGGCAGAACCACTGGCAATAGTACCAGTGCACACCCGGACGCTCGGCGATGAAAGTGACCGAGCTGGTCTGCTGCGGCCCGATCTCCATGGCGATGCCGTGGTTGGACAGGGTGAAGCCGTGGGTCAGATCGTCCACATCGTCCATGTTGGAGATGTAGAGCGTCACCTCGTCGCCCTGCTTGACCGTGAACTCCTCAAGCCCGTAGGCCGGAGCGCGCTGCCACATGTAGACGCGGACCTTGTTGCCCTCGCGGATCACCTTGGCGTCGTCGTCCAGGTTGACGCCGTCCTTCTTGGCCTGCTGGCGGGCCTCCTCCCACATCGGGTCGTCGCGGGTG
The DNA here is from genome assembly GCF_058780535.1 of Azospirillum sp. UENF 211521. Taxonomy (NCBI): domain Bacteria; kingdom Pseudomonadati; phylum Pseudomonadota; class Alphaproteobacteria; order Rhodospirillales; family Azospirillaceae; genus Azospirillum; species Azospirillum sp. UENF 211521. Next base: position 141,410 of record NZ_JBSNCF010000005.1, read on the forward strand.
AAGATGCTCTTCGGGTTCAGCTTGGAACGGTGGACGATCAGCGTGTCGTGCGGCTCGGCGTAGGTCGGGCCGTCGTGCACCAGCTTCATCTCGTCGCCCGAGATGTCGATGAGCTGGTCGTTCTCCGGCTTGCTCGGACCGACGTTGAGGAAGCGGTCCTTGGAGAACTTGTTCAGCACCATCAGCCACTTGCCGTCGGCGTCCTTGGTCTGGCCCATCGAGGAATGGGTGTGGCCAGGCTGGTAGTGCACGTCCAGCTTCTGGATGATCGGATCGACCTTCTCGCCCTTGTAGGCGCGCTTGGCCTTGTCGATGTTCCACTTCACGATCTGGCTGTCGAGGAACAGCGTGGTGTAGCCGTTGCCGCGCCCGTCATAGGCGGTGTGCAGAGGCCCGAGGCCCAGCTGCGGCTCGGCCACGATGACGTCCCGCGGCTTGATCTTGTCGTCGAACAGGTCGTCGAGCAGGCGGACGTCCATCACCGACACCGTCGGCGACAGCTTGCCGTTGATGGTGACGTGGATGCCGTCCGGCGCCGCGTTGACGCCGTGCGGGCTGTTGGGAATGGGGACGTAGCGGGTGAAGGGCGAGCCGTGGCGGCCGTCCACCACCGGGACGCCGTGCATCACCTCGACCTTGCCGGCCTTCACCGCCTCTTCGATGCGCTTGATGTTGAAGATGACGATCCAGTCCTGCTCGTTCGCCGTCATCTCTGCGGTGGTCACGCCGCCTTCGGAGTTGTAGCAGGTCGAGAAGGCGTATTTGCCCTGGTAGTCCGCCTCGGTGTTGTCGAGGTTGCCGTCCACCCGGACCTGCCACGACACCGTCATGCTGTCGCCGTCGATCGCGGAGAAGTGCGTCCGGTAGTTCTTCGGATCGACGTTCTTGCCGTCGTTCGGCATCGGCACGAGCTGCTCGGCGTTCGCGAAGACGTAGCCGGTGCGCGGGTACTTCTGCAGGCGCAGGCCGTGGATCGCCGAGACGTTCGGAATGTCGATGATCTTATCGACCTTCATGATGTCGCAGCGGATGCGGGCGACGCGGGTGTTCGCCTTGTCGTTCACGAAGATGTAGCGCCCGTCGTAGGTGCCATCGGTGAAGGACATGTGCGGGTGGTGCAGGTCGCCGTTCAGCCAGGTGCCGCCGTGGTTGGCCAGATACTTCCGGTTCTCCTCGGTCAGACCCTCGGTCAGGATCTTGCGGCTCTCGTTGGTCAGGCCCCAGCCCGAGGCGCTGCAGCGGTTGAACACCGGGATGCGGTGCAGCTCGCGCATGCTGGGCAGGCCGAGGATGCGCAGCTCGCCCGACTGTCCGCCGGAATGGAAGACGTAATATTCGTCGAGATCGCCCGGCTTGACCTCGTACTTCTGGTTGCCCGATCCCGCGGCCGCGGCCGGCCCGGCGCCGAACAGCGCGCCGCCCGCCGTGCCGCCGGCCACCGCGCCGGCGATTCCGGCCAGCGCCGCCGCCTTGGCGGTGCCCCCGAGCAGATCGCGGCGGTTCACGCCCGTCCGCTCAACCTTGATGTTCGACGCTTTTGTGTCCGACATGGGTGAACTCCTTCGATGTCCCCTTACGGGGCTCTTGTTTCGACCTGGTGGGTCAAAGTCCTTCCGGCCGGGCGGACAGGTGCCCGGTGGTGGGATCGGTGGTCAGCACGGCGGCGCGGGATTTGGGTTCGGCGGCCGTAGCTGTGGATTGGGAAGCGTCGCGGCGCTCCCGCTTCAAGCGCTTCTGGATCATGACCGGGCATTTGCGGTCGTGGTGGTAGAGCACCTGACAATGGAGGCACTGGATGCATTCGTTGGGGTTGATCGACCCGTCGGGGTGGATCGCCTGGACCGGGCATTCGTTGGCGCAGCGCCGGCACGGGTTGCCGCATTCCTTGTAGCGGCGCAGCCAGTCGAACATCCGCATCCGGCCCGGGATGGCGAGCGCAGCACCCAGCGGGCACAGGTAACGGCAGAAGAAGCGCTCGATGAACAGGCCGGCGACGATCAAGGCCACGGCGAACAGGACGAACCACCAGTCGCGGACGAAATGCAGGATGATCGCGGTCTTGAAGGGCTCGACCTCCGCCGCCTTCTCCGCCGTCGCCAGCGAGGTCAGCGACAGGCCGAACAGCAGCAGGAAGATCATGTACTTGATCGGCCACAGCCGCTGGTGCAGCCCGAAGGGAACGGCGATCTGGCGGACGCCGAGCTTCTTGGCGGCCTTGGAGGCCAGCTCCTGAAGCGCGCCGAACGGGCACAGCCAGCCGCAGAAGGCGCCCCGGCCCCAGAACAGCAGCGACGCGGCGACCGAGAACCACAGGATGAACACCAGCGGGTCCATCAGGAAATAGTCCCAGCGGAAGTCGGTGCGCAGCGCGTTGGCGAAGGTCAGCACGTTGACCACCGACAGCTGCGCCGTCGCGTACCAGCCGAGCCAGACCAGCGTGAAGACGAGAAACCCGGTGCGCACCCGCTCGTAGAGGGCCGGACGCTTCACGAGCTGGTCCTGGAAGAAGAAGATGCCGGTCAGCAGCAGGATCGCGCTCGCCAGAATGGCGACGTCGAACAGCCGGTTCTCCCAGATGCGCCGCCACAGCGGGATCTCGTCGGCCGCGTCCTGTTCCGCCAGGGCGGCGGCCATCGGAGCCACGGCGGCCGTAGCCACGGGGGTCGCCGCGGCAGCGGCAGGAGCGGCCACCGGCTCGACCTTCAGGAATTTCTCCGGCGGCTGGTAGCCGAGGTCGAAGGTGACGAAGGCCTTGTCGAGCGCCGCGGTCGCGCGCTGGACCAGCAGCTGCAGGCGCCACGGATCGGCGGGGTTGAAGCCGACCTCTTCGGGGATGACGAACAGGCCGATCTCGGGGAAATTCGGCGCGCCCGCCGCGGCCAGGGAACCCAGGCGCTTGTGCAGGCGGTCGCGGAAGCGGATGGCGCCCTCGTGCTGGACCAGCTCGAACCGGTCGAAGATGCCGCCGCGCACATAGCCCGAGCCCTTGAAGGAATAGCGCCCCTGCCCCGCCACGACGATGGCGTGCTGGCCCGGCTTCAGCCGCTGCACCAGCGTCTCGTACTCCGCGTCGCCCAGCAGGGAGCGGCCGACGGCGGGAATGGTGGCGAGCGCGGCGTAGAGGTCGATGAAGCTGTCGTTCGGATCGCCGGCTTCGGGACGGGCGGCGGCTTCGGCCTTGCCGGTGCGCTCGAAGGCGGCGTTGACCTCGCCCACCGTCAGCGTCAGGCGGCGCACGGAGCCGTCGCCGACCAGCGTGGCCCAGTCCTCAATTCCCGTCTTGGACAGGTCAAGGCTGCGGGTCACCGTCGGCGCAGCCTCGGCCGCTCCCGGCGCGCCCAGCGCCTGCAACACCTTCTTGCCGGAGCGGATGATCGAATCGCCGATCACCATCACCGTCACGGTGGCGCCGGACACGATGTCCACCGGCGGGCTGGACGCGCTCTGCGAGGCCAGGGTCAGCACATTCTTGCCGACGTAGCCGTCGATGAAGGCGTTGACCTTGGCCGGCGGGATGCCGATCAGGACGATGGGCTCGTGATGGTCGACCAGCTTCGCCCCGGTCACCGTGCCGTCCGGCGCCAGCCCGACCATCACATGGATCGGGCGCCCCGAATAGCCGGTCGTGTTCACGAAGTCGGAGGTCAGATAGGCATGGCCGACCAGCGCGTCGCCCTTGTAGACGGGAACCAGCGGCGCGTTCGGCAGGGGGGCGCCGAAGCGGTCCGCCCCGGCGGCGAGATCGCCCGGCTGCACCGTGCCGAGATACCGCGCCAGCAGCGCCTCGGCGGCGTCCGCCGTACCGAAGCCGGCCAGCAGGATCAGCAGCCCCACCACCAGCGCGCGTGTTCCCCGCAAGAAGTCCGCAACCATCGCCCTTGCCTTGAAGTCTTGATCTTGATCAAGGGGCCGCATGCCCCGTTGACGCGCCCATGAGACCGCAGGTTCGGGCCGCTGTTCTTGACCATCGTCAAGTCGCGGAAAAATGAAGCCGGGCTATCCTCCTCCCCAGGGTCCGTACGATTGCTGATCGGGCGGGAATATCGATTGCATTTTAGGCGAAGTTCACTCGCGACCGGGGGTTTCCATGCCGTTGCTGCGCCACGAACCACAGGGTGGGGTCCGCTCGCTGGACGAGCTTCTGGGCATCGCGCTGGCGCTGGAGCAGGAGGCGGTGCGCCGCTACACCCAGTTGGCGGCCCTGATGGACCGCCGCGGCGAGACCGACACCGCCACCACCTTCCGTGCCCTCATTGCGGAGGAGCAGGACCATGTGCAGGCGGTGGACGGCTGGGCGCACCGCCTCGGCCGTCCCGCCCCCGACGCTCCGGCCTTTCTCTGGCGCCTGCCGCCGGAGCTTGCCGCCTCCTGGGAGGAGTTGACCGAGCGCACGCGGCTGACACCCTATCAGGCGCTGTCGCTGGCGGTGGTCAACGAGCAGCGCGCCTTCGCCTTCTACAGCTACATCGCCGCCAGCGCCCCGGACGAACCGATCCGCACCCACGCCGAGGCGCTGGCCCGCGAGGAGCTGCGCCACGCCGCCCTGCTCCGCCGCGAGCGCCGCAAGGCCTACCGCCGCGAGCGGGGCCGGGCGGAGCACAAGCCGACCCGCGCGGACACCCCGGCGGAGCTGGAACGGCTGGCCGTCGCCTTGCTGTCCGCCACCGCCGCCGAACACGGCGCGCTGGCGGTGCGCCTGCTCGCCCTGGGCGACGGAGAAGGCGCCGCGCTGCTGACCCGCATCGCCGGAGAGGAGCGGTCGCTGATCCCCTCCGGCTCCGACGCGGCGGCGTCACAGCCCGCCCTTCCCGACACCGCAGCCGCCGTCCTGCGCGCGGCGGTCGCCGCCTCCGAACGGCTCGCCGAAGCCTTCGCCGACGTGGCGGCCCAGGCGACCGACGAGTTGGTCCTGACCGAATCCCTGCGTTTTCAGGAAGCCGTGGTCGGACACCTCGCGCTGCTGGCGGAGCGGATCGACGCCGCCGGCTAGTTGTCTGATGGCGGAACGTTGTTGGGACCCGGTCTGTTGGGCCATCCAAAAGCATGGCTGGTGGATCGAAAGGCGTCTGGGCCCTGCGCCTCAGTAGGCCAGCTTTTGGCGCAGTCCCGTCCGTCGTCGCCATGACGAGCCCAAAGCGCCCGCCGCGCGACGGCCGGTCAACCCCACAGCCGCCTTCGGCGGTGGCCCGTCAGGGCCAGGGTTGACGGGCCGGCCGCGGCTGGCATCATCCCTTGTGGCGACGCTGATCCCGTTCGGCCCCAGCCGGGAGGAGCCGCCATGCACCAGATCCATCCCAACGCCCGCACCACCCCAGTGGTGCGCGCCGCCATCGCCGCCACCACGGAGCCCTCGAGCGTGCTGGCCAAGCGCTACGGTGTCAGCACCGAAACCATCCGCAAATGGCGCAAGCGTGGTCCCGAGGACGTTCAGGATCACTCGTCGCGCCCCCAGCACCTGCGCTGGCGGGCAACCGAGGAAAAACGCGCCATCGTCTGTGAGCTGCGCCGGAGCACCGGGTTCCCACTCGATGACCTCACGTTCACGCTACGCCACTTCCTCCCTCATCTGAACCGCGACGCCATCTACCGGATCCTGAAGGCCGAAGGCCTGGGGCGCCTGCCGACACCCCCGACCACCACGCCCAATAAGAGCACTAAGAAGTTCAAGGCATACGACCTCGGCTTCCTGCACATCGACATTATGCCCGCATCGACAGCGAAGTGGGACATGGAACCTCCGTGAAACTGTACCTGCCTCGCTCTCACGAAGCGGAAAATCTCGGTTCCGTTCCTGTGAAGGCCCCCGATCAGCCGCAGCAGCCGGTGCCGGGAACCGTGCTGGTGGTGGAGGACGAACCGATCGTCCGCGTGGTGATTGTGGAAGCGCTCCGGGAACATGGGGCGACGGTCTTGGAGGCCGAGGATGGAAACGAAGCCTCAACCATCCTCAACTCCCCGGTGGCGATCGACCTTCTGGTAACGGATGTCGGCTTGCCAGGAATCACCGGACAACGGGTCGCGGAAATAGCCCGGTCATTGCGGCCGGACCTGAAAGTCATGTTTTTGACCGGCTACACCTGCAATGCCGTGCTGGACAAGGAACTGCTGGCGCCACACACACACGACTTTTGAGCAAGCCCATTGCCATTGACCAGTTCCTCGCCCAGGTGAATGCAATGCTGCGCGACGGCTGAAAATTCTTTGACCCACTCGTTCCTGATTACCCGGAATCCTGCTCCATCAAGCCGCAGTTGACGTCGGGCTGGTGGCGTTGGGTATAGCCGTACAGTCGGTGCATCGTGACGTTCACCAGGGAACCGATGCCGTCCGCTCCAGCGCTGTCGGCTGTGTTGCCGCGTTTTCGCAATGGCGAAGTGTGGAGAAATCCCGACATCTTTCACCAATGATGTCGGATGTCCGTTCGGGCCATTTTTTATCTGGTCTTTACACATCGTTGCGCTGCCCGGAGCGCCACAACGGCTGGGCTCAACGCCAGCCAGGCCAAAAGACAATGCCCTGTTTTCATCTCTCCTTTCTTTATCGGAACGGTGAAGAAGAACTTCTGTTAAGACCAGAGCGACCCAGCCGGAGATGACGTCATGGCGAACGATCGAGGTCCTAAAAAGTTCGGTGTTTACGACACCGCAAGCGCAGGTGGTCTAAACTGGACGTGGATCATCGTCGGGCTGATTTTGCTCGCGACCGTCCTGTACTTTTTCTTGCGCTAGGGTGCGTCATGGCCAGCGACCGCGAAGAGGTCGTTCCGCTTCATGAGGAAACCGCCTCGGTTGGCAAACGTCAGGTTGAGCGCGGTCGTGTGCGGGTGACCACCAAAGTCACCGAGCATGAGGAACTCGTCCGGCAGGCGCTGAAGCGCGAGGATGTCGAGATCGTTCGGGTGCCGGTGAACCGTGCCATCGATGCCCGTCCGGACATTCGCCAGGATGGCACCACAACCATCATCCCGGTGGTCGAGGAGATGCTGGTGGTCGAACGTCGGCTGGTCTTGCGGGAAGAGATCCATCTGCGCAAGACCACGAGCACCGTCCAAGCCGAGCAGCCGATCACTCTCCGTTCGGAAGAAGCCATCGTCGAATTCATCGACGAACCTGGGGTGCGGGATGCCAGGACCGACCAACCCAACGAGGACTAGGCTCATGAACAAGACCATCATTGCCCTTTACGATACCCGCGCCGACGCCGAAGCAGCCCTTCGGGACCTCGAAGCCGAGGGCTTCGACCGCAGCGTCGGCGAGATCGTCTCGCACAGCGACACCAGTGGCGGCGATGGCTTCCTGTCCCGCTTGAGCAATTGGAACGTCCCAGACACCGATGCTCACGTCTATGCCGAGGGGATGCGGCGTGGCGGCACGCTTCTGAAGCTGCGATTGGACGATGAGGACGTGGACCGGGCCATCGCGATTCTGGAGCGCGGCACCGTTGTCGATATTGAACACCGGGGCGAGGCGTACCGCTCGACCGGATGGACGGGTTACGACGAGACGGCCGCGCCATATGACGAAGCGTCGGCCGCCGAGGAGCGCGCGCGCTATGCGGTTGGCGGGGCGGGAAGCACTGCCCAACTCGGCAACGCAGCCGAAGCATTCCGCAGCGTAAACACGACCGACACCACGGCGGATGCCGCGATGAACACCGGGGTTGGCAGCGGTCGCGAAGAGGTGATTCCGGTCACCGAAGAGGAATTGTCCATCGGCAAGCGCGCCGTGGAGCGCGGAGTCGTGCGCGTGCGCACCTATGTCACCGAAACACCGGTCGAGGAGCAGGTTCGTCTGCGCGACGAGACGGTTTCCGTCGAGCGCCGTCCCATCATGCGCGAAGTTGGAGACGTTCCGGCCGACGCGTTCCGTGAACGCACCATTGAAGTGAGCGAAACCGACGAGGAGGCGGTGGTCCAGAAACGCGCGGTGATCAAGGAAGAGGTCGTCATCCGCAAGGACGTCGAGGAACGCGCCCAGACCGTGTCGGATACGGTTCGCCGTACTGAGGTTGAGGTCGAGGACAGCCGAACCGGAACGTCGCGCGGTGGGGTGGAGAACACCGTGCGCCGGGACGACATCGAGCGGTAACGCTCACAGTGATGTTTCACAAAGATAAAGGGGCGGCCGGTGCCGCCCCTTGTTCGGCAAGCAGACTGGTCATTAGGACGCAGCGCGTACGGAACGTCCAACGAATTTGCCAACTCTGTTGGGAATGAATGGGTGTCCGGCTGTTAAGAGCCAACCGTCCCTGTTTCCCCTGACGCAGTGTGCCATGCCTGATTCCGCATCTTTGATGCAACTCGCCCGCACCGCTTTCCGCTTGGACCGGTCAATGACCTGCGCCTCCCCGGCCGAAGGCGCACTGGCGATTGAGCTTGCCAGAGGCGCCGCCTGTTCACAGGCAGCGCCATTGGTCGTGGCCCGCAGCGACACCCGGGCTGTCCGGCTCGCCAGGGCGATCCGGGGCGCCGCGCCGGACCTTGACGTCGTGCTTATTCCAGGTTGGGACGTCCCCCTTGGGGAGCGGGAGCAGCCATCGCGGGCTGTGCTTGGGCAACGCGCCGCTGCCATCGCCGCCATGTCCCGACCGGCCAAGGGCTCCGGGCGACTGGTTCTGGCGACCGCCGAGGCGGCGCTGCAACGTCTTCCGCCTCCCGATGCCTGGCCTGACGTCGCTTTGGTCATCGCGACGGGCACCCTCTATGACGAGGAGACTTGGCGGGGGCGCCTGATTGCCGGCGGCTACATCCTCGACGAGCGGATCGACGAACCAGGGGAGGCCGCGTTCCGCGGTTCCGTGGTGGAGATCTTTCCGGGCGATGCCGACCGTCCCGTCCGCTGCGACATTGTCGATGGCCGGGTCGCTCGGATACGGACCTTCGATCCGGCAAGCCAGCGCTCGACGGGCGACTGCGACCGGATCACCGTTCATCCGGTGACCGAAATCCCGGCGGTGCCGGAGATCGTCGCACGGTTGATCCGAGGGCTGGAGAGCCGCAGGGACCCGACGGCCGCAGGGCTCGCGGAGGAACTCGCCGCCGGACGGCGCCCCTACGCTTTCGAGCGCCTGCTGCCCCTGGCCTACGACCGCTTACCGGGCGTGCTTGAGCTTCTTGCCGACAGTCCCGTCGTCATGGACGAGGGGGTTGAAGACCGGCTGGAGGCGCGGTTCGACGACCTGGAGGAGGCCGGCGCATCCGCCATGCACCTCGACCGCAACGCGTGGGAGACAGCGTTGCGGGGGCGCGCGGTTCTGACGCTGGAGCCCGACGGGCTAGCCTCGTCCAGCGAAGCACCGGCGGTGTCCGAACGCACCCTCCCCCGCCTCGCCGGAGAGCGGATTGCCGCGGGCGAATCCGTGATCATTGCCGCCGCGAACGCCGCCGACGCGGCCAGGATGGCGGAGCGGGTGGCGGCGGCGACAGGCCGGCCGGTGCCGGTGCTCGACCGGTGGCCGGTGAATGCGCCTCCCGTGACGCCGGCAGCCCTGGTGCTTCGGGTCGCCGCGGGCTTCACGTTCGACGGGGTTGCGGTGCTCGCCCAACGCCCCCATCCGGAAGGCGGAGCCGGCCCGGTCGCTCCGCTGGCACCCGTCGACCTGTCGTGCGACGATCTTGCGGTCCATCTCGACTACGGGATCGGTGCGGTGCGCGGGCTCGAAACGGTTGAGACCGGAGGCCAGCCCGAAGACGTTCTGGTGATGGAGTATGCCCGAGAGAATCGGCTTCTGGTGCCGGCCGCCGACTTCGATCGCGTGTGGCGCTACGGCAGCAGCGACGCCCGGGTGGCGCTCGATGGGCTCAAGGGCGGGAATTGGTTCGCCCGCCGTGCGGAGTTGGAGCGCGAGATCGGCCGAACCGCGAAAAGCCTCGTGCGCCAAGCCGAGCGCCGTGCCCGCGAGAAAGCCCCCGTGATCGCGCCGCCGGCCGGACCGATGCGGCGCGTGGCCGCCCGCTTCCCCTACGAGGAGACCGCAGGCCAGCGGCGCGCCATCAACGCTGTGATGGCCGAACTCGCCAGCGGGCGCCCGATGGACCATCTTGTCTGCGCCGACGTCGGCTACGGCAAGACCGAAGTGGCGTTGCGCGCCGCGGCGGCGGTCGCCTTCACCGGCCGGCAGGTTGCCGTTCTTGCTCCGACCAGCGTGCTCGCCCGCCAGCACTTGGAGGTGTTCCGACGGCGGCTGGCTGGTTTGGGCCTGCGCATCGAGCCGTTGAGCGGCGGCATGGCGGCGTCGGCCGCAAAAGCCGTGCGTGAAGGCCTCGCCGACGGATCGGTGGCGATCGCGGTCGGTACCCATGCCCTCTTGTCGAAGACGGTGCGCTTCGCCGACTTGGCGTTGGTTGTCGTCGACGAGGAGCAGCGCTTCGGCACCGTGCAGAAGCGGGCATTGGCCCGGCTTTCGGCCGGCGTCCACTGTCTGGCGCTCAGCGCCACGCCGGTTCCGCGGACGCTGCAGGGGGCGCTGGCGGGGCTGCGCGGAGTCAGCGTCATCGATACCCCTCCGGTGCGGCGGCGCCCGGTGCGCACGCGGGTCACCTCCTATGACCCTTCGGTTCTGCGGTCCGCCTTGATGCGCGAAAAGGCGCGGGGTGGACAGAGCTTCTGCGTCGCCCCGCGGATCGCCGACCTGCCATCGCTGGAGGCCGAGGTGCGCGCGCTCGCTCCCGGTCTGTCGGTCGCCGTCGCGCACGGGCGCCTTCCCGTTGCCGAACTCGATCAGGTCATGGTCGATGTGGCGGAAGGAACGGTCGACGTGCTGGTCTCAACCCCCATCATCGAGACCGGCATCGACATTCCCCGTGCCAACACCATCGTGATCCGCCACCCCGACCTGTTCGGGCTCGGGCAGCTCCATCAGCTCCGCGGCCGGGTCGGGCGCGGGGGAGCGCAGGCCTACGCCTATCTGCTGAGCGATCCGGACACTCCGCTCGGCGAGCGAACCGAGCGGCGGCTGGGCTCGCTTGAGGCGATCGAAAGCCTGGGTGGCGGCTTCGCTCTCAGTGTGCTCGATCTCGACCAGCGCGGGGCGGGCGACCTGCTGGGAACCGACCAGAGCGGCCATCTGCGGTTGGTCGGAACCGAGCTGTACCAGCATCTGCTGGCCCGCGCGCTGGCCGGCGCCGAGGCGGACGATTCCCCCGACCTGCGCCTGGGCGTGCCGCAGACCATTCCCGCCGCCTACCTTCCGGAGGAGGACTTGCGCATCGGCCTGCACCGCCGCCTCTCGCGTCTGCGCGACGAAGCGGCGGTCGAGCCGTTGCGCGAAGAGATCGAGGACCGCTTCGGGCCGTTGCCGGAGGAGGTCGAGCTGTTGCTGGCGACTGCCGCGCTCCGCGCGCGCTGCCGGCGGCTGGGTGTCGCCGCCCTGGCCGCCGGACCCTCGGGTGTGTCGCTGACCCTGAACGACACGCCCTGCCGGGCCATGCGCGAAGCGGCGCTGGAGCGTCTGTGGACCGGACAGGTGCGCCGGACGGACGACCGTCTCGTCTTTGCGCTGGGCGCCGATGGACCGTCGGAGATCCTGGACAATGCGCGCTCCCTGCTCGATCAGCTTCCGCCTATCGGCACGGCCTGAGCGGACAGTCGTTCCACATGGCCACCTTGTGGAGCGACACGCGGCGATCCCCGTTATGATGGCCGGGAGTGTCATTCGATGGATGGCCCATGCCGAAGCTTGGCGAGCGCAATGGCAACGAGACGTGGCGGATCAAGTCGGCGCCCCGGCGGGGCCGGGTTCTTCATGTCCGCTCCGGGATGTCGGCGGAACAGACGCTCGCCCTTCGTGTCGGGCTTGTCGTCGTCCTGATCGCCCTGGTCATCGCGGTGTTCTGGTTCGACCGCGATGGCCTGAAGGACCAGATCGACGGCCATGTCAGCTTCCCTGACATCCTCTATTTCGCGATGATCACCGTCACCACCGTGGGTTACGGCGACATCGTTCCGGTCAGCCACACGGCGCGGCTGATCGATGCCTTCGCGGTCACGCCCATCCGCATCTTCATCTGGTTCATCTTCCTGGGCACCGCCTACGAATTCGTTGTGCAGCGGATCATCGAGGATTTCCGAATGAGCCGAATTCAGAAGCATCTGCAAGGGCACATCGTGCTGTGCGGCTTTGGTCACAGTGGGTTCATCGCCGCGCAGGAGACGGTCGCCAAGGGACATCCGGGCGAACGGATCGTCGTGATCGACCAGTCGAAGGAACGCATCCGGCTGGCGGCCGAGGCGGGGTTCATCGGGCTGCTCGGCGACGCCACCAGCGAAGAGATGCTCACCCGGGCCTGCGTGGGAAGCGCCAAGGCCGTGATCGTCAGCTCGGGCCGGGACGACACCACCATTCTGGTGATCCTGACGGTCCGCCATCTGGCCGCCGGCACCAAGATCGTGGGCAACATCAAGCAGGAGGAGAACATCAAGCTGGCCAAGCTGAGCGGCGCCGACTTGGTGGTGTCGCCGCCCAGGATCGGCGGCTATCTCATGGCCGATGCCGTGGAAACCAGCCATGCGACACCCTTCCTGTGCGACCTGATGTCGGTGGGTGGCCAAATGGTGCTGACGGAGCGCCCGGCGGCCCCGGAGGAGATCGGCAAGACTATGGCAATGGCGACCGCCGGCGTGGTCGTGCAGATCCACAGCAATGGCCACATCATTCCCTTCACGGAGCGTCACCGCCATATCATCCAGCCCGGAGACCTGCTGCTTGTGATCAGTCCGGCGCACGGTGACGAGACGGCAGAAGGCCAATGAACGCTGTCGGTCTTCGAAGGCGCTGCCCACACCGGCTGAGCACGAGTTCCACGATTGCCGGGAACGAGCCAGGTCCGAAGGTGATGCTCGAAGCGGCGGTTATGATGTGCCGGTGGGAGGTGGGGAGCGCTCGCCACGGCCCGCTTGCCGTTTCCAAGCCTCCTCGTAGAAGCGGCGCATCGACGCCGCTCCCGCATCGGAGGAGGCGAATGACCAGCAGCCGATCTGGAAGGCGAGATAGCAGGGAAGATGGAAGGCCACCAGCCGCTTTGTAGCGCCCACCGCGCCGCACAGCCGGCCGGCTTCCGCCGCTGCAAGGCCGAATTCGACGATGGCCGCCGCCACGTCCCAAGCGATGTCCTGGCAGCCGATCAGGTCATGCGCGTCGGCATGATCGAGCGAGTCGGTCTTCAGCAACCGGCCGTCGGTGGTGCGCAGCCACTCCCAGATGTGAAGGCGGTTGTCGGTGACGGCGCGCCGGACCCCGGCGTCCAGCTCTCTCAGGATGTCCGGCGTCCAGCGATCCAAGGAGACGGTTGCCGCGGCGCCAAGCGCTTCGCCGATGTTCACGCGCGCCATAGCCAGCAGGTCCGGAAGGCTGGCGCCCGTGTCACGCTCCGCCGGAAAGCGTTGGGCGCGGAACAGGAGATAGTCGGCCAAGCGCTCCAGAGGCATGGTGGAGGGCGGTTGCGCGCCGTCCAACCAGCGCTCCGCCAGGAAGCCATGACGGAGTGCCATGGGTTTCGTCGTGAAACCCGCCTGATGCAACGCGCGGGCCCGCTCCAGCTTGGCCTCGCCCAGGCGTCCGAGGCCGGCGAATTTCAAAAGCCAGGAGCCGGAGGCAGTGCGCAGCAGGAACTTGCGGCGTTCCTGCTGCGCATGGACCGGCGGCCAGTCCGCCGCAACATTCGCCGCCAATTCCGCCGATGCCGTCCGCCATGCGCCGCCCGACAGATCACGCAACGGTGCGACCGCAGGGCCGAGCGTGTCGTCGAACCAGCGCTCCAACGGCGGCACCGCGCCGTGCGCAGCGTGCACCAGTTCATTGAAGTCGATCACCGGGCGCACCGCCTCGGCCCAGCGGCGGCGGTGCCGGTCGGATGAGCGCGGACCCGGATCGCCCTTATGGCTGGGAAGGAACACGATCCGCCGGGGCGGCACGCCCGCCGCCTCCAACCAATCGGCAACGGCGCCGAACGAACTGCCCGACAGTCCCGGCCCTTCATCGACGATCACATAGGACGCGCCCGCGTCGGCCAGCAGGGCGGCCCGCAGGCGAGCCGACAGGCGGACGGCGCGTTGGAACGGATGACCGATCGGACGCAGAGTGACCGGAGGCGCTGCGTCCAGCGCAACCGCCGCCATCGCCGCCAGTCCGGTTCCGATGCTGCGCAGGCCAATCACGACGACCGGAGCGGGCAGGTCCGGCGGAAGCCGGGCCGCAGCCTCCAGATAGGCTTCCGGATAGAGGCCATAGAAGGCATAGCCTTCGGATCGGCGTATTCGCACGGTTTCGGGCAGTGGCTGCGCCGACAACGTTTCCAGGTCAGCCGCCAGCGCGCAAGCGCCCGGCTGCGGCTCGCCGCGCCAGGACCGGGCAACGGCGCGGGCCAGCCCCATCACGACCGCCATCGCCGCATGGCGGCACGGGGTGCAATCGTCCTCCCCCAGCGCCGCGAATTCCGCATCGGCGAGGCCCTGCGCAAGCTCCGCCGCCTCGATGAACAAGGACACCAGCATGGCATGACGGATCAGCCCGTCAGGCTTGGCCGCGGCTGTATGCAGGGCGGCGGCGATCCGCACCACGGCGACGCACGGCTTCTCGAGACGGTCGCGATCGCCGTAAACCAGCATGGTTCAACCGCTCCGCGCGGCGAAGTGTCTTAGCCTACCGCCTCCTATCCCAACGCCAGCAGGGGGAACGGCGCGGCCGGAGCGGTGCTGGCGTAGCGGCGGACCATGGCGGCGCAAAAATCCGCGAACTCCTCGGCGACCTGGGGCGGGCTGGTGTGGTGCGGTTCGATTCCACGATGCTCGGGCGTGAAGCAGAAGGTTATGGTGACATCGAAATCGGCCAGCGCTTCCATCTGACGGTCGAACCAGGCGAGCGCGTTCGGCCGGAAGCTGTCGGCCCAGGACAGGCCGGTGCGCAGGTGCCGGACACCCAACCGCTTCATCCAGGCCACCGCCTCGTCCAGCCGGTGATCCTCGAAGTGGAACCACTGGCAAATCCCCATCTCGGCCGCGTAGGGCGCGTAGGCGTCGAGCGCCGGCTTGGGCGTGCCGTCCGCCCGCAGCAGCCCCATGTGGAAATGACGGTAGTAGGAGGAGCCCTCCGCCTCCTTGTGGCGCGTCGTCGCCTCCCAGGCGCTGGGCAGGTCATAGAGGCTGTACCAGTGAATGCGCGGAACCCGGCCGATCAGCAGCTCCGCGGTGCGGGTGACGCCCCAGGCCTGCACCTCCTCCGCACCAAAGGACGAAACGCCGGCCTCCGTCACCCAGACCGGCTTGCCGGTGACGGCGCGAATCTCCTCGATCTTGTCCGGCCATTCCCGGATCTGCCAAAGATTCCAGTCGAGCGGAAAGCCATGCACCGCAACCACATCCACATGGTCCAGCGCACCACGCTCGTCCAGACGTCGGATGAAGGAGGGATCGATGGGCGAGATGCCGCCCAACACGCGCGTGAGCGCGCCATTCTCCGCCCGGATCGCCTGTCCGGACAGGATCGTCATGCGGGCGAACAGATCCCATTCCGGATCGAGATCGGGATTCCAGTGGGACTTGTTGTTGGGCTCGTTCCAGATCTTGGCGGCTTCGATCATCCCTGGCTTCCCGTCCTGGCGTGGTTTGCCGGTGCCGGTCCGGCGGATGGTGCGGCGGTGGATGGCAGGGCGGGATAGACGGCGCCCGCCTCCGTCGGCCGTGGAGCGCGTCGGCAGACATAGACCTCCTGCTCCGGATGCTCGACGACCCGAAAGCCGGCACTGCGCAGCATGGCCTCGGCGCAGGCGGCGTTCGGGACCCACCAGTTCGTCCAGTCCCCGGAATACCGGTGTTCGATGAAATGCAGCTTCGGATAGCCTGGCGCGTTGAAATGGTCCTGCTGGCGAAAATCGTAATCGGTGCCCACCGGTTCGACCGTCTCGGAGCCGCGCTGCATCGATTGGAAGATCATCAGGTCGCAGGCGGCATGCTCGTGGATCAGGTCGAGAGCCAGCAGCGGGTGGCGCAGATGGTAAAGCACCCCCATGAACAAGACGACGTCGAACCGCTCCCCCAGCAACGCGAGGTCGTAAACCGACAGCTTGCGGAACTCGATGTCCTGGCGGGTCACTTCGGCGGCGAAGCGCGCCTGTGCGAGGTAACGGTCGTCGAAGTCGATTCCCACCACCCGCTCGGCGCCGCGCCGCTTCATCTCGATGGAGTAGAAGCCGCCGTTGCAGCCGATGTCGAGCACCGTCAGGCCGCTCAGATCCTCCGGGACCGCATGGGCGAACCGTCGCCATTTCACGTTCGGGTAATCGTGCAGGAAGTGGTCGGGGGCGGTGCTGACGCCGTTCAGATCGATGTTGTGGAACCAATCCCCCAGCGCGGCGACCCGGGCGCGGATTTGATCGGTCGTCAGATTCGTCATTCCGCCGCCTCGTTGATGCTGTGGACCTTCAGGCCCCATTCCCCGGCGATCAGCACGCTGCGGGATGCCGGAGCGATCTCGAAACGGGCGTGGAAGTCCACGGAAAGCCCCAAGGCGTGGGACAGCGCCGCCTTGATGACGTCGGCGTGGCTGACCAGCGCGACGGTCCCGCCAGCGTACCGGTGGCGCAGCCGCTCAATGCAGCGCGTCATCCGGGTCTGAGCCTCCAGCATCGTTTCGCCCCCAGGTGGGCGCGCGTGCGACCGCGCGCTGTTCCACACATTCCAAGCCGGGTGGCCGCGCAGGTCTTCGAAGCGCATGCCGGCCCAGGCACCGAGATCGAGTTCGTTGAGATCCTCGTCCACCTCCACGGCCAAGGCCTGTGACGCGGCGATGGCGGCCGCCGTTTCCACGGCGCGTTCCAACGGGCTGGACAGCACGGCGGCGAACCGGTGACGCGCCACTGTGATGGCCAGCGCGTCGGCCTCGCGCCGGCCGGCCTCGCTGAGCGTCACGCCGGGCATGCGTCCGCACAACACGGAGCCCAGCCGGTCATGCGACGCGTGACGCAGCAGGACCAGGATCGTTTCCACGCCGCCGCTCACGCCCGGAAGCGCGGGCCGGCCGCTGCCTCGCCGGCGATGAAGCGCAATGTGCGGTCGCGCGCTTCATGGTCGGTGAACTGCTCGGGAGGCGATTTCATGAAGTAGCTCGACGGTCCAATCAGTGGCCCGGCCATCTTCCGGTCCAACGCCAGCTTGGCGCAGCGCACCGCGTCGATCACGATGCCGGCGGAGTTCGGGCTGTCCCAGACCTCCAGCTTCAGTTCCACGCTGAGGGGCACACCCCCGAAGGCGGTGCCCTCCAGGCGGATGTGCGCCCATTTCCGGTCGGCCAGCCAGGGCACATGATCGCTGGGACCAATATGGACGTCGTCCGCGTCGAGCGGCACGTCCAGTTGGCTGGTGACGGCACGGGTCTTCGAGATCTTCTTCGATTCCAGGCGTTCGCGTTCCAGCATGTTCTTGAAGTCGGTGTTGCCGCCAAAGTTCAGCTGATAGGTGTGGTCGAGCCGGATGCCGCGCTCGCGGAACAGGTTCGCCAGCGCGCGGTGGATGATCGTGGCACCCATCTGGCTCTTGATGTCGTCGCCGATGACCGGCAGGCCGTGCCGCTCGAACCGCTTCGCCCAACCCGGGTCGGAGGCTATGAAGACCGGGATGCAGTTGACGAAGGCGCAGCCGGCCTCCAGCGCCTGCTCGGCATAGAACTCCGTGGCCCGCTGCGAACCGACCGGCAGATAAGACACCAGGATATCGGTGCCTGAGCGGCGTAGGGACTCGGCGATGGCAACCGGTGCCTCCCCCGACTCCTCAATGTCATCGGCCAAATAGCGGCCGATGCCGTCCAGTGTCGGACCGCGCTCCACGTGCACCCCCGAAGCACACGGGCTTGCGAAGCGGCACGTGTTGTTCGGAGGGGCAAAGATAGCGTCGGACAAATCCCGTCCGACCTTGGTGGCGTTCACATCGAAAGCGGCGGATATTTCGATGTCGCTGACCCGATAGCCACCGAGATCGAGCGTCATCAGCCCGGGTGGCGGCTCGTTAGCGTGAGCATCGGCATAATAGCTTACACCTTGCACGAAGGATGAAGCGCAATTTCCGACACCGGCAATCGCCACCCGCAGCTTTTTCCCAGTCACGAAATTCTCCTTGTCCCGAAAATTATCTTAATGGACCGGAATGGTATTTGTATCTTGGAAAAATAATTGCTGGAAGATCGTCCAATCTGACCACGCCCTTTGGATAAGGTGCTGAAAGTTCAACGGCGATGTTAACATTGACGTGATCGCGCTTCTTTTCACGAAGCGAACATAGCGATGTCTCACGCATGCAAGTGAAAAGCTGTATTTCTTTTCAAAGAAGAATCGTGGCAATTGCTGGCAATTTTATACATACCTAACACAACCAAAAATAGCTGACATAGACATCACTGTCCATCAGCGGAGGGGCTCGTGGGAGAATCCGTTCTTGTCACCGGTGGCGCCGGTTTCATCGGCCGCCACGTCGCCAGGGCACTCCTCGCCCGCGGCGACCGGGTTCGGGTTCTCGACAGTCTGATCGCGCAGGTCCATCCCACCCGGACGCGGCCCGACGAACTGGACCCGGACGTCGAGTTGCTGATCGGGGACATACGCGACGAGGCCATGGTCGGTCGGGCGTTGGAGGGAGTGGATTGCGTAATCCATCTCGCCGCCGAGGTCGGTGTCGGCCAGAGCATGTACGCGGTGGACCGCTACACCTCGGTGAACGACCACGGGACGGCCGTGCTGTTCCAGCGGTTGATCGACCGACCGGTCCGCCGGGTGGTGGTCGCCTCCTCGATGAGCATCTACGGCGAGGGGCTGTACCGGACCGCCGACGGCACGCCGATGGAGGATGTGGTGCGCGGCCCGCGCAACCCGGACGGCTCCTGGGACCCGCTCGATTACGATGGACGGCCGCTGATCCCCGTCCCCACGCCCGAGAGCAAGCGCCCGGCCCTCAGGTCCGTGTACGCCATCGGCAAATACGTGCAGGAGCGGCTGACCCTGACGCTTACCGCCCAGTACGGGATGGAAGGGGCGGCGTTGCGGCTGTGGAACGTCTACGGCCCCGGGCAGGCGCTGTCGAACCCCTACACCGGGGTGCTGGCGATCTTCGCCTCGCGCATCGCCAACGGTCAGTGGCCGATGATCTTCGAGGATGGCCGTCAGCGGCGCGACTTCGTGCATGTCGGCGACGTGGCACGCGCTGTCCTGCTGGCGCTCGACCAACCGGCCGCCAATGGCGAAGTCTTCAACATCGGGTCCGGAGAGGACCGCACCGTGGAGGAGGTGGCGCGGCTCCAGGCCGCCTCGATGGGCCGGCCAGACCTGACGCCGGAAATCACCGGCCAAGCGCGCGCCGGCGACATCCGCCACAACATCCCTGACCTGAGCAAAGCGCGGACGGTCCTGAACTACGAACCGCGGCAGAATTTCGCCGGGGGGCTGGCCGAACTCGCCGAATGGGTTGCCCGGCAGGAGGCGCAGGACCGCGTCGCCGAGGCCCGGAGCGAACTCGAAGCGCGGGGGCTGGTGGCATGAACCGCCGGTCCGGACCGGCCTCGGTGGAGGCGACGTGATGCGTGTGGCGTTGGTCAACCCGGCCTGGGCCTTCGCGCACAGCATCTATTTCGGCTGCCGGGAGCCGCATCTTCCCCTCGAACTGGGCTACTGCAAGACGCTGCTGGAGCAGGCCGGACACGAGGTCCTGCTGCTCGACGGGCCGTTGACGGGACTGTCGAACGGCGAACTGGCGGATCGGGTCGCCGGCTTCGCACCCGGCGTGACCGTGGTGACGACCGCGCCGACCTACCTGTTTTGGCGTTGCGCCCCGCCGGAGCTGCGCATCCCCCGTGATTTCCTGCTGGCGCTGGATGGACGCGGCGGCCGGACCGTCGCGGTGGGTCCGCACGGATCGACCACCCCCGGTGCAGCCCTGGACAAGCTGGGCGTGGACGTCATCGTGCGGGGCGAATGCGAGGAGGTCGTGAAACGGCTTGCCGACCGCCTGGATTCCGGCCAGCCAGGGTTGGACGGCGTTCCGGCGCTGGCCTTCCGCGGCGGCGGCGGAACCGTCGTCACCGGCGTCCCGCACGCCGGCCGCTTCGTCGATCTGCCGGCGCTGTCCTGGCCCGCCGAATGGCTGGAGCGCCACCCCCACCATCACCACCGCTACGGCACCGAACCGCTCGGCGCGGGGGCTGAGGTCGAGGCGTCGCGCGGCTGCCCCTACTCCTGTTCCTTCTGCGCCAAGATCGACTTCCGCGACCAGTACCGCCGCCGCGATACCGCCATCGTTCTGGAGGAGATCGACCGGCTGACCGCCGTCGGCGTGCGCTACGTCTATTTCATCGACGAGATCTTCCTGCCCCGCCGTGATCTGTTGGAAGCGCTGGTGGAGCGTCTGGTCGAGTTCGGCATCCAGACCCGCATCGACCTGTGGAAGCCCGACCTGCTGGACCTCCTGGGGGCCGCCGGCTGCGTGTCGATCGAGGCGGGGGTGGAAAGCCTGACCGAGGAGGGCCGCGCGGCGCTCGACAAGAACTGCCGCATGAGCACCGACGCACTGGCCGACCGCCTGATCCACGCCCGGCGCAGCGTGCCCTTCGTCCAGGCCAACCTGATCGCCATGGCCGGCGACGACGCCGGGCTCGTCGCGCGATGGCGGGAGAGGCTGCGCGGTGCCGGTGTCTGGGCCAACGATCCGGTGCCGCTCTACCCCTACCCCGCTTCGCCCGATTACCGCCGCCTGTGGGGCGAACCGGACGACCGGGCATGGGAAAGGACGCACGAGCACTATCTGCGCCAGTTCGCGCGACTGAGCGACATTCAGGAGGAGGAGCCCCTGCCCTTGCATGAGCTGGAGGCCGCATGCGGTTGCCGGTGATGCCCCCGGCAGCAGCCCCCGCCCATCTGTTGATGACGGCGGACAGCGTGGGTGGAGTGTGGACCTACGCGCTCGACCTCGCGCAGGAACTGGCGGCAGGCGGCCTGCGCGTCACCCTGGCGGTGCTTGGGCCATCACCGCAGGAGGACCAGACCGCGGCGGCGCGCGCCATCCCCGGCCTGGAATTGATCGACACCGGCCTCCCGCTGGACTGGATGGCGGAAGATCCGGCCGCGATCCGGCGCGGTGCAGAAGCGCTGGGAACGCTCGCTCGGCGGTTGGATGTGGATCTCGTCCACCTCAACAGCCCGGCCCTGGCGGCGGACGCCGGGTTCACGGTTCCGGTCGTGGGAGTCTGCCATTCCTGTCTGGCGACGTGGTGGGCCACCCTGCGCGGCGGCGCCCTGCCGGGCGACTTTCACTGGCGGATCGAGGTTCTGGAGCGGGGATACCAAGCCTGCGATGCGCTGGCGGCGCCGAGCGCCGCCTTCGCGCAGGCCACCGCCGCCGCCTATGGTCTGCCGCCACCGGTGGTGGTGCGCAACGGACGCCGTCCTCCTCCAGGCGGTGGGCCGGGCGGACGGGAGCGTCTCGTCTTCACCGCCGGACGCTTGTGGGACGATGGAAAGAACATCGCAACGCTGGACGCGGCGGCGGCGCTGCTGACGGTGCCGGTGGTCGCCGCCGGCTCGCTGGAAGGTCCGGGCGGGAATCGCCGGACCCTGCGTCACGCCGCGGCGCTCGGGCGTCTGGATGCGGCGTCGGTCGCGACGTGGCTGGCGCGGGCACCGGTCTTCGCTTCCGCCGCGCTCTACGAGCCGTTCGGCCTGACGGTGCTTGAAGCCGCCCAGGCCGGCTGCGCGCTGGTGCTGTCGGACATCGCGACCTTCCGCGAGCTGTGGGACGGCGCCGCACTCTTCGTGGAGCCGAGGGACAGCGCAGCCCTCGCCGCCACGATCCGCCGCCTGCTGGACGATCCGGGGGAAGCCGGGCGCCTCGGCGAGGCGGCGCGGCTCAAAGCCGGGCAATACGGCATGGAGTCGATGGCCTCCGGCATGCGCGGTCTCTACCGCAACGTCCTGGCCCGCCACACCTCCACCCCCTCCCGCAAGGAGGCCGTCGCGTGAGGATCGTCTATTTCACCCATTCGCTGGCGTCCTGCTGGAACCACGGCAACGCCCATTTCCTGCGCGGCGTCCTGAGGGAGCTGATCACCCTTGGCCATGAGGTCCGCGTCTTCGAGCCGCAGGGCGCGTGGAGTCTGCGGAACCTGCTGGCCGATCATGGCGAAGCGGGGCTGGCGCCCTACCGGACCGCCTATCCGGACCTGACCTCGCTGACCTTCACGGCCGGCACCGACGCGGCGGCGCTGTGCGAGGGGGCCGATCTGGTCATCGTCCATGAATGGAACGACCCGGCTCTGGTCGCGGCGGTGGGCCGGGCGCGGGCGCAGGGCGGTCGCTTTCTCCTGCTGTTCCACGACACGCACCATCGCGCGGTCAGTGATCCGAAAGCCATCTCCGCCTTCGATCTCTCCGGCTATGATGGCGTCCTGGCCTTCGGCGAAACCCTGGCCGCCGTGTACCGGCGCTGGGGCTGGGAGGATCGGGTCTTCGTCTGGCACGAAGCCGCCGACGTCCGGCTGTTCCACCCGCTGCCCGGGGAGGAGCGGCGCAGCGGAGCGGTGTGGATCGGCAATTGGGGTGATGGCGAGCGGACGAAGGAGCTGGGGAGCTTTCTGTTCGCTCCCGCCCGCGCCGCGGGTCTGGCTCTGGACGTCTATGGCGTGCGCTATCCCACCGAAGCCCTGGCGACGCTGAAGCGGCACGGCATCGCCTACAAGGGCTGGCTGCCCAACGCCCGCGCGCCCGCGACCTTCGCCCGCCATCGGGTCACCGTCCATGTGCCGCGCCGTTTCTACGTCGAATCCCTGCCAGGCATCCCGACCATCCGCGTGTTCGAGGCGCTGGCCTGCGGCATCCCCTTGGTCAGCGCGCCATGGAGCGATTGCGAAGGTCTGTTCCGGCCGGGAACGGATTTCCTGGTCGCCCGCGACGGGGCCCATATGACCGCCCATCTGCGCGCCGTGGACGGCGACGCCGACCTCCGAGGCGCGTTGGTCCGCAACGGCCTGGAAACGATCCGCGCCCGCCACACCTGCGCCCACCGCGCCCGTGAGCTGCTCGCCATCGCCGCCGCTCTGGCCGGCACGCCCGCCCCCTCTTCGATGCTGGAGCCTGTCCGATGAAGATGGCCTTCTACGGTTCGAGCCTGCTTTCCTCCTACTGGAACGGCGCCGCCACCTACTATCGCGGCATGCTGAGCGAACTCGCCAAGCGGGGCTGGGACGTCACCTTCTACGAACCGGACGCCTTCGACCGCCAGAGGCACCGTGACATCGAGCCGCCCGGCTGGGCCAGCGTCGTGGTGTACGAGGCCACCGCCGAAGCCTGCCGCACCGTGATCGCCCGTGCCGCCGAGGCCGACGTGGTGGTAAAGGCGAACGGCGTCGGCGTCTTCGACGACGAGTTGCTCGATGGCGTGATGGATGCCGCCGGTCCCCACGCTTTGCGTGTCTATTGGGATGTCGACGCTCCCGCCACCCTGGCCGAACTTCGGCAAGCCCCGGATCATCCCCTGCGCCGTCGGCTGCCGCGGATCGACGCCGTGCTGACCTATGGCGGCGGCCCGCCGGTGGTCGCGGCCTACGAGGCGATGGGCGCCCGCCTGTGCCGCCCCATCTACAACGCGTTGGACCCGGCGACGCACCAGCCGGCACCTCCCCAACCGCGCTTCGCCGCCGATCTCAGCTTTCTCGGCAACCGGCTGCCCGACCGCGAGGAGCGGGTGGAGCGCTTCTTCTTGGAGCCCGCCGCGCGCAACCCGCAGGGGCGTTACACCATCGGCGGCAGCGGCTGGGAGACGAAGGGGCTGCCGGCCAACGTCACCCACATCGGCCATGTCGGCACCGCCGACCACAACGCCTTCAACAGCTCGGCGCTGGCGGTTCTGAACATCGCCCGCGACAGCATGGCCGAGGTCGGCTTCTCTCCCGCCACGCGGGTGTTCGAGGCTGCCGGAGCGGCGGCCTGCCTGATCACCGACGCTTGGACGGGGGTCGAACTGTTCCTCACCCCGGACGAGGAGATCCTCGTCGCCCGCGACGGCCAGGACGTGACCGATCATCTGCGCGCCCTCACTCCGGCCCGCGCCCGCGCCATCGGCGATGCCGCGCGGCGGCGCACCCTTGCGGAACACACCTACGCACGGCGCGGCGCGGAGGTCGACGTGTTGCTGCGCGAAGCCCTGGCGGCGCTGCGGGAAAGGAGCGCGGCGTGAAGCTCGTCGTGCTGGGGCTGAGCCTGTCCTCTTCCTGGGGCAACGGCCACGCCACCACCTTCCGCGCCCTCCTCAAGGCGTTCGCCGCGCGTGGCCACGACATCCTGTTCCTGGAGCGCGACGTTCCCTGGTACGCGCAGAATCGTGATCTCGCCGATCCCGGTTATTGCCGGCTGGCCTTCTACGAGGACCTTGCCGACCTGCGGCGGTGGGCCGGAATGGTCGAGGGGGCCGACGCGGTGCTCGTCGGTTCCTACGTGCCCGACGGCGTCACCGTCGGCCGCTGGGCGCAGGAAACCGCGCAGGGGATCGTCGCCTTCTACGACATCGACACGCCGGTGACCCTGGCGAAGCTGGAACGCGGCGACGAGGAGTATCTCTCCCCTGCCCTCATTCCCGGCTATGATGTGTATTTCTCCTTCACGGGCGGACCGACGCTGGAGCGGCTGCAATCCCGCTACGGCTCTCCGGCGGCGCGCGCGCTTCATTGCTCCGTGGATGCCGACGCCTACGTGCCCCTGCCTATGCCCAAGCGCTGGGATCTGAGCTATCTCGGCACCTACAGCCCCGACCGGCAACCGACGCTGGAGCGGTTGCTGCTGGAGCCGGCCCGGCGTGTGCCGTCGCTGCGCTTCGTCGTCGCCGGTCCGCAATACCCCGACGGGATCGCTTGGCCCGGAAATGTTGAACGTCGGCATCATGTTCCTCCAGCCGAGCATCCCGCCTTCTATGCGGCCAGCCGCTTCACCTTGAACGTGACGCGCGAGGACATGATCCGCACCGGCCACAGCCCCAGCGTCCGGCTGTTCGAGGCCGCTGCCTGCGCCACTCCGATCATCTCCGACTGTTGGGACGGCCTGGACGCGCTGCTGGAGCCAAATCGCGAGATCATCTTCGCCCATACGTCGGGCGACGTTCTGCACACCCTTCACCAATTGGACGAAAACACCCGCCAAGCAATGGGCGCAAGGGCCCGGCGGCGAATCCTGGAACACCACACCGCCGCGCATCGCGCGGACACGTTGGAACGGGAACTGAAATGCGCGATGCGAAGGGCCAGCCGCGGCACCAGTACGGCCCTGCCCTTCCAGTAAGGCGGCGCAAACGGTCCGTCATGGCTCCCGGTCCGCGGGCTTCTTCGAAGACTTCTTAGCCTCAATCTGGTCAAGCACCGCTTCGGGGGCGACATCCTGCTTGATGACGTCCAGATCGGAGTCAACGTCCGTCTTCACCCCCATGTGATCGGCAATGGACGACACCAGGGCTGTCAACTTGGTGATTTCGTGCTCCGCCAACAGGCTGATTTGCAGATCGAGATCAGCCCGCTTGCTGGCGACCTCGGACATCCGATTCTGGCTGATGAGCACGAAGCTGGACAAAAAGATGGCCTCCACGGACGCGATCATCGCCAGGATGACGAAGGAGGGATCCCAGCGCGGAACGCCGGGCACCCACCCCAGGTTGGCGATGATCCAGAAACCAAAGAATGCCAAATGCAGATAAACGAATGTCATGCT
This sequence comes from Azospirillum sp. UENF 211521, assembly GCF_058780535.1. Classification (NCBI taxonomy): domain Bacteria; kingdom Pseudomonadati; phylum Pseudomonadota; class Alphaproteobacteria; order Rhodospirillales; family Azospirillaceae; genus Azospirillum; species Azospirillum sp. UENF 211521. The sequence continues at coordinate 167,127 of NZ_JBSNCF010000005.1, forward strand.
GCCGGTGAAGCGGGTGATCGCATCAGCGATCCGCTCCTCCACGGTCGCCTCGACCTCCTCCCGTTCCCTGCGCTGGTGCAGCGCCTGGATGTTCCGTTCGAACACAGCACTCAAGCCAGGGGATGGTGGCGGGTAGGTTGGTGGGCTTGCGGACTTCTCCGCGCGATTTCCGCCATGCTGGGGCGGTTGTGCGTTCATGGCGTCTGCCTTGCTTAAGTGAATCGTTTTCGTTTCGCTCCTCTTCCAAGATTGGGATTGCGGTCGACCCACAGGCTGCGCTCAATGGCGCTTTCGATGTCGCCCACCGGTTGCGGGAGGTAGTTGAGGCTTTGGCCTGGGACAGTTTCAGATCCCCCCGGGAAAAGGGATTGTGCAGCGTTAGATTGTCGGTGACCGGCACCGCCGACCGACGGACCGCGGCATGGCTTTCAGCCCGGTCAACCAACCGGCGAACCGGAACTTGCTCACCACAACATCGGGCGGAGGCTGCCCCTTTTTCTCACGAGTGATCGTTTCAACGTCCGAATTTACGCCCCCTTTTCCGGCGTCAACAGCAGGCGGGGCACTTTTCGCCAGCCCGACGGCACGATATTTTGCGCCGTCGGGCTGGCGAAAAGTGCCCCACGTAGTAGCGTTGGTGCACGGAAGCGGACGGTCGGTCTGTTCGTCCTGTCCACCGCTGGTTACGCCTTGCGAACCGAGACCGGGCGTCCTGTCTCGAGCATGCGGTTCAGGGCGGTGACGCCGATCATGGCCTCGGCTTGCTGGGCGGGCAGGGTCCGGGCGTGCAAGCGGTCACCGAGGATGCCCTTGTAGCGGGCCATCGCCGTTTCGCCCTTATCAGGCTGCTGAAAAACTACCAGCGATGAGCCTTGAGCCGGATCTCGTCGCCGTGGTGGATGCTGATTTCGACCTCGAGGCTCCCATCCCCTGCCAATTCAGCCGTGCCGGTGCCGCGGATGGGCGTCATTGTGAATCGGCATGGAATAAGAGCGCCTAACAGAACCATCTCTGGACGAAGCGCCAGCAGATGAGGCCGGCCGCGATATGGTGAAAGGCAGTGAAGATGTCGGCGCGCCGTTCGTAGCGGACGGCGATGCGGCGGAAGCGGGCAAACCAAGCGAGCGTACGCTCGACCACCCATCGGTATCGGCCGAGGCGCTCGCTGCTTTCGACGCCACGCCGGGCAATCCGCGGAATGATCGCTCGTTGGCGCAGCGCCCGCCGGCAGTGAGCGAAGTCGTAACCCTTGTCGGCATGCAGCTTGGCCGGTCGCCGCCGGGGCCGGCCCGCACACTGGCGGATCGCCGGCACGGCATCGACCAGCGCCTCCAGCAGCTTGCTGTCGTGCCGGTTGGCTGGCGAGATCCTCAGGGCGAGCGGGATGCCGTTAGCATCGACGAGGATGTGGCGCTTGGAGCCCGGCTTGCCGCGATCCGTCGGGTTCGGGCCGGTCTCCTCACCCCCCTTTTTGCCGGGACGCTGGCGCTGTCCACCGCCGCACGATCCCAGTTGATGGCGTTGGCATAGCCGAGCCGGTCGAGCAGCACACGATGCAGCCGTTCCCACACGCCAGCCCGATGCCACTCGTGCAGACGCCGCCAGCAGGTCATACCCGAGCCGCAGCCCATCTCCTCCGGCAGGAGCTCCCAAGGGATGCCCGTGCGCAGCACGAACAGGATGCCGGTCAACGCCGCACGATCGTCCAACCGGGGCCGTCCGCCTTTTGGCTTGGGCGGCTCCGGCGGGATCAGAGGTTCGATGATCGCCCACAAGGCGTCGCAAACAAGAGGGGTTGCCATGCCCCTACCAACCGCTCCCAGCCGGTTTTGTTACGCACTCTTATGGTCGCACATTAATCAGCCTTTGCCGGAAACACGCTGGCCGTCTTTGTGGACAACAGAGGCCTTCTTGATGAAGGTCTCGAAATTTTCCTCAAAATAATGTTCACGCAGATTTTCATCTGAATACGTGAGAAAATGCATTTCAGGAATTGTAGACAATGGCGTTGGCCACGGCAATTACCAACCGACCTCAGGAACTCACTGCGTGATCCGCTCTACGAGCCCATCCGGGAGCCCCCGCTGCAACCAAACTCCGGATGAAACCGACAAGGGCATGGCCGACCGGATCAAGAGGTCGGGCGTCAATCCGATCTCCGACCCGTCGAAATGACGGCGGCGGGACCGCATATTCCGTGTGCCCTCAGGTTGCCATTGGAAAAGGGACGTTCGATCTCACCTGATCTCACCGAGGGTTTGGCGCCTTCCGCACCGGCACGGCGCAAAAGCCTTACCGGTCGGCCCACGCGTTTCGACGCGTCTGGGAGCTGAAGCCGTCGGAAGGACGCGGCACGGGAAGGAAGAGAGAGGAAGCATGAAAGCGACACGACGCGCCGTTCTGCAGGGTGTTCTGGCCGGGGCCGCCCTGATGACACCGCTGCGCGTCCAGGCGCAGACCGCGGAGGCGGCGGTTAAGCGCATTCCATCCTCGGGAGAGGCCGTTCCTTCCGTGGGCCTGGGCAGCTGGATTACGTTCAACGTCGGCGACGACGCCGAACTGCGTGCGGAGTGCGCGGCGGTCATGCGGGCCTTCTTCGCAATGGGGGGTCGGATGATCGACTCCTCGCCCATGTACGGCTCCTCGCAGGCGGTGATCGGCGACGGACTCAGATCGTTGGGACAGGCCGTCCCGCTGTTCGCCGCGGACAAGGTCTGGATTTCCTCGGCCTCGCGCGGACCGTCGCAGATCGAGGAGTCGCGCCGCCTGTGGGACGTGCCGCGCTTCGACCTTCTGCAGGTGCACAACCTGCTGTCCTGGGAGGAGCATCTCAGAACGCTGTTCGCCATGAAGGAAGCGGGTCAGCTCCGCTACGTCGGCATCACGACGTCGGAAGGGCGGCGCCACGACCTGTTCGAGGAGATCATGCGCCGGCAACCGCTCGATTTCGTGCAGCTCAGCTACAACATCGTCGACCGCGAGGTGGAGGAACGCATCCTGCCCTTGGCCGCGGAGCGCGGAATGGGAGTCATCGTCAACCGCCCGTTCCAGCAGGGCGTGCTGCTCCGCCGGCTGTCGGGCCATCCCCTGCCCTCCTGGGCCGCCGACGCCGGCGCATCGAGCTGGGCGCAGTTCGCCCTGAAGTTCATCATTTCCCACCCCGCCGTCACCGTGGCCATCCCGGCGACCAGCCAAGTCGCGCACGTGCGCGAGAACATGGCCGCGATGGCGGGGCCGATGCCGGACACCGCGATGCGACGGCGCATGGCCGATTACGTAAGAGGCCTCTGATGCCGGAATGGTGGACCTACTCGACCGAGGATTTTCTGCTCTTCAGCCCCCGCACCTACTGGCGGCTGATCGAACGGCACAACGAGACGCTCTGGCCGGCGCATGTCCTGATGATTCTGCTCGGCACAGCCATCCTGCTGTGGCTCGTCCGCCCCCGCCCCTGGTCGCACCGGGCGATCGCGGGGATCCTTTCCGTCCTATGGGCATGGCTGGCCTGGAGCTTCCTGTGGGAACGCTACGCCACGATCCATTGGGCCGCATCCTATGTGGCGCCGCTCTTCGCGCTCCAGGCCGTCCTGCTGGCCCTGATCGGAGGCCGGCTTCGCTGGTCGTTCTCTTGGGTGGGGCGGGCGCCCTTGGGGCTTGCGCTGTTCCTCTATGCGCTTGCCGTTCACCCGTTCGCGGCGCTCCTCGCCGGGCGCCCCCTGCACGGAGCCGAGGTCTTCGGCATCACACCGGATCCGACCGCGATCGCCACCATCGGACTGGTCATGATGGCGCAGGGGCGGTGGTCCTGGTTGCTGCTCGCCGTGCCGGTGGCGTGGTGTCTCGCCGGTTGGGCGACCTTGCACGGCATGGGCGCCGGGGAGCAGTGGGCGCTTCTCGGGGCGGTGCTGATCGCCCTCGTTCCCGTCCCACGCCGGCGCACCGCTTGACCGGCACCGACGCTGGTGGCTATGGCGGCCGGCCGGCCGACCGGGCTTGGGTCCACGGCCCCCGTCACAGCAGCCCGCCCTCGCGCAGCCGCCCGTCAAGCTCCTCGTTGTAGCGCCTCAGCGCGTGCTGCTCGGTGAGCAGCCCGATCACCCGCATCCGGTCGGTGCCGTCGACCACCGCCAGCACGTCGCTTTCCGCCGCGGCGAAAGTCTTCATCGCCTCGCGGACGTTCACGTTGGGCAGCAGCACGTCGGTCTTCAGGCGGATGAGGTCGGCGAGGCCCTCCGCCTCGGTCATGTCACGGTGGGCATCCGACACGAAGACGATCCCGGCGTAGCGGTCGGCGTGATCGACCACGATGACCCGCTGGGCCGCACCCAAAGGGAAGTTGCGGCGGAACTGGGCGAGCGTCTGGTCGGCGCGCACGGTGCGGACGTCCTTGCGCATCATGCGCCCGACCGTCAGCTCGCGGATCCAGCCGATGTCGGCGGCGCTGCGGATCGACTCGCCGCGCAGGTGGAAGCGCCAGGTTGCAAAGGAATAACCGAAGACCCGCCGGACGGTGATCGACGACACCACCGCGGCGGCCAGAACCGCGATGGTCAGGGGCAGGCTGCCGGTGACCTCCAGCGCGAGGAAGGCCATGGTCAGCGGTGCGCCGAGCACCGCGGTGGCCATGGCGCACATGCCGACGATGCCGATCACCACCGCCGGGATGGTCAGCCCGACCGCCAGCATCCAGCCGATGGCCACCAACTTGCCCAGCATCGCCCCCAGGAACAGCGAGGCGAAGAACAGCCCGCCGCGGAAGCCGGACCCGATGGAAATCGCCGAGGCCAGCGCCTTCAACCCGATCAGCCCCAGCAGCACCGGCGCCGTGTAGTAGGCGTTGAACCCCGCATGCAGCGCGCCATGGCCGGAGGACAGCACCGCCGGCGTGGCAAGCGCGAGCAGCCCGATGCAGCCACCGCCGACCACCGGACGGGCCCACGGCGGAACGCGGCTTTTGTTGAAGACCGCCTCCACCAGCCCGACCGTCCGCATCATGGCGATGCCGAGCAGGGCGCACAGCACGCCCATCAGGCAGACCAGCGCGTAATCCGCCGCCCCGAGGCTGCCGGCGAAACCGACCTGAAGCGACGGCTGGGGCAGGATCAGCCGCATGACGCCGACCCCGGTCATGGCGGCGACGCCCACCGGGGCCAGGGTGGAGATCGAATAGCTGGCGATCACCAACTCGAAAGCGTAGAAGGCGCCGGTCAGCGGCGCGTCGAAGGCCGCCGCGATGGCCGCCGCCGTGCCGCAGCCGACCAGCGTGCGCAGGTCGGCACGCCGGACATGGAAGATGCGGCCGAGCTTGGACGCCACCATCGCGCCGGCCTGGGCATAGCCGGCCTCCATGCCGACCGAAGCGCCGAAACCGTTGGACAGCATCGTCTGCAGGACCAGAATCAGGCTTCCCCGGATGGGGATGCGGCCGCCATGGAGCGCGTTGGCCTCCACCGGATCGATGATGGGGACACGGGGCAACCGGCCGAGCAGCCAGCCGAGCATCGCCATCAGGAGCCCGCCGGCGACCGGGACCAGCGCGGCCCGCCAGGGGTCGACGGCGGCGGCCCCGCTGACGTCGTGCCCCTCCACCGCGAACAGGACGTGGTGGGCGGACTGCATCGCCGCCACGATGGCGGCGACGAGCCCGCCGGCGACGATCCCGATCCCGGCCGCCAGAACGACAAGCCAGATCTCGTCGCCACGCACGAAGGCGCGCAGCCAGGCGGGAGCCCTGACGCCCGGCCCCTGGTCCGGATCGGGCAGCCTGGCCCTCAGCGATTGGAACATGCGCCTCCGCGCCCCCTTGCGCGATGGGGAGTCAGGACGGCCCCGCCGTCAGCCGAGCATCGCCCGGGCGTACAGGTCGGCGATGTGCGCGGTGACCGGCCCCGGCTTGCCGTCGCCGATCCGCCGGCCGTCGACCCGCACCACCGGCGTGATGCCGCCCAGCGTTCCGGTGACGAAGGCCTCGTCGGCCCCGTAGACCTCCGCCAAGGTGAAGTCGTGCTCGCGCACCGTGCCGCCGTCCTTGCGGTAGAGGTCGATCGTCTTGGCGCGGGTGATGCCCTTGAAGTTGAAGCGGCCGGTCGAGGTCCAGAGCTCCCCCTTGCGGACGATGAAGAAGTTGGTCGAGTTGCAGCTCGCCACGAAGCCGTGCGGGTCGAGCATCAGCGCCTCGTCGGCCCCGGCGTTGATCGCCTGGATCAGCGCCTGGATGAAGTTGAGGCGGCTGTGCGAGTTGAGCCGCAGGTCGAAGACGTCGGGGCCGCTGCAGCGGATGGTCGAAGTCAGCAGCGTCAGCCCGTTGGCCTTCGATTCCGGCTTCGGCGCCTTGTATTCGGCGATGATGACGATGGTCGCCTGTCCGAGCGCGAAGCGCGGGTCCTGGTTGGGCGTCTTCTTGCGGCCGCGGGTGACCATCAGGCGGATGTGGGCGCCGTCCGTCATGCCGTTGCGGTCGAGCGTGGCCTGGATCGCCACGACCAGCTCCTGGCGTGTCATGCCGATGTCGAGTTGGATGGCGTTGGCGCCCTCGTACAGGCGGTCCATATGGTCGTCGAGCGCCAGGATGCGGCCCTTGACCAGGCGAAGCCCTTCCCACACCCCATCGCCCAGCACGAAGCCGGCGTCGAAGACCGAGACCTTCGCCTCGTCGCGCTTGAAGAACGCGCCGTTCACGTAGATCAGCACCTCGTCGTTGCGGGTGTCATCGACATAGCCCTGCGAACTCGTCCGGCTGACCGCGCTGTTCGATACCATCACATGTGTCCTTTCCCGGCGGCGGCCGGCCCTGCCGGCCCGCCCCGCGCCGCGTGTTCCCGGATGTCCGGGAGGAAGATCAATCCGAAGGATCAGAAGGAAAATTCGGTGAAGCGCTCCAGGAACGCGCGCGTGCGCTCCTGCCTGGGATGCTTCAGCACCTCGTCCGGCGTCCCGACCTCGTGGAAGACGCCGTCGGCGAGGAAGATCACCTTGGTGGCGAAATGATAGGCGAAGCCCAGCTCGTGGGTGACCAGCAGCATGGTCCTGCCCTCCTCCGCCAGTTGGCGGATGACCCGCAGCACCTCGCCCACCAGTTCGGGGTCGAGCGACGAGGTCGGTTCGTCGAACAGGAGGATTTCCGGCTCCATGGCAAGCGCGCGGGCGATGGCCACCCGCTGCTGCTGGCCGCCGGACAGGCGTCCGGGATAGACGTCGGTCTTGCCGCCCAGCCCGACCTTGTCCAGTTCGCGCAGGGCGCGCTCGCGCGCCTCCGCCTTCTTCATCCGCTTGACCGTGACCAGGCCTTCCATGGCGTTCTCCAGCACGGTCATGTGCGGGAACAGGTTGAACTGTTGGAAAACCATGCCGACGCGCTCGCGGACCTGGCACAGCTCGCCCTCGGGATAGCGCACCTCGTCCGGCCTTCCGGCGGCGGCGCGGCCGAGCGGCGTGCCGTCGAGCGCGATCCGGCCGGCCGTCGGCATCTCCATGAAGTTGAGGCAGCGCAGGAAGGTGCTCTTCCCCGACCCGCTGCCGCCAATGATGGCGACGCGCTCGCCGGCCGCCACCGAGAAATCGATCCCGCGCAGCACATGCAGCGACCCGAACCATTTGTGGAGGCCGGACACCTGGAGGATGGGCGGCGGGAGGGTGGATTCTGGCATGGAGAGGGGCTCCGCTTGCATGACCGTCATCCCTTGCCGGCCATGCGGCGTTCGAGGGTCATCGACAGGAAGGTGACCGGATAGATCAGGACGAAATAGACGACCGCCACCGTCGTGAGGATTTCGAAGGGCCGGTAGTAGGTCGAGCTCAACAGCCGGCCCTGATACATCAGCTCGTGAACCGACAGGACCGAGGCCAGCGACGACATCTTGGCCACTTCGACCGCGCGGTTGGTGAAGGCGGGCAGCATCAGCTTGAAGACCTGCGGCAGGATGATCCGGCGCAGCACGTCGGCGTGCCGCATGCCCAGCGCCTTCGCCCCCTCCCACTGGCCGCGGGCGATCGACTGGATGCCGCCGCGGAAGATCTCCGCCCCATAGGCGGAGGTGTTCAGCGCCAGCGCGAGCAGCGCGGCCGTGAAGGGCGACAGCTGCACCCCGATGAGGATCGGGAAGGCGTAGTAGAACCAGATGAGCTGGATCAGCACCGGGGTATCGCGGAACAGCTCGATGTAGACGAGGCTGCCGCCGCGCAGGAGCCGGCTCTGCGCCAGCCGGGCCAGCGCCAGCAGGAAGCCGGCGGCCAACCCGATGGCGAGGCTGGGCAACCACAATTGCAGCGTCACCAGGAAGCCGCGCATCAGGATCGGGAAGGTCTCGACCACCAGCGCGAAGTCGAAGCTGTATTCCATCGCGCCGCCTCCTCAGCGGTAGGCGACCAGCCGCGCCTCGGCGAGGCGGGCCAGAGCGCTGCAGGAGACCAGCAGGACCAGATAGAGCAGAGCCACCGCGGTGTAGACCTCCAGCGGCCGGAAGGTCTCGCTGTTCACCATCATCGCCTGATAGAGAAGCTCGCCATAGGCCAGGGTGGAGGCGAGCGCCGTGGTCTTGATCAGCTCGAAGGAACGCTCGACGAAGGGAGCGATCATGCGCGTCGCCGCCTGGGGCAGCACGATGCGCCGCATCAGCTGGGTGTGGGACATGCCCAGCGCCCTCGCCCCTTCCCACTGGCCGCGCTCGATGGATTGGATGCCGCCGCGGAACACCTCGGCATAGAAGGCGCCGGACTGGGTGGACAGGGCGAGCACGGCGGCGACCAGCGGGTCGAGGCTGATGTTGAGCACCACCGGCAGGGCATAGAAGAACCAGAAGAAATGCACGATGGGCGGGGTGTTGCGGTAGAACTCGACGAAGACCGCCACCGGAAGGCGCAGGTACCGCCGCGGCGACAGCCGCAGCAGCGCCAGAACCAGCCCGACCATGACGCCGAAGAGAATGGCGATGGCCGCGATCTTGACCGTGTTCAACAGACCGTCGAGCAGCAGCGGCCATCTCATCAGGACCGGCGAGAAATCCCATTGGTAGGTCATGCGGCGTCCTTGTCGCTGTCCTTTGCGCGGCTTGCGGCCCGATGCGGAGCGGGACGGCGGCGGGGCGGACCCGCTCCGCCGCCTCGGACGGTCAGCGCCAGGCTTCCTTGATCAGGCCCGGGATCTTCGACGCGTCGACGTTCTTCGACTTCAGGTAGGCGGCGAACACCTGGTCGGGGACCCCCTCGGCGTAGAGGGTCTTGAGCTGCCCGTCCAGCCAGTCGCGGAAGGCCGGATTCTCCTCCTTGCGCAGGCCGACGCTGGTCGCCACCGGCTCCACAGGCTCCGGCAGGATGACCTTGCCCAGGCGCAGGCGGGTCTGCTGGACGACCAGCGCCGGATGGAACTGGACGGCGACGTCGATGCGCTTGGCCGCGAAGGCCGCGATGGTCTCGTCGTTGTTGGAGAAGCGGTTGATGGCGGCCTGCTTCACCATCGCCGTGACGTTCTTGTCAAGCGAGGTGCCCAGCGTCACGCCGATGCGCAGCCCTGGCTTGTCGATGTCCGCCCAGGCCTTGATGGGGGAGTCGGCGGCGACCAGGGCGCCCATGGCGTAGTAGAACAGCGGTGATTCTGGGAAGTCGATGGCCTTGCGGCGCTCCTCGGTCGGGTCGAGGACGAACATCAGGTCGATCTGGTCGGCCTGCAGCGCTCCCACCGCGTTGGCCCAGGTCGTCTCCACCGGAACCAGGGTGGCGCCGAGGCTGGCGGCCAGCCGCTGGCCCATCGCCACGCCGACGCCGGTCCAGGTCTCGGTCATCGGGTCCTTGAAGAACCACGGTTCGGCGGAGGTCACGCCGATGCGCAGCCGTTTGCTCTCCTTGACCCGGTCCAGCGTGGAGGGCGAAGCGGCGAGCGCCGGCAGAGCCGACAGCCCCACAGCGGCGGCCGCGGCAAGGCCGAGCAGGGTCCTGCGGTCGATGGTCCCCCGGTTGATGGTCATCGTAAGCCTCCTCTGTCTGTGCGTCGTCTTTTATGGGTCCGGTCAGGGGCCGTGAACGGCACCGGCTTCCCGGTTGCGCAGGAACGCCTCGGTCTGCTGGCCACCGCGGGCCATGTGGTCGGTGATTTCGGCCTTCAGCGCATCGAAGTCGTCGGCGAGCGCCATCGCCACATAGCGGTCGTGGCCGTCGCGGCGCGGCCCGCGGATGCCGTGCGCCCGGTGGTGCGCCGCCCAATAGAGCTGCAGGCGTCCGCGGATGCTTTCCCAGGTCCTGAGCAGCAGCTTGTGCCCGGTCGCCTCGTAGACGAAGCCGTGCAGCTGCAGCTCGGCGACGATGCTGGCGGCATCGTCCTCGGCGTCGATGCAGGCGGTGAGCGCGTCGTGGCGGGCGACCAGACCTTGGCGGAACGCCGGCTCGCGCCGCGCCCAGATCTGCTCGAAGGCGAAGATCTCCAGGGTGACGCGCATCGAATAGATCTCGCGCACGTCATCGACCGACAGACCGACGACGTGCGTCCCGGTGTAGGGCACGGCAACCAGCAGCCCCTCGTCGATGAGCTGCCGCATGGCCTCGCGCAAGGGGCCGCGGCTGACCCCGAATTGTTCGGCCAGCGCGGTCTCGACGAGTTGGGCCCCCGGCTCGATGTCGCCATTCAGGATCGCGGCCCGCAACCCGTCCGCGATGTGGGCGCGAAAGGTCGATTTCGGCACCCGCGCCAAAACCGCTTCCCCTGCCCTGCCCTTGGTCATTCCGTCCACCGTCATCAGTCGATTGTTGACAATCTGCCGTATGGATTGCTGGGAGTCAACCGGCGACGCCGGCCTCATCACACGAATGTGATCATCCCATCCGTAGTCACCGGAACAGGCCTGCCGCTGCTGCCTTTTCCCGAACGCGGTGGAGAAGCCCGCTTCACGACAACTTCCGGCGCTGGCCTCCCTAGTGCCTATACCATTGATCGGAAGAAGGAATTCCGTGGTGATCGCATCGCGCGAGGCACCCTTTCCAAGCTGGCTTGGCCTCAACCGCTTCCGCGGGGACTCATCGTCAATTGCAAAGAACAGCTTACCAGTCCGCTCAGGACAACGCGCCTTATTCTCCCGGTGGTCGCGAACCATTCTCATTGCTCTGCGATCCCACGGCCCCTGTCCCGCACGCGGCCGGCGATCACCATGATGCCATCATCGAGGGAGTTCAGATGCCGAACTCACAAGGCAAGCACCGTCTCGAAACCACCCGCCGGCGGGTTCTGAAGGCCGGGACCATCATCTCCTTGAGCGGAGCGATGTTGCCGACCACCGGGCTCGCCCAACAGGCCGGCCCGCAGCCCTCGCCGGAGAACGGCGTGACCGTCCCTGTCTCCTTCCGCGTCAACGGCCGTCCGGCGGCGCTGGACATCGATGCGCGGGCGTCCTTGCTGGACCTGCTGCGCGAACGGCTGGGCCTCGTCGGCGCGAAGAAGGGCTGCGATCACGGCCAATGCGGCGCCTGCACCGTCCACATGAACGGCCGCCGGATCGCCTCCTGCCTGACCATGGCCGCCAAAGCCCACGGCCGTGACGTGACGACGATCGAAGGCATCGCCGGGGCGGACGGTCTTCATCCCATGCAGCAGGCCTTCATCGACCACGACGCCTTGCAATGCGGGTACTGCACGCCGGGCCAGATCATGGCCGCGATCGCCTGCGTCAAGGAGGGGCACGCCACGACGCCGGAGCAGATCAAGGAGTACATGAGCGGGAACATCTGCCGCTGCGGCGCCTATGTCGGCATCGTCGCGGCGATCGAGCAGGCCGCTCCCCAGATCGAGAGGAGCTGAGCCATGAAGCCTTTGTCCTACGTCCGCGCCGGGACGGCCCGTGAAGCGATCGATGCCTTCGTCGCGGCCGGCGACGGCGCCCGCTACATCGCCGGGGGCACCAATCTCTACGACCTGATGAAGCTCGGCATCGAGCGGCCGGCGCATCTGATCGACATCGCCGATCTGGAAGGCGCCGACCGGATCGACACCGACGGCGACCGGCTGTTTTTCGGTGGTGCCGCGCTGATGGCGAATGTCGCCGAGGATCCGGTGGTGAGCCGCGATTATCCGGTGCTGGCGGAGAGCCTGTCGAAGGCCGCGTCCCAGCAACTGCGCAACATGGCGACCGTCGGCGGCAACCTGCTTCAACGGACGCGCTGCCCCTATTTCAGGAACGGCGTGAACGGCACCTACCCGTGCAACAAGCGCGAGCCGGGCTCCGGCTGCGCCGCGCTTGGCGGGCTGGACCGGTCGCAGGCGGTGCTGGGGGCGAGCGAGGCGTGCAACGCCGTGTCGCCCGGAGACTGGCCGGTTGCCCTGATGGCGATGGATGCCACGATCGAGCTGCAGGGCCGCGACGGAACGCGGGTGATCCCGATTTCCGAACTCTACCGGCCGCCCAGCCAGACCCCTCATCTCGAATTCACCATCGGCCGCGAAGAGATCGTCACCGGCATCGCGGTGCCGAAGACCGCCGCCGGCCGGAACTCCGTCTATCTCAAAGTGCGCGACCGCGAATCCTACGCCTTCGCGCTGGTTTCCGCCGCGGTGGCGCTGGAGATGGACGGAGACCGCGTGGGGCAGGCGCATGTGGCGCTCGGCGGAGTGGCCACCGTGCCGTGGCGCGCCCGCGCGGCCGAGGCTTTCCTGCGCGGTCGCACGCTCGATCGCGAGGGAGCCTTGGCGGCGGCCACAGCGGCCTTCGCCGACGCCCGCGCCGGCCGCCACAACGCGTTCAAGATCGAACTCGGCGCACGGACCCTCGCCGACGCCCTCATCACCGCCGGAAGCAAGAGTCAATGACGCCGAACCGCAACGCCGACCGCCCCCGGATCGATGCCCACGAAAAAGTGCTCGGCCGTGCGCTATACGCCGCCGACCAGCCCTTTCCCGGATTGCTCCACGCGATGACCGTGCCCGCGACGATCGCCAAGGGGCAGATTCTGTCCATCGACACCGCCGCCGCCCTGGCGGTTCCGGGTGTCGTGCGCGTCTTCACCCATGGTGATTTCGCACAGATCCGGACGACGCCCGCAGCCCGCGGCGCCTATGGACAGCCGGGAAAAGGCTACCAGCCGATGACCGGCCCGCAGGTCCGCCATCGGGGCGAGCCGGTCGCCCTGGTGGTCGCTGAAACGCTGGAGGCGGCGGTCGAAGGCGCCGAAGCCGTGACGGTGCGCTACGCCGAGGAACCGTTCAGCGCGGAAATGGACGATAGCCTTGCCACCCCGGAGCCGGAGCCCGTCAGCCAGCAGGCGTCCGGCGACGCCGAGGCGGCTTTCGCCAACGCCGCCCATATCGTCGATGTGGAGTATCGACACCCCCAGCAGCATCACAACCCCATCGAGCTGATCTCGACCACCGCCGCGTTCGAGGACGGCACGCTGCGGATTTACGAGGGAACGCAGTCCGCCGCGGCCTTTGCCGGCGGTCTGGCCGGCATGATGGGGATGGAGCCGCAGGCGCTGCGCGGTGTCAGCCCCTACACGGGCGGGGGGTTCGGCCAGAAGAACGGCGTCCAGGAGCAGAGCGTGCTGGTGGCGAGCGCCGCCCTGCTGCTGCGCCGCCCGGTCAAGCTCGTCATGCCGCGGGGCCAGCTGTTCCACACCGCGTCCTATCGCCCGCACAGCCGGCATCGCGTCCGGCTTGCCGCGGACGGCGATGGCCGCCTGCTCGCCGGCATCTACGAAACGGTGCAGCAGAACAGCCGGTATGACGGCTTCGCCAGCGATCACGGCGCCAATCCACCGCGCCTGTATGGCTATGGCGCGTGGCTGGGACGCGAGCGCATCGTCCGGGTCGACACCCAGACCCCCGGGCACCAGCGCGCCCCGCACGAGCATCCGGCCAGCTACGCCACTGAATGCGCGATCGACGAACTCGCCGGGGCGCTCGGCATGGACCCCGTCGCGCTGCGCCTCGCCAACGACACCCAGCGTGATCCGCTCACCGGCAAGCCCTTCTCCTCGCGCCATCTCGCCGCCTGCCTGACGCGCGGGGCCGCGCTGTTCGGCTGGGACCGATGGACGAGCGAGCCCGGCGCCCTGGTCGCCGCCAACGGCGACCGCATCGGCCTCGGCGTCGCCTGCGGCAGCTACAAGGCGGCGATGACGCCCTCGGTCACCACGCTCCGCCTCTCGGCCAACGGCCAATGCCGAATTGCGACGTCCGGCCATGAAATGGGACAGGGGCTGCGCAGCGTCATCGCCGCGGAGCTGATCGAGGTTCTCGGCGTGGACCCCGGCAAGCTCGACATCCGGATCGGCGACACCGGCCACGCCCCCCAGCACCTCACCGCGGGCTCCTGGGGTGCCGGAAGCGCGGCGCCGGCGGCGCGGGCCGCCGCCTTGAAGCTGCGCGAGGAACTGGCCCAATTGACCGGGGCGGCGCTGACGGACGAGCCCGTTCATGCCCAGCTCGCCCGGACCCGGCGCCCCTTTCTGGAGGTGTCGGTGGACACCCTGCCGCTCGGCAAGGACCGGCAGGCGATCGAGCAGCTGCGCCGGGGCATGCCCGTGGTGACCGGTCCCGAATACCCCGACTTCCTGGCCTTCAGCTGGATCGCGCATTTCGCCGAGGTCCATGTCGAGCCGTCGACGGGGCGCGTGCGCGTTCGGCGGGTGGTCAGCGTCGCCGATTGCGGGCGGGTCATGAACCGCCGCACGGCGGAAAGCCAGGTCCGCGGCGGCGTGGTCTGGGGCATCGGCGCCGCCCTGCGCGAAGCCGCCGAAAGCGATCCGCGGTTCGGCGGCGTCCTCAACAACGACCTTGCGGAGTATGTGGTGCCGGTCAACGCCGACATCGGCGCCATCGACGTGGATTTCATCGACGAGCCGGACAGCCGATTGAACATATCGGGCGTCAAGGGGCTCGGCGAGGTGGCCATGGTCGGCGCCTCCGCCGCCATCGTCAACGCCGTCCACCACGCGACCGGAAAACGGATCCGGCATCTGCCGATCCGCATCGAAGACCTGCTCTAGCTCCCCTCGCCCAACCGCCCGGGCCGGCGCGCAAAAACCCTCCGTTCAGCCGCCGGCCGTCCAGTCGTAGCCTTTCATGTGATCGAGGAACGCCCGCATCGCCGCGCTGGGAAGGCGGCGGTTGGGGTAATAGAGGAACCAATGCGGCAAGGTGGGGCTCCAGTCCGGGAAAAGCTCCACCAGCCGCCCGTCGCGGACATGGGGTTTCGCATAATCGTCCAGGACATGGGCGATGCCCCGGCCGGCCAGGGCGGCCTGAAGCTCGTTGTGCACCGTGCTGACCGTCAGACGTCCCGCCGGCGTGACCTCCAGCTCCTCGTCCCCCTGGGCGAACCGCCAGGTGACCAGGGTGCCGCCGGGAAACCGCCGCCGGATGCAGTCATGGCCGACCAGGGCGTGCGGCGTCTCCGGCCGCCCATGCCGGGCGATGTAGTCCGGTGCGGCGATGATCGCGTATCGGAGCGACGGCCCGAAGGGGACCGCGATCATGTCCTGCGCCAACTGCTTGCCGAAGCGGACGCCGGCGTCGAATCCCTGCTCCACGATGTCGATCACCGCCGCGTCGCTGATGATCTCGATCTTCACCTCGGGATAGGCGTCCATGAAGTCGAACACCAGCGGACAGAGGAGATGGTCGATGGCGGGGGCCGGCGCGTTGATCCGCAAGGTTCCCGACGGGCTGTCCCTCAGCTCGTCGACCTCGGCGATCGCGCGCTGGATGTCGCTCAAGGCCGGGGCCAGGCGATCGAGCAGGCGCTGCCCGGCCTCCGTCGGCGACACGCTCCGCGTCGTCCGGTTGAGCAGCCGGATGCCGAGCGCCTCCTCCAGGGCGTTCATCGTCTGGCTCAAGGCCGATGACGAGACGCCCCGCTCGAACGCCGCCGCGCGGAAGCCGCCACAGCGCACGATCGCCACGAACACGTCGAAGCTGTCCAGGCGGATCGGGTTCATTGCAAAGCTGGCCTAATCAAGCTGCTCAGATTTGCCGAGCTTATCAGCGCAATCACACCGTGTCATGGTCGATCTGCGGTTGATTGTCGCGCCCCCTCCACCGCAGACGGAAGCGGCGGAGGGGCGCCCAACTCAGAAGGAAACAGCGATGAACGCGTTCACCCTGAACCGACGCACGATCATGCTTTCCGCGGTCGTCGGCGCCCCCACCCTGTTCGTTGCCGGCGGCGGAGGCGCGGAGGCGCAATCGCCGCCACCCCCCGCGAGCGGCAACGCCGGCCATTACCGGTTCCGCGTCGGCGACATCGGCGCGACGGTGTTGAGCGACGGCGTGATCGGCGGTCCGCCCCGCGTCTACGCCAGCGATGCCCCCGAAGCGGAGCTTCAGGAGGTGCTGCGCCGCGCCTTCCTGTCGACGGACCACATGACGTTGAACCTGAACACCCTTCTGATCGAAACCGGGGGACGGCGGATCCTCGTCGAGGCCGGCGCGGGCGCGACGATGGGGCCGAACGGCGGTCGGATCTTCCAGAACCTCGCGGCGATCGGGCTCGGCCCCGCGGACATCGACGCCATCGTGATCTCGCACACCCATCCCGACCACATCGGCAATCTCAGGACCGCGAGCGGCGGCAAGGCGTTTCCCCGGGCCACTGTCTTCGTGCCGCGGGCGGACTGGGATTTCTTCGTCCGCAACGATCCGGATCTGTCCTACATGCCGGTTCCGGAGGATTTCCGCCGGCGCTTCGCCGCCGCGATCAAGAGCAGCCTCGAACCGGTCGGGAAGGATGTCGAACTCTATGACGCCGGGGCCGAGATCGTGCCGGGCCTCACGACGATCGTCGCTTCCGGCCATACGCCGGGCATGGCGACCTTCCTTGTCCATTCCGGAAACGACCAGCTGCTGCTGACCGCCGACCTCGCCTATCACCCGGTCGTCAACGTCGACAACCCCTGGCGTCCCGGCCCCGATCGCGACAAGGACACGGCGCTCGCCTCGCGCCGGCGCATCTTCGACCGGGCCGCCGCCGACCGCATCCCCGTGCTGGGCTTCCATTTTCCGTTTCCCGGCCTCGGACGGATGCTCAAGACCGACGGCGGCTACGCCTGGGTCCCCGCGAACTGGCAGTTCTGACGATCCGGTGCGGCGGCGAACTCCGCCGTGAACAGCACGACCAGATGCTCGATCACCGCCCGCACCCGCGGCACGTCGCGCAGGTCCGGGTGCAGCACCAGCCAGACCTCGCGCTCCAGCGGCGGCGCCTCACCAGGCACCGGCATCAAGTCCGGTTCCCCCGCCGCCAGCCAGAAGGGCAGCAGCGCCACCCCGAACCCCGCCTTCGCCGCCGCGAGCTGGGTCTGCAGGCTGTTGGAGCGGAAGGCGACGCGGCGCCCAACCATATGGCGGGCCAGCCAGACCGCCTCCGGCAAGTCAGCCAGCGCCTCGTCATAGCCGATCACCGCGTCGGGCGCACCGGCGGCGGTGAACAGGCCGTAGCCCATGGTGGCGAGCCGCCGCGCGATCAGGTCGCCATGCTGCGGCCGGGCGAGCCGGATGGCGATGTCAGCCTCCCGCCGCGCGAGGCTGAGCGAACGGTTGTCCACCATCACCTCCAGGTCGATCCTCGGATGGCGGGTGCGGAACGGACCCAGCCGCGGCATCAGGAAGCGGTCGGCCAGCGCCGGGGTGGTGGTCAGCCGGACGGTGCCGGTCAGCCCGGCTTCGCGCCCGCCCTGGCTCGACGCTTGGCGCAGGATGGCCAGCGCGCGCTCGTCCATCCCGTCAGCCAGCGCGAAGACCGCCTCGCCGTCCGCGGTCAGGCCGTAGCCGTCGGCACGCCGCTCCACCAGACGGCGGCCCAGCCCCTCCTCGAGCGCGGCGACGCGGCGCCCGACCGTCGCGTGGCTGATCCGCAGCGCGCGCGCCGCCGCCGACAGGCTGCCGGTGCGGGCAAGCTCCAGGAAGATCCGCAGATCGTCCCAATTGAGGGAGGCTGTCTGTTTATGAACAGTCATTGCGCAAACCTAGCGGATATCCGGGCAAAAGCACACGGGGCACACTGCGCCCCGACCTTTCCCCGTTCCGGAGCCCCAACCACCATGAGCGCCACCCCGAAGACCCTGCTCGCCCTCGCCGGCGCCCCCGCCACGCCGAGCCCGCTCGACTCCGCGGCGCTGCTGCTGATCGACGCCCAGCGCGAATACATCGAAGGCGCCCTTCCCCTGGTCGGGGTGGAGGCCGCGGTGGCCGAAGCCGCGCGCCTGCTGGAGCGGGCGCGCAGGGCCGGCGTTCCGATCTTCCACATCGTCCACCACGGCAAGCCCGGCGGCGCCCTGTTCGACCCGGACGGGCCGCTGGCCGGCATCGTCGCCCCGCTGACTCCGCAGGACGGCGAGAGGGTGGTGGTGAAGCGTCTGCCCAACGCCTTCGCCGGAACGGAGCTGGACGCTCTGATCCGCGCCACCGGGCGCACGGAGCTGATCGTCGCCGGCTTCCAGACCCACATGTGTGTCAGCAGCACGGTGCGCGCCGCCCTCGACCTCGGCTGGCGGACCACCGTGGTGGACGCGGCCGGCGCCACCCGCGACCTTCCGGACGGGAATGGCGGCGTGATTCCGGCCGCGGCGCTGCACCGCGCCAATCTCGCGGCCTTGGCCGACCGCTTCGCGGTGGTCGTCAAGGACAGCCGGGCCTGGGATTGAGGGCATCGTGGCGACTGCGTCCCCGTGGCAGACGCCTAGAAAAGGGGAGTGCCGTCTTACGGTGTGAGCGAAAAACGCGCGTGGAAATTTCCACGCTTCATCGTCGGAGCGGGGGCGACGGATGGCAAGCGATGGCCGTGGCCGGTCGATCAAGCCATCCGTCGTCGTCGTGGCGGCGACAGTCGCGGCGTGGAAATTTCCACGCCGCCGGTGGTCACGCCGGATCGGCGTCCACGGCCAGGATCTTCTCGATCGCGGCCTTCATGTCACTCAGCATTTGACGATCGCTGTCCTCAAGCCGCTTCGGCTTGTCCTGGAAGGCCAGAAGGGCGTCCCGCGACCGCTGGAAGTGCCGGGCGACGCGCAAACTGAACGCGCTCAGGGTAACGGCAGAGGAATCCCGACGAATATCGCGCCGGCGGCCGTCGTCGGCCTCGGCCCTCTCATCCAGGGCCTGATCGTCTGCCGCAAGCGTGACAGCCTCGTCGTTGCCGATCATCGCCTGCCAAGCGGCGATCTGCTCCTCGGGGGAGGCCAGGGCGGCGATCTTCCACAGCTTGTATCGGGCGGGCTTTTCGGCCTGCTGCTCGTACTCCGCGCGGATCTCGGCCGGAAGGTTGCGGAGCAGCAACGTCCGCGAGACGTCGCTCCGGTCCATGCCGACGATGCGCCCAACGTCGACGTTCGTGCAGCTGCGACGCTCCTTGAGGAGCGCCATCGCGTCGGCCTGCTCGAAGGGGTTGAGGTCCGTCCGCAGCATGTTCTCGACGACGGTGATCTCGGCATCGTCAAGTTCGGCGCCGACAAGCACGCAGGCGATGGTCCGCTGGCCCAGGGCGCGGACGCAGCGCAGCCTGCGTTCACCGAACACCAGCCGATACCGGCCGTCGTCCTTCTGCCGGACACCGATCGGCTGCTGCAGGCCGTGCGTGGAAATGGACTGCTGCAGGGCCGCGAGGTCCGACGGGTCGAAATGGGTCCGCGTCTGGTGAGGGTTGTCGTCGACGAGGTCCACCGGCAGATGGACGATCCGGGCCGCGTTTTCAGGAGCGCCGACCAGGACGCCCACCGTCGAGGCCCGACGCTCGGGCTCTCCGGCCGCCACGGTTGCCGGCTTCGTCCCGAAAAAGGCGGGGTTGGAGCGCTGGATCTTAGGCGGCATGGGAGACCTCCGAGCCGAAGCGCTTCGCCCGCTCGGCCATCAGTGCGCTTGCGATGGTGTTGAAGGCGGGGGCACCGGCAACCTCCGGAGCCACCTCGATGGTGGCGCGGCCGGCGGCAACGGCCTGCGCGTAGGTGGTCGAGCGCGGCACCGGCTCGAACACGCGCATGGTCTTGCCATAGCGCTCATGGATGAGGCTGAGGCTTTCGCGGTCCTGCGTGTTGCGCTGGGTGTACATGGTCGGCAGCAGGCCAAGGATGTTCAGCGTCGGGTGGCACAGCCGCTGCAATTCGTCGATCGTCTTGAGCAGGTAATCGACACCGGCGATCGCCATCAGTTCCGCCTGGCAGGGGATGAGGACGAGATCGGCCGCCGTCAGCCCGTTGAGCGTCATCTGTCCCAGGTTGGGCGGGCAGTCGATGATGATGTGATCGTAGCGCTTCCGGATCTCGGCAAGACAGCCGCGCAGGGTGAAGTTCGGGGCCGGCTTCGCCGCCAGCTCGACCTCGCCCTGCGACAGCCGGATGCTGGAGGGCAACAGGTCCAGGCCGGATCGGTCCATCGTCAGGACGCAGTCCCGGATGTCCGCCTTGCCGAGCAGGGCGTCGTACAGGGTCCGGGCTTGCTCCTCCCGCTCCATAGCGTTAACGCCGAGGTGCAGGGTGGCGTTCGCCTGCGCATCCGCGTCGATCAGCAGGGTCTTCGAGCCGTTCTGCGCGATGATGGTCGCGACGTTCACAGCCGTCGTCGTCTTCCCGACGCCGCCCTTCTGGTTGGTCAGGACGGTGACCAGCGCCGGGCCGTGCACAGCCTCGGGCCCCAGCATCTCCTTGCGAAGCAGGCCGGCCACCGCTTCGGGAATCCGCTCGGCGCCGTTCTCCCAGCGGGAGATCTGCTGGCGGCCGTACCGGCGCCCAAGGCCCTCGTTCAGAAAGACCGCGAAATCAGGCTGGCTGAGCCCGCGGCCCTCGCGGTAACTGCGCATGTCCTCGCCACGCATGGATTTCCCCTTCCTGGCGCACATCCCTGGTCGCACTCTATGAAGGGGTGCGGCTCCGGTCAAGGTGACAGGGGGTGCGGCAACGATCCGCTCCTTCGGTGTTGTCCGAGCGGTCACACCCAGGCCTGGAACTCCAGCAAATTCAAGGCATCCGTCGAAGCCCCGGTGCCCCCATGGTCCGCAAGGCCCCCGGCACGGGCCCCGATGTTGCGGCAACATGCCCCGCCCGAACAATCGTCCGCAGCCGCCCGGCAAGCACACGCTCCTTCGCGCAGGCCTCCTCGCACAGCGCCCGGATCTCCGCGATGCTCGGCCTCCACTTCTTCGACCGCCGCCAGGAGCGCGCCGCCTGATCGATCGCCCAGGCCGGGAACTCGCCGAGATCGTCGACCCAGTCCAGGGCGACCAGCTGCTCGACATCGGGAGTCAGCCCCTTGGCCGGATAGTGCGACAGCAGCGCCAAGACGCGGCCGAGCAGCCGGTCGGGTTCCGCCGGGGCCAGGATGGAGCCCTCCAGGTCGGCCAGCACCCGCTGCGCCATGGCCGCCTGCCGGACCGTGACGGTCGCCGGCGGCGTCCAGGTTTCCTGAAGCCCCTCGAAGCCGTCCTCGTTGAAGCGTGGGCGGTGGTCCAAATGGCCGGCGGCCAGGACGTCCCGCAGCGGCTCCGGGAAGGCGGATTCGAGCAACCGGCATCGGTCCGAGGACGGCATCGTGGGATCGAACGGGAGCGGCGAACGTTCCGGCAACGGCATCACGGCGGCGGACATGGTTGGGTCTCCTCAGGAGCAGGAACGGGGGGCCGGCGGCGTGCCCTTGAGCCGAGCGGCGACGGCCAGCCACGCATTGATGCGCTGCTCGGCGGCGCTTTCCCGCGGCCGGCTGGACGGCGGTGGCGTGATGTCGGCGGCTGCCGCAGTCTTCACGGCCGCAGTCTTCACGGCCGGTGCCTTCCCGGCCGCCTCGTCCTGGGCCAGCCAAGCGCGCCAGGCGGCGGAGATGTCCCGGTAGCGGTAGCCGTGGGCTTGGCAGCGCAGGACGAACCCCTCGACATGCCGGCCGATGTCGACGGCGTCGAAGCGGCTGCGTGCCCAGGCAAGGTCGTCGGCGCTCGGAACCCAATCCGCCGGCACCTCATGCGCCAGCCTGCGCCCGCCCGAAGCGAGCGAGTCCGGAATCTGTTCGGAATGGAGCTGTTCCTGACTCGCCGGCGGACAGGGGACGTCCGCCTCCGAGTCATCCCTGTCGATGTCCGAAACAGGGCGCGTGGCGGCTTCGTCGGCCGTTTCCCCGTCCCGCTCGACGCGCAGCCGGTAGAGGCAGGACAGCCGGGAGCCGTCGCGACCGCGGCGGTGTTCGATGCGGACCAGACCCATGTCGTCGAGGCGCTGCAGAA
Source organism: Azospirillum sp. UENF 211521 (assembly GCF_058780535.1). Taxonomy (NCBI): domain Bacteria; kingdom Pseudomonadati; phylum Pseudomonadota; class Alphaproteobacteria; order Rhodospirillales; family Azospirillaceae; genus Azospirillum; species Azospirillum sp. UENF 211521. Next base: position 189,299 of record NZ_JBSNCF010000005.1, read on the forward strand.
TGCGGTTGATCGTCGGGCGGGACCGCTTGAGTTTGGCCGCCAGCGTCGACTGCGACGGCCAGCAGACTCCCTGCTCGTCGGCGTAGGTGGCCAGCGCCGCCAGGACGGCGAATCCGTCGGCCTCGAGATCGGGGTGGTCAAGCCACCAGGCGGGAATCTTGCCCCAGCGGCTGATCGGGTCGGTCGATGTGGTCATGGTCGCTCTGGCTCCGGAGTCTCGTCCCGTTTCCCCGTCATGCTTGGGAGCCTTGCGTGTCACCGCAACCGGGACTCGGCGCCGTTCCAGGATGGGCGCGCGCTCATTGAAGGTTTGCCGCGCGCTCATGGAAGGTTCCACGCGCGGTGTTCGAGGATGTCCGCGCGGATTTCTAGGACCAAGGCGCGCCTGTTCTAGGTTTGGCGCGCGCATGCCCGAGAATCGGGCGGACTCGGACTCTCTGGGTTTCGCGCGCACATCTTCTAGGATTGGCGCGCGGCCAGCGGGCTCGGAAAATCCAGCGGCGCATCGCAGAGTGGCGGGGGTTCTAGGAACAGCGCGCGCGTGGATGGGGGCACAAGCGCACAACCGGCCGGATTCAGCGCGCGCCATTCCTACATACCCTCCCGCGCCAGCGCGTCTTCGACCGCGTGTTTCATAGGAGCAGCGCGCGCTTCAGGCGCTCCGTCTGATCTGAAAACCAAGGAAGCACGCGCGTTTCGGGGGCTTGCAGCCCGATATCCGGTGGGGTGAGCCTTCATGAGCGACAAGATGTTGTCGGCCCACTGCCGAAGGCCGCTGGGATGAACCGCGCGTCAAACCTAGAACCGCGACTCCCGAGTCGTGCGGAATTGCCCGATTCGGGCGGCAACCGCGCGCCAAACCTAGAAGCGGCAGGGGGGAGCGCGCCCATGCGCGCGTCATTCCTAGATGATGCGCGCGCTCATCCTAGAACAGCGCGCGCAGAACCTCGTGTTCCCATGGGGGCTGCGCCGGCGTGCGTTGCACCGGAGCCGATCCCGCCCTACGCTCGGCGTGGATGAAGGAGCGACCGGCATGGCCCAGACGTCGACGAAGCTGACCAATTCGGCCAGCACCGGACCGGATGCGGTTCAACTGCTGCTTTTCGAGACCGAGAATCTGGCGGTCCAGCAGGGCGAACCGCGCCGGACGAACGCGTTTGGGCTGTGGGACACCGCTCCGCGGTTCTTCTTCGGCGACGACATGGTGGAGACGCCGATCGACCGGCATTTCCAGGCCGGTGGCCGCTCCTACCGGCTGACCATCAACCCGGTCAGCCTGCGCCTGCGCTCCGACGGCGGTGATGACGACGGGGCCAAGGACGACAAGAGCCGCTGGAAGGTCGTGATGCCCGGCAACCGGGAACAGATCGTCGAGGAGGTGGTTCGCCTGATCGCCACCCGGCGCGCCCGCCTCAGCCTGGACAAGCACGACGAGATCGTCCTGCGTTTCTCGCTGCACGAGATCCAGAAGGAACTGGCCAAGGTCAACAAGACCCTGTCCCACTACGAGATCCGCGACGCCCTGACCATCCTGCACAAGAGCGTCGTCGAGGTGACGGTCGACGACGGCACCAAGGAGGCCGTGCTGTCGAGCTCCGCCTTCCCCACGCTGCATTTCGGCACCAAGAAGGTGAAGGGTCAGGCCGGCGTCAACGGCGGCACCATGGCTTACCTGAAGTTCAACGATCTGGTGGCAAGCGACATCCGCAACCTGCGCTACCGGATGGTCTCCTACGAGACCCTGATCTGCCTGCCGCCGGTGGGCCGGTGGATCTACAAGATGCTGTCCTGGTACTACGAGGCGGGGAGCCTGGACGAGCCGATCGTCATCAACGCGCGGTCCATCATCCGCGACAGCGGCATGACCGAGCGCTCACGCTTCCGCGACACGCTCAGCACCATCCGGGATTCGCTGGCGGCGGTCCAGGACGCTGGCATCATCGAGCCCTTCGAGCTGGAACGGCAGGTCCAGGGCCGTTCGATCGACGACGAGATCTACACGCTGACGCCATCCGCCGCCTTCCGGGCGGAAATCGAGATGGCCCGCTTGGCCAAGGCGCAGGCCGAGGATACCCTGGCGCAGATGGGGGGCACGCCGCACGGACCGTTCCAGCGCGTGGATCGGTTGGCCGGCACCCGGCTTCGCCGTGACCGGGCGTCCAGGGCGGTCGAAAAGCCGGCGCCCCTGTTGGAGCGTGACGCCTGAGGGGCAACCGCCGCGCAGCCTGAGAGGGGAGGGCCGGCCATCTCGGCGGCTCCACATTTCCACCCTGCGCGTCCGGCAGGACAGCGGCGCAAGTGATGCGCTCCCACCGCCCCTGGTGACAAAGGGGGCGGCGGGAGTTCGGCTTGAGGGATAAGCGCGGGTTTTTCCGCTTGGGTGTCGTGGTGCGCTCGCCTCACTCCGGCCGTTGCAGCGCACGGAGGGCAAGCAGCCGCCGTGGGAGATGGCGGGCCAGACCGAGCGCGATGCCGGTGCCGTGCAGCAGCGCGGTGGAAAGCACGAAGCCCAGCCCGTAGAGAAGCGGGTCCGCGGCCTGCGGCATCTCGGTGCCGTGGGCGTGACCGTGCAGAACGGCGAAGGCACCGACGAGGAGCGCGGCGGCGGTGGCCGGCACGCGCTTGTTCAGCAGCACCAGCAGGCCGAGCACCGCCACCGAGGCGGCGATTCCGGCCTCGACCGCCGGAAGCTCGATTCCGGCGATGCCGAGCGCGGCACCGGCGGACAGCATGGCGATGAAGGCCATCGGCAGCAGCCAGAGCGCACGGCCGCCATTCTGCGCAGCCCAGACGCCGACCGCCACCATGGCCAGCAGATGGTCGATGCCGGTCAGCGGGTGGAGGAGCCCCTGGACGAACATCGCGTCGCCGGCATGGCCGGTGTGGGCAGCCGCGGGCAGCGCCAGCGCCACCGAAAGAACGCCGGCGAGGCCGGCGGAAATCAACCGGTTCATAGGAACGATCTCCTGTTGGGTTCGGCCGGCCGCGTCGCACTGGTCAGGCGAGCAGGGAGGCCTTCAGGTGCCCTTTCCCGGCTTCCGCCTCGTCGATTTGGCGAAGCAGGTCGAGGGTGACCCGTGCGTCGGCTTCCTCGACGCGGGAAAGGGCGAAGCCGAGATGGACCAGGACCCACCGCCCGACCTGATCGGACAGGGCTTCGTCCGGGTCGGCGATGCAGGACAGGTCGACCTCCCGCCGTTCGCCCAGGATGTCGGCGACGGCAAGCATCCGCCCGGCATCGGCGATGGCGATGATCCTGGCCGGGACTCCAAGGCACATGGCGGGACTCCTTGTCGCGGCGGTCACGCCACTTCCAGTTCCACAAGCGTCAGGTCGTCGCCGCCGCGCGGGGTCAGGCGCAGGCCGCCGCAGGCCGGGCAGGGGGCGATCCGCGTCGGAACCTCCCTCTCGTCGGCGCAGTCCTCGCACCAGACCAGCCCGGGCGGTTGCTGGATGTCGACCGTCGCGCCGCCGGCCAGCGTGTCGCGTCGGATCACGTCGAAGGCGAAGCGAAGGGCGTCCGGATCGACGCAGGCGAACTGGCCCACCGCCAGCTTGATCCGTGTGACCCGCTGGAAGGCGTGGCGCTGCGACGCCTCCTCCAGCATCTCCAGCAACCGTTCGCACAAGGAAAGCTCATGCATCGTCCTTCTCCGCTGTGAGAGCCGGTGGTCCCGATTCAGGAGAGGCGCCGGTTCCGTGCTGGTCGAGCGATGGGCCGGAAGTCGGTGGCTTCGGGTCCTGGTTGGAAATCTCCGTGGCGGATCGACCATGCCCTGGCGCATCATCGTTGGAACAATCGAGATGACGGGTCGCTGGCAGGCTGCCTGGAAAGGCGGTTTGTTCAACCGTTCTCAAGAAATACCATTGATTGATGAGTGTTGCAAACATCAAATAAGAAAGGCGTCGCGGCGTTGATTGACAAAAAGTGATCGATAATCGGTTTTTATGGTGCAATAAGTTGTTCTTATTCTAAATGGACTGTTGAATATTTGTGGTGAGCCGGAATGCCGCATGTCGCTGTGTGTCGGTTGGGTGCAGAGTTGGACAGCGGGCGCCGGTCCGGCGGTGCCGCCACAGCCAGGGTTTCGGCCACATCATGGAACATGCAATCGCCTGTCCGGCCCCGCTCTCCGCGCCGTCCTCCCCGTCCCGTCCGCTTTCCCATCAGGGATTCCGGATGGTGCCGGCAACCGTCTGCACCGGGGCGGGCATCGACCGGCGGGAGGAGAAGATCGTCGACGAGGTGCCCATCGGGCTGCTGTACGCCGACGACCTCTTCGCCGTCATGCTGGCGACTCCCACCGACCTGGAGGATTTCGCCACCGGTTTCTCCCTCAGCGAGGGGATCGTCGGCAGCGCCGACGAACTGGCCGTCACCGCCGTCGACGAGGTGACGGACGGAGTGCGCATCCGCATGCAGGTGCCGGTGGAGCGGCTGGCCGCCCTGCTGCGCCGCAAGCGCAACCTGATGGGCGGTTCCGGCTGCGGCCGCTGCGGCACCGACAGTTTCGCGGACACCCTGAGGCCGCTCGACCCGCTCCGCTCCGACGCCCGCTTCGCGCCGGAGGCGATCCGCCGCGCCATGGCGGCCTTACCGTCGGGACAGAGCCTGAACCGGGAGACCGGGGCGGTCCATGCCGCCGGCTTCGCCCGGCCCGACGGCGAACTGGTGGCGGTGCGCGAGGACGTCGGCCGGCACAACGCGCTCGACAAGCTGATCGGGGCGCTGGCCCGCGCCCGCATCGACCCCACCGGCGGCTTCGTCGTGGTGTCGAGCCGCTGCTCCTTCGAGTTGGTCCACAAGACGGCCGCCGCCGGCATCCCGCTGATCGCGGCCATCTCCGCCCCGACCTCGCTGTGCCTGGGCTTCGCCGCGACGGTGGAGGTGGGGGTCGTCGCCTTCGTGCGCGAAAGCCGTCTGACGGTCTACGCCGTCCCGTCGCGGGTCGCGACGCCCGCGTGAACCGCACCTGAATCAAAAAGCACCGCAATCAAAAAGAACCGCGGGCTGGTTCATCGCCAGCCCGCGGTTTTTTTACGGTCAATGGGTCGCCGCCGGTTGCCCGATCGACGGCAGCGGCTTGCGCGGCGGCAGCGGGGTCAGGCCGCCGAGGCCCTTGCGGTAGATCAGCCAATAGATGCCGCCGACGAACACCGAGCCGCCGACGATGTTGCCCAGCGTGGCGAACAGCAGGTTGTGCAGGATGCCGCCCGGCGTGATCATCGAGACGTCCAGCCCGGCCGGGACATGGCCCGTCACCTTCAGCAAATAGGCCAGCGGCAGGAAATACAGGTTGGCGATGCAGTGCTCGAAGCCGGCGGCGACGAAGGCGGCGACCGGCAGGGTCAGGGCGACGATCTTATCGGTCACCGTGCGGCCGGCGTAGGCGAGCCACACCGCCAGGCAGACCAGCAGGTTGCACAGGATGCCCTTGAAGAAGATCGTCACGGCGTCCGGGGCGATCTTGCCGATGGCGAGCTTCAGGACGGCGGCGCCGACGGCACCGTTGTTCATCTCGGTGTGGTGCGACAGGTAGATCAGGACGACGAGGCCGATGGCCCCGACGGCGTTGCCGATCCAGATCGTCGCCCAGTTGCGCAGGACCTGGGCCGTGCTGATCTGGCCGTTGGCCCGCGCCATCACGATCAGGCAGTTGCCGGTGAACAGCTCCGCCCCGCCGACCATGACCAGCGACAGGCCGAGCGAGAAGACCAGCCCGCCGAGCAGCCGCTGGACCGCGAAGCTGAGGGCGGGGTCGGCCAGCACGATGACGAAGAACATGCCGCCCAACCCGATGCCGCCGCCGGCGACCACCGCCAGCATGAAGCTGGGCAGGAACGGCATCGTCGCCTTCTTCACCCCCAGCTTTTCGACCTTGTCCTGGATCTCAGCGGGCGCATAGGCGTCCATGCCGAGAACCGGCGTGTCTTTCGACGCAGAGTCCCCCATGGCGAAACTCCTTCAGATGTCTTGGGTTGCCCCGAACAGCGGATCAGCCCACCGTCTCGTAGGCCTCGAATCCCTCGCCGCGGACCAGCCGGTCGTGAACGGCCTCCACGGAGTTGCGGACGGTGCTGGTGACCGGCGCGAAGAAGCTGGTGTCCTCCGGCTGGATGCCCAGGAACAGGATCTCCGGCACGGTCTCGCGCAGGCTGTCGATCAGGAAGTTGAGCGGGATGGCGTGGGTGGTGACCATGAACTGCTCGGCGACGCTGTCCTGCTCGATCAGCCGGACCGCGCCCGGCGGCAGCTGCATGTCGGCGGCGTCGACGATCAGCACCCGGCGCGGCGCCAGCGAGCGGACGTGGTGGGTGTGGTTTTCCGGGACATCCTCCCCATCCACCACGGTCCAGCCGGGGGCGGGCAGATCCTCGAGCAGTTGGGCCAGCAGCGGGCCGGCGCCGTCGTCGCCGCGCAGGACGTTCCCAACCGTGAACACGACATCGGTCATGACAACCGTCTCCCCATCAGATAGATCGCCGGTTCGCGCCGGATGGCTTCCAGCGCCGTGCCCAGCCCGTCCAGCCACGCCGCCACGTCGGGCGGGGCGGCCGGCCGCGCCGCAGCGATGGCCGCCAGCAGCGGCCGGGTGTGGGTGCCGTCCACCGTGATCTCGCCGAAGCGGAGCAGGCCGGACAGCTTGCGGTGCGCCTCCTCGTGGTCTTGCAGCGCGTCCAGGACGCGGTCGAACAGCGCGGTGGGGCAGCGGAAGGCCGGCTTGAAGCAGTCGAAGACCCCGATGTGATGCCCGATGGCCAGCGAATAATAGACCACCTGCCGGGCGTCCTCCGGGATGTCCTCCTTGCGCTCCAGCACCTTGGCGTTCAGTTGGTAGAAGACCACCTCCGGCTCCCGGCCGCGGCCGCTGCGCAGGCCGGGGATGGAGCCGGGGTCGGCGTGCGCGAGGGTGCTCATGGCGCCTCTCCCCGGATGGTCCGCTGCACGACCTCGGCCAGCCGGCCGATGATCTCGGCGCGGCGCGGGTCGCGTTCCGCGGCGACGGCCGCCGTCATGCGGTCGGGCAGGGTCAGGGCTCCGGGGGCGCGCGCATGCCCTTCCAGCAGGGCCATGAACTCCTCCACGATGGTGTGGCCCTGGCGGTAGCCGGCCATGCGCCGCGCCTCGCGCTCCAGCCGGACCCGCAGCGCGTAGGGGATGTCCGGGTGGGGCAGGGTGGCGGCCTCGCCCGTGGCCTCGACGTGGGTTTCGGCCTTCAGCTTTTGCTCCAGCAGGCCGAGCGCCACGGCGAAGCCGTGGATGGTCGCGGCCGGCGTCGGCGGGCAGCCGGGGATGTAGACGTCCACCGGCACGATGTTGTCGGTGCCGCCCCAGACGCAGTAGAGGTCGTGGAAGATGCCGCCGGTGCAGCCGCAGGCGCCGTAGGAGACGACGATCTTCGGGTCGGGTGCCGCCTCATAGGCGCGCAGCGCCGGCATCCGCATGGAGCGGGTCACCGCCCCGGTGAACAGCAGGATGTCGGCGTGGCGGGGCGAGGCCACCACCTTGATGCCGAAGCGTTCCGCGTCGAACACCGGGGTGATGGACGAGAAGATCTCGATCTCGCAGCCGTTGCAGCCGCCGCAATCGACGCGATAGACGTAGGCGGAGCGCTGGATGGTCTTCAGCAGCGCCGTCTTCATCGTGGCGATCTGGTCGCTGGTGGAGACCGGCGACATCTCCGCCATCAGGGCGTTGGGAGCGAGTGGGGCGTTCATGGCGTGGTCTCCCGTTCCTTGACCGCGTGTTCGGATTCAGAATGCCCGGCGTCCATCTGCCGGGCGATCCCCATGCTGGCGATCTGCTGGACGTCCTGGGCGCGCTTGCAGGCCGGGCAGGTCGCGGCGGTCAGGCGCAGCCGCTCCGCCTCCTCGGCGCTGCGGGCGCTTTGGCCCAGCAGGCGGGCGACGTAGTCGACCTCCTTGGCCGGGGCGAAGGGCTTGCCGCAGCAGGCGCAGCCGGCCAGCGTGAAGACGGCCTTCCGCGTCAGGTCGGCCTTGCTGCCCACCGCCAGCTCGAAATCGGCGGACAGGCGGATGGCGCCGGTCGGGCAGGATTCCTCGCAGCGGCCGCAGAAGACGCAGCGCCCGTAGTTGATCGACCAGGTGCGGCTGCCGGCGGCGGTGTCGGTCTCCATCTGGATGGCGTTGGCCGGGCAGGCGACGGTGCAGGCAGCACACGCGATGCAGTCCGCCGCCCGGTGTTCCGGCTTGCCGCGGAAGTCCTTGCAGACCTCCATCGGGGCGAAGGGGTACTTGACCGTCGCCTCGCCCGTGCGGAGGATTTCCTTGAGTAGCTTGAGCATTGGTCGCCCCCGTCACTTCAGCGGTGAGTCCGTGCGTTCGCGGCAGTAGCGCTCCATCTCCTTGTAGGCGATGGTCTTGGAGCGCTTCTTGCGGACGTCCACCACGGTCACGCGGTCGGTGCAGGAATAGCAGGGGTCGATGCTGCCCACGATCAGCGGGGCGTCCGACACCGTATTGCCGCGCAGCATGTAGCGCAGCACCGGCCAGTTGTTGTAGGTCGAGGCGCGGCAGCGCCAGCGGTAGAGCTTCTGGTTGTCGCCGGTCATCGACCAGTGGATGTCCTCGCCGCGCGGCGCCTCGGTGAAGCCCAGCGCGAACTTGTGCGGGACATAGGTGAAATCCTCGTTCAGCACCGGACCGGCCGGGGCCTTGTCGAGCAGCTGTTCGATGATCCACAGGCTGTCGAAGAACTCCGACACCCGCACCAGCGTGCGGGCCAGCACGTCGCAGCCCTGCTCCACATGGACCGGCATGTCGAGCAGCGTGTAGCCGGCGAAGGCGTGGTCGGCGCGGGTGTCGCGGCGGTGGCCGCTGCCGCGCACCACCGGCCCGACCGGGCTGTAGTCGCGGGCGATCTGCGGGTCGAGCCGGCCGACGCCCTTGACGCGGCCGCTGACGTTGGCGGTGGACAGCAGCACCTCGACCAGCCGGGTCACGTCGTCGCGCAACTCGGCGACCAGCTCGCGGGTCTTCGCCTGCTGGTCGCCCAGGATGTCGCGGCGCACGCCGCCGATCAGGTTCAGCGCGTAGGTCTTGCGGGCACCGGTCAGCAGCTCCGCCAGGGTCATCGCCTTCTCGCGCACGCGGAAGAACTGCATGAAGCCGGTGTCGAAGCCGATGAAATGGCAGACGAGGCCGAGGTTCAGCAGATGGCTGTGCATCCGCTCCGTCTCCAGCAGGATGGCGCGGATGGCCTGCGCCCGCGGCGGCACCGCGATGCCGAGCGCGTTCTCCACCGAACTGGCGTAGGCGACGCTGTGGGCGTAGCCGCAGATGCCGCAGACGCGGTCGGCGAGGAAGGTCACGTCGTTGTAGCCCATCCGCGTCTCGGCCACCTTCTCCATGCCGCGGTGGACGTAGAACATGCGGTAGTCGGCGTCGATGATGTCCTCGCCGTCGACGAACAGGCGGAAATGGCCGGGCTCGTCGGAGGTGATGTGCAGCGGCCCCAGCGGGACGACGCGGGTCTCCTGCTTGGCCTCGTTGATGAACTGGTAGGTCTCGTCGTCGCTGGTCGGCGCCGGCCGCAGCCGGTAGTCCATCGAATCCTTGCGCAGCGGGTACAGCTCGTCCGGCCAGTCGTCGGGCAGGACGAGGCGGCGTTCGTCCGGCAGCCCGACCGGGCGCAGGCCGAACATGTCGCGCACCTCGCGCTCGCCCCACACGCAGGCGGGCACCCGCGGGGTGACGGAGGGGAATTCCAGCGTGTCGGCGGGCACCTCGCAGCGCACCACGACGTGGCACCGGTCGGCGCCCTCCATGGACAGCACGTAATAGACGGCGTAGGCGCCGTTCAGCGGCCGTTCGTCGTTGCCGACGACCACCGACAGCCAGCCGTTGTGGTCGTAGTAGAGGCTGGCGACCACGTCGGGCAGCGACGCCGGCTTGACCGTGATGGTCACCTGGGCGCCGGTCTGCCAGGACTCGTCGAGGATGGCGTGGGGCAGGCTCTCGCGCAGGGAGGCGATGATGCCGCTCCCGACCCGTTCCGGAGCGATGAGGTTCATTTGGAGATCTCCGTCTGCGAGAGGTTGCCGGTCACCAGAAGACCACCGGCGCGCACCGTGTCGTAGTGTTGCCAGGGGGCGGCGACCACCGGGCGGCTGTCGCCGTTCATCACCACCGCGGTCGCCTGCTGGACCAGATCGGACAGCGGCTGCGGCACCGCGAAGCCCAGCGTCAGCACCAGCACCGCCAGGACGCCCAGCGGGGCCAGCGCCTTCCAACCGACGTCACCCTTGGCCATCGTCTCCGGGCTCTTGCCCAGAACGCTGTCGGCGACCATCTTCACCAGCCCGGCGATGGTGATGCACAGGAAGAGCGCGACCAGAGCCATGATCCAGCCGTAGCCTTCGTTCAGCCCGGCCATGAAGACCATGAATTCGCTGACGAAGATGTTGAAGGGCGGGAAGCCGGCCAGCGCCAGGGCGCAGGCCATCATCAGCAGGCCGGTGGCCGGGGCGGCCCGCAGCACGCCCTTCACCGCCCGCAGGTCGCGGGTGCCGTACTTCATCAGCACGTTGCCGGCGGTGCAGAAGAACAGGGCCTTGGTGACGCTGTGGTTGATGGCGTGCAGCAGGGCGGCGGCGATGCCGAGCGGCCCGCCGACGCCGAGCGCCACGACGATCAGCCCGACATTCTCGATGCTGGAATAGGCCAGCTTGCGCTTCAGGTCCTGCTGCACGAAGAACAGCAGCGACGACACGCCGACCGACAGCAGGCCCAGCGTCAGCAGCAGCGTCTGCGGGAAGCCGACGCCGACCGTGCCGACGGTGATGACGTAGAAGCGGATGACGATCAGCAGCGCGCATTTCAGAAGCACGCCCGACAGCAGGCCGGACACCGGGCTCGGCGCCTCGGAATGGGCGTCGGGCAGCCAGGCGTGCATCGGGAAGATGCCGGCCTTGGTGCCGAAGCCGATCAGGGCGAAGACGAAGGCCAGCTTGACCAGCATCGGGTCGAGTTCGGCGGCGTGGCCGACCAGCGCCGTCCACAGCACCGCCTGGTGCGGGTCGGCCAGCACGTCGGCGGCGTTGGAGAAGACCAGCACCGTGCCGTAGAGGCCGAAGGCGACGCCGACCGTGCAGATGACGACGTATTTCCAGGCGGCCTCCAGCGAGGACCTCTGCCCGTACAGCCCGACCAGGAAGGCGGAGCCGAGAGTCGTCGCCTCGATCGCCGCCCACATCATGATGATGTTGTTGGCGGTCACCGCCAGCAGCATGGTGAACAGGAACAGGCTGAAGAAGCCGTAGTAGATCCGCACCTTGGCGGCGTCGATCAGGCCGGCCTCCAGGTCGTGGCGGATGTAGGCGATGGAGTAGAGGCCGGTCAGCAGGCCGACCACGCCGATCAGCATCATGAAGACGGCGCCGAGCGCGTCGACGAACAGCCAGTCGCCGAAGGCGGCGATCGCCCCGTTCGACAGCACCTGGACCAGCGCCGCGGCGCTCAGCAGGAAGACGTAGGCGATGGAGCCGAGATGGATGCGCTCCAGCAGCGCCACGCTGTCCTGGTCGCTCGCCAGGGTCTCGGGCAGGGATTCCCGGAACCAGGGCAGGGTCAGCAGGAACACCGCCACCGCCAGCGGGCCGATCAGGAGGAGGGGGAAGGATCGAGGGTACCATGGCGGTCATCCCTTCAGGCTCGTGAGCTGGCGCGCGTCGAGCGTGTGCAGCGTGTCGAAGATCCGCGATCCCAGCACCGCCATCACCACCACCGCGAAGATGGCGTCGGTGGCGATGCCGATCTCCACCAGCTCCGGCGCGTTGGGGGCCAGCAGGGCCAGGGTCAGGTGCGACCCGTTCTCCATCAGGCAATAGCCGAACACCTGCTTCAGGATGTTCCGCTGCGCCACGATGCAGCCGAGCCCGATGAAGAAGAGGGCGAGCGACACCGCCAGCGCCGGCTTGATGGCGTCGGCCGCCGGCAGCGTCACCTTGGACGCGACGACGAAGCACAGGATGACGGCGACCGCCGCGCCGACGATGGACAGCGCCGTCGGCATCACCGCCCCCGACCCGATGGCCGGATCGCTGAGCCGGCGGAAGGCGCGGACCATGATCGCCGGGACCAGGATCACCTTGGTCAGCAGCGCGGTGAAGGACCAGAGATACAGCTCGCCCGACCCGGTGGCCCCCGCCAGCGCCACGAACAGCATCACCAGGATGACGCTCTGCAGCGCATAGAAGCGGGCGGAGTTGGCCGGGTTGCCGGCGAGCGTGACCAGAAGGGAGCTGACGATCAGCAGGCCCGACAGGCCGTTGACGATGAGAAATCCGTTCATGACCGTTCCCTCCCTCAACCGAGCCACGAGGCGGCGATGGAGCTTGAGACCACCGTCATCACCACCAGGGCGACCAGCACGAACTTCATGCCGGCCGGCAGCGGGGCCGCCGCGGCCATGGTGGCGGACGGCTTGCCGGGCACCGAATGGCCCAGCCATTTCAGGAACCAGGCGAAGGAGCCGACCGATTCCGCCAGCGCGATGACCACCAGAAGCATCAGCGCCCAATGCTGCGCCCCGACCTCGAACCCGCCGGCGAAGATGGCGAACTTGCTGAAGAAGCCGTTGAAGGGCGGCACGCCGGTGATCGCCAGGGCGGCGCAGACGAAGGCGACGCCCAGCAGCGGCGACTTGGTGACGATGCCGCGCAGCGACGGCAGCAGGCGCGTGCCGGCGGTGTAGCTCAGCGCGCCGGCGACCAGGAAGAACAGCGTCTTGGCGAAGGCGTGGTTGAAGATGTGCGCGATGGCGCCCTTGAAGGCGAGGTCGGAGCCGAAGACCGACAGCGACAGCGCCAGCAGAATGTAGGCGAGCTGCGTGATGGTCGAGTAGGCGAGCAGGCGCTTCAGGTCGACCTGCGGCAGATACATGAAGAAGCCGTAGACCAGCGTCAGAACCGCCATGATCGAACCGACCCAGCCGACGATCTCCGGCGCGCCGCCGGACGACATCAGCCCGCGGGCGAAGATGTAGACGCCGACCTTCACCATGGATGCCGCGTGCAGGTAGGCGCTGACCGGGGTCGGGGCCTCCATGGCGTCGGGCAGCCACATGTGGAAGGGCAGCTGGGCCGACTTGCCCCAGGCGGCGACCAGGATCGCCAGCAGGACCACCGCCTTCATCCCCGGCGCCAGGTCGGCGATGGCGGAGAGCGCGAAGGTGCCGGTCGACAGGAACAGCAGCGCCGCCGCGACGTAGAGGCCGAGCGAGGCGACATGGGTGACCAGCAGCGCCTTGGCCGCCGAGCGCAGCGCCTTGGGCGACTCGTAGTAGCCGATCAGCGCCCAGGAGCAGGCGCCCGTCAGCTCGAAGAAGGCGAGCTGGCCGACGACGGTGGAGCTGAAGACCAGCCCGGTCATCGCGCCGATGAACACCAGCAGGAAGGCGTAGAAGCGCCGCCGGCCGATGTCGGGATGCTCGCGGTTGCCGGCGTTCAGGTAGGCGGCGGAATAGACCGCCACCAGCAGGCCGATGGCGATCACCGCCAGCGCGATCAGAACGCTGACGCTGTCCACCACCAGCCCGAGGATCGAGACCGATCCGAAGGCGATCAGCGCGTAGGTGCCGCCGATCCTGCCGTCGCCGAGCAGCGACAGGGCGAGGATGGCGATCACCGCGACGGTGGCGGCGGCGAAGCCCTGGCACAGCCATTTGGCCGAGGCCCGTTTCGATGCGGCGATCACCGCCGCACCGCCGAAGGGGACCAGGATGGCGGCCAGCGCCAACAGCCCGAGCGGTTCCGTGGGGAGTGTTATCATGATGCTGCCCCTCGCCGGCTCACAGGCCGACCAGATAGAAGACGAAGGCGAGCGAGGCGGCGCCGACCCCGACCCAGCTGTGCTGGGGGGTCAGGCGGAAGCGGACGCGCGCGACGCTGTTCTCGACCACGCCGACCGCGGCGAAGATCAGGACCAGCTTGATGGCGAAGGCGACCAGCCCGAACAGCAGCCCGAAGACCGTCATCCCGGACGCGCTGCCGAAGGGCAGGAAGACGCCGATGAACCAGGCGACGACCACCGTCTGCTTCAGCGCCATCGCCCACTTGATCAGCGCCAGCGACGGGCCGGAATATTCGGTCAGCGGGCCTTCCTGAAGCTCCTGTTCGGCTTCCGCCATGTCGTAGGGCAGCTTGCCCAGCTCGATGTAGATGGCGTAGGCGAAGGACAGGGCGGCGATCACCGTCGCGGTGGCCGACCGCACATGGCCGTCGGCGATGGCTGTGCCGATGGCGCCGAGGTTGGTCGAGCCGGCCAGCAGCGCCGCCACGAACAGCGACAGCAGCATCACCGGCTCCACCAGCACGCCCATGGTCAGTTCGCGGCTGCCGCCGATGCCGGAGAAGGAGCTGCCGCTGTCGATGCCGGACAGCGAGAAGAAGAAGCGGGCCAGCGCGAACAGATAGATGACCGTGATCAGATCGCCGATGGGCGCCACCGGCGTGAAGCGGGTCAGCATCGGGATGCCCATGGCGATGACCAGCACCGTCGTCAGCATCACCGCCGGCATCGCCCGGAAGGCGAAGCCGCTGTTCGGCGGGGTCAGGTCCTGGCGGGTCAGCAGCTTGGCGATGTCGCGGTAGTCCTGCAGCAGGCCCGGCCCGTGGCGGGTGTGCAGCTTCGCCCGGACCATGCGCGACAGGCCGGAGACCAGCGGTGCCGCGGCGAGCAGGAGGAGCGCCTGGAACAGCCCCAGGATGAAGTGTGAGAAGGTCAGCATGGCGTCCTCCCGTCAGACGGCCAGCGCCAGCAGCGCGATCAGCGCCGCGACGATGTAGAGGCAGTAGATCCGGAAATCGCCGCCCTGGATGGCCTGCAGCCGCTTGCCGCCCGCGTTGACCACGCCGACGATCGGGGCGATGACGCTCCGGTCGGCCAGCGGTTCGGTGCGGCGCGCCAGCGTGACCACCCGCTCGAAGCCGAGCGTGATGCCGGTCCAGCGCCCCGCGATCGCGCGGCGCAGGGTGTAAAGCGGCGCGAAGAACATGCGGATCGGCTGGGCGAAGCTGCCGGCGGTGGCGGGCATGTGGTGGTCCGGCAGATAGCCGGCCGCCCAGGGGGCCGCCGCCTTGCGGTCGCCGCCGCGCTTGGCCGCGAAGGCCGCCTTCAGGCCGATCGGCAGGAAAGCCATGGCGATCAGCAGGATGGCGATCAGCGGGGTGGAGAGCGTCGCCTGCTGCGCGTCGCCCGGCAGCAGGGTGGCGCCGACGGCCAGCGTGACCGGAGCCGCGCCGATGGTGGCCGCCGCGATGCGGCCCATCACCGGCGCCACCAGCGGGGCGAGCAGGCCGAGCGCCACGCAGGCGACGGCCAGCACCGCCATGCCGGCAACCATCGCGGCCGGAGCCTCGCGCGCCTCCTCCGCATGATGGCTGCGCGGCGCGCCGGCGAACATGATGCCGTAGGCCTTGACGAAGCACATCACCGCCAGCGCGCCGGTCAGCGCCAGCAGGACGGCGGCGATGGGGGCGGCGAACGCCACCAGCGGGGTGCCGTCCAGCGCCGCGGCGAACAGCGCCTGGTAGGTGTACCATTCCGACACGAAGCCGTTCAGCGGCGGGATCGCCGAGATGGACAGCGCGCCGACCAGGAAGGACAGGGCGGTCCAGGGCATGTTGCGGGCCAGCCCGCCCATCTCCTCCATGTCCTTGCTGTGCATGCGGAAGATGACCGAGCCGGCGCCCAGGAACAGCAGGCCCTTGAACACCGCGTGGTTCAGCAGATGGTAGAGGCCGGCCATCAGGCCGAGCACCGCCAGCACCGGCTGGTGCAGCGCCATGCCGATCATGCCGGTGCCGACGCCCAGCAGGATGATCCCGATGTTCTCGACCGAGTGGTAGGCCAGCAGCTTCTTGATGTCGTGCTCGGCCAGGGCGTAGACGACGCCCAGCACCGACGACACCGCGCCGAAGGCCAGCACCAGCAGGCCCCAGCCGAGCATCGCCGGCCCGGCGCTGGCGGCCAGCAGGTCGATGCCGATCTTGACGATGCCGAAGACGCCGATCTTGATCATCACGCCCGACATCAGCGCCGAGGCGTGCGAGGGTGCGGCCGGATGGGCGCGCGGCAGCCAGATGTGCAGCGGGATCATGCCGGCCTTGGCGCCGAAGCCGATGAAGGCCAGCAGGAAGGCGACGCTGTCCAGCGGGGCCGGCAGCGGATGGGCGCGGAAGGCGGCGAAATCGAAGCCGCCGGCCTGGTTCGCCATCAGGAAGAAGGCGGCCATGATCAGCACCGAGCCGCCATGGGCGACCAGGAAGTAGAGGAAGCCGGCGCCCACCGCCTCGTCGTCCTGGTCGAAGATGACCAGGAAGTAGGAGGCCAGCGACATCATCTCGAAGAAGATGAGGAACCAGAAGGCGTTGTCGGCCGCCACCACCAGCATCATCGACGCGATGAAGGCGTTCATGAAGAAGCCCATCGCCCCGACGCCGCGCCCGGCGTATTCGCGGACATAGGCGAAGCCGTAGATCCAGGCGACCAGCGACAGCAGCGAGATGACCGCGATCATCAGGCCGGCCAGCGGGTCGAGCCGCAGGACGAAATGGGCGAAGGGGTAGGGGCCGGCGGCGTCGAGCACGGCCGGCTGGCCGGCGCCGATGGCCGTCAGCCCGGCGCCGAGCCCGGCGAGCGCCGCGGCGATGCCGACGCCGCTGCCGCCAAGACGGATGTCCCCCTCCCGACGCTTCAGGAGGAGGCAGAGGATGCCGCCGCCGCAGGACAGCAGCAGCGACATGATGAGCAGGGAGAGTGGAATCATGGGTCCAGCCCCTCCAGCGAGGCGAGCGGCGTTTCAAGACTGACCGGTGCCGCCGCCGCCAGCGTGCGCTTGACGGCGGCAGCCTGGCGGGTGGCATCGGCGTCGGCCGCGTAAAGGGCGGCGGTCGGGCACACGCGCACGCAGGCCGGCCCGTCGCCGGAAAAGGCGCAGAGATCGCATTTCACCGCCACGCTGCGGACGCCGATCTCCCAGGCGAGCAGCGGATCGAGCGCCGCCGAGTGGCGGGGCGTGGCGGTGGCGATGCCGGCGACCCCGGCGATGCCGGTGCCGCTGGGCGTGATGGCGCCGAAGGGACAGGCCAGCGCGCACATTTTGCAGCCGATGCAGGCCTGCTCATCCAGCAGGATGGCGTCGGCGCCATGGGTGATGGCGTTGACCGGGCAGACGCGGGCGCAGGGCGCGTCCTCGCACTGGTGGCAAAGGACGGGCCCGGTGTCGTCTCCGGTGCGCATGACGGCCAGCCGGGGATGCGCCTGCAGCCCCTGTTTCTTATGGGACTCGGTGCAGGCCGCCATGCAGGTGTTGCACCCGATGCACTTTCTCGGTTCCGCGATAACGAAGCGATTCATGTCCAGACCTCCGGCTTCCCGGGCGGGTGCGTCGAATCGGCCAATCAGGATCTGTTTTGAAAGTCCTGATAAGAAAACCTGATCGACCAATAAGAAGACAGTATTGGCTCGCGCACGCCCCAGCAGCCGCCTGTTGTCACGGACGGTGTGGCAGAAGGAGAGCCATCTGTTGCGAATCTTTGTCAGAGCAACGGTGATGCGTAATCGCCATCGTTGACTTCAATACGCTATTCCCCTGGATGGCGCGATGTCAACTAGACACACAAAAAAAGTGGGTATAAGGTGTGCGACACAAAGACGGGAAGTTCGAAGGCGTTTTGATTGTCGAATGGCCTCCCGTTAATTCCGATAAACGAGAAAAGATACTCGATAGGATCGGCTTATCGGCGTCGATTACTTTTAAAGATCGGGCGATAAGCGATTTCAATCGGTCGCGAAGCCACCGGCACCGGATTCGGCCAACCGGCGCGCAACGTCAGGGACCAGTGAAGCGACGCCGGGGCGGGGCCGTTCGACGGCCCCCTTCCGGCTGCCAACAAGGACGACGGGAATGAACAGATTCGTCACTGCCAACCCGAGCAAGTGCATCGGTTGCCGCACATGCGAGGTCGCCTGTGCGCTTGCCCATTCCGATGGTGCCGGCGTCGAAGGAATGGCGCCGGACACTTTCAAGCCGCGCATCCGCATGGTGAGGACGGCCGACGTCAGCACCGCGGTGATGTGCCACCATTGCGAGGACGCGCCCTGCGTCAACGCCTGCCCGAACAACGCCATCGTCTACCGCCAGCACAGCGTGCAGGTGGAGCAGGAGCGCTGCCTGGGCTGCAAGAACTGCGTTCTGGCCTGCCCGTTCGGCGTCATGGACGTGGTGACGGTGCCGGCGGTCCGGTCGTTCGCCGGCATGACGCTGAGCCTGGGCGTCAAGGCGCAGGCGCAAAAATGCGACCTGTGCGTCGGCCGCGACGCCGGCCCGGCCTGCGTGTCGGTCTGCCCGACCAGCGCCCTGACCCTGATGGACCGGGAGGCGATGGACGAGACCCTGCGCCGCCGGCGCGAGCGCGCCGCCCAGGAGGCCGCCGAAGTCGCGGCCTGATCCCCCCTCCCATCACTGCGGCCGGCGCACAGCCGGCACAATCGAGCGAACATCGAGGTCGAGATGGAAAAGCATATGGCGGTCTGCCCCTACTGCGGTACGGGCTGCAAACTGAATCTGCTGGTCGAGGGCGGGAAGGTCGTCGGTGCCGAACCCTTGAACGGCGTCACCAACGAGGGAGAACTCTGCCTCAAGGGCTATTTCGGCTACGACTTCATCAACGACACCAAGATCCTGACGCCGCGTCTGCGCAACCCGATGCTGCGCCGCAGCCGCGACGCGGCCTTCGAGGCGGTGTCGTGGGACGAGGCGATCCAACACGCCGCGACGAAGCTCAGCGCGATCAAGGCCAAGTACGGCCCCGACTCGATCATGACCACCGGCTCGTCGCGCGGCACCGGCAACGAGACCAACTATGTGATGCAGAAATTCACCCGCGCGGTTCTCGGCACCAACAACGTCGACAACTGCGCGCGCGTCTGCCACGGCCCGTCGGTCGCCGGGCTGCAGGTGACGCTGGGCAACGGCGCCATGAGCAACTCGATCCCCGAGATCGAGCACACCAAATGCGTCCTGGTCTTCGGCTACAACGTCGCCGACAGCCACCCGGTGATCGCCAAGCGCATCATCAAGGCCAAGGAGCGCGGCGCTAAGATCATCGTCTGCGACCCGCGCAAGATCGAGACGGCGCGTCTGGCCGATCTGTGGCTGCCGCTGAACAACGGCTCCAACATGGCGCTGGTCAACGCCTTCGCCAACGTCCTGATCAACGAGGGGCTCTACAACAAGGAGTATGTCGCCAACCACACCGAGGGCTTCGACGAGTACAAGGCAATCGTCGACAAATACACCCCCGAATACGCCGAGGCGATCACCGGCCTGCCCGCCGAGGACATCCGCGAGGCGATGCGCATCTACGCCGCGGCACCCTCCGCCACCATCCTGTGGGGCATGGGCGTCACCCAGTGGGGCCAGGGCGTCGATGTGGTGAAGGGGCTGTCGGGGCTGGCTCTGCTGACCGGCAACCTCGGCCGGCCGAACGTCGGCGTCGGCCCGGTGCGCGGCCAGAACAACGTGCAGGGCAGCTGCGACATGGGCGTGCTGCCGACCGAGTTCCCCGGCTACCAGAAGGTCACCGACCCGGAGGTGCGGGCGAAGTTCGCCAAGGCCTGGGGGGTCGAGTCGCTGCCCGACCAGATCGGCTTCCGCCTGACCGACGTCCCGCATCTGGCGGAGACCGGCAAGCTGAAGGCCATGTACGTGATGGGCGAGGACCCGGCCCAGACCGAGCCGGACCTGGCGCTGGTGCGCAAGGGCTTCGAGGCGATGGAGTTCGTCATCGTCCAGGACATCTTCATGACGAAGACGGCGATGTTCGCCGACCTGATCCTGCCGGCGACCTCCTGGGGCGAGCATGAGGGCGTGTTCAGCGCCGCCGACCGCAGCTTCCAGCGCTTCACCAAGGCGGTGGACGCCAAGGGCGACGTCAAGCACGACTGGGAGATCATCAGCCTGCTCGCCACGGCGATGGGCTATCCCATGCACTACGACAACACCAAGCAGATCTGGGACGAGCTGCGCGAGCTGTGCCCGATCTTCTACGGCGTGACCTACGAGAAGATGGAGGGGCTGGGCGCCGTGCCGTGGCCGTGCCGCGACCTCGACTCGGCCGGTTCCAAGTATCTCTACGAGGGCAACGTCTTTCAGCGGCCGGGCGGCAAGGGCCTGCTCTTCGCCACCGAATGGCGTCCGCCGCGGGACCAGCTGACCGAGGAGTTCCCGCTGATCCTCTGCACGGTGCGCGAGGTCGGCCATTACTCCTGCCGCTCGATGACCGGCAACTGCGCCGCCCTGCAGACGCTGGCCGACGAGCCGGGCTACGTCACCATGAACCCGAAGGACGCCAAAGCCCTGGGCATCCGCGACCAGGAGCTGGTCTGGGTGTCGTCGCGCCGCGGCAAGGTGATCAGCCGGGCCAGCGTCACCGACCGCACCAACAAGGGGGCGGTCTACATGACCTACCAGTGGTGGATCGGCGCCTGCAACGAGCTGACCATCCACGCCGTCGATCCCATCGCCAAGACGCCGGAATACAAGTACGCCGCCGTCCGGGTGGAGGCCATCGCCGACCAGGTCTGGGCCGAGAACCACGTCCAGCAGGAATACGCGAAGCTGAAGGGCGGCCTCAGCAACGCGGTGAGCCGCGCCGTGAAGAAGGCCCCGGCCTACGCCTGACCGCGAGGGACCGATCGCCCCGCCTTTCCCCTCGGGGGAGGGGCGGGGTGTTCCCCCGCTTTCGCAGGAGCCAGCCCATGCATGAGATCGCCCTTTGCCAATCCCTGCTGGAGCAGGCGATGAAGGCGCGGGAGGCCACGCCGTTCGGCCGGGTGGTCCGCGTCACCCTGTCGGTCGGCCGGCAGAGCCGGGTGCAGCCCGACGCCCTGCGCCACGCCTTCGACCTGCTCAGCCGCGACACCTTCCTGGAGGGCGCCGATCTTTGGATCGATCAGCCGCCGGGCGCGGCGTTCCGGCTCGTGGACATGGAGGTGTCGTGAGCGAGGACGACCCTGAAAGACGATACGTGCGCCAACGATGCGTCCCTTTGCCGCTGCGGCAGGCGGCGCCGCGACGGAAACGGCTGACTCGGATCAATGATCGTGCCCGGGTTTGTGAACGATAACGTCCCACCTGCGACGCGCCGCCACGGCGGTCACCGTTCGTGCGCGGCGCAGGACGTGGTGAGAGGAACCCCGGCATGCAGGAAAAGCTGGAATTTCTGATCGCGCTGGCCACGGAGAAGCATTTCGGCCGTGCGGCGCAGGTCTGCGGGGTGTCACAGCCCAACCTGTCCGCCGCGATCAAGCAGTTGGAAACGACCCTCGGCGTGCCGCTGGTCGATCGCGGCGCCCGCTTCATCGGCTTCACCGCCGAGGGGGAGCGGGTGCTGGAATGGGCGCGGCGCATCGTCGGCGACTACAAGGCGATGCGCGCCGATGTCGAGACGATGAAGCAGGGGCTGACCGGCACGCTGCGGCTGGTGGTGGTGCCGACGGCGCTGCCGATGGTCCAGCGGCTGACCGCCACCGTCTGGTCGATGCATCCCGGCATCAAGATCACCATCGCTTCCCACAGCTCCACCGAGATCCTCTCCAAGCTGGAGAATCTGGAGGCGGAGGCCGGGATCACCTATCTCGACAACGAGCCGCTCGGCAATGTGGACGAGGTGCCGCTCTATCATGAACGCTATCACCTGATCACGGCGGCCGACGGCCCTTTCGGCGCGCGCGACAGCGTCACCTGGGAGGAGGCGGCGACCCTGCCGCTCTGCCTGCTGAACACCACCATGCAGAACCGGCGGATCATCGACCGCGCCTTCGCCGAAGCGGGGGTGCACGCCGAACCGATGCTCGAATCCAACTCCATCGTCGTCCTGACCAACCATCTCCGCACCGGCATGTGGTCGACGATCATGCCGCGGATCATGGCGGATTCGCTGCTGCTTCCCCCCATCATCCGCGCCATTCCCATCGTGGCGCCGGAGCTGTCGACCCTGATCGGTCTGGTGGTGGCCCGGCGCGACCCGCAGCCGCCGCTGACCGCGGCGCTGATCGCCGACGCCCGCCGCCTCGCTCCCGAAATGGCGACAGCCGCCTAAGCAGGATTTCCGAACCCCCCCCACACATGGGCGGGCTCGGAAATCCTGCAAAACTATCGAGTCCGCAGGTTTAATCGATTAAACGCGCCAGCTCGTCGTCGATCCTCGAGATTTCGAGGAGCAGCTTCGCGCGGCGCGCCTCCAGGTCCGCGCGCCGCGTGGCGGCCGATGAGAGCGGCGTTCTCACGGACTTCCAGAACGCGCGGATTTCGGACTGCCGGACGTCCGGGCGCAGCAGGCCGCGCTCCGCCGCCTGCCGGCGTTCGGCATCGGAGAGCCGGGCCAGCATGTAGACGGTGCCATAGCCGGTCGCCGCCATTTCCAAGGGCACCACCTCGTCGCGGATCGCCCGGTAGGCGCTCATGAGCTGGGATCGGGCCGATTTCCCGAAACGCCGGTTCAGCCCCTCGGCCAACGCGGCGCGCTCCTCCTCGCCCAGGCGGCTTTCCGCGAGCGACAGCAGCTCCCCGATGCGCAGGAACCGCTGCTGCGCGTCTTCCCACAGCTCCGCGATCCGGGTCAGGAACTCCTCCACCGTCTGGGGAACGCGTCCTTCGGGAAGGGGAGGGAAGACGTCGCCGCTCAGAGCGGGCGGGTCTTGCGGGGGCGGCTCGACCGGCGGGGCGGCCTCGGCCATCACGGTGGTGAGGTAGGCCGACATCGCCAGGGGCGGCGGCGCCTCCTTCGGCTTCCGCAGGCGCGGCTTGCGCACCACCTCGACGTCCTTTCCGGCGACCTTTCCCTCGCGCTTAGCCACGGAAGGTCTCCAGCAGGGCCAAGGCTTCCGCGCCGATCGCCTCGATGTCGTCCGCCATGGCGGAGTAGGGCGCCGGCTTCTGCGCGAAGCTGGCGTGGTTGATCGACGCCTTCTGCCCGAGGTCCGCCTTCAGCGTCGGGATCGCCAAACCTTCGAGCTGCCGGCGCGCGACCTGATCGACGCTCGCGCGGCGGTCGATCTGCGAGAGCACGGCGGCGGCCGGAATGAACGCCTTGGGGGAAAAGCGCCGGGCCTTGGTGATGGCGTTGACCACATGCTGGTACGTCCGGAACGCCTCCACCACGTCCTTGGCGTCGGCCTTGGTCGGGATCAGCACCAGCGACGAGATGTCGATCGCGTTGACCAGCGCCGTGCTGTTGGCGCCCGGCACGTCGATCAGCAGGAAGTCGTTGACGGCCGACACCTCGTTGGCCATCTGCACCAGATCGTCGGCTTGGACCACCCGGACCTCCGTCCGCCCGGTGGCGGACAGCCAGCCGCTCAGGTTCTTGTTCGGGTCCGCATCGATGCAGAACACCGACGCGCCGCGGCGCCTGAGGAACTCGGCCAGCGCGTTGACGAGCGTCGTCTTTCCAACGCCGCCCTTGCTGCTGCCCACGGTGATGATCTGGCCCATTGCAACCCCTGCCGGATTCGCCGGACGGGCCGGCGGCACCTCGACCGCTCAGAAAAGGAATTCGGTGACGTCTTCGGGCGAAAGGTGCGCGATAGGGGAGGGGCCGTCAAGCTGCGGACTCGAACGACCGGCCGTTTGTCCCCGCACCATCACGCGCTGAGGTGCCCTCGCTGAAAATCAGACCCGCTGATAAATCGTGATACTCCACGGTAAAAGGTTTCGCCGTCCGGTCCCCTAGGCTTTCCGCAATGGGAGGGCCGACATGACGGTGATGCGGACTGTTTGGAATGGAGCGGCGGATCCGAAGGCCGCCGCGGGGACCGGCGCACCGGCTCTGGTCGGGCGCCCGATGCCGCGGGTCGAGGATGGGGCGCTGCTGACCGGCGTGGCGCGCTACGCCGACGACCTGCCGGCCAAGCCGGGGACGCTCCACGCGGCGATCCTGCGCTCGCCGCACGCCCACGCCGAGATCCTTGGCGTCGACACCGCCGCCGCCCTGGCGGTCCCCGGCGTGGCCGCGGTGGTCACCGGGACCGACGCCCAGCGCGTCGCCAGCCCCTTCCTGGTCGGCGTGCGCGCGCCGATGGAGCATTGGTGTCTGGCCGTCGACCGCGTCCGCCACGTCGGGGAGCCCGTCGCGGTGGTTCTGGCGGACAGCCGCTACCAGGCGGAGGACGCGCTCGACCGCATCGCGGTGCGTTACCGCCCGCTGCCGCCGGTCACCTCGATCGTCCAGGCGCTGGACCCGGCGTCGGAGCCGCTGCACCCGGCGCTCGGCAGCAACCTCGTCAACAGCCGCAGCTTCCGCTACGGCGACCCCGAGGCCGCCTTCGCCCGCGCGGACCGCAGCGTGTCGGTCGAGGTGGAGTTCCCGCGCAACTCCTGCACACCGATGGAGTGCTTCGTCGTGCTGGCCGACCACGACGCGGCCGAGGACGCCTACGAGGTCCTGTCGAACTTCTCCGGCCCCTTCGCGGTCCATCCGGTGATGGCCAGGGCGTTGAAGGTTCCGGGATCGCGGCTGCGGCTGAAGACGCCGCCCCATTCCGGCGGCAGCTTCGGCAACAAGCAGGCGGTCTTCCCCTACATCGTGCTGATGGCCGTGTGCGCCCGCGTCGCCGGCCGGCCGGTGAAGTGGGTGGAGGACCGGCTGGAGCATCTGATGGCCGCCACCTCGGCCACGGCGCGGCGGATGCGCATCGATGCGGCGGTGGAGGCGGACGGCCGGGTGCTCGCCCTGCGCATGGAGCAGACGGAGGATTGCGGCGCCTATCTGCGCGCTCCGGAGCCGGCCTCTCTCTACCGCAACCACGGCAACCTGACCGGCGCCTACGACATCCCGAACCTCGCGGTGACCAACCGCATCGTCGTCACCAACAAGACGCCGACCGGCCTGAACCGCGGCTTCGGCGGCGGGCAGCTCTACTACGGGCTGGAGCGGCTGATGAACCGCGTCGCGGTGGAGCTTGGGCTCGACCCGCTCGACGTGATCCGCCGCAACCTCGTGGCGGCCGAGGCCATGCCCTACCGCACGGCGTCGGGCGGGTCGCTGGACTCCGGCGACTATCCCGCCACGCTGGAGGAGGCGGTGCGCGACGGCGCGCTGGACGCGCTGAAGGCCCGGCGCGACGCGCGGCGCGCCGAGGGGCGGCTCTACGGCATCGGCTACGCCGCGGTGGTCGAGCCCTCCATCTCCAACATGGGCTACATCACCACCGTCCTGACCGCCGAGGAGCGGCGCAAGGCCGGGCCGAAGAACGGCGCGCAGGCGACGGCCAGCGTCGCGGTGGACCCGACCGGCGGAGTCTCGGTCCACGTCTCCTCCGCGCCGCAGGGGCAGGGGCATCGCACGGTGCTGGCCCAGGTGGTGGCCGACGTGTTCGGCCTGCGCTTCGAGGATGTCCGCGTCAACACCGACCTCGACACCGGCAAGGACGCCTGGTCGATCGCGTCGGGCAACTATTCCAGCCGCTTCGCCGGGGCGGTGGCCGGGGCGGCGCAGGTCGCCGCGACGCGGCTGCGCGACCGCATGGCGGCGCTGGTCGCCGGCTCGCTCAACAGCCGGCCGGAGGAGGTGCGCTTCGCCGGGGGCAAGGTCTTCGCGGCGGGGAACCCCGACAACGCGCTGTCCTTCTCGCGCGTCGCCGCCGCCGGCCATTGGGCGCCGGGCACGCTGCCCGACGGGCGGGAGGCGGCGCTGCGCGAAACCGCCTTCTGGACGCCGGAGCCGCTGAAGGCGCCGACCGACGCCGACCACATCAACAGCTCGGCCTGCTACGGCTTCATCTTCGACTTCTGCGGGGTGGAGATCGACCGCGACACCGGGGCGGTGCGGATCGACCGCTACGTCACCATGCACGACGCCGGCCGGCTGCTGAATCCGCTGCTGGTCGAGGGGCAGATCCTCGGCGGCTTCGCCCACGCGGTGGGGGCGGCGCTCTACGAGGAATACGCCTACGGCGACGACGGGCGCTTCCTGTCGGGCACCTTCGCCGATTATCTGGTGCCGACCGCCTGCGAGGTGCCGGTGCCGGTCATCCTCCACCGCGAGAGCCCGTCGCCGGTCACGCCGCTCGGCGCCAAGGGCGTGGGGGAGGGCAATTGCATGAGCACGCCCGCCTGCCTCGCCAACGCCGTGGCCGACGCGCTCGGCGGGCCGGTGCCGTCATTGCCGTTGACCCCGGCCAAGATCGCCGCGCTGATCCATCCGCCGGAGCCGCCGCGCCCGGCTGGGCCGGCAGGCGCGGTGGCCGCACCGGCGCCGTCGGCGTCCGGCGGGCGCGGCCTGACCGGGGAGGGCAGCCGCGAGGTTCCGGCGCCGCCGGAACAGGTCTGGGCGATCCTGCTCGACCCCAAGGAACTGGCCGCCCTGCTGCCGGGCTGCGAGGCTCTGGATATCGCCGGTCCCGACGCCTACCGGGCGGAGGTGGTGGTCGGCATCGGGCCGGTGCGCGGCCGCTACACCGCGGAGGTCGCCCTGTCCGACCTCGACCCGCCGCGATCGCTGACCCTGTCCGGCAGCGGGTCGAGCGCGCTCGGCACCGGGCGGGGCACCGGCCACGTCACGCTGGAGCGCACGGCCGGTGGCACCCGCGTCACCTACCGCTACTCCGCCGAGGTCGGCGGCAAGGTCGCGGCGGTTGGCGGGCGCATGCTCGACAGCGCCTCGCGTCTGCTGATCGGCCAGTTCTTCGAGAAGCTGGTCGTCCGCGCCGGGGGCGCTCCGGCGCCGGCCGAACGGCCCGGCCTTCTCGCCCGCCTGTTGCGCTTTCTGGGGCTGAACCGATGAAACCCGCCTCCTTCGATTACCTGCGGCCGGCCACGGTCGCCGACGCCCTGGCGGCGCTGGCCGCGGGGGGCGACGACGCCCGCGTGATCGCCGGCGGCCAGTCGCTGATGCCGATGCTGAACATGCGGCTGGTGCAGCCGCGCCTGCTGATCGACCTCAGCCGCCTGGAGGAGCTGCGCGCGCTCAAGGCCGAATCCGGCTGGCTGAGCGTAGGGGCCGCGGTGACCCAGGCGGAGCTTCTGGCCCGCCCGACCCTGCGGGACGAGGTGCCGCTGCTCGCCGCCGCGCTTCCCTGGGTCGGTCATTTTCAGACCCGCAACCGCGGCACCGTCTGCGGCTCCGTCGCCCACGCCGATCCCAGCGCCGAAATGCCGCTCTGCCTCGTCGCCACCGGCGGCGCGGTGGTTCTGCGCAACGCCAAGCGCCGCCGCACCGTGGCGGCCGCCGACTTCTTCGTCGGTCCGCTGACCACGGTGAAGGCGGCGGACGAGATCGTCGAGAGCGTGCGCTTCCCGCTCGCCGCCGCCGGCAGCGGCCACGCCTTCCGCGAGGTCTCCATGCGGCACGGCGACTTCGCCATCACCGCCTGCGCCGCGACGGTGGATGGGGAGCGGGCAAGCCTCGCCGTCGGTGGAGTGGCCGACCGGCCGACGCTGCGCTCCTGGCCGCTCGTCGGTGGGGCGCTGCTGTCGGACCTCGACGCGGCGCTCAACGCCTTCGCCTGGGATCTCGGGGGCGATGACGACCAGCACGCCACCGCCCGCTACCGCCGCGACCTCGTGCGCCGCATCGGCCGCACCGTCCTCGAGGAGGCCCTGTCATGCCGCCGCTGAAGAGCGCCGCCACTCCGGTCGCCAGCGTCCTGGCCGCCGACGCGCGCCACACCGTCACCGTCGTCCTGAACGGCACGCCCCGCACCGGCCAGGCCCACCCGCGCCTGCTGCTGAGTGACTTCCTGCGCCACGAGCTGGGCGCCCACGGCACCCGCGTCGGCTGCGAGCACGGGGTGTGCGGCGCCTGCACGGTGCGCATCGACGGGGTGGCGCAGCGCGCCTGCCTGACCCTGGCCGTGCAGGCCGACGGGCGGCGCATCGACACGGTCGAGGGGCTGTCCCAATCCAACAAGGGGCCCAACGAGGTGCCCAACCAGGGGCCCACCGAGGGGCGCATGACGGCGCTTCAGGAGGCCTTCCGCCGGCACCACGCCCTGCAATGCGGCTTCTGCACGGCCGGCATCCTGATGTCGCTGTCCGATTACCTGGGCCGCAACCCGAAACCCACCGAGGAGGAGCTACGCGACATGTTGAGCGGCCATCTTTGCCGCTGCACCGGCTACGCCGGGATTGTCCGCGCCGTGATGGACGTGACCGGACAGGCAGCGGCTTGCGACACCAGGAGCGGGGAGGCGGCGCATGTTTGACCTCGGCCGCAGCATCCTGGCCAGCGCGGAGCGCAGCCCCGGCGCGCTGGCCATCGTCGACGGCGAGCTGCGCCTGACCTACGCGGAGTGGCTGGACCGCATCCGCCGGCTGGTCGGCGCCTTCGACCGCTTCGGTCTGCGCCCCGGCGACCGCATCGCCACCGCCCTGCAGAACAGCTGGGAGATGGCGACCATCCATTGGGCCTGCCAGCTGGCCGGCATCGCCGTGGTGCCGCTGAACTGGCGGGTGAAGGCGGACGAGCTGGATTATTGCCTGCCCAACGCCGAGGTGCGCGCCCTGTTCTTCCAGGACGTCTCGGCGGAGGCCACGGCCAGATCCCCCGTCGCTCAGGCCCTGCCGCGGGTCGCCGTCGGCTCCGGCGCGTCCGGCGGCACCCACCGCTTCGCAGCCCTTCTCGACGCCGCGCCGGCCCCGGCGGTGCCGCGGGCCACCGACGATCATGTGTCGCTGTTCCTCTACACCTCCGGCACCACCGGCAAGCCGAAGGGCGTGCCGCGCCGCCACCGGGCGGAGCGCGCCGCCGCCGTGGCCCATGTCGCCCAGAACTGCTACCGCCGCGGCGAGCGCACGCTGGGGGTCATGCCGCTCTACCACACCATGGGCGTGCGCTCCCTGCTGGCGATGGCGCTGGTCGACGGCACCTTCGTCTGCCTGCCGCGCTTCGACACCGCCCGCGCGCTGGAACTGATCGCGGCGGAGCGCCTGACCTGCCTCTACCTCGTGCCGACGCTCTACCACGACCTGCTGGCCGACCCGCGCTTCCCCGCCACCGACGTGTCGTCGGTGCGCAAGCTGGGCTTCGCCGGCGCGTCGATGACCGACGGGCTGCTGAAGCGGCTGGACGCCGCCTTCCGGCCGGAGCTGTTCGTGAACCACTACGGATCGTCGGAAATCTACACCTTCACGCTCGACCAGAACGCGCCGGCCAAGCCCGGTTCCGCCGGCAAGGCGGCGCTGAACCAGCGCATCCGCGTCGTGAGGCTCGGCTCCTACGACGCCGGCGACGTCGCCGCGGCGGGCGAGGAGGGGCAGATCATCGCCGATCTGGCGGGCGACGAGGCCTTCGAAGGCTACTGGAAGCGCCCCGACGCCGACGCGAAGGCGCTGCACGCCGGCTGGTACTTCACCGGCGACATCGGCTTCTTCGACGCCGACGGCGACCTGTTCGTCACCGGGCGGGTGGACGACATGATCATCACCGGCGGCGAGAACGTCTCGCCCGTGGAGATCGAGAGCGTCCTGTCCCTGCACGACGGCGTGCTGGAGGTCGCCATCGCCGGCTTGCCTGACGAGCGCTGGGGCCAGCGCGTGGTCGCTTTCATCAAGCGGGCGCCCAATGTGGAGGCCGCCGACCTCGACGCGCACTGCCGCACCTCCGGCCTCGCCAACTTCAAGCGCCCGCGCGAGTACGTCTTCCTGGACGAAATCCCCAAGTCGCCGGTCGGCAAGATCCTGCGGCGCAAGCTCCAGGCCGGCGAATACCAGCTCGAACACAGCCCCACCGCGCACTGAACAACCCGACTTTTCTGGAGAGACCCCGTGAAGCCCTATTCGTTCGACAGCAGCAACCGCCTCCTCGCCGATCTCGACGGCTTCCGCGTCGAGATCGGCGAATCCAAGGAGCGCGCCGACATCGTCCTGCACCGCCCGCCCTTCAACATCATCAGCATGCTTCAGCGCGACCAGTTCGGCGCGGCCTTCGCCGCGCTCGACCGCGATCCAAAGGTGCGCGTGATCGTCCTGCGGGCCGAGGGCGAGAACTTCTCCTCCGGCGGCAAGATCGCCGGCTTCCTGGAGCAGACCCCGGAGCATGTGTCCGAGCTGGCGATCAACGTCGCCGCGCCGGAACGCTGCCGCAAGCCGGTGATCGCCCAGGTCCGCGGCTATTGCTTCGGCGTCGGCTTCGAGCTGTCGCTGGCCTGCGACTTCCGCATCGCCTCGGAGACCGCGCAGTTCGCCCTGCCGGAGATGCGCATCGGCATGATTCCCGGCTCGGGCGGCTCGGCCCGCCTGCTGCACATGATCGGCATCGGCCGGACCAAGGACATGGTGATGCGCGCCAAGCGCATTCCGGGCCGTCAGGCCGCCGACTGGGGCTTCGTCACCGAATGCGTCGCCGACGCCGAGTTGGAGGCGACCGTCGCCGCGCTGGTGGATGAGCTGCGCGGCTTCTCCCCGCTGGCCCAGCGCACCATCAAGGGCGTGCTGAACAGCGGCAACAACGTGTCGGTCAACGGCGCCATCGAGATCGAGGGCCAAGCCTACGGCCGCCTGCGCGGCTCCGAGGACTTCGCGGAGGGCGTCGCCTCCTTCCACGAGAAGCGCAAGCCGGTCTTCAAGGGACTCTGAACGTTGGAACGGATGCGCCCTTTCGGCAACGGACGGGCGCATCCCCGTTGCAGGCCATTCGCTACGGCAAGGAGGTGCGCCTGAATTCCGTCTTGTACCGGTGGCCGGCTGATGGCATCCACAAGGCATGAAACGACAGGCTGCGGAAGTTCGGGGTCCGATGCCGGACGAGGCCATGGCGGAACCATCGAGGGCGCGCCGGGTGCGGACGGCGCGCGTGCTCATGATGGCTGGGTCGGTGTTCGCCGTGACTGCGGCCTTCGTGCTGCTGGCCGATAACGCAGACGAACGGAGCGACGAGGCCGTTCGCGCCGATCTGGTCGCGATGATCAGGGAGAACGCTCCGCGCGAGCGGCTGGAGGCGGAGATCGCCGCAGCGCTCGATCGTGACGCCCCGGAACAAGCGGAAGAATATTTCGAGGTGGGCGACCTCGTCGGCGTCCCGCTCGATCCCAGCCTTCGTTCCCGCTGGGCCGAAGAGACCTCTGGATGGCGGGCGATGTCGCGAACGGCGCGGCGTGCGGCTGCCGGCGTCGCGACCGGCGAGGGGGAGGATGCCGTCGGCATCGCCGCCGCACTCGCCTCCGACCTGACCGTCGTCGGCGATG
Source organism: Azospirillum sp. UENF 211521 (assembly GCF_058780535.1). NCBI lineage: Bacteria > Pseudomonadati > Pseudomonadota > Alphaproteobacteria > Rhodospirillales > Azospirillaceae > Azospirillum > Azospirillum sp. UENF 211521. Next base: position 220,508 of record NZ_JBSNCF010000005.1, read on the forward strand.
TCCGGGACCTTGCCGTCCAGGCGTCGCGGATGATCCGGGGGGAGGCGGTGGACGAACTGACGCTTGGCCTCTCGATGGCGGGAGTGGCCTTGACCGCCGGGACCGTGGCCACGGCCGGCGGGGCTCTGCCGGCCAAGACGGGCGTCTCCCTGGCGAAGCTGGCGCGGAAGACCGGACGATTGAGCGTGGCCTTCCAGGCGGAGCTTGGGCGCGTCGTCGCCAGGTCGATGGACCTGCCTGCGTTCCGGCACTCCGTCCGCGACATTCCCTGGTACCGCTTGGACGATCTGGTGGCCGTGGCGCGGCGTCACGCCACGCGTGTGGATGTGAGTGAGACGCGGGCATTGCTCGCGTCGTTCGGTGCGATCAGCCAAGCGACATCACCCACCCGGACCCTTGCGGTTCTGCGGTATATGGATGACGCAAAGGACGTCCAGAAGGCTGAACGCGCCGCCAAGCTGCTCGGCAAGCCGGTAAGCGGTGCCTTCCGGTTGACCGGGAAGAAGGTTCTCGCGACGGTCGGCCGCGTCGGTGCGCTGTCCGGGATGGCGCTGGGCGCCCTGCTTACCCTGGCGGGCGGTGTCCTGTCCTTCATGGTCGGGGCGCTGATGGCGCTTGCGACTCTGTGGCGCTTGGGCAAGGTGGCGCGCTGGACCGTCCGAAACGCCTTCAGGCCCCTGCGGTGGCCGGCCCGTGGTGCATGACGACGCGGCGGTACTCGGTCGGCGTCACGCCCTGGTGGTTGCGGAAGAAGCGGCTGAAATGGCTGGGAGCGGCGAAGCCGAGCCGGCCGGAGATCGCCGTGGCGCTTTCCCGCCCAGCCGCCATGGCGCCGATGGCGGCCTCCATCCGCAGCACGTTGAAATACAGCGCCGGCGTGATCGACAGCGCTCGCTGGAACAGCCGGAACATGTGCGCCCGCGACAGGCCGGCGGCGGCGGCGACGCGCGCGGCGTCGAACTCCTCTCCCAGATTGCCGCTCATGAAGCGGATGGCCTGCCGGATGCGGAAGTCCACGGGCGACGTGACGGAGGACAGGGCGCTGCCGCGCAGGCTTCGCCAGTCGGAGAAGCGGTCGACGATGGCGAGCATCAGCTCGACCAGCGCCTGCTCCATCCGCTCGGCCGAGGGATCGCCGTACAGCAGCTCCGCGGTCATGCGGTCGGCGAGGCGCCGGATGTGCGGCGTCAGTTCGCCGCAGGGGTGGGCGAAGAAGCCGGGGGTGGCGCTGGCGGTGAACTCCCGCTGCATGGCGCCGAGCCAACCGGGCTCGATGTAGAGCGCCAGGATCACCGTGCCCGGCGCCCCAGGCTGGTGGGCGTAGGAATGCGCCTCCCAGCTGTTCACCAGCACGGCGGTGTCGTCGCGCAAGGGGTGGCACCGCTCGCGCACCGCGAACTGGGTGTCGGCGCCCGATGCCTTGATCAGCACATGGCAATGGGGGTGCGCGTGGTGGATCAGCGCGTGGTCCATGTCCAGCAGCGCGACGCGGCCGAACGCGCCCTGGTGTATCCGCATGGCCTTCGACATGATGCGCGGTCCTCGTTCTGCTCGTCCCCCATGGCGCGGGGCCATGGCGCGGGGACGTCTGCCGATGGAAACAGGGTGACGGGTGTAAACCCGGCAAAAAAAGCGGCCGATCCGGCCTTTTATCTCCGGATCGGCGCGAGTGGGGACGTGACTCGGTGCGGCCGGCCGGAGCTAGCCGATCGCGGTGCGCCAGGAGGCGCCGGGATCGACCAGCCGGTCGAGATCCACGCTGTCCTCGCCGGGCACGCGAATGCGCTTGAACTTCATCTCGGGCGCGTCGACCGGAATGGTCGCGTCGATGCCCCATTTGGCGCCCAGCCCGTCGGCGGTGGACGGGTCGAGCTTGGAGCACTGGCTGTCGCCGACGACCACGAGGTCGCGGTCGGCCTGGAAGCGCGTGGCGACGGCCCACTCGACCTCGCGCGCGTTGTGGATGTCCACGTCGGTGTCGACGACGACGGCGTGCTTGATGTCGTAATGGGCGGCGAAGGCGCCGAGCAGGACGTTCTTGGCCTCGCCGTGCTGCGTCTTCCGCAGCTTCACCACCAGATGGTAGCGCCCGACGCCGCCCAGCGACAGGTGGACGTCCTGCACGCCGGGGAAGTTGCGCTGGAGGGAGGCGAGGATCGTCGCCTCGCGCGGGATGGCGCCCAGCAGAAGATGCTCCAGCCCGCCGCCGACGATGGTGTGGAAGATCGGGTTGATGCGGTGGGTCACCGCGTCCACCTGGATGACGTGGCGGTCGGCCCGCTCCCCGTAATATTGCGGGAACTCGCCGAACGGCCCCTCGGCTTCGCGGACGCGGGGGAGCAGGCGGCCCTCGATCACGATCTCCGCCCGGGCCGGGACGCGAACCCCGTTGGTCAGGCAGCGCACGACCTCCAGCGGCTCGCCGCGCAGCGCGCCGGCGATCTCCAGCTCGTCCTGGCCGACCGGCACGATCGCCTGGGAGGCCAGCAGCGTGGCCGGGTCGACGCCGATGACCAGCGCGATCTCCAGCGCCTCGCCCTTCGCTTCGGCCTTCCGGTAGAAATGGTCGGTGTGGCGCGGCAGCAGAAGGATGCCGATGCGGTCCGGCCCGTTGATCTGGCAGCGGTGGATCGAGACGTTCTGGACTCCGGTCTCCGGGTCGCGTGCGATGGTCAGTCCGGCGGAGATGTAGGGGCCGCTGTCATGCTCGTTGTGGGTCGGGATGGGCAGCAGCCGGGTCAGGTCGATGGGGCCGCGGTGCACGACCTCCTGCGCCGGGGCGTTGGTGATCTCGCGCCAGGGGAGCGGCTCCTCGGCGGCCTTGCGGACATGGGCGATCAGCGCGTCGCCGGAGACGCCCAGCGCTTCGGCCATCCAGGCGCGGTCCGACACGAGGCCGGAACACGACCGTTCCCGGATGCCCGTCCGGGCGGGGGAACAGGGTGGCGGTGGTGCCGTCCAGGCATTTGGCGGCGGCGGCCAGCTCATGGACCAGCCCGACACCGGGGCGCATCACCGTCAGGCGGTTGGTCGCCGCCAGCCGGTCGAGCCAGCCGCGCAGGCCGAAGGCCTTGCCGCGCGGGTCCTGGGAATGGATGCGTTCGATGATGTGCGCGCTCATGGCGTTTGTGCCCTGATGGAGGAGTTTCGAGGACGCGGGAGGGACCGCCTCAAACGGGGCCGGGGGGCCGTGACGCTACCCCGGCCCGCGCCGTCAGGCGGTGTCCCGCATGGCCCGGCCCGCGGTGGTCAGGCGCGGCAGGTGGCTGATGCTCATCACGATCAGCGGGATGACCAGCGCGACGTAGGCGTTGTCGATGCCGTAGGGATCGCCGGCCATGTACCAGCCGATGGTCAGGAACAGCGACAGCACGATGCTGGTCACCGCCCCCCTGGGGGTGCCGAAGGACGGGGCGTAGAAGATGAACAGGACCAGCACCGCCAGGGTCAGGCGCAGCGACTTGGCCAGGAAGGTCACCTTCAGCACGTCCGGCGCGAAGATGGCCAGCGGGATCGGCAGCAGGCCGACGACGATGGCGGCGACCCGAACGAAGACCAGGGACTGGCTGTCGCCCGTGGCCTTGCCGGTGATCGGCAGGTAGAAGTCCTTGTAGAGCAGCGTCGCCGTGCCGATGCTGATGGCGGAGATCGTGCCGAACAGCGAGGCGGCGAGGCCGGCGACGACGACCGCCGCCATCATGCTGTCCATCTGCGCCACGATCATCGGGAAGGCTTGCAGCGAGTTGATCTTCGGGAACAGCACGGCTGCGCACATGCCGCAGATGGCCGCGGCGATGCCGAAGGGGATCAGCAGGACCGAGGTGTAGAAGCTGGCCTTCTGGGCCTTGCCGGCATCGCCGACCGTGCTGATCGCCTGGAGCACGTACTGGGTGGAGAAGACGGCGCCCGTCCCGGCCAGGATCCAGGCGAGGATCTGCGGCCAGCCGGCGTTGTCGATGGTGAACATGGCCGGCGGAAGCTGCGCTTGAAGCTCCGACCAGCCGCCGACCTGGCTCAGCGCGAAGGCGGTGGCGACGATGATGCCGATGTACTTCACGACGGCGTGCATCACGTTCGTGTAGATGACCGAGCGCATCCCGCCCATGCCGACGTAGAGCGCGGCGAACAGGCCGGTGAAGACGATGGCCAGCGACCGGTCGATCTTCAGCAGCCCGGCGAGCACCGCGCCGCCGCTGGCGTAGACAGACACGGCGACGATCTGCAGCGCGAAGATCATGATGACGCTGGTGGCGACCTTGGTCGGCGTGCCGTAGGTCCGCGCCAGGGCGCCGGAGATGGTGTTCTCGCCCAGGTCCTTGAACTTCCGGGCGAACAGGAAGGCGTACAGCATGAAGCCGATGCCCAGCGCCACGAGGTTCCACGCCGCCGAGATGCCCCATTTGTAGCTGGCCTGGGCGGTGCCGACGCTGGCGGTCGTCCCGATGAATTCCGACATCAGCAGGAAGCCCACCAGGATGGCGGGGTAGGTGGTGCCGCCGGACGTGAAGTTGTGGGCGGTGTTGGAGAAGCGGCGCGCGGCGTAGCTGACCACGCCCATCGCCAGGATGTAGACGACAGCCAGGGACATGGCCGTCCAATTGGCTTCCATGCGGATACCCTCCCGGAGTTTGATGACGCCAGGCCCGTGGGTGAGGCTCTTGTTCGGGGCGCCGGTTGGTTATGGATGATGGTGGGGGCCGGTGGGCCCCCCGGCGCCGCCCGGAGCGGTGCCCAGGGTGACACCCAGTGCGGCGGCGCCGCTCTGGGCGAGCGCCACCCGCAATTCTTCGGTGAAGAGGCGCACGACATGGTCGACGCCGTCCTCGCCGGCCGCGGCGTAGGCCATCAGGAAGGCGCGTCCCGCGAAGGCGGAGACGGCGCCCCGGCCGAGGACGCGCAGCAGGTCGAGGCCCGAGGAGATGGAGCCGTCGACGAGGACCGTCGCCCGTCCGCCGACCCGCTCGACGATCGCGGGCAGGGCGCTGGCGGTGGCCGGGGCGGCGTCGAACTGGCGTCCGCCATGGTTCGACACCAGGATTCCGTCGGCGCCCAGCGCGACCGCCGTCTCGGCGTCGTCGGGATGCAGGATGCCCTTGACGATCAGCGGGCCGGTCCAGGCGTCGCGGAAGCGGGCCACCGACTCCCAGGTCAGCGGGCCGGTCATTTTCTGGAAGACGAAGCTCGCCAGATCGGCGGTGCTCGCGTCCGGCCCCAGATAGGCTTCGAAGTTGCGGAAGCGCGGCTGGCCCTTCCGCAGCATCGCCAGCGCCCAGGCCGGCGCCCGCGCCACGTCCCACGCGGTGCGCAGGGTGGGGCGGAAGGGCACGACCAAGCCGTTGCGCACGTCGCGCACCCGCTTGGAGCGCACCGGCACGTCCATGGTCAGGACCAGCGCGTGGGCGCCCGCGGCCTGGGCGCGCCGGATCAGGTCCAGCGAGACCGCGTGGTCGTTCTCCGGCACGTTGTAGAGCTGGTACCAGAAGACGTCCGGCGCGATCGCCGCGATGCGCTCGATGGAGGTGTTGGCGACCGTGGACATCACGTAGGGGATGCGCGCCCGCTGCGCCGCGCGGGCGATGGACTCGTCGGCGTCCGGCCAGAGCAGGCCGGCCAGCCCCATGGGGGCCACCCCGACCGGCAGCGCGTAGCCGCGGCCGAACAGGGTCGTTTCCGTCGTCACCGAGCGGACGTCCAGCCCATAGCGCGGCACGATCTCGATGGCGTCGAGCGCCCGGCGGTTGCGCGCCAGCCCGAGGTCGTCGTTCACCCCGCCGGACACGAAGTCATAGGCGAAGCGCGGCGTCCGCCGCCGGGCCTGCGCCGCGAGGTCGGCGACCGTCGGGAAGCGGCGGCGCAGGCGCGCGGCCTCCGTCGACAGGCCGCCGGTTCCCCAGCCGCCCGCCGGCTTCGCGGCGCCTGCCGGGCTTGCGGCGTTTGCCGGGCTTGTGGCGCTAGCCGGGGTGGCGGCCCCGGTCCCGGCCCCCGTCATGGTCTGGTCGCGGGCCGACATCAGTAGTCGCACAGCACGTTGACCAGCGCCTGCCGGCGCTCGCCGGTCACCACCGCCACCGCGCGGCGCAGCGTCTCGCGCAGGTCCTCCGGCCGTTCGACGCGGAAGCCGGCGCCGCCGCTCGCCTCCACCAGCTTCTCGTAGGCGGGGGCCGGGCTGAGGTCGGCCAGCATGCGGCCGCCGTCGCGCGCGGCGACGCCGGTCTTGTACATCGCCATTGTGGCGTTGCGCACCGCGCCGTAGAGCTGGTTGTTGAAGATGATCGTCAGGACCGGCAGATCGTGCGCCTCCGCGACCCAGTGGGAGGCGGTGGGGTTGGCGAACATGTAGGCGCCGTCGCCGAGCGTCGCGACGACCAGCCGGTCCGGGTTCGCGAGCTTGGCCCCCAGCGCCGCCCCCAGGCCCCAGCCGAGGCCGCCGGCCGCGCTCAGCCCGAAATAGCGGCCGCTCGTCGTCTGCGGGCAATGCTCCAGCCGCAGCGGGTATTCGTTGACGATCAGCGCGTCGGGACCGACCGCCTCGGCGATGCAGGCGCTCAGCCACTCCGGGCCGATGGCCGCGCCCGGCTGTGGCGCGTCCGGCGTGCAACGCTTGGCGGCCAGGGCGCGGGACTGGGTGCGCAGGACGGCGCCGCGGGCGGCGATCCGCCCCTCGTCGATGGCGTCATGGCCGGTCAGGCGCCGTTCGACCGCGTCGAGGACCGTGGCCGTGTCGCCGGTGATGCTGAGATCCGTCGGGAAGCTGCGCATCGGGTAGCGGGTGAAGGAAGGGTCTTCGCCGATCTGAACGACGCGGCAGCCGTCGGGCGGCGCTTCGAGGTTCGGGATCCAGGGGACGTCGGCCTCCAGCGCGATGACGAGGTCGGCCCGGGCGAGCAGCTCGCCCGGCTGGAAGCCCAGATTCATCGGGTGGTCGGCCGCGATGTTCAGGAAGCGCGGGTGGAAGGACACCACCGGGATCGCGAAGCGCTCGGCCAGCCGGGCCAGCGCGTCGAAGCCCGCCCGGGTGCGCCCGGCGCCCTGGGTGATGATCAGCGGCCGTTCCGCCGTGGCGATCCAGTCGGCGAGGCGGCGGATGTCGTCGGGCTGCGGGTAGGGCACCGCCGGCGCCGGCCGGCGGCCGCTGTCGGGACGGGACACGCGGATGGGATCGGCCAGCACGTCGCGCGGCAGAGTGGCGTAGACGGGGCCGCGCGGCGAGGTCATCGCCACCTGATAGGCCCGCGCCACCAGGTCGGCGGCCTGCTCCGGCAGGTGAAGCTCGTAATCCCACTTCACCGCTTCGCGCAGCATGCCGCCCTGGTCGAACATTTCCTGCGCCCAGTGGATGTAGCGGGTGCGCGTGCCATGCCGCCCGGTTTCGCTGTAGGGGGAGCGTCCGGCGAACAGCAGGACCGGCGTCTCGTCGCGGCTGGCGTTGAGCACCGCGTTGACCGTGTTGGCCGTCCCGACATTCACATGCACCATCACCGCCTGCGGCCGGCCGGTCGTCATGTAGACGCCGTGGGCCATCGACACGGCGACGTTCTCGTGCGGAATCACCATGGGGCGGGGAACCGCCGTGCCATGCTCCGCCGCCCGGGCGAAGGCCTCGGCGATTGGAGGAAAGTCGGTTCCGCCATTCGCGAAAAAGTAGTCGACCCCGCAAGCGGACAGTTGACGCAGGAATTGGTCCGAAGCGGACTCGTCATGCTGCTCCAGTGCTTCGGTCGTCTGCTTCTGTTCGATCAACGTTGTCACTCCCTCGACTGCCGCGGTTCATCGACCGGTCCGGCTTAGTTCGTCCATAAGACGCTTTGTGATGCCAATTAATCAAATAACTTCGAGTCATCGAAGCGATCATGAAAACTGATGGAGAAGCCGTGCCATGCCCCAGTCCGCCTCATGGCCGGCCGGCCGATATGACGGCGGTTCATGACGGTGGTGCCAGCCATCAGGGATCGTGATTGCGGGCATTAGCAATCACTATTAGTGATCGTCCGGCGACCTCTTCATAATGGGTTTCGGGCCGGTGGACAGGGCGGCGCGGCCGCCGCCAAAGACAGGGTCCAGTCGCGAAGGAAGTGCCTGATGAACATGGTTCCAAACACCTCCGCCTGGAGGGACGCCGGGGACGGGGGACGCGAACGGCCGGCCGCCGCGCCGCCGCGTCTGATCGTCGGGATTTCCGGCGCGTCCGGGGTGATCTACGGCATACGGATGCTCCAGACCCTGCGGCTGCTCGGGGTGGAGACGCACCTCGTGATGTCGCGGTCGGCGGAGATCACCGCGGCGATGGAGACGGGCTGGAAGATCGCCGACATCCGCGCGCTGGCCTCCGTCGCCCACCCGATCGCCGACATCGCGGCGTCGATCTCGTCGGGGTCCTTCCGCACCCTGGGCATGGTGGTGGCCCCCTGTTCCATGCGCAGCATGTCGGAGATCGCCTGCGGCACCACGACAAGCCTGCTGAGCCGGGCCGCCGACGTCGTGCTGAAAGAGCGGCGGCGGCTGGTCCTGATGGTGCGCGAGACGCCGCTGCATCTCGGGCATCTGCGCACCATGACCGCGCTGTCCGAGATGGGGGCGATCCTGGCCCCGCCGGTCCCGGCCTTCTACGCCAAGCCGGCGGATCTGGACGACATGATCGACCACACCGTCGGCCGGGTCCTGGACCTCTTCGACCTGGACAGCGGAAAGGTCCGCCGCTGGGGCGAAACGGCCCGGCGCTCCGGCCGTTCGCCCGCTCATCGGGATCCGGAACGGGCCGCCGAGCCGGCTGGGGATTCCGTGTTGGACACCTGAGGGAACCACGGTGCGGCGCCGTCCTGGCGCCCTTCGACCCTGCGAGATCGTCATGGACCTGCGGCAACTCCAGTATTTCGTCTGCCTGTTCGAGGAGGGCAACGTGACGCGGGCCGCCCGGCGCCTGAACGTGGTGCAGCCGGCGCTCAGCATGCAGATCGCCAAGCTGGAGGCGGAGCTGAACGAGAAGCTGTTCGAGCGCAGCTCCCAGGGCATGATCCCGACCGCCGCGGGGCGGACCATGTACCGGCTGTTCCTGCCGATCCTCCGCGACATCGCCGCGGCGAAGCAGGAGATCAGCAATCTGTCGGGCCGGATTTCCGGCCACGTCGCCATCGGGCTGATCGCGTCCGTCACCCAGTCGGCGCTGTCGCAGACGGTCGAGCGGTTCTCCAGCCAGTATTCGAGCGTCGAACTGGACGTCACCGAGGGCTACACCGCCAATTTCGTGGAGCAGGTGACCACGGGGCAGCTCGACATCGCGCTGATCAACCGCTCCCGCAAGAAGCTGGCGCTCACTACCGAGGACATCCTGCAGGAGGAGATGGTCCTGGTCAGCGGCACGGCCCAGGGCCCGGCGATCGTCGAGCCGGTGCGGCTGGCCGACCTGTCCCGCTACCGTCTGGTGATCCCGTCCAAGCGCCACGGCCTGCGCGCGGTGCTCGAGCAGGAGATGGAGGCCCAGGGCATCGACCTGAAGCCGAAGCTGGAGATCGACTCGCTGATCTCCATCGCCGAGCTGGTGGCCCGGACGGACTGGGTGACGGTGCTGCCCAGCATCGGCGTCCATCGCGGCCTAGCCGACGGCACGCTGCGGGCGCACCGGATCGTCGACCCGGCCATCGCCCGCACGCTCGCCTGGATCCACAACCCGCGACGCCCGCTCAGCCTCGCCGCCGTCCGCTTCATGGAGATCATGAACGAGCGGCTTCTGGAGGCGGCGCGGTCGACCTCGTCGGTGACAGCGGACCATCACGCGAAGTGATCTCCTTGATTGGAATAGATTATTTGCCCGCCTGACCGCCCTCGGGATTAGCTGGCGCCTGCCCGGTGCCGTGGCCCGCCGCCGCGCGGCCTCGCGCCGGCCCGTTCCCGACGCGCCACGGCCGTCCAAAGACAATGGAGGAAACAGACATGACCATGACCGACAGCCATCGAACGACCGGCCGCCTTTCGACCGGACAATGGATCGGCGGCGCGTGGATTCCCGGCCGGACCACGGCGGACAGCCTCAACCCCATGGACGGCACGGTCGTCGGAGCCTTCGCCGATGGCGGACGGGACGAGGCGGACGCCGCCATCGCGGCGGCCAGCGCCGCCTTCGAGCGGACGGAATGGGCGCAGAGCCCGCGCCTGCGCCAGACCGTCCTGCTGGACTGGGCGCGCAACCTGGAGGCGCAGGCCGAGGATCTCGCCCGCCTGCTGACCCTGGAGAACGGCAAGGTCCTGGCCCAGTCGCGCGGCGAGATCGCCGGGGCCATCTCGGAGATCCGCTATTACGGCGGCCTCGCCCGGCACATCCCCGGCCATGTGCTGGAGGTCGAGCCCGGCGTCGTCTCCACCATGCTGCGCGAACCCGCCGGCGTGGCCGCGCTGATCATTCCCTGGAACGCGCCGGCCGTCCTGCTCGCCCGCGCCATCGGCCCGGCGCTCGCCTGCGGCTGCACCGCCGTGGTCAAGCCGGCGGCGCAGACCACGCTGCTGACCGCCGCCTTCCTGCGCGCCCTGTCCGAGGTGCCGGGGCTGCCGCCCGGCGTCTGCAACATGGTCAGCGAAACCGGGCACGCCGCGTCGGCCCGGCTGGTCGAGTCTCCCCTGGTGGACGTGCTGAGCTTCACCGGGTCGACCGCAACCGGCAAGCGGATCATGGCCACCGCCGCCGAGACCATGAAGAAGCTGTCGCTGGAGCTGGGCGGCAAGAGCTGCTGCGTGGTCTTTCCCGACGCCGACATCGCCGCCACGGCGGCGCGCATCGCCGCCGCCGCCACCATCATCTCCGGGCAGCAATGCACCGCCGCCCGCCGGGTGCTGGTCCATGGCTCCGTTTACGACGCGATGAAGGAGCAGCTTCGCGCGGCGCTGGCGTCCATCGCCGTCGGCGACGGCATGAATCCGGCCATGGGCATGGGGCCGCTGATCGACAGGGCGGCGCGTGCCCAGGTCCAGGGGCAGGTGGAGCGCGCCTTCGACCTGTGCGACGAGGTGGTCCTGCGCGGCGGCGTCCCGGACGGCCTGCCGGCGGCCGGCGCCTTCCTCACCCCGTCGCTGGTCGCGCACGGCGACACCGCCGCCTTCTTCTGCCAGGAGGAGATCTTCGGTCCCTTCCTGGTGCTGGAGCGCTTCGAGGACGAGGCCGAAGCGGTGGCGAAGGCGAACCACACGGTGTTCGGGCTGTCGGCCAGCGTCTGGACGACGGACGGCGCGCGCGCGCTGCGCATCGCCCGCGCCCTGCGCAACGGCACCGTCTGGATCAACGACCACAACCGCCTCTTCGCCGAGGCCGAGACCGGCGGCTACCGCCAGAGCGGGCTCGGCCGGCTGCACGGCTACGACGCCTTCGCCGACTTCACCGAGCTCAAGCACATCTGCCAGAGCGTCGGCCGGGTTTCGTAACTCCGGGACGCCGGACGACCGGCCCGCCTCCGCCGGTTCCGGCGGGCCGGTCGTCCCACCACGACGCTCCGGGCCAGGACACTCTGGGACCGAGCGTTCGTCCACGGGATGGCCGCGGTTTCCTTCGCGTTCGTGACGCGACCGTCCGCTTGACCGCCGTCAAGGATAGTCGCACCAAATCAGTCAACTTTCTCCGGTATGGCGCACGGCCAACGCCGCTCAAGGCCCCACCGTCCACGACGGTCTGACCAAGGGGGGCCTGACCCAGGAGAAACGAACGCATGACGGAACGCTTCACCAAAGCGGCCGCCCGAAACATCTTTTACGGCGGATCGCTCTTCTTCTTCGCCGCCTTCGTCTCGCTGACGGCGGCAAGCCACATCTACGTCGTCAACACCGGCACCGACAGCAAGGGGCTGACCGACAGCGTCGCCCGCGGCAAGCATGTGTGGGAGAAGAACTCCTGCATCAACTGCCACACGCTGCTGGGCGAGGGCGCCTACTTCGCGCCGGAGCTGGGCAATGTCTGGATCCGCTACGGCGGCGACAAGGACCCCGAGGGCGCGCGCGCCGCCCTGGCCGGCTGGATGGCCGCCCAGCCCAGCGGCATCGAGGGCCGCCGCCAGATGCCGCAGTTCCACCTGACGGAGCAGGAGGTCAACGACCTCGCCGCCTTCCTGGAGTGGACCAGCCGCATCAACACCCAGAACTGGCCGCCCAAGATTTCCGGCTGACGAAGGACGAAAGGCCATGAAATACGAATCCCAAAAGGTCGCGCTGCCCTACTTCTACGGCGCGCTGGCCCTGTTCGGCGTTCAGCTCCTGGTCGGCCTGCTGGCCGGCACGGTCTATGTGCTGCCCAACGTCCTGTCGGAACTGCTGCCCTTCAACATCCTGCGGATGATCCACACGAACGCGCTGATCGTCTGGCTTCTGATGGGCTTCTTCGGCGCCGCCTACTATCTGATCCCGGAAGAGGCGGAGCGCGAGCTGCACAGCCCGAAGCTGGCCTACATCCAGTTCGGCCTGTTCATGTTCGGCGCGCTGGCCGCCGTCGTCGGCTACGTCTTCCGCATCCATGAGGGGCGGGAGTTCCTGGAACAGCCGACGTGGATCAAGGTCGCCATCGTCGTCGTCGCGCTGATGTTCCTCTACAACATCTCCATGACGGTGCTGAAGGGCCGGCGGACGGTCATCACCAACATCCTGGTGATGGGGCTGTGGGGCATCGCGATCTTCTTCCTGTTCTCCTTCTACAACCCGACCAACCTCGCGTTGGACAAGATGTACTGGTGGTACGTCGTCCATCTCTGGGTCGAGGGCGTGTGGGAGCTGGTGATGGCCTCGATCCTCGCCTTCCTGATGATCAAGATGACCGGCGTCGACCGCGAGATCGTCGAGAAGTGGCTCTACGCCATCGTCGGGCTGGCCCTCTTCTCCGGCCTGCTGGGCACCGGGCACCATTACTACTGGATCGGCACGCCGGGCTACTGGCAGTGGATCGGCTCGCTGTTCTCGACGCTGGAGGTCGCCCCCTTCTTCTTCATGGTCGTCTTCGCGGTGAAGATGGTGCTGAAGGGCGGGCGCGATCACCCGAACAAGGCCGCCCTGCTGTGGTCGGTCGGCTGCGCGGTGACGGCCTTCTTCGGGGCCGGCGTCTGGGGCTTCCTGCACACGCTGTCCTGGGTCAACTACTACACCCACGGCACGCAGGTGACGGCGGCGCACGGGCATCTCGCCTTCTTCGGCGCCTATGTGATGATCAACCTCGCCATCTTCAGCTACGCCATGCCGCATCTGCGCGGCGTCGCGCCCTACCACCAGACCCTCAACAAGGCCAGCTTCTGGCTGATGACCGGCGGCATGACGGTGATGACCTTCGCCCTGACCTTCGCCGGGGTCGTGCAGGTCCACCTGCAGCGCGTGATGGGCATGGACTACATGACCGTCCAGGCGGAGATCGCCCCCTTCTACTGGGTGCGTCTGGCCGCCGGTGCGGCGGTGTTCATCGGCGCCGTCCTCTATCTCTACGCTCTGCTCGGGCCGGTGCCCGCGTCCCGCAAGACCACCGGGATCGGCGCGGCCGTCCAGCCCGCCGAGTGATCAGGGCCTTCCCCTCCTCCGCACGCCGGGGGAGGGGGCCTCTCTTTTCCGCCTTCCGTTTTCGCCTTTCGCTTTCGAGGAGACCCCCATGACCCGCAGCGCCCTGAAGGCCGTCGCGGACGACCTCGACATTCCCTACTACAAGGCCGTCGGCGACGAGTGCGAGCTGTTCGAGCACGCCTTCCGCCACCGCCTGCCGCTGTTGCTGAAGGGGCCGACCGGCTGCGGCAAGACGCGCTTCGTCTCGCACATGGCCGCCCGGCTGGGGCGCCCCCTCTACACCGTGTCCTGCCACGACGACCTGACCGCCGCCGACCTGACCGGGCGTTACCTGTTGAAGGGCGGTGACACGGTGTGGGCGGACGGCCCGCTGACCCGCGCCGTGCGCGAGGGCGCCGTCTGCTACCTCGACGAGGTGGTGGAGGCGCGCAAGGACGTGACCGTCGTGCTCCACCCGCTGACCGACGACCGCCGCCTGCTGCCGCTCGACCGCACGGGGGAACTGCTGGAGGCGCCGGACGACTTCATGCTGGTCGTCTCCTACAACCCCGGCTACCAGAACGTCCTGAAGGCGCTGAAGCCCAGCACGCGTCAGCGTTTCCTCGCCATCGAATTCGACTTCCCGGCTCCGGAGGACGAGGCCGCCATCGTCGCCCGTGAAAGCGGTCTGGCGGAGGGGCGCGTCGTCCCGCTGGTCCGTCTGGCCGGCGCGCTGCGCGCCCTGAAGGGCCAGGACCTGGAGGAAGGCGTCTCCACCCGCCTGCTCGTCTATTGTGCCACGCTGATCCGCTCCGGCGTGAAGCCCGAGCGGGCCATCCGCACCGCGCTGATCGAACCGCTGACCGACGACGCCGACGTGCGGCAGGCGCTGCTGCGCGTCGCCGACATCGCCCTCGGGTAAGCGAAACAAGGGAATCGGACCATGCTGTCGCTGCTCGAGCCCGAGGAGTTCATCGGCCGCCACTGGCACCGTCTGGTCGGCGGCCGGTCGAGCCTGCCGCACCATCCGGACGCCGCGGTGACGCTGGAGGCGATCCGGCCCCGGCTGGCGGTGTTCTTCCGCGGGCTGGGCGGTGACCGCGGCGTCCGGCTGGCCGCCGCCGCGCGGGCGTCCTCGGGCCATCGGCTGTCGCTGCTGGAGCGCATCGGCCTCGGCACCGAGCGTCTGGAACGGCCGGCGCTGGACGGCGACGTGCTGCAGTTGCCGGCCCTGCTCGACGTGTTTCCCGATGCGGCGTTGAACGAGCGGCTCTACGAATGGCTGGCCGCCTATTTCGCCCACGCCGAGGCCGACGGCGAGGCCCCCGCTGACCCGCTGCGGGCTGATGTGCGGGCGTTGCGGCAGGCCCATGCGACCACCGTGCGGGTCCTCGCGCGCTGGCCGGGGCTGGCCCGCCTGCACGGTGAGCTGTGCGCGGCGCTGATCGCCGTGCGGCCCCGGCGCTCCCTGCCGAAGGACGAGGCGATGGTGGAGGCGGCGGTGCTGGCTTTGCTGGGGGCCGGCGACGGCGGTGAGGTGCTGGACGCTGCGGTTCCCCTGGACCGCTTCACCGCTCCGGCCGGCTACCGGCCGTTCCTGCCGGTGCCGCTGTGGGGCGAGGTGTCGGGGCCCGCGCGCTCCGGCGCGCGCCCCGCTTCCGATGCCACCGCCGAGGACGGGGCGGCCCCCGCCGCCGAAGGCGATGGCCAGCGCCGCAAGGCGACGCGGCGCGACAGCGATCAGGTGCAGCGCGAGGACCCGCTGATCCTGAACCGCTTCGAGAAGATCTTCGGTCTGGCGGAGATGATGAACATCCCCCGCCCGGTCGATGACGACGACGAGGACGCCGCCCGGCAGGCCGCCGACGACATGGAGGAGATCGCGCTGGCCCAGCATCAGCGCAAGCCCTCGACCCGCCTCAAGCTCGATCTCGATCTGGCGCCCGCCGCCGTGGACGCGGCGCCGCTGACGGCGGTGCTGACCTACCCGGAATGGGACCACCGCCGCCGCGCTTACCACCCGGCCCATTGTCGCGTCATCGCCGAACCGGCGCCCGAGGAGGGGGAGGATTGGGCGCCCGGCGAGGCGGCGCAGCGCCGCATCCGGCAGGTGCGCCGCCAGTTCGAGGCCTTGCGCCCCAAGCGCATGGTCTTCACCGGCCAGCCGGACGGCGACGACCTCGACCTCACCGCCCTGGTGCGCCGCTGCGCCGACCAGCAGGCGGGCGGGGCGGGCAGCGACCGCGTCTATCAGGCGGCGCGCAACGCGGCGCGCGATCTGGCGGTGGCGGTCCTGGTCGACACCTCGTTGTCGACCGACGGCTGGGTCGACGGGCACCGCGTGCTGGATGTCGAGAAGGAGGCCCTGCTGGCCTTGTCCAACGGGCTGAACGCCTGCGGCGACCCGCACGCCATCTTCGCCTTCACATCGAAGAAGCGCGACTGGGTGCGGGTGCAGACGGTCAAGGAGTTCGACGAGCCCCTGAACGCCCGCGTGCAGCGCCGGATCCAGGCGCTGAAGCCCGGCCATTACACGCGCATGGGGGCGGCGCTGCGCCACACCGCCGCCCGTCTGGCGGAGCGGCCCAACCGCCACCGCCTGCTGATCCTGCTGTCGGACGGCAAGCCCAACGACGTGGATCATTACGAGGGGCGCTACGGCATCGAGGACACCCGCGTGGCGATCCAGGAGGCCCGCCGCCAGGGCATCGCCCTGTTCGGCATCACCGTCGACGCCGAGGCCCGCGAATATTTCCCCTACCTGTTCGGCCGGGGCGGGCACGCGATCTTCCCGCAGGTGACGCATCTGACCAAGGCGCTGCCGGCGCTCTACCGGCAGGTGGTGGGGTAAGGGCCCCTGGCACCGGCCGACCGCCGCGTGCCTCACCGTGAGGGCAGGCGCCGGTGCAGCGGGGATTGGGACGCGTCGTCAGGCCGTTCCGCATTCCGCAAGGCCGGAGCCGGTTTCTGGGCGGTCGACCGGGTGGAGGTGCCGCGCACGCGGCGCCACGCCAGCAGCGCGAACAGGGCGCCCGTCGCCAGGGCGGTCAGGTCGATGCCGGCTATTCCCCACAGCCCGCGCGCCAGCGTCACCCCGAGATGGGCCTCGCTGGTCAGGGCGTTCAGCAACGGCAGGGCGGTCCACAGCAGCGCCGCCGCCGCCAGCTGCTCACCCCAGGCCCGCCGGACGCCGCGCAGCGCCGGGTGCAGGGCCGCCAGAAACCACGCTGCGAAGAAGACGAGGGCCTCCGTCGTCTCCCGCCCGGCCAGCCCGGCGGGCAGCAGCCGGTTGGCCCAGAAATACGCGGCGATGGCGATGGGCAGCCCGACCATCACCGCCAGATTGGCGCCGTCGGCCAGCCGCAGGCCGAAGGAGGGGACCGTCTCGCGCTTGCGCCGCTTGATGATCCAATAGACCTGCCCGGTGCCGATCATCGCGGTGCCGGCCAGCCCGCACAGGATCATCGCCAGCCGCAGCGGCGTGTCGGCGAAGCGCATCATGTGCAGGCCGTAGGCGCCGGCCCGCGTCGCCGCCGCTCCGCCCGTCCCGTCCCAGACCGTGCGCACCGCGCCGGTCGTGCCGTCGAACAGGATGGCTTCCGGCGTGATCACCACCCGGTCGGAATCGGTGCGCTTGAGAAGGATGGTGGCGGCGGCGTCGCCCGGGTTGTCGATGACGATCCACCCCGGCCGCCCGCCGTCCCAGCGCCGCGCCGCCTCCGCCAGCAGCGGTTCGATGGCGGTGAGCGGGGCGGCCCGTCCCGCGGCCGGCGGCGGCGGTGGTTCGGCATAGACCGCCGTGTTGAAGGCCGCGGGCCGGTCGCCGAAGGCCGCCTGAAGACCCCAGGGCATGTAGAGCAGCATCAGCGGCACCAGCCCGGTCACCGTGATCAGCGCGTGGTAGGGCAGCACGATGATGCCCAGGGCGTTGTGGACGTCCATCCACAGCCGCGTGCGCGACCGTCCGGGGCGGACGGTGAAGAAGTCCCAGAAGACCCGCCGGTGGATGACGAATCCGGTGATCAGCGCCACCAGCAGGGCCACCCCGGCGGCGCCGATCAGGTAACGCCCGACGAGGCCGGGAACGCGCAGGTCGAAGTGGAAGTAGTAGAGGAAGTCGCCGCCGAAGGTCGCCCGCGCCTGCACCGGGCGGCCGTCGTCCGGCTCCAGCCACAGCTTGCGGAAGGCGGGCTGTATCCCCGGCGGGTTGTAGACGTAGACCTGGGTCGCGGTCCGCCGCTCGTCGGGCATGGTGATCAGCCAGCGGCGCGCCTGCGGCGCCTCGCGCCACAGGCTGGCGATCGCCGCCGCCGCCGCGTCGGGGCTGTCGGTCGCCTCGACCCGCTCGGGCTGCATCCAGCGGGTGATCTCGAAGCGGGCGTAGGCGGTGGTTCCGGTCAGGAAGACGCAGAACAGCAGCCAACCCACCACCAGCCCGCCCCAATTGTGCAGCCACGTCATCGACAGGCGGAAACTGCCGTTCATACCCCGGCTCCCGTCATGCTTTTCAACAGTGAGACCACCGCCCAGACCGCGGCCGTCAGGCCGGCGGTCCAGGCCAGGGCGCGCCGGGCGCTGGCCGCGGCGAACACCATCACCACGGTCAGGACGCAGGGCAGCAGCGCCGCCATGGTGGCGGTCAGCACCGCCTCCGCCCGGTCCTGCACCGCCGGCAGCGCCAGGGACAGCGCCGCCGCCGTTCCCGCCGCCAGGGCGTAGCCGCCGCCGACGGCGGTCACGACCCGCAGCGCGATCTCGGTCTTTCGCGTCACCAGGAATACTTCAGCGAGCCGATCACGGTGCGGCGCAGGCCGTAGTAGCAGTTGGTCGCCCGCGAGCAGGCCGCGACATACTCCTTGTCGAAGAGGTTGTTGGCGTTTATCGCCGCCTGAACGCCCTGAAGCTGTGGGCTCAGGTAGGACAGGTCGTAGCGCAGCGCGGCGTCGACCAGCGTGTGGGACGGCACCTTGAAGCTGTTGGCCGGATCGCCGTAGGTGAAGCCGACGTAGCGCAGGCCGAGCCCGCCGCCCAGGCCGGCCAGCGGGCCGTCCTGCACCGTGTAGTCGCCCCAGGCGGCCGCCGAATGGGTCGGCACGGCGACCGGCTGCTTGCCGCGGTCGGCGCCGTTGCTCTTGGTCACCTCGGCGTCGAGGAAGGTGTAGCTGGCCACCGCGTTCAGTCCGGCGCCAAGGCTGACGCGCGCCTCCGCTTCGAAGCCGCGCGAGCGGACCTCGCCGGTCTGGATGTTGTAGTTGGTGTGCAGCGGGTCGGCGGTGGTGACGTTCTGCTGGGTGATGGTGAAGGCCGACAGGGTGAACAGGCTGCCGGAGCCCGGCGGCTCGTATTTCAGCCCGGCCTCGTACTGCTGGCCGGTGGTCGGCTCGAACGGGTTGCCGAAGAAATCACTGCCGGAGGTCGGCTCGAAGGATTCCGAATAGCTGGCGTAGGGCGCCAGACCGTTGTCGAACAGGTAGAGCGCCCCGACGCGGCCGGTGAAGGCGTCGTCCTGCTGCGACGTCCGCCCCTGGTTCAGCCGGTTGCGCTGCTGCGTCTCGGCCCAGTCCTTGCGCCCGCCCAGCAGGACGGCGAGGCCACCCCATTTGATCTGGTCCTGGGCGTAGACGCCGGTCTGGGTGATGCGGGTGGCGGTGCTCTGGTAGATCGGCGGGGTGGCGATCGGCAGCCCGTAGACCGGGTTGAACAGGTCGAGGTTCGGCGCCACCGCCTGTCCGCGCAGCGTGTCGCTCCGCAGCCGCTGGTGATCGACGCCGGCCAGCACGGTGTGGCGCAGCGGGCCGGTGTCGACCTTCACCTGGACCTGGTTGTCGACGGTCAGGTCGTAGGCGCGCTCGCGGGCCGAGAAGCTGGTGCGCCGCGTGGTGCGCTGGTCGGGCAGCAGGCCGGACGCGTAGACCTGCTTGAGGTCGAGGTCGTTGTGCAGGTAGCGGGCGTTCTGCCGCACCGTCCAGCGCTCGTCGAACCGGTGTTCGAAGCGATAGCCGACGCTCATGGTTTTGCGGTCCCAGTCGTTGAAGTTGGGATCGCCCGTGAAGAGCTTGGTCGGCAACTTGCCGTTGGGGTTGGGCAGCACGGTGCCCTGGGCCGGCAGGTAGTTCAGCGGCGAATCGTCGTAGTTGTCGCGCTGGTAGAGGCCGATCAGGGTCAGGCTGGTGTCGTCGGTCGGCCGGATGGTCACGGTCGGGGCGGCGGCCAGCCGGCGGCGCTCGGCGATGTCGGTCTGGGTGTCGCTGTCCAGCGCGACGCCGGCGAAGCGGTAGGACAGCCGGCCGTCGCCGGTCACGTCGCCGCCGACGTCCAGCGCGGCCTGCTTGCGGCCCTGGTTGCCGGTTTGCAGCAGGATCTCATGCCGGGCGTCGGGGGAGGGCTGCTTGGTCACCATGTTGACCAGACCGCCGGGGCTGGTCTGGCCAAACAGCACCGAGGCCGGGCCCTTCAGCACCTCGACCCGCTCGAACAGGTACGGGTCGATGCCGGAGGTCAGGAAGCCGCTGCCCTTCAGCCGCAGCCCGTCGAGATACTCGTTGAAGGAAACGCCGGTGGTGCCGTTGCCGCCGAAGCCGCGCACCGAGATGCCGTCGCCGCCGAAGGAGGAGGAGCCGCCGTTGCGGGCGGTGGTGACGCCGGAGGTGTAGTTCAGGACGTCGGCCAGACTCCGCGCCGCCTGGGCGTCCATCTGGTCACGGGTGACGACGGAGATCGACTGCGGCGTTTCCAGGATCGGCGTGTCGGTCTTGGTGGCGGTGGCGCTCTGGCGGGCGGCATAGCCCATGACCGGGCCGGTCGCCCGCTCGCGCGTGCCTTCGACGGTCACCGGGTCCAGCACCACCCCACCGGCTTGCGGCCGCGACAGCACGGCGCGGCCGGGGCCGGTCATCTGGTACGACACGCCGGTGCCGGACAGCAGGCGGCGCAGCGCCTCGTCGGCGCTCATGGTGCCCGACACGCCGGGCGAGGCCAGACCGCGCGCCACCTCGGCCGGGAAGCCGACCTCCCAGCCGCTGGCCGTGCTGAAGGCGTTGAGGGCCGTGACCAGCCCCTGCGGGGCGATGTCGAAGCGCTGCCCCGCCACTTGTCCGGAAGCCTGGGCCACCTGCCCGCCGGTCTTCGCCGGTGCCGCCAGGGCGGTGCTTCCCGCCGCAGCACCCATGCCGGCCACCGCCGACGACAGCAGCGCCGCCCGCAGCAGGGCCGCCCCCCGACGCCCCCGCGCACCCCGATCCATCATCCCCGCACCCATCGTAACGCATTCCCCATGATCGCGACGTATCGACCGGCCGGAGCGCGCCGCATATTGCAATTGCGACGCATTCCTAATAGCCGTGGCGACCTGACGTTCGGGGATGGTGAAAAGCGGAAATTTTTTTTGAGGGGCCGTTTCGTGGGCAGGGAAAGCCGGTGGACTCAGGGGCGCGCGCGCAGGATCAGCAAGGCGTCGGACACCCGCAGCGTCTCGGCCCGCACCAGCCCGGCCAGGGCCGTCGCCGTCCGCACCGGATCGTCCAGCCGGTAATTGCCGGTGATCCGCCGGTCGGCGAGGGAGTCGGGAACCAGGATCAGCCCCGGATAATAGCGGTCCAACTCATCCAGAACCTCGCCCAGGGGGCGGTCCTCGAAGACCAGCCGGCCATCGACCCAGCCGAGCGCCGCGGAGAGGTCGGCGGGATGCTCCGCGCCGACTCCCGACGCCGTGACCACCACCTCCTCGCCCGCGCGCAGCCGCACGGCGGGGCCGCCGGACCGCGCCACGTCGACGGTTCCGTGGCGCACCGTCACCGTCACCCGGTCGTCGAGGTAACGGACGGCGAAGGCGGTGCCGACCACGGTCACCACGGCGGGGCCGGCCGTGACCCGGAAGGGGCGGGTGGGGTCGGGCGTCACCTCGAAGAAGGCGGCCCCGCGCAGCAGCCGGGTCCGCCGCTCGTCCCCGTCGAGGTCGGTGGCGAGCGCCGTCCCGGTGTCCATCAGCACCCGCGATCCGTCGGCGAGTTCCAGGCGCTCCTGCACGCCGGTCGCGGTGCGGTGGTCGGCCTGCAGGCGCAGCGGCAGGTCGGCGGCCAAGCCGAGACCGACCGCCACCAGGAGTCCCGCCGCCCACGCCATCGCCCGGCGCGCCAGCGGCCGGGAACGGCGGGGCTGCCGGAGCGGGCCGGCGGGCGCTTGGCGGCGTGGCGGGCTGTCCGGAACCGTTGTGGCTGGAACCGTACTGGCCGCCAGCGCTTCGCTGAGGAGGGGGGAGGCCCACATGTCCTGCGCCAGCGCCCAGGCGCGGGCGTTGCGGGGATCGGCGGCGCACCAGTCGGCGCAGGCCCGCCGGCACTCCTCTCCCGCGTCCTCCGCCTGCAGCCGGATGAACCAGTCGAGCGCCTGTTCCAGCGGTAAGGAAGGGTCGGTGTCGTCGGGTGTGGAGGGGGGCATGGGACTCGCGGGTGGTGCCGTCACGGTCTGTCTCTTTGTAAGACGTTCGGGCCGGCGGAAATCCGCAATCCTTCCCGGTCGAGCCGGGCGAACACCTCCAGACAGACCAGCAGGGCGGCCTTCAGATCCTTCTGCACGGTGCTGACCGAGACGTCGAGCCGCTCGGCGATCTCCGCGTGGGACAGCCCCTCCATCCGGTTCAGCAGAAGAACGCCGCGCTGCCGCTCGGACAGGGTCGCCAGCGCGGCGTTCATCCGGGCCAGCCGCTGGCGGTCGCCGGCCTGGGTTTCCGGGGAGGGCAGGGGGGCGGCGACCTCCTCCACGCCTTCGACGGTGGTGTCCTGCACCACCAGCACGGCGAGCCGGCGCTCCCGCCGCAGATGGTCGAAGGCCAGATTGCGGGCGGTCTGGAACAGGAAAGGCAGGGGATGGTCCACCGGTCGGTCGCGTTCCGCCGCCCTCACTTTGAGATAGGCCTCGTGCGCCAGATCCTCGGCGGTGGCGGCGCTGCCGACCATGCGGGAGAGCAGGCGGACCAGCGTGCCCCGGTGCCCCATGAACACCGTGTCGAGCGACGGCTTGACGGCGTCAGCCATGCGCCACCGGACGAGGCACCCGCAACCTCACGCGATTCTGCTCGGGCATGGAGTTGCCCCATCACTCCACAGGTAAGCGGCTTGGCCGCGCCATGACCGGTGCATGACGGCGGCAATATACTTAGAATGCGTATCATTCGCAATGATATGTTCCGCCTGTGGAACCGCCGTGCATCGGGGCACGGCGGTTCCCCGCGCCTCAGCGGGCCAGCTCGAAACGGATCGGCTGCGCGCCCTGCCACAGGGTGCGCTTGCCGAGCTCGGCCAGATTCTCCAGCCCGTCGGTGATGGTGATGAAGTGGTTGCCGGCGAGCTGGCCCATCTTGCTGGAGAACTGCACGCCGCCGTAGGCCAGCAGGATCTCGGTCTCGCTGATGCCGCCCGGATAGAGGATGATCTGGCCCGGCGCCGGGTGGCTGGTGTGGTTCTCGTAGCCGAGGCCGAAATCGGTGTCGCCCAGCGGAATCCACACGCCCTCGCCGCTCCAGCGGACATGGACGATCTGACCCTCGTAGGGCAGCAGGCTGCGGAACTTGGCGCAGGTCTTCGGCGCCGCCGCCGATTCAAAGCGGGCGCCGAAGGTGAAGGGGCCGGCGGTGATGGTCAGGGCGTCCATGGTGTGGCGGTCCTCATTTCCTGGTTTCTCATAGGCCCCACCCTAACCCTCTCCGGCCCGGCGGGGGAGGGCCAGGGTGGGGAAAACTGCTTTGTGGGGGAAGGTGCTTTCTCAGACAGCCGCCACCTTCGGGCGCGCCAGATCCGGCGTGTCGCAGCGCAGGAAGGCGCCGCGGCCGGGCTGCGCCACGCAGGCGCCGCCCTCCACCACGACTTCGCCGCGCGACAGCACGGTTTCCGGCCAGCCGGTCACCTCCAGCCCCTCGTAGGGGGTGTAGTCGACGTTGTGGTGCAGCATGCTGTTGGTGATGGTGACCTTGCGGTCTGGGTCGTAGATCACGATGTCGGCGTCGGCACCGATGGCGAGGCTACCCTTGCGCGGGTGCAGGCCGTACATCTTGGCCGGGTTGGTCGAGGACAGCTCGACGAAGCGCTGCAGGCTGATGCGGCCCTTCTTGACGCCTTCCGAGAACAGGATCG
This sequence comes from Azospirillum sp. UENF 211521, assembly GCF_058780535.1. NCBI lineage: Bacteria > Pseudomonadati > Pseudomonadota > Alphaproteobacteria > Rhodospirillales > Azospirillaceae > Azospirillum > Azospirillum sp. UENF 211521. Next base: position 244,123 of record NZ_JBSNCF010000005.1, read on the forward strand.
GCAGCCGCGTCTCGATGCCCGGCACGCCGTTGGGGATCCAGTTGAAGGGCGTGTTGGCGCCGTGCAGCATCTTGCCCTTGGGGTCCTGGTAGCGGAACGGCGCGTGGTCGGACGACACGATGTGGAAGGTGCCGCCGGCCAGCGCGTCCCACACCGCCGCCTGGTTGGCCTTGTCGCGCGGCGGCGGGCTGCAGATGCACTTGGCCCCCTCCATGCCATGGCCGTGCAGGTCGTGCTCGGTCAGCACCATGTATTGCGGGCAGGTCTCGGCGTAGATGCGCATGCCGCGGCCCTGCGCCCAGTGGATCTGCTCGATCGCCTCGCGGCCCGAGACATGAACGATCAGGATCGGCACGTCGGCGAGTTCCGCCATGGCGATGGCGCGGTGGGTCGCCTCGCGCTCCACCAGCATCGGCCGGGAATCGGCGTGGTAGCGCGGTGCTGTGTGGCCGGCGGCGAGCAGTTTGTCGGTCAGCCAGCCGATGAAGTCGGCGTTTTCGGCGTGGATCATCGCCATGGCGCCGTCGCGCCGGGCGACGCTCAGCAGCTCCAGCACCTGCCGGTCGTTCAGCTTCATGTCGTCGTAGGTCATGTAGATCTTGAACGACGTGTAGCCGTCATGGATCAGCGCCGGCAGGTCCTGACCGAGGAGCTGGTCGGTCGGATCGCTGACGATGAGGTGGAAGGCGTAGTCGATCACCGCCTTGCCGTCGGCCCGCCGGTGGTAGTCGGTCACCGCGTCGCGCAGCGACTGGCCCTTGAACTGGCAGGCGAAGGGGATGACCGTCGTGGTGCCGCCGCAGGCCGCCGAGCGCGTGCCCGTCTCGAAATCGTCGGCCGACTGCGAACCGTCGCTGGTCGGCTGGTCGAGGTGGCAATGGCCGTCGACGCCGCCGGGCAGCACCAGCTTGCCGGTCGCGTCGATCTCGCGGGCGCCCGGCCCGAGCCCGGTGCCGATGGCGGCGATGCGGCCGCCGATCACGCCGAGGTCGGCGGCGAACACGTCGGACGCGGTGGCCAGCGTGCCATGGCGGATCACGGTGTCGAACTGCGGCATGAAACTCTCCCTCGGTCCCGAAGGACGGGTTTTGCGGTTGCTGGTTTGTACCGTCGCGACTGCGGCGGCGCGCCCACATGGGCGCGGAAAAGCCTGCGTGGCGTTTGAATGCAATACGACACGCCAGTTCATTGGCGTGTCGGTGCTACAAAAAATAGCCGCCCGGATTGGCCTCGGCGGCGATGGCGCGGCGGGCGTCGTCCTGGAGGTTGCGCAGATGCGCCAGCATGGCGGCCGTGGCCGCGGCGGCGTCGCGCCGCTCGACCGCCTCCAGCACCGCGCGGTGCTCCGTGTCGATCTCGCCCTTGCGGTGGAAGGCGCTGGAGATGCGGAACAGGCGGGCGACGACGCGCATCCGCGTGATGGTCTCGGCCAGCGTCGCGTTGCCGCTGACGCGGGCGAAGAAGCTGTGGAAGTGGTTGTCGTAGAGCCAGTGCTGCATGTCGTCCTCGCTGCCGTTCAGCGATTCGAGCCCGCGCCGCAGCTCGGCGAGGTCGGCGTCGCCGACCAGCGGCACCGCCGTCGCGATGGCGTGGCACTCCAGCAGCTCGCGCATCTGCATGCACTCGAAGAACTCGCGGGCCGAGACGACGCGGACGCGGTAGCTGCGCTCGCTGGTGCGTTCCAGCAGCCCCTCGCCGACCAGCCGGACCAGCGCCTCGCGCATCGGCGTGCGCGACACGCTCAGCCGCTCGGCCAGCCGCCCCTCCGGCACCTCGGCGCCGCCGGGAATCTGGCGGCTGAGGATCAGCTCGCGCAGATGCCCGTAGGTCTGGTCGCCGAGGTTGGCGGGCCTGGGGAACAGCGGGTCGGCCGGGGGAGGGGTCATGAGCGGGACCTCACTGACCGTCGACGATCGCGACGTTGCGGTAGGCACGGCCGAAATGGCGCTCGATGCGGCGCTGGACGATGTCCCACAGCGAGGTCATCAGCAGATAGTAGAGGGCGGCCACCGTGAACAGCTCCAGCACCATGAAGCGTTCCTGGATGAGCAGCTGGGTGCTGCGCAGCAGCTCCTCCATCGAGATGACGGAGGTGACCGAGGTCGTCTTCAGCAGCCCGTTTACGCTGTTGCCGAGCGCCGGGATGATGATGCGGATGGCCTGCGGCAGCACGATGTAGACCATCACCTGGGCCGAGTTCAGGCCGAGCGCGCGGCCGGCGTTGCTCTGCCCGGCGGCGACGCCGAGGATGCCGCCGCGGATGATCTCGGCCAGATAGGCGGCCTCGTTGAGAATCAGGCCGATCAGCGCGGATTCCGTCACCGACAGCTTGATGCCGATCTGCGGCAGGCCGGTGTAGATGATGATGAGCTGGACCAGCAGCGGCGTGCCGCGGAACACCCAGATGTAGGCCTGCGCCGCCGCCGATACCCAGCGGTAGGGCGACAGCCGCAGCAGCGCCAGCAGGCAGCCGACCACGAGACCGCCGGCGATGCCCGCCAGCGTCAGCCACAGGGTCGTGATCGCTCCGCTGAGCAGGTAACCGTTGAACAGGTAGTCGAAGAAGCCGTCCCAGTTCCAGCCGCTGGTCATTCCGTCAACCTTTCGCTCTTATCCGTCGCGCGGGCGGCGGCCGGGACGCGCCCCGCCGCCGCCCGCACCCACTCACATGCCCGGGCCGTTGACCTTGAAGGCGCCGTCGTTGGGCAGCAGGCCGTACTCCTCCATCAGGGCCTTGTAGGAGCCGTCCTTCTGCATGTCGTTGAGGACGGCCACCACCGCCTCGCTCAGCGCCTTGCTCTTCATCGCCAGGGCGACCGGGGTGGGGAACAGGCCGTGCAGGGCGCGGTCGAAGTCGCCGCGCTTGCTGTATTCGGCCGCCGTCGGGTCGATGGCCACCGACGCCTCGGTCTGGCCGGCGCGCAGCGCCTGATAGGCCGTGGCGAAATTGTCGAAGGTCTTGATCTCGATCGGCTTCAGCCCCTTGGCGACAATCATCTTGTCGAGTTCGCGGAGCTTGCGCTCCTCGAAGCCGCCCAGCTCGACGCCGACCGGGCGGCCCGACAGGTCCTCCGGCTTGGTGATCTTCAGCGGGTTGCCCTTGGACACCGAGATGCTGATCGCCTGGGATTCATAGTTGATCATCGGCATCATCTTGGCCCGCTCCTCGGTCCAGAAGATGCCGGTGTTGATCAGGTCCCAGCGGCCGGCCTGGAGGCCGGGGATCATCGCCGAGAACTCGATGCGGACATATTCCGGGGTCAGGCAGAGCCGCTTGGCGATCTCGTTGCCCAGCGTGATGCGCATACCCTTCAGCTGGCCGTTGGAGTCGACGAACTGCATCGGCGGCAGGGTCGGGTTGGTCGACATCACCAGCGTGCCGGGCTTGACCAGCTCGGAATCGGCCACCGCCGGCTTGCAGCCGGCGGTTTGGGCGGCGGCCGGCAACGCGAACAGGGTCAGGCCGGCGGCGATCAGCAGCGTGCGAATGGTCATCGTGGTCACCTTCTGTCTTGGTTGGACGGTCCAGCACTCACACCCGGTCAGCGCCCGGCCCCGGCAACGGAGGGAGCGCCCAGGGAATTGATCAGCCCGTAAGCCGCCAGATCGGCGCGCAGGGCCTCGGCGTCGCCCGCCGGCAGCGGCAGGCGCGGCGCGCGCGGCGCGCCCACGGCCAGGCCCATCATGCCCAGCCCGGCCTTCGACGCGGCGACGTAGCGGTGGCCGCCGACCCAGCGGACGATCGGCAGCATCTTCTTGTAGAGCGCCAGCGCCTGATCCTTGTCGTTGTGGTCGGCCACCAGCTCGAACAGCCGGGCCGAATCGCGCGGGATCAGGTTGGAGCAGACGGCGACCCAGCCCTGGGCGCCAAGCCAGAAGGATTCGTAGCCGAGGATGCCGGCGAACACCGTCATGCGGTCGCCGCACAGCTCGATGATGTCGCGGACCCGCGTCACCTCCAGCGTCGATTCCTTGATGTAGAGCACGTTGTCGATCTCGCTCAGCCGCGCGACGATCGGCGGGGTGAGGTCGACGTTGGCGGTCGCCGGGTTGTTGTAGATCATCACCGGCAGCGAGATCGCCTCGCCGATGCGGCGGTAATGCTCGAACAGCTCGTCGGGGGTCGGGGAACTGTAATAGGGCGGGATCACCATGATCCCGTCGGCCCCCATCCGCTCCGCTTCCTTGGCGTGGGCGACGGCGTCGCGGGTCCATTCCGCGCCGGTGCCGATCAGCACGGGCACGCGGCCCGCCGATTCCTGCACGCAGATCTCGATGACCTGGGCCCGCTCCTCCGGGGTCATCGACAGGAACTCGCCGGTGCTGCCGAGCGGGATCAGTCCGTGGATGCCCTGCTCGATCTGCCAGTTCACCAGCTTCTTGAGGGCCGGAACGTCCACAGCGCCGCCGTCGGCGGTGAAGGGGGTGATGAGAACCGTGTAGGTGCCGCGCAATGCCGTCATGGGTTCCCCCAAGCTCCTGCCTAATTTTTGACCTTGCCTAAATACTACTCGTATACTATCTGTATACAGGAATCCAGCGCATTTTGACGCACCCTCAAAAAGCCGCTTCCCACCGCAATCCGGACACAGCCGCCCGCCCATGCGCCTCGAACATCCCAACGTCCGCCGCGACGGCGCCCTCATCGAGATCACCTACGACGGCGAGCGGATTCCCGCGCTGGCCGGGGAGACCGTGGCGGCCGCCCTGGCGGCGCACGGCGTCGCCGCCTACCGCCACACCCGCGACGGCGGGCGGCGCGGCCTCTATTGCGGGATGGGCGCCTGCTTCGAGTGTCTGGTGACGGTGGACGGCAAGGCGAGCCAGCGCGCCTGCCTGACCAAGGTGGCCGAGGGGCAGGTCGTCCGTTCGCAGCCGCCGGCCGGCACCGCCGCCGATCCGCTGGCCCCGCTGGTGCCGCCGCCCGATGGCGCGGCGCCGGAGGAGCGGACGCCCGACCTGCTGGTGCTCGGCGCCGGCCCGGCCGGTCTGGCGGCGGCGGAAGCGGCGGCGCGGCGCGGCGCCGACGTGGTCGTGCTCGACGAGCGGCCGCAGAGCGGCGGCCAGTATTTCAAGCCACTCGCCCCGTCGCACCGCGCCGACCGGCCGACCGACCACCAGTTCCGCGCCGGCCGCGCCCTGGTCGATGCGGCGCGGCTGGCCGGCGCGACGATCGTCCAGGAGGCGACGGTGTGGGGCGCCCACGCCCCCGACGAGGTGGTCGCCGTCGTCGCCGGGCGCGAGACCGTCTACCGGCCGCGCCGGCTGGTGATCGCCAGCGGCGCCTACGAACGGCCGGCGCCCTTCGCGGGCTGGACGCTGCCCGGCGTGATGACCACCGGGGCCGGGCAGACCCTGGCGCGCGCCTACCGGGTGGCGCCCGGCCGCCGGGTGGTGATCGCCGGCAACGGCCCGCTGAACCTGCAACTGGCCTGCGAACTGGTCGAGGGCGGCGTCACCGTCGCCGCCGTGCTGGAAAGCGCGCCGCGCCCGTCGCCCGCCCAGTGGCGCGCCCTGTGGACGGCCGTGCGCTCGGCCCCCGGCCTGATCGGCGACGGCGCCCGCTATCTGCTGCGGCTGCGGCGCGCCGGGGTGCCGGTGCTGTGGTCGCACGGGGTTGTCGCGGCGGAGGGTGTGGAGCGTCTGGAGGGCGTGCGCTACGCCCCGCTCGGCGCCGACGGCGCGCCGCGGCTGGCCGAAGCCGTCTCCGTTCCCGCCGACGCGCTGTGCCTGGGCTACGGCTTCATTCCCTCCACCGAGATCGCCCGCGCGCTCGGCTGCGCCCATCGGCTGGTCGACCGCCATCTCGGCTACCTCGCCACCGAGACGGCGGAGGACGGCGCCACCAGCCTGCCCGGCGTCTTCGCGGTCGGCGACGGCGTCGATCTCGGCGGGTCGAAGGTGGCGCAGGCGCGCGGAACCCTCGCCGGGATCGCCGCCGCCGCCCAGCTCGGCTTCGTCGACACCGACCCGGAGCAGGGCCGGCGGGCGCGGACCGACCTGCGGCGGGCCGAGGGCTTCCAGGCCGCGCTGTGGTCGATCTACCAGGCACCGCCGCCGCGTCTCGACGCCGTGCCCGACGAGGCGACGCTGTGCCGCTGCGAGGAGGTCACCTTCGGGCAGGTACGCGCCGAGATCGCCGCCGGCCATGACAGCCTCGCCGCGCTGAAGCGCAACACCCGGCTCGGCATGGGGCGCTGCCAGGGCCGCTACTGCGCCGCGACCGCCGCCCTGCTGCTGGAGCAGGCCACCGGCCGGCCGCGCGCCGCCGAGCAGTATCTGGCGCCACGCCTGCCGGCCAAGCCGACCCCGGCCGGCGCCTTCGCCTTCGAGAAGCCGGAGTGGGGCGGCCACCAGCGCGCCATCACCCCCAACCTCGCCCGCCCGCTGGAGGACGGCCCGCTGCCCGACCAGGAGGCCGAGAACCTGATCGTCGGCGGCGGCGTGGTCGGCGCCTGCCTCGCCTACTACCTGACCCAGGCCGGCCGCGACGTGCTGGTGGTCGAGCGCGGCGACACCAACCTGCAGGCGTCGGGGGCCAACGCCGGCAGCCTGCACGTCCAGCTCCTGTCCTTCGACTTCGGCGCCAAGGCCGAGGCGGGCGGCGGTCCGGCGGCGGCGACTCTGGCGCTCGGCCCGCGCTCCATCGCGCTGTGGCGCGACCTGGAGCGCGCCTGCGGCGTCGATTTCGAGCTGGCCGTCACCGGCGGCCTGATGGTCGCCGACAGCCCGGCCGGCATGGACTTCCTGCGCGCCAAGGCGGCTCTGGAGCGGCGCTACGGCGTCGAGAACGCCATCATCGACGCGGCCGAACTGCGCCGTCTCGCCCCCGCCCTGTCGCACGATCTGGTCGGCGCCGAATACGCCCCGCAGGAGGGCAAGATCAACCCGCTGCGCGCCACCTACGCCGTGCTGGAGCAGGCGCGCCGCCAGGGCGCCCGCTTCCTGCGCGGGGTCAACGTCACCGGCATCGCCGCGGCCCCGGCGGTCGAGGGCGGCGGCTGGCGGGTGGAGACCCCGCGCTGCCGCATCCGCGCCAAGCGGATCATCAACGCCAGCGGCCCCTGGGCGCGCGAGACCGGGCGGCTGGTCGGCATCGACGTGCCGGTGCACAGCGCGCCGCTGCAGATGATCGTCACCGAGCCGGCGCCCAAGCTGGTCAGCCAGCTCGTCGCCCACGCCGACCGCCATCTCAGCCTGAAGCAGGCGGTCACCGGCGGGCTGATCATCGGCGGCGCCTGGACCGCCGTCTTCGACCCGGCGCGCCGCTTCAACACGGTGTCGCGCTCCAGCATCGAGGGCAACCTGTGGGTCGCCCGCCATGTCCTGCCGCAGATCGCCGGGCTGCATGTGGTGCGCGCCTGGGCGGCGATGAACATCAACATCGACGGCGCGCCGATCATCGGCCCGGTGCCGGGGTTGCCCGGCTTCTTCAACACGGTGACGTCGAACGGCTACACGCTGGCCCCGGTCGTCGCCCGCATGACCGCCGACCTGCTGCTCGACGGCCGGACCGACATCGACCCGACGCCCTTCCTGCTCGACCGGTTCCGCTGACGCGTCCGCCGAACCGCCCCCGTCCTTCAACGCCCGGCGCCGCAGCGGCGCCGCCCATCCGCAAGAGAAGCCGCATGATCGCCATCGAGAACGTCAGCAAGCACTACGGCACCTTCCAGGTCCTGAAGAACTGCACGACCACCGTGCGGAAGGGAGAGGTCGTGGTGGTCTGCGGCCCCTCCGGCTCGGGCAAGTCGACGCTGATCAAGTGCGTCAACGGGCTGGAGCCCTTCCAGTCCGGCCGCATCCAGGTGGACGGCATCGACGTCGGCGGGCGGAGCACCAACATGACGGCGCTGCGCGCTCGCGTCGGCATGGTGTTCCAGAATTTCGAGCTGTTCCCCCACCTGACCATCATGCAGAACCTGACCCTGTCGCAGCGCAAGGTGCTGGGCCGCGCGACGGCGGAGGCCGAGGCCAAGGGCGAGGCGCTGCTGAGGCGGGTCGGGCTGGGCAATCAGGCGCACAAGTTCCCCGGCCAGCTCTCCGGCGGGCAGCAGCAGCGCGTCGCCATCGCCCGCGCGCTGGCGATGGACCCGATCGCCATCCTGTTCGACGAGCCGACCTCCGCGCTCGACCCGGAGATGATCAACGAGGTGCTCGACGTCATGGTCGAGCTGGCCAACGAGGGCATGACGATGATCTGCGTTACCCACGAGATGGGCTTCGCCCGCAAGGTCGCCCACCGGGTGATTTTCATGGACCATGGCAGCATCATCGAGGACTGCACCAAGGCCGAGTTCTTCGAGACCCAGCGCTCGGAGCGCGCCACCCAGTTCCTCGCCAAGATTTTGCAGCATTGAGGCCAGCACCGAGGGCGCCGCGCCGCATCCCGCCATCCGGATGGATCGTCAAGAAGCTTTGCAGGACAACGATTCGTCTGCTTTGTTAGAGAGAAATCAGCGTCAGGTGGCAGGACTTGGTATGAGCACGGACATGGACAGCCCGAAAACCGCGAGCCCGGCCGCCGCCGGCGTGAATCTGGCGAGCATGGCCTACCGGACCATCTTGGAGATGATCCTCGACCGCCGCATCCCCAGCGGCGAGGTGATCGTCGAGGATCGGCTAGCCACCGCGCTCAGCATCTCGCGCACGCCGATCCGCGAGGCGCTGGTCCGGCTGGCCAGCGAAGGGCTGATCCGCAAGGAGTTCAACCGCCCCTACCGGGTGCGCGAGGTCTCCAACCGCGAGTATTTCCAGAGCATGCGCCTGCGCGAGATCCTGGAGGGGGAGGCGATCGCCGCCGCCGCGTCGCGGATCGACCCGGCCCGCCTGCAGGCGGTGAAGGCGGAGATGCTGCGGCTGCGCGACGAGCCCAAGATCCGCTTCGAGGACCATTGGGCGGCCGACGAGGAGCTGCACACCCTGATCGCCGAGGCGTCCGGCAACGCGGTGCTGGCGCAGATCATCCGCGACCTGCGGGTGACCACCCGCCTGTTCGAACTGTCGGGCCTGCCGTCGCGCATCCGTCCGGACTGCGATGAGCATCTCGATGTCATCGCCGCCCTGGAAACCGGCGACCCGGCGCAGGCCCGCGCCGCCATGGAGGGGCACATCCGCAGCCTCGCCAAGGACGTGCTCGGCGAGATCGCCAAGAGCTGAGAAGCCTCAGACCCCGTCCGCCTCGCGGAAGGCCGCGCCGAGGTCGCCGTAGAGGCGGCGGAACAGGCGGCGGCGTGGCGCCAGGGCGGCGGCCAGGGCCGGGTCCGGCTCCACGGTGTGGCGGATCTCCAGGGGCTGGCAGACCGCCTCGGGTTCCTCGCCGGTCACCGCGAGGCGCGCCAGACGGGCCGCCCCGAAGGCCGGGCCGACCTCGCACCCCGCCGGGTAGTCGAGCGGCCGGCCGAGCGCGCTCGCCAGGATGCGGCCCCACAGGGCGCTGCGCGCGCCGCCGCCGATCACCAGGAAGCGCTCGACGCGCCCGCCGGCCTCTTCCAAGGCGTCCAGCCCGTCGGCGAAGGCGAAGGCCACCCCCTCCAGCACCGCGCGGGCGAGCGCCCCGCGGTCGGTGTCGTGGGTCAGGCCGAAGAGGACGCCCTTGGCGTGCGGGTCGTTGTGCGGCGTGCGCTCCCCCGACAGATAGGGCAGGAAGACCAGCGCGCCGGGATCGCCGCCGTGAGATTCCGCCTCGCGCAGCAGCGCCGCCTCGTCCGCGGCACCGGTCAGGCGGGCGGCGAAGGACAGGCAGCTCGCCGCGCTCAGCATCACCGACATCTGGTGCCAGCGGCCGGGCAGGGCGTGGCAGAAGGCGTGCACCCCGCGCTCGGGGTTGGGGGCGAAGCGGTCGCCGCTGACGAACAGCACGCCCGAGGTGCCCAGCGACAGGAAGGCGCTGCCCGGCGCCACCACACCGACCCCCACGGCCCCGGCCGCGTTGTCCCCGGCCCCGGCCGCCACCACGGTCCCCGGCGGAACGGCCCAATCGGCGGCGACCTCCGCCCGCAATGTGCCGGTGGGCTGGCATCCTTCGTACAGCGTCGGCATGTGCGCCTCGCCGAGCCCCGTGGCGGCCAGCAGTTCGTCCGACCACGCGCGCCGGCCGACATCCAGCCACAGCGTGCCGGCGGAATCCGACAGGTCGGAGGCGTGGTCTCCGGTCATGCGCAGGCGCAGCCAGTCCTTGGGCAACAACACCTTGGCGGTCGCCTTGAACAAGTCCGGCTCGTGCGCGGCGACCCACAGCAGCTTGGGCGCGGTGAAGCCGGGCATGGCGCGGTTCCCGGCGATGGCGCGCAGGCTGGGGGCGCGGCGCTCCAACTCCGCGCATTCGGCGCCGCTGCGCCCGTCGTTCCACAGGATGGCCGGGCGCAGCACGCGGTCCTGCCGGTCGAGCAACGTCGCTCCGTGCATCTGCCCCGACAACCCGATCCCCCGCACCGCCGCCATCGCGTCGGGATGGGCGGCGCGCAGGCCGGCGACGGCGCGTCCGGTGGCGGCCCACCAGTCTTCCGGGTCCTGCTCCGACCACAGCGGGTGCGGGCGGCTGACCTCCAGCGGCGCGGTGGACTGGCCGACGAGGCGTTGCGCCGCGTCGACCAGCACCGCCTTGACGCCGGACGTCCCCAGGTCGATGCCGAGATACATGGAGCCTCCCCCCAATCAGCCGGCGGCCTCAGAACGAGACGGTTCACCAGATTTTCCAGCATCTCCTGCCGGCCCGAGCGTGGCCGGGGATCGAGGCCGAGGCCGGCGTCCGCCGCGCCGGCCAAATCCAGCCCGCCGAGGAGCCTTTGCCCGAGATCGCCCTTCCAGCCGGCGTAGCGCTCCGCGCGCAAGTCTCGCAGCCGGCCGTCCTCGACGAGGCGCGCCCCGGCGAGCAGCGCGCGGGCCAGCGTGTCGATGCCGCCGACATGGGCGTGCAGCAGGTCGTCGGGCTCGACGCTCTGGCGCCGGATCTTGGCGTCGAAGTTGAAGCCGCCGTTGGTGAATCCGCCGGCCTCCAGGATGCGCGCCATGGGCAGAGCCAGTTCCACATGGTCGTTGGGGAACTGGTCGGTGTCCCAGCCGTTCTGCGGGTCGCCCCGGTTCATGTCGATGGAGCCGAAGACGCCCAGCGCCAGCGCCGTCGCCACCTCGTGCTCGAAGCTGTGGCCGGCCAGCGTGGCGTGGTTGACCTCGATGTTGACGGCGACCTCCTTCTCCAGCCCGTAGCGCTTCAGGAAGCCGTAGACCGTCGCCACGTCGTGGTCGTACTGGTGCTTGGTCGGCTCCATGGGCTTGGGCTCGATCAGGATGGTGCCGGTGAAGCCGATCCTGTGCTTGTGCTCGACCACCATCGTCAGGAAACGGCCGAGCTGGTCGAGCTCGCGCGCCATGTCGGTGTTGAGCAGCGTGTCGTAGCCCTCGCGCCCGCCCCACAGCACGTAATTGACGCCGCCCAGCCGGTGCGTCGCCTCCAGCGCGTCGCGCACCTGCGCCGCGGCGCAGGCGAAGACCTCCGGGTCGGGGTTGGTGGCCGCGCCGGCCATGTAGCGGGGGTGCGAGAACAGGTTGGCGGTGCCCCACAGCAGCTTCACGCCGCTGCGCTCGATGCAGCCCTGCAGCCGCTCGGTCAGGCGGGCGAAGGTGGCCTGGGTTTCCCGCAGCGAGCCCATCTCGGGCGCAACGTCGCGGTCGTGGAAGGTGAAGAAGGGCGCGCCGAGCTTTTCGAACAGCTCGAATGCCACGTCCATCTTCGCCTCGGCCAGCGCCACCGGATCGCCGCTGCCCATCCAGGGCCGGTCCAGCGTGCCGCCGCCGAAGGGATCGGAGCCGGGCCAGCAGAAGCTGTGCCAGTAGCAGACGGCGACGCGCAGGTGATCGGCCATGCGCTTGCCCAGGACCATGCGGTCGGGGTCGTACCAGCGGTAGGCGAGCGGGGTGTCGCTGTCCGGCCCCTCGTAGCGGATGCGCTCGACGCCGGTGAAATAGGCTTCGGTCATGACAAATCCTTTCAAAGCTCGACCCAGGCGGCGTCCCGGCGGCTCGATTCCACGGCGGCGTGGATGAAGCGCACGCCGCGTACGCCGTCCCGGACGGTGGGGACAAGGGCGGCCGGTGCACCGGCGGCGGCACCGCCCATGCGGGCGACGATCAGGTCGGCGGCGTCGCGGTAGATCTGGGCGAAGCCTTCCAGATAGCCTTCGGGATGGCCCGACGGGATGCGCGTGGCGTGCGCCGCCGCTCCGTCCGATCCGGGGCCGCCGCGGGTGATGGTGCGCGGCGGCTCGCCGAGCGGGCTGTAGCGCAGGTGGTTCGGCTGCTCCTGGAACCACTCCAGCCCGCCCTTGTCGCCGTAGACGCGCAGGCGCAGCCCGTTCTCGTGGCCGGGCGCCACCTGGCTGGCCCACAGCATGCCGCGCGCGCCGTTGCCGAAGCGCAGCATCATGTGCGCGTTGTCGTCGAGCCGGCGCCCCTCCACGAAGGCGGTCAGGTCGGCGGCGACCCGCGTGCAGCGCAGGCCGGTGACGAACTCCGCCAGTTGGAAGGCGTGGGTGCCGATGTCGCCGACGCAGCCGGCGATGCCGCTGCGCGCCGGGTCGGTCCGCCATTCCGCCTGTTTCTGCCCGCTCTCCTCCAGCCGGGTGCTCAGCCAGTCCTGCGGGTATTCGACCTGAACGACGCGGAGGGCGCCGAGATCGCCGGCCGCCACCATGGCGCGGGCCTGCCGCACCATCGGGTAGCCGGTGTAGTTGTGGGTCAGCGCGAAGACGAGGCCGCTGCGCTCCACCGCCGCCGCCAGATCCTCCGCGTCCTCCACCGTGGTGGTCAGCGGCTTGTCGCAGATGACGTGGATGCCCGCCTCCAGGAACGCCTTGGCGGCGTCGTGGTGCAGGTGGTTGGGCGTGACGATGCTGACCACGTCGATCCCGTCGTCGCGCGCCGCCTCGGCCCGCGCCATCTCCGCGAAGCTGGCGTAGCAGCGCTCCGGCGGCAGGAACAGGTCGGCGCCGCTGGCCCGCGCCCGCTCGGGATCGGAGGAGAGCGCCCCGGCCCGCAGCTCGTAACGGTCGTCGAGGCGGGCGGCGATGCGGTGCACCGCTCCGATGAAGGCGCCCCGTCCGCCGCCGACCATGCCCAGGCGCAGCCGGCGGTTCGGCCCGGAGGCCGTCTTCCCTTCGATGGTCATGCTTCCCTCCCGCTCAGCCGATGCCGAGCATGCGCCGGTTGGCCGCTTCGTCGGTGCCGGCCCCGGCGAAGTCGTCGAAGGCCTTCTCGGTCACTCGGATGATGTGCGCGTCGATGAATTGCGCGCCTTCGGCGGCCCCCTGCTCGGGGTGCTTCATGGCGCATTCCCACTCCAGCACCGCCCAGCCGTCGAAGCCGTACTGGGTCAGCTTGGAGAAGATGCCGCCGAAATCGACCTGCCCATCGCCGAGCGAGCGGAAGCGCCCGGCCCGGTCGATCCAGGGCTGGTAGCCGGAATAGACGCCCTGGCGCGGGGACGGGTTGAACTCCGCGTCCTTGACGTGGAACATCCTGATCCGCTCGTGATAGACGTCGATGTAGCCGAGATAGTCGAGCTGCTGCAGCACGAAGTGGCTGGGGTCGTAGAGGATGTTGCAGCGCGGGTGGTTGCCGACGCGCTCCAGGAACATCTCGAAGGTGGCTCCGTCGAACAGGTCCTCGCCGGGATGGATCTCATAGCAGAGGTCCACCCCCGCCGCGTCGAAGGCGTCGAGGATCGGCCGCCAGCGCCGCGCCAGCTCGTCGAAGGCCGTTTCGATCAGCCCCGCCGGGCGCTGCGGCCAGGGGTAGACGTAGGGCCAGGCCAGCGCGCCGGAGAAGGTGACGTGCGCCGTCAGCCCGAGGTTCGCCGACGCCTTGGCCGCCATCAGCAGCTGGTTGACCGCCCATTCCTGGCGGGCCTTCGGGTTGCCGCGCACCTCCGGTGCCGCGAAGCCGTCGAACGCCTCGTCATAGGCCGGGTGCACGGCGACGAGCTGCCCCTGGAGATGGGTGGACAGCTCGGTGATCTGCACGCCGGCCTCGGCCAGCACGCCCTTCACCTCGTCGCAGTAGCCTTTGCTCTCGGCGGCCTGGGCGAGGTCGAACAGGCGGCCGTCCCAGGACGGGATCTGCACGCCCTTGAAGCCCAGCCCGGCGGCCCAGGCGCTGATGGCCGGAAGGCTGTTGAACGGCGCCGCGTCCCCCGCGAATTGCGCGAGGAAGATCGCCGGCCCCTTGATCGTCTTCATGGTGGGTCTCCCCATGAGTGTGCGGGTGTCCCCTCCACCGCCGAAGGCGGGGGAGGGTTTAGGGAGGGGGCAGTCGCACTTAGAACGGCGAGTCCGGGTAGTAGTATTTCGCGGCGTTCTCCGGGGTCACCAGCGTCGCCTCGATGATGTATTCCTTCTGGATCGGCGCCTTCTCCACCAGATGCTTGGCGGTGATCTCCATGGCCTCGGCGATCATCGCGGGCGGGTAGAGGACGTCGGCGGGGACCAGCACGTCCTTGTCCATGACGCGCTTGATCATGTCCTTCATGCCGGCGCCGCCGAGGATGAACATCTCCTTCTCGCGGCCGGCCTGCTTGACCGCCTCGATGACGCCGAGCGCGATGTCGTCGTCCTGCGCCCACACCGCGTCGATCTTCGGGAAGCGGGACAGGAAGTCCTGCATCACCTTGAAGCCGTCATCGCGGTTCCAGTTGGCGTACTGCATGCCCAGCACCTTGATCTGGGTGCCCTCGATCTCCTTCATGAAGGCGTCGACGCGCTGGTTGTCGATCACGGTCGGGATGCCGCGCAGCACCACGATGTCGCCCTTGCCGCCCATCTTCTCCTTCATGAACCGGGCGGAGACCTCGCCCATCTGCGGGTTGTTGCCGGCGACGTAGAGGTCCTGGATGGACGGGTCGGTCAGGCCGCGGTCCACCACCGTGACGAACTTGCCGGCCTGCTTGACGGCGCGCACGGGGTCGGTCATCGGCGCGGATTCGAAGGGCAGGATGACCAGCGCGTCGATCCGCTGCACCGAGACCAGATCCTCCAGGTCGTTGGCCTGACGCCCGACGTCGCGGGCGGTGACGATCACCACGTCGAGGTTCGGGTACTGCTTCTCCAGCCGCTTCTCGGCCTGCTGGGCGTGCCAGTTGAGGCCGCCGGCCCAGCCGTGCGTCGCGGCGGGGATGGACACGCCCATCTTGATCTTCTGCTGCGCCCAGCCGGCGACCGGCGCCACCATCAGGCCCGCGGCCAGCGCCGCGGCCAGACCGAAACGGAACGTCATGGTCGATTCCTCCCTCTTCGTATTATTTCAGCGACGCGCCGCGGTTCCCCGTTGCAGGAGCACCGCGACGATGATGATCACCCCCTGGATGGTGCCGTTCAGGTAGACGCTGATGGCGCCGGTCAGGTTGAGGATGTTGTCGATCAGCGTGAGCATCACGGCGCCCACCACCGTGCCCCAGATGCGGCCGTAGCCGCCCTTCAGCATGGTGCCGCCGATGATGACGGCGGCGATGGCCTCCAGCTCCCACAGCAGGCCCGTGGTGGCCGAGGCCGATCCCAGCCGCGGCACGTAGATCACCACCGCGATGGCGACGCAGATGCCTTGCAGCACGAAGGCCAGCAGCTTGACCCGGTCCACGTTGATCGCCGAATAGCGCGCCACGTCCTCGCTGGAGCCGATGGCGGCGCAGTAGCGGCCGAAGCGCGTGCGGTACATGATCAGCGCGCCGATCAGCGCCACCACCGCGAAGGCCAGGATCGGGTAGGAGATGCCGAAGACGCCGCCGTAATAGACGGGCCGGTAGATCGTGCGGATCTCCGAATTCAGCGACAGCGTGCCGCCGTCGGCGATGTAGGTGACCAGGGATCGGAAGATGCCCATCGTCCCCAGCGTGACGATGAACGCCTCCATCCTCCCCTTGGTCACCAGCAGCCCGTTGACCAGCCCCGCCGCCAACCCGAGCCCCAGCGCCACCAGGACGCCGACCAGGATGACCGGCAGTCCGGCGCCCATGGAGCCGACCAGCGCGTTCATCACCACGATCATGACGCCCGACGCGAAGGCCGCCAGCGAGCCGACCGACAGGTCGATCCCGCCGGCGGTAATGACGAAGGTGGCCCCGACCGCGATGATGCCGATGAAGGCGGTGCGGGTCAGCACGTTGCCGATGTTGCCCGGGCTGAGGAACACCGGGTTGACGATGGTGCCCAGCACGATCAGCGCGGCCAGCGCCAGGAACGGCCCGTAGAGTTTCAGATCGAAGCCGGAGGAGGGCTTCCGCGCGGCCTCAGGCATGACCGACGGCGTCATGCGCGTCTCCTTTTGATGTGAAGCCCTTCAGACCATCGACCGTGCGGCCCTTCAGGCCGGTGGCGTAGCGGACGATCTCGCCCTCCTCGACCTCGTCATCCTCCAGGATGCCGGTCACCACGCCGGAGCGCATGACCACCACCCGGTGCGACAGCCCGATGATCTCGGGCATTTCCGAGGAGATGAGGATCACCGACCCGCCCCGGCGGGCGAACTCGTGCAGGAACTGGTAGATCTGCTGCTTGGTCCCGATGTCGATGCCGCGCGTCGGCTCGTCCACGATCAGGATTTCCGGATCGACCTGCATGGTCTT
The DNA here is from genome assembly GCF_058780535.1 of Azospirillum sp. UENF 211521. Taxonomy (NCBI): domain Bacteria; kingdom Pseudomonadati; phylum Pseudomonadota; class Alphaproteobacteria; order Rhodospirillales; family Azospirillaceae; genus Azospirillum; species Azospirillum sp. UENF 211521. The sequence goes on from NZ_JBSNCF010000005.1 coordinate 260,735, forward strand.
GGCCAAAAGCAGCTTCTGCTGGTTGCCGCCGCTCAGGCTGCCGACCGGCACGTCCAGCGTCCGGACGCGGATGTCGAACTCCGTCACCGCGCGCTCCAGCGCCGCGGCCTCCCGCCGCTCGTCGACGAAGACCCGGCCGTAGCGGTCCAGCGCCAGCAGCGTCAGGTTCGGCTGCAAGCCCTTGGCGAGCAGCAGGCCCTTGCCCTTGCGGTCCTCGGTCAGGTAGGCGATGCCGGCGGCCACCGCGTCCTCCAGGCGGCGGACGCGCAGCGGCTCCCCGTTGCGGGACAGCGTGCCGGCGGTGCGGCGGCGCAGGCCGAGCAGCCCCTCGGCCAGCTCGGTCCGCCCGGCGCCGATCAGCCCGGCGAAGCCCAGGATCTCACCGCGGCGCAGGTCGAAGCCGGCGCCCCGCACCCAGCCGGGAACGTCGATCCCCAGCGCCTCCAGCACCACGGGCGCGTCCGGCGCCGGCGGCGTCTTGGACGGGAACAGGTCGCTGATCGCCCGCCCGACCATCAACTGGGCGATGCCGTCCTCCGTCAATTCGGCGGTCGGGCGGGTGGCGATGTGGTGGCCGTCGCGCAGAACGGTGACCCGGTCGGTGATGGCCCGCACCTCGTCCAGCTTGTGGGAGGTGTAGACGATCCCCACCCCCTGGTCGCGCAGCCGGCGGATCAGGCCGAACAGCACGGCGGATTCGGTACCGGTCAGCACCGCCGTGGGCTCGTCCATGATGAGGACGCGGACCTCGCGCGACATCGCCTTGGCGATCTCGACCATCTGCCGCTCCGACACGGCGAGGTCGCGCACCCTTGTGCGCGGGTCCACCGGGCATTCCAGCTCCGCCAGGACGGCGCGGGACCGCTCGCGCATGGCGCGCTTGTCGAGGAAAGGGCCGCGCCGCAGCTCGCGCCCGAGAAAGATGTTCTCCTCGACCGTCAGATGTTCGGCGAGGTTGAATTCCTGGTGGATCAGCACGACGCCCGCCGCCTCGGCGGTGCCGATGCCGGAAAAGCTCATCGGGCGCCCATCTACGCGCACGGCGCCCGAGGTCGGCTGGTGAAAGCCGGACAGGATCTTCATCAGCGTCGATTTGCCGGCCCCGTTCTCGCCGACCAGGGCGTGCACCTCACCGCGCTGGACGGTGAAATCCACCCCATGGAGGACCTCGACGGGCCCAAAGCTCTTCGTGACGCCGAACGCTGCCAAAAGCGGCTCGGCCATGGGGTCGCCCCCTCCCTGGATTGCGGCTTCTCGTGTGGCCGCGAATTAGATAGACGGTCTAACAAATGGAAGCGTATGATTCGAATCAGCCCGCGTCAAGCCATGTCGGGGCGACGTCCCCCACCTTTTCGGTGTATGCCCCGCCCGGCGCCCGACGATTGCCGCCCGACGCGCGAGACAGGAATCCGCATGCTGCCAAGGGTCAACTCGGCCGCGATCCGCCGCCTCAACATGGTTCGCGTCTTCCACGCGCTGCGGGAGAACCCGCGCTGTGCGCAGCGCGACCTCAGCCGGCTGACCGGCCTGGACAAGGCGACGACCTCGGCCATCGTGGCTCAGATGATCGAGGAGGGGCTGGTCGAGCGGAGCGAGGCGCCGCGCGCCCGCCGCATCGGGCGGCCGGAAACCGCGCTCGGCATCGCTCCGTCGGCCGGGCTGCTGGTGGGCGCCCGGCTGGAGCCGGGAACGATCCGCATCGTCTCCACCACGCTGGCCGGCGCGGTGGTCGAGCAGTCGCAGATCCCCGGCAGCACCGATCTCGCCACGGCGCTGCGCCACCTGCACGAGGGGATCGATGCGGTCGTCGCGGCGAGCCGGCCCGAGGGCGGAGCGGCACCGCCGCCCTTGCGCGGCATCGGCATCGGCATTCCGGCGCTGATGGACCGCGAGGGCCGGCTCGTCCTGGCGCCCAACCTTGGCTGGCGCGACACGCCGATCCGTCCGCTGCTGGAGGAGGCGCTGGGCGCGCCGGTCCATGTCGACAACGACACCAAGGCCGCCGCCATGGCGGAGCGGCTGTTCGGCGCCTGCCGGGGGGTCGAGGACTTCGTCTATCTGACCGGCCATTCGGGCGTCGGCGGCGGGCTGTTCCTCGGCGGGCGGCTGTACCGCGGCGCGCAGGGCTTCGCCGGGGAGATCGGGCATCTGACCGTGGTGCCGGGCGGGCGTCCCTGCGGCTGCGGCAAGCGGGGGTGCCTGGAGACCTACGTCTCCGAAACCTCGATCCTCGCCCAGGCGGGCGAACGGGGGCGTGCCCTGCCCGACCTCTGGGCCGCCGCCGCCGCGGCGCGTGACGGCGACCCGGTGGTGCGGGCTTTGCTGGAGGCAGCCGGTTCGCACCTCGGCGTCGCGCTGTCCCACATGGTCAACCTGACCAATCCGGAGTTGGTGGTTCTGGGCGGCAACCTGTCGATCGTCGCGGAGTTCGTTCTGCCGACTCTGAACGCCGCCCTCGACGAGCACGCGCTGGAACCGTTGCGCCGCGACCTGCGGCTTGTGGTCTCACCACTCGGCCCGGACGCCGTTCCCATGGGGGGGATCGCGTTGGCCATGGACGGCTTCCTGTCGGTGCCCGGCCCGATCCTGTGACGCCGGGGTCCGGCCGCGGGGCGCTGCCGGCTCTTCTTCACCGCTTCCTCCAGCGCGGGCAGGCCGCTGCGCGTCGCGCCAGAACGACGTCTTCGGTGCCAAGCCGCGCAAGGTTTGAGTAGCGAGTAGGCGGCGGTGTGGATGAGCAGCCGGAACTGGTTGGCGGTTGCCTTGCTGCAGGACGTCCGGTCGGAGGCGAGATGCAGTTTATGCGCCTCGATCCGGTTCTCCATCCGTCCACGGGCACCGTCGATGGTCTCGTACCGCGTCTTGGGCGTGCTCGAACGAACTATGCGGGAAACTGGGTGACGGTCTGGTCAGGCTGCGTCCTGTGAGGCGGTTTCCGTGGGCTCAATGCCGTTACGGGATGTGACGCCCTGGATGACCTTGGGCAACTTGCTCCCCCTGCGGGCGGCGCCATGGTTTCGCGGCGGTGATCAGCTTGAAGACCATCAGCTTGGCGGTTCCTTGTGACAGCACCCCCTTCGAGCGAACGGTCCGGTGGCGGACAGTGTCCCGCCGGGACCGCCTGCCTGTCGGCTTCGGCGGCCCCGGCGGGAGCAACGGTTCAATCATGGTTCAAAGGGGGTCGGGTGCGTGGGGTGCAGCCATTCCCCTCTCAACGGCCAGAACGCCACCGCGTCAGTTCTTTAAGTTGATGTCGCCGCTCATGATCTACTTGAGATTGGATTTTGTTACAAAACTGAGCTGGTTTAGAGTATCTTCGAACCAGAGTTCACCAATTCGGTTGATCGAACCGGCCATTCTCCATCAAAAAGCCAATTTTCCTAGATAGAGGTTGTGCATCCTATGTCAGTGATTTCAAACCAGCTTTCATTCCTGGCTGATGATCTGAACATGTGGGGTGAGGGGTCTTCCCTATCGTTCAATACGGTCTGGGACGACCTTTACTGGCAGCACAACAGCGCCACGACGTATTCCTGGAATGGCCTGTCGGCAACGGTCAACCTGAATGCCGAGGTCGGGCTGATCGGGCATATGTGGGCGGAGACCGGCAGCGTCGATATCGCCTACCCGATCACCGTCGATGCCACGCTGCCGGAGGAGGTCCGGAGCGGGGACTGGTTCATCATCGACACCTCCTCCTGGATGGTGGGCAACTCGATGCTGTCGAGCGTCGGCCCCGGTGGAGAAACCTTCGGGGCGACGCTGGATTTCCTCTTCGATGTCTCGGCGTCGGTGACGGATATCGCCTATCATCCGCCACTGGTGGAGCCGGTCACCTTCGAAGACATCGTCCTGGCGCAGATCGGCACCGATCCCATCCGCCTCGTCGATCTCACGATGGGCAATCCGAGCCTCGACGCCCGGCTCGGGCCGCTCGAGGCTTCACTTTCGGTGCCGTCTTCCCTGAGCACCACAGGCAGCGGCGCGTCGTCGTCCGGCACGCTGCCGAGCCTGCACAGCAGCGGGACCGGCGATCCGTTCCTGACCCTCGGCCTCGACCTCGACGACATCGCACAACGGTTGTTCGGCATCCCCGGCGATGCGCTGGAGGGCGATTATTCCTGGAACAGCACGGCCGGTTCGCTGGCACTCGACTACACCATCCTGGATGTCGACGCGGAAGCCCGGCTCAGCGAGGCGCAAAGCTTCACCTTCACCCCCACCGCGGTGCTGGTCGATATGGTGTCCTCGACCGGGGAGCGCCAGACCGGCCAACTGGGCAGCAAATTCCTGTTTTCCACGCCGACAACCGGATCGGGGGATCTGACGGTCACCGCGACCTATTCGCTGACCGGCGTCCTGCGCAATCAGACCGGCATCGTCGCCAACGCGGCCTTGACCTTGAAGGCCGGCGATCTGGCTTTTTCGGGCGATGTGGTGGGGTATGACTTCAATTGGCCGGCCACCGGCGGCCCGCTGATTGACGCCGAATTTCCCGATGGCGGCCTGTCTTCCGACCCGCTCTACCTCTACGATCACACCACCAACGTCAGCCTGGGCGCGCAGACGGCGATCTACACCGTGCATTACTCGCCAACAGCGCTCCCTGTGGATGTCGGAAACGGGTCTGGTGATTTTGTCGTTGTTTTTGGAACGCCCAACAATGACAGCAATTCTTATTATTACTACTCCGGAGGAGTAAAACATGACTACACATTGGGAGCTGCCGCGGAAATAGTTATTGCCGGTGCTGGAAACGACTCTGTCTATTCGGCCGGAGGAGACGACACCGTCTATGGCGGGGATGGAAACGATTTCATTTACGGAGGCGATTTCTACTGGGCCGATGATGGTAATGATGCCCTCTATGGAGGAAATGGAAATGACTACCTCCATGGACAGAATGGCAATGATGTCCTTTATGGTGAGGATGGGGATGATACTCTCGACGGCGGAAATGGGAACGATGTTCTGTATGGCGGAATTGGCATCGATCAACTGGCAGGCGGCAACGGTGATGACACTATTTACGGTGGCGATGGCGATGATCATTTAATAGGCGGCAGCGGAAACAACTACATTCAAGGTGGTGCCGGCGACGACTGGTTTGACATCAGCAATGGGCACAGCATCTTCTATGGCGGCACCGGAAACGACAGCTATGTATACAACCGAGGCATTAGTTCCCTTGTGAATGATTACATCGCGGATTTCTCAGCGGGAGATGAGATCTTCCTATGGACCTACTACAATGTGGAATTCATTGGAAATGCAGCCTTCGCCGGCGTCGGGCAGGCCCAGATACGCTTTGAGGTGCAGGGGCAGAACACCGTCATCACCAGTGATGCCGATGGAAATGGCACGGCCGACGCTACGCTGACCCTGGCGGGTTGGCTCAACCTTGTGGAGGACCGGCCCGGATCAGGAGTCCTGGTCGCCTTCGACCAATACGGAACCTCAGGTCCCGATTCTCTCTACGTCGGTGATGGAGGCAAGAGCCTTGGCGGCGGCTACGGCAACGACACCCTGAACGGCAGCAACGGCAAGGACACACTCTATGGTGGCGAGGGCGATGACGAGTTGAACGGTGGCGATGGCGATGATTCCCTTGATGGTGGCTTCGGCTACGACGTACTGATCGGTGGTTCCGGTGCCGACACCCTCTACGGCTATTATAATGACGACACCTTGTGGGGTGGGGGTGGCAACGACTTTCTGTCCGGCGGCGAAAGCTACGATTCGCTGATCGGTGGCGATGGCGATGACTGGCTCACCGGTGGTGATGGCAATGACACGCTGGACGGCGGTGCCGGAGACGACAGCCTCTATGGCGATTATGACGGCGGCATCTTGTGGACGGCGGGTGAGTACGCGTCTCTGCCCAGCGGCTACAACTCCGATGTGCTGATCGGCGGTGATGGCAATGACTGGCTTACCGGTGGTTTGGGCAACGATACGCTGGACGGCGGGGCCGGAGAGGATAGGGCATTTTTCCTCGGGCTCGATTCCGACTATGAGATCACCCGCACCGGTGCCAGCATCACGGTGCGTGATCTGCGGGGTGTCTACGGTACCGACACCCTGACCGGCATTGAGACTCTTGTCTTCAGCAACGGGGCAATCACGGTCCCGGCTGCTGCCGCGCCACGCCTTGACTTTGACGGGAACGGTCGGGCGGATGTGGTGTGGCAGAACGCGCAGGGCGGCCTGACGCTGTGGTCGATGAACGGGGCGCAGGCGACGGCGACCTTCATGGGCGACGCCGGCTCGACCGACTGGCGGCCGGCCGGCTTCAAGGACTTCTCCAGCGACGGCAAGGCGGACATCCTGTGGCGCTCGCAGTCGGCGGGCATCATGTCGCTGTGGACGATGGACGGCCAGGGCGGCGTGGCGGCGGTCAGCGCGGTCGGCGATCCCGGCTCGACCGACTGGCAGGTGGCGGCCACCCAGGACTTCACCGGCGACGGCCAGACCGACATCCTGTGGCGCTCGGCCTCGCAGGGCAACATGTCGCTGTGGACGATGAACGGCACCAGCGTGGCCGCGGTCAGCGCGGTCGGCGATCCGGGGTCCACCGACTGGCAGATCGCCGCGGTGGAGGACTTCTCCGGCGACGGCCGGCCGGACATCCTGTGGCGCTCGGCCTCGCAGGGCAACATGTCGCTGTGGACGATGAACGGCACCAGCGTGACGGCGGTGAACGCGGTGGGCGACCCCGGCTCGCTGGACTGGCAGCTGGCCGGGGCGGCGGACTTCACCGGCGACGGCCAGACCGACCTGCTGTGGCGCTCGCAGAGCAGCGGCACGATGTCGCTGTGGGAGATGCACGGCAAGGACGTCTTCAAGGTCCAGCCCGTCGGCGACCCCGGCTCCACGGACTGGCGGATCGCCAAGCTCGACGACTTCACCGGGGACGGCCAGACCGACATCCTGTGGCGCTCGCAGAGCAGTGGGGCGCTGTCTCTGTGGAGCATGAACGGCACCACCGTCCAGTCCGCTCAGATGCTGGACACCGCGCCTCAGCAAGGGTGGAGCTTGCTGTAACTGTCTGGATGGCATTGTCACGCGAACAGAACTGGCATGTAGAACGCTCTGAATTCATTCCTCACGGCAGTCCTCAATGATCCGGAGCCTCATTTCAGAGGCTCCGAAAGAATGCTCACGGCTTTTTTTTAGTATGTCCCGCCCCTTGCGGACGCGATCCAGTTCGCGCCTCAAGCGCGCGCTCTCCGCCGGTTGATCGCCGGCCCCCCGGTCCGGATACGCGCCGTCGCCATGTGCGCGGCATCGACGGCTGGATGCCCAACTCCTTGGCAATGTGCTCCAGGGGCCGCCCACTGCTTTCCAGCGGGGCCACGGCCTCCCGTTTGAACTCGTCCGTGAAAAGGCGCCGGGACGTCGTCATGTCCAGCTCTCCGCTCCCAGCGGGAGCCTAACAGAGGTGTTCACCGATCCGGAGGAGGCTCAGTTTGCAGAGCACTCCATAACGGCGACAGGCGATCGATTTGTGAAGGGTGGTCGTGAGCGGTTGCGCTGCGGGGATCAAGCCGTGGACGGCTCCATGGCGCCTGACAGGATGACGACACCCAGAACGATGACGGCGATGCCGAGCAGCGCCGACGGGGCCAGGGCTTCGCCGAACAGCCACCAGCCGCCGATGGCGGCACCGGCCATGCCGGACCCCGCCCAGACCGAATAGACGAGCGAGATGGGGAAACGTTGAAGGGATATGGACAACAGCCAGAAGGACAGGGCATCGCCGACGGCGACGATCACCATCGGGCCGATCCGGGGCATCCCCATGCGCGGCTTCCTACGAGCTGGGAGGAACGCTCGGCATCGCGCTGCCGGGCAGCCTGATGTCGCTGCTTTACACACGGGCCATGCTCGTGCCGCCCGGGATTGCAGTCGCTCCCGAGGCGCGCGACAGCATTGATGAGGCCCTTGCTCTATCGGAAGGACTGGTACCATTCCAGGCCGAGCAGGTGATCGGCGTGGCCCGGGTGGCCTTCGATCAAGCCTTCACCGGTGTCGTCGGCACGGCCGCCCTGATGCTGATTGCCGTCGCCCTGGACGTGCGTCGCATGCTCGCCGGTCAGGAAGGGGCGAAAGACAAGGGTTCTTCGGAGCGACGGGTTGATGGTTGCCGAGGTTGATGCGGCCGGCGCCGATGCGCGGGCAAGCTGGCGGTTCGACAGGTCCAGCTTGGCCTCGGCCTGCTGCTGCTCCGCCGGCCCCGCCTGTCCTTGCCCCTGGAATGACCGTCTCCGTTCCCAGCGCACCGATGGATGAATGGACCGGCACAGCTCCACAGGACGCGAAGGTTGCAGCCGTCAGCCTCCATAAAGAGGGGAGTGAAAGCTCTTCATGTCGGCGCGTGATTATGGCGATTGGCATCGCCGGATGACCAGCGGTCCGATATCCGGCCATGAAGCAGCACGAATGTCAGGAAGGCGGCGATCCACAAGGCACCCGCCAGCGGAATCAGCAGCATCGTGCGCTGCGGGTCGAGCGCGGCGGCGATCCGCGCGCAGGCCGCCGCCGCCACGGCGAGCTGGATGCCGGTCGTCAGCCGGGAGGCGGTGGGCGCAGGCCCGCTGTGACCGGCGGCGGTCCGCGCCATCACCGTCAGCGCCATGCCGCCAATGGCGCCCATGGTCCAGGCGTGGAGCGCCGCGGCGTTGAGGGCCGTACCACCGCCCAGCGAGGCCCAGGCCTCCAGCAGGAACCCGGCCGGGATGAAGGCGCAGGAAACACGCAGCACACCCACGGATCGCCCGGACGGCGCGTGACGCGGTCGCCACCGTGCGAGCCGCGCCGCCTGCGCGAATCCGGCGGCCAGCAGCAGGGCGCCGGACAGGTGTTCGTTCAAAATGCCCTCGTCCTGAACGATCCAGATCCCGAGGGCAAGCAGCCCGAGCCCCATCGCCACCCCGTCGATGCGGGAGGAGGGAGCTTGCGGATGGGAGGGGCTGTGCGCCTTCCGCCAGCCTCCGGCGATGCCCGGCATGATCCCGGCTTCCAGCACGGTCCAGGCCAGAAGCGCCGCCACCGCGAGGCGCGTGCCTTGGATGCTTCGTCCGAAGCGCCACAGCTCCCAATGGAACAGGCCCTGCGCGCCGACCAGGACGGCAAGGACGGCGAGGATCGTCAGGTTGCGGCCGTTTCTCGTCAGAAGAAACTCCCGTCCGGCCACAGCGAGGAGGGCGACCGGGAACAGCAGGGCGAGCAGCGCGACGGTCATTGGCTCCAGCGCCGCCGATCCGACCAAGCCCAGCCGCCCGACGATCCAGACAGCCAGCAGCATGATCAGCGGCCAGCCGGCTGGAGGCGGATGACCGGTCCGGCTCGGCGCCGCCGTCAGCAGAACGCCACCGATGACGGCCGGCACGACGCCGAACAGAAACTCGTGCGCGTGCCAGGAGGAGGGTGAGAGCGCCATCTCCGGGCTGATGAGGCCGAGAAACCACGGCACCCAGACGGCGGCCAGCGCCGCGGCGTGGAGCGCTCCGAAGAGGAGGAAGGGGCCGCCGCCGGCTTTGGAGGGGGAGGGGGGGGTCATCGGGTTTCGCCTGCCTCGCCGCGGGATCAGCACACGGCGGCCTCCTCCACGCGGGGCCGCGACAGGAAGGGCCAATAGACCTTGAGCCAGAGCAGGAAGGCCGCCGCCCAGAGCAGAGCCGCCAGCGCGTGGGGCGGTCCGGGCGGCGCCGGCAGGACGCCCAGCTCCGGCAAGACCCGCAGGGCCACGGCCCCGGTCAGCAGCGCAACGGCCAGACGCGCCGCCGCTGGAAGGGGGAAGGTCCGGCCGGTGTGGAACAGCCCGGCGATGGCGAAGACCGCCAGCACGCCGAGGCCCAGCCCGCCCATCAGCGCCAGATGCAGCGCCGGCGTCTCGGCGAACCCAGCCCCCAGCCGGGAAGCCCCGACCAGCAGCAGCCCGGCGCCCGCCATCAGGCTCGACCCGGCCAGGGCCAGGATCTCCGCGCGGAAGACGGCGCGTCCGATGAAGGATTCCGCGACCCGGTCGAGGAAGGCGGCCCCGGCGGCGATGAAGAGATAGGCGCTCACCGCGGGCGACAGCCCGGCGATCTCCCCGGCCAGGGCGATGGCGACCAGACCGGGCGCCAGATTGAGGCGTCCCGGATGAGGCCGGTAGGGTGAACTGCCCTGGCTGGGGTCGAGCACGAGATTCGTGACGGGCACCGTAATGCGCGCCAGAACGAGACCCAGGAGCCCGAGCAGCACCAGACCGGCGGCGTGCAGCCCGGCCTGCGCCCGTTCCACGTCACCGAGAACGAAGGCGGCGTGGACCACGGCACCGGACATCGCGAGCGCGCTCAGCCAGAGGAGAACGCCGATCAGCCGGCCCGTGCGCTTGCGCCAGGACACCGCCGCGACGTAGACGGGCAGGGCGGCGAGCCACGCCGTGTCGGCCACCGCGGCGACGACGGCCGCCCCGTCGGTGCCGGCCAGACCGGCGACCCGCCCGATCCCCCACAGCACCGCCAGCGCGAAGAGGGCGCGCCCCTGAAGCCGCCGGCTGTCGGTCCATTCCGGGATGGCGGTGGTGATGAAGCCGATCACCGCCGCGCCGAAGGAGCCGAACAGCATCTCGTGCGCGTGCCACAGCCCCGGCGGGATCGTGCCGTCGAAGGGCAGGGCGAAGCCGTTGACCACCGCCCACAGCACCGGCCACAGCGCGGCGTGCAGGGCCGACAGCGGGAAGAACAGCCGCAGCCCCTCGTCGCCGAGGATGCCGGCGAGGGTCGGTGCATGGGCGGTTCGGATCGCGTCCGTCATGGCGTCCGCCTTTCGTCGATGTCGTGGATGTGGCGGAACAGCGGGTCGTCGGTCAGGAATCCGGCGACCAGCCGGTAGACGGTGCCGTCGTCGCGCCCGCCCGGTTCGCCGGGAACGGCGCGCGTCCCGGCGATGCCGCGCCCCTGCGCGTCCATGACCACGACGCGGTGGGCGATGCGCACCGCCTCCATCAGGTCGTGGGTGATGAACAGGGCGCCGAACCGCGCCCCGCGCGCCGCCTCGATCACCAGATCCTGCATGCGGCGCTTCAGGGCGACGTCGAGCGCGGTGAAGGGCTCGTCGAAGTAGACGAAGTCGGGGTCGATCGCCAGCGCCCGCGCGATGGCGGCGCGTTGGCGCATGCCGCCCGACAGCTCGACGGGGTACTTGTCGAGGTCGGCGCGGTCGAGCGCCACGCGACGCGCGGCCTCCTCCGCCCGCTCCCGCCGTTCGCGGCGGGGCAGGCCGAGCAGGCGCAACGGGTAGGCGATGTTGGCCCGCGCCGTTGCCCAGGGCAGCAGGCGCGGGTCCTGGAACACCATGCCGTGGCGGCGGTAGCGCCGCGCGACGCGGCCCCGCGACGGCTCGACCACCCCGGCGGCGATGTGCGCCAGCGTGCTCTTGCCGCAGCCCGAGGGGCCGATGAGTGCCGCCACCTCCCCGGCCGCCAGCGACAGGTCCACGGCGTCGAGCACCGTGCGGCCGAGATAGGCGTGGCCGATGCCGGACAGCGTCAGGGAGGGGGTGGTGCCCGTCGTTTCCCGGGTCATGGCGGAGTGCCTTTCAAGGATCGGGTGTCAGAAGCTGACCTTCAGGCCGGCGTAGAAGGCCCGCCCATCGCCCGGCAGATAGACCGCCTGGGTCGGCGACGCCTGATCGACGATCAGGGTCGAGGAGGCGTAGGTCGCATCGAAGATGTTGCGCGCCTCGCCATAGACGCTGACACGCTCGTTGATGGCGTAGGTGCTGCGCAGATCGACGGTGGCGTAGCCGTCGGTGTGGACGCTGTTCATGTTGTCCACGGGGGTCTTGCCGGGATACCAGTCCACCTCCGCCCCCACCGACCACGCGCCGGTGATGTCGTAGCGCGCCGAGGCGTTGATGACGTGGCGCGGCGCGCCGGCCAGACGGTTGTCGCCGCGCACCGGATCGTCCTGGAACCGGAAGTCCTGGAAGGTGTAGGCGATCCGCCCGCTCAGCCGCTCGGTGAGGAAGGCCGACAGCCCGAGATCGACGCCGAAATGCCGCGTCCGGTCGGCGTTCACCGCGCCGAGCGAGGCCCCGGTGGCGTCGCGCAGGCTCAGCAACTCGTTCTTGACCCAGGAGTAATAGGTCCCGGCATCGACCGCGACGACCCCGAAGCGGCCGCGCCAACCGGCCTCGACGGTGGTCGCCGTCTGCGCCTTGAGGTCCGGGGTGCGGTAGGCGGTGGAGACGAGGCCGGGCTGGGCCGGGTTCGGACGCCCCGCGCTGCTGTTCGGTGTGCCGTTGACGGTGGCGATCAGGTCGTCGTGGGTCGGCGGCTCGAAGCTGCGGCTGACCGCGGCGTAGAGGGTGTGGTCCTCCAGCGGCTTCCAGGTCAGGCCGAGGCTGGGGCTGAACCCGGTGTAGCTGCGGTCGTAGCTGGTGTCGCCGGCGGGGATCGAACCGGCGGGCAGCGCCACCCGCGGGTTGGCCGGGTTGAAAGCGATGGTCGGTCGCCGCGCCGCGCCGAAGGTGTCGTCGTTCTCGCGCGTGGCGTGGGTGACGGTGAGGGCCGGGGACAGGGTGACCGCGTTGCCCAGCGGCAGGTTCAGGCCGCCGTGGAGCGCCAGGGTGGAGGCGTCCATCGTGCTGCGGCCGAACAGGGCGCCGCGGCTGCCGGCGTTGTTCAGGTAGTCCTCGCGGTCCGCCGAGCCGACGACGTAGCGCAGGGTCGTCTCGAACAGCGGCAGGGGCTGGCTCGCGTCGGGGCTGTAGGCGTAGCGCGCGACGGCGGTGACGTCGCCGCCCTCGGTCTTGCGGATGCCCGAGGAGATCGGGAAGCGGAACGTGTCGTCGGTGTGGGTGTAGCCCAGCGCCACGTCCAGCAGGTGCGCCCCGAAGGTCGCCGTCGTCCGGTTGCCGACGCGGAACTGCCTGGCTTCGCGCTCGGGCCGGTCGCGGACGACGTTCGGTCCCGGATTGGTGGCGACGCCGTTGACCACGCGGGGGCCGGTGTAGACCGCCTTGGGGTTCGATTCCAGAAGCTGGCGGGTCAGCGGGCCGGCCACGTCGAAGGACAGGTCGGTGTAGCCGGCGAAGAAGCGGGTGGTGACGGTGTCGGACAGCACGCCGCCCACATTGGCGTCGAAGCCGGTGCGTTCGGAGCTGTTGTAGTCGCGGTAGCCGTCGCGCTGGCTGCGCTGGACCTGGACCAGCCCGTCGAGATTCCCGGCGCTGCCGCCGGCCTGCAGGCTGGTGTTGAACTGGCCGAAGCTGCCGCCCTCGACGCCCAGCCGGTAGCCCGGCGCGGAGGAGCCGGTGGGGGAGATGAAGTTGATCGCCCCGCCCAGCATGCTGGCGCCCAGCCGGTTGGCGGTGTAGCCGCGGTAGATCTCGGTGAATTCCGCCTGGCGCGGGTTGGCCAGCCCGACGATGTAGGAGCCGTCGGCCCGGTTCAGCGGCAGGCCATTCTGCAGGGCCAGGATGCCGCGCTCCACCGGATTCTGCTGGAGCCCGGAGCCGCGGATCTGGATGCGCGGCTGGTCGTTGCCGCCGAAGAAGTTCTGCACCACCACGCCGGGCACCCCGGACAGCGCGTCGGACACCGTGACGTTTGCCTTGCCGGCCAGATCCTCCTCCGCCACCAGGGCGGTGCCGCCGGGGATCGCCTCCAGACGGCGGCGGGCGGTCGCCTCGGCGCTGTCGGCCTGTCCCTCGACCATGACCGGGGAGAGCACGACGGCGGCCCCCGGCGCCGCCGACTGCGCGTGGGCCGGCGGCGAGGCCGCGGCGCCCAGGGAGGCCAGGGCCAATCCGGCCAGAAGGATGGGAGCGCGGGTGGCGGTGTCCGCTCGCGCGGTTCGGAACGCCGCTTGGCCGGCCTGTCCCCGTGTCGTCATGGTGCTCGTTTCCCCGAAGAAGCCGATGGCTCGGACTTAAATGCAAATGATTGTCGTTCGCATTTTATCGGCCTTTCGGGCGGGCTGTTTGTCCGCGGTCAAGTTCGAGGCGGAAAAGCAGCGTGCACGGTCGATTTTTTCCCCGCTGGCGCCGGCCCTGCCAGTCAGCGTCTGGCGGTCAGCGCTTGACGCCCCAGGGGCGCGCGGCGTTGCGCCAGCGTTCGAACTCGGACCGGATGGGGTGGACCAGCGTGTGTTCGACGACGATCAGCCCGGCCACCGCGATCAGCACCCAGGCCAGCGCCTCGGCCACGTCGAGGTTGGCGCGGGCGGCGGCCAGCGCGCCGCCGATGCCGCCGGTGTTGGCGAGAAGCTCGGCCATCACCGCCACCTTGAAGGCCGACCCCAGCGCCACGGTCAGCGCCGGGAACAGGAAGGCGGCGACGTGGCGCAGCCCGAGCGTGGTCAGCCGGGCGAGCGGGCCGGCGCCGAAGGCGCGGGCCATGTCGTCCAGCCCGCGGTCGCGGGTGACGGCGCCCTCGGCCACGCCGACGAAGACCACCGGGGTCGCGGCGACGAGAACCGTCGTGATGATCGTTCCGTCGGTGGAGCCGAACCAGATCATCGCCAGAACGATCCAGGCGATGGGCGGCACCCCCAGCAGGACGGTCAGGATGGGGCGGGCCAACCGCATCGTCGCCGGCGAGTAGCCGGCGGCCAGCCCGCCCGCCGCACCGGCCAGGGCGGCCAGAGCGAAGCCCTCGACCGCGCGCAGCGTGGTCTGTCCGGCCAGCTCCCAGGCGGCGGGATCGCCGGCAATGGTCAGGCCGGCGGCCAGGGTCGCCAGCGGGGCCGGCAGGATGAAGTCGCCGTAGCGCTCATGCCCCGCCTGCCAAAGGGCGGCGAACAGGGCCAGCCCGGCCAGCCCGGCCCAGCCCGACCACAGGAATTGCCCAACCCGGCCCAGCCGGTCGAGGATCGCGTCGGCGTGCATCGTCGTCATGCCGCGCCTCACAGATAGAAGTCCGCCGCCGGCAGCGCGCCGCCGATGATCTTGGGGTCGAACGCCGCCAGGGCGCGGAAGACGGCCTCCATCGGTTCGCGGACGGCGCTGGCGCGCTGGGCGACCAGATTGGAATGGGGGATGGCCTGCTCGATGACCGGCCAGGGCAGGCCGAGCGGCGCCGCGGCGTCGTTGGCGGCCCGCGCCGGGTCGGCGTTGACCGCAGCGGTCGCCTTGACCAGCGCGTCGTGCAGCGCCTCGACGGCGGCGGGATGCTCCGCCAGGAAGGCGCCGGAGACGCCGAGGCCGGCCTGCGGCAGCACGGTCGCCAACCCGGTGGCGGCGCCCCAGGCTTGCTGGATGTCGAGGACCCGGGTCACCGTCTTTCCAGCCATCCCGGCGCGCAAGATGGCGGCGGAGGCCGCCGGCTCGGGCAGCAGGGCGGTGTCGGCCCGTCCGGTGACGAGAAGCTGGATCGCCTCCATCGGCGTGCCGGTGAATTGAAGGGCGACATCGCCGTCGGCGGTCAGCCGCTCCGCCGCCAGGAGGCGCCGGAACACGTATTCCGGCGTGTCGTTGCGGAAGGGGATCGCGACGCTCCGGCCCTTCAGCGCGGCCACCGAAGTCAGCGACGGATCGGCCGACAGCAGATAGAGCAGCCCGTTGGTCATCACGTTGACCAGCCGGACGCCGAGCCCTTTGTTGAACAGGTTGGCGGCGGACTGGGTCGGCAGCACGAAGGTCTGCATGGTGCCGGAGGTCAGGCCGGCGCGCAGTTCGTCGGGGGTGCGCCACGCCTTGAACACCACCTTGTCGGCGACCGGGCGGAGCAGGCCGGAGGCGATGGCATGGACCAGCGTGATCGACGGCCCCGCCGGAGGCCCCCACAAGGTCAGTTGCGGGAGGGGGGCCGTGGCGGCTGCGGCGGGGCGGTGGAGGGCGGGAAGGGTCAGCAGGGCGGCGAGCCCCGCCAGCGCGGCGCGGCGGTTCGGACGGATCATGGAGGGGGCCATCAACGGATTGCCGTCTTGGCGGTGCCGACGATGCCCCGCTTCAGGGCGGTGACGGCTTTCCAGGGCTCTTGAACGAAGGTTTGCAGATCTTTGGGCATGATGGTGTCTCCAACCGAGGCCGCATGCTCATGAGCGGTATCGGAAGCGACAGTGCCGGTCGGCTGGTTGGGGATCGTTGTGCAGGAACAAGCAGGATCACCGCGGGCTTCGATTTTCGCTGCGGCTCCCGATCACACGACGTTTTCCCGCCGCGCGATCGCGGTGCCGGGCGACACCGCCGAAGGCAGCCCCGGCCAACACGCGGGCACGCGTCCGCCTCGACGCCGCGGAAGTCCACAGCGACCGAGGAGGAACGCGCCTCGCTCCGACCCCAGCGGTTCACAACGCGGGGGCATGGAGCGGCATCACCATCCTGAACGGGGGCCTATGCCACCGCCATCATTTCTTCACGAGGGGGCAATCGCTCTGCGACAGCGGCCGGAAGGCCTCCTCCGCGGGGATCGTGGCGCGCAGGGTGTAGTAGTCCCAGGGGTACTTGGACTCCGAAGGCTTCTTCACCTGCATCAGGTACATCTCGCGCATGAAGCGGCCGTCCTCGCGCACCCAGCCGTCCTTCACGAACACGTCGTTGATCCGCATGCTCTTCAGCTTTTCCATGACCGGACCGGCCTCGTCGGTGCCGGCGGCCTCGATGGCCTTGAGGTAGGCGAGCGTCGAGGAATAGACGCCGGCCTGCCCCATGTTCGGCATGATCTTCACCCGCTCGTGGAAGCGCCGGGAGAAGGCGCGGGTCTCGTCGTCGCGGTCCCAGTAGAAGGCGGTGGTCAGGTACATCCCCTGCGTCGCCTCCAGCCCGAGGGCGTGGACGTCGGTGTCGAACAGCAGGAGACCGGCGAGCTGCTGCCCGCTCTGGGTCAGACCGAATTCGGAGGCGGCCTTGATGGCGTTGCGCGCGTCCATCCCGGTGGTGGCGAGGCCGACGATCTTGGCCCCGGACGCCTGCGCCTGCGTCACGTAGGAGGCGAAATCGAGATTGTTCAGCGGAAAGCGCACCGCGCCCAGGACCTTGCCGCCGTTCTCCTGCACGATCTTCGCCGTGTTCTCCTCCAGCCCGTGGCCGAAGGCGAAATCGACCGTGAGGAAGTACCAGGTGTCGCCGCCCTGCTTGATGGTCTGCGCCCCGGTGCCCTTGGCCAGCGCGTAGGCGTCGTAGGCGTAGTGGATGGTGTTGGGCGTGCATTTGTCGCCGGTCAGGCGGGTGACGGACGGGCCGTTGAAGATGGCGACGCGGTTCTTGTCGCGGACGATGTCCGCCACCGCCAGCGCCAGACCGGAGTTCGCCACGTCCTGGATGAGATCGACGTTCTGCGCGTCGATCCACTCGCGCACGATGGCCGACCCGACATCCACCTTGTTCTGGTGGTCCGCCGTCAGAACCTCGACGGGCTTGCCCAGCACCTTGCCGCCGAAATCCTCCACCGCCATCTGCGCGGCGGCGATGGAGCCGCGGCCGCTCTGGTCGGAGAAGGCCCCGGACAGGTCGGTGATGACCCCGATCCGGACGACGTCGTTCGAGATCTTCGCACCCTGCTGCGCCGCCGCCGGCAGCATGGTGGCGAGCAGCAGCGCGGTCCCGGACAGCAGCGCGGTGCCCAACTGACGCTTCATCGCTTCCTCCCAGTTTTGCGTCGTCCCGGCGAGCCTTCACCGAAACCCGTTGCCATACCGTCCCGCCCCATGGTCGATTCCACAACGGCGCGTGATCCGGGGCATGGGTAAAATGGGGAAAAACGGTCGGTTCGACGTACAAATCGTTTCTGCGCTCCGTCCCTCGGCGGAAACGTCCGATGAGCGGCTGTTTTGCCCGGCCTTCGGCGGGCATCCGGTGGACCGCGCCGAGTATCTGGCCCTGCTTCCCGTCCAGGACAGCAACGGGCGGCTGCTCGCCGCCTTGGCCGAATTGCCGGACGGCGCGCCGGAGGGCGTGTGCGTCGGCGTGCTGGCGGTCGACCCCTTCCGGCCGGTGGGTCCGTTCCTGAAGACCCTGCACCGGTTCGGGGTGCGCGCGGTCGCCAACTTCCCCACCACCGCGCTGTTCGACGGGGAAACCGGCGAGACGCTGCGCGGCGTCGGGCTCGGCGCGGAGCGGGAGGTGTCGTTCCTGGAGCAGGCCGCCCGTGCGGGATTCGCCGTCACCGGTTTCGCCGCCGACGCGGACATCGGCCATCGCCTGAGGGCGGTGGGGGCGGGACGCCTCGTCGTGCATCCGGGCGCCGCGACCGGCGATCCGTCACGCGACGCCGAGGCGGTCGCGAACGCCGCCGCGGTCGCCGCCGACCTGCGCGGAGAGGGCGGCGGTCCCGTCCTCCTCTATCGAGCGGCCGGCTTCGAAGACCATCATGATGTCATGAGGCGGGCGGCCGACGGGCTGGTGCTTCCGCCCGGCGCCGGTCACTCCAACAGGCCGTAGTGCCGCATCTTGTTGTAGAGCGTCTTGCGCGACAGGCCGAGGAAGCGGGCCGTCTCCCCCGGCGGAAACGGTGCCGCCGCAGGCCGTCGAGAATCCAGTCCCGCTCCGACTGTTTGGGCGACCGGTCTCCGGGCGCGTCGGGGCGTGGGCGGCCCGTGCGCTTGCCGTCCAGAACTGGCAGGGCTTCCGCCTCGATGACGTCGCCGCCGTCGTCCAGCGCCTGCTCGACCACGGCGCGCAGTTCGCGGAGGTTGCCCGGCCAGTCATGGGCGATGAGCAGCCGGAACGCCCGCGGCGACAGGCGCACGGGACCCGCCGACGGGCGCAGCGCCGCCGCGAAATGCTCGACCAGCAGCGGAATGTCGTCCAGCCGCTCGCTCAGCGGCGGCAGGTCGATGCCGCGGCGGGCGAGGCGGCGGGCCAGGTCGGGCACGAGCGTCCCGGCGCCGGCCGCGGCCTCCAGACCCGCCGTCCCGATCAGGATGATCCGCGCGTTGGAGCGCAGGTTGTCCTGGCCGCCTTGGCGGCGGAAGCTGCCGCGCTCCAGGAAGTCGGCAAGTTCGGCCTGCGTGCCGGAAGGCAAGCTCTCCGCGTTCTCGATCACCAGCGTCGTCCCGTTGGCGGCCTCGACCCAACCGAGGCGGCGGCGTCCGCCCTCTACCGGCTCCGCTCCGAACAGCCACCCGCCGTCCAGATGGCGGGCATCGACGGTCATCGGCGGGCGTTGGCGCTGCGGCCCGCGCCCGTGCAGCAGTGTGGCCACCAGCGACCGACCGCTGCCGTCCGGCCCGGCGACCCACACCGGCCCGCCGTCGGCGCCGAGATGCTCCAGCCGCGCCCGCGCCTCCACCAGCGCGTCGGTGCGGCCGACCAGCCCCATCCCCTGGCCGGTCTGGTCGAGGCGGCGCTCCAGCCGGTCGATGCGCCGCTGCAGGGTGGAGACCAGCTTGAAGGCGGCGGTCATCTCCTCCATCGAGCTTTCCGAGGGCAGGCGGTCGATGGTCGAGCCGCCGATGTAGCCGTCGGCGCGCGCCTCGCGGCAGGCCTCGTGCATCTCCTGCGGGGTGGTGATCGGCCCGCCCTCGATCACGCAGAGCGCGCCGGGGTTGGCGGTGCGGATCGCCTTGATGTGGCCGCGGGCGCGGTTGCCGACCTGCAGCACCGACTCCCCGCTGGGCACGCCCACGGCGCCGCCGGCGTTCCAGCCGATGTTGAAGCAGTAAACGTCCACCCCCGCCCGGGCGAGCGCCAGCGCCTCCTCCCGGCGGCGGAAATAGCCGACGGTCGCCAGCCCGGCCGCCCGCGCCGCCTCCAGCAGGCGGACCTCGCGCGCGAAGCCCAGGCCGGTGCGCTCCAGCGCCTCGCGGAAGCGTCCATCGACATGCGACACGGTCGGGAAATTCACCACCCCGGCGAAGCCCCAGCCGCTCAGCCGCTCCATGAAAGGGGCAAACTCCTCCTCCGCGAGGCCCCAGGCGCAGGCGCCGAAGAAGACCGGGATCGGCGTCGCGTCGACGATCTCCGAGCAGGCGAACTCGGTGACGAGGGCGTTGCTGTCGCGCAGCGCCAGCATGGTGGCGATGGACGACGCCCCCATGGTGCGAAAGCGTCCTGCGGCCAGCGCCAGCAGGAAGTCGGCGCCGCCGCGCGCCGCCGCGCGGGCGGCGAGGCCGGTGCCGATGGCGGCGCCGACCAGCAGCGTGTGCCGGCCCGCGCAGGCCCGCCGCAGATCATCCAGCAACTGAGTCCGGTAATGGGTCATGCCAACCATTATACCCAATATTACCCGCTCTGCTGCAACGCTCCGGTTGGCACCCTCGGCGGGCGGCCTACACTTCCGGAAAAGACGAAGGGAGGAGGCCCGGCCATGGCGGATGCGGAGCACGGCGCGGCGACGGTCTATGTTGTCGGCTGCTACGACACCAAGGGAATCGAGTTGGACTATGTGCGGGGGCTGATCGCGGCGGAGGGGCTGCGCACGGTGACGGTCGATGTGGGCACCCGCCCGCCGGCCGTCCCGGCCGATGTCTCGGCGCGGGACGTCGCCTCCTGCCACCCCGACGGGGCGGAAGCGGTGCTGGGCACCGACGACCGCGGGCTGGCCGTGTCGCGCATGGCCGACGCGTTCCGGCGCTTCGTCGAGCGGCGCACCGACGTCGCCGGCATGATCGGGCTGGGCGGTTCCGGCGGCACGGCGATCACCGCGCCGGGCATGCGGACGCTTCCCGTGGGGACGCCCAAGTTGATCGTGTCCACGGTCGCGTCGGGCAACGTCGCGTCCTACGTCGGCGAGACGGACCTCTGCATGATGGCCTCGGTCACCGACGTCGCCGGGCTGAACCGGATTTCGCGCCGTGTGCTGGGCAACGCCGCCCACGCCATGGCCGGCATGGTGGCGCGCGCGATTCCCGAGACGGACGCCAAGCCGGCGCTGGGCCTCACCATGTTCGGCGTGACGACGCCCTGCGTCACGCAGCTGTCCCAGGCGCTCGACCCCGCCTACGACTGCCTGGTCTTCCACGCCACAGGCACCGGCGGGCGGGCGATGGAGAAGCTCGTCGCCTCGGGCCTGCTGGCGGGCGTGCTGGACGTGACGACCACCGAGGTCTGCGACCTGCTGATGGGCGGCGTCTTCAGCGCCGGGGAGGAGCGGCTGGACGCCATCGCGCGGGCCGGCATCCCCTATGTCGGGTCCTGCGGCGCGCTGGACATGGTGAATTTCGGCCCGCGCGACACCGTGCCCGACCGCTACCGCGACCGGCTGTTCTACGTGCACAACCCGCAGGTCACGCTGATGCGCACCACGGCGGAGGAAAACCGGGCGATGGGCGCCTGGATCGGCCGCAAGCTGAACGCCTTCACCGGGCCGGTGCGCTTCCTCATCCCCGAAGGGGGCGTCTCGGTGCTCGACGCGCCGGGCCAGCCCTTCCACGATCCCGAGGCGGACGCCGCGCTGTTCGACGCGCTGGAGCGCACCGTCGAGCAGACGGACGCGCGCCGGCTGATCCGCCTTCCCCACAACATCAACGACCCCGCCTTCGCCGCCGCGCTCGTCCGGGCCTTCCGGGACATCGCCGCGGCCGGCCACGGCACGACGCCATAAGGAGCCTTCGACGATGCCCCGCATTCTCCGCCAACAAATCCTCGACCGGTTCCGCGGCATGATGGCCCGCGGCGAACCCATCGTCGGCGGCGGCGCCGGGACCGGGCTGTCCGCCAAATGCGAGGAGGCGGGCGGGATCGACCTGATCGTCATCTACAACTCCGGCCGCTACCGCATGGCCGGGCGCGGCTCGCTGGCCGGGCTGCTCGCCTACGGCAACGCCAACGAGATCGTCGTCGACATGGCGCGCGAGGTGCTGCCGGTGGTCCGGCACACCCCGGTGCTGGCCGGCGTCAACGGCACCGATCCCTTCATGATTCAGGACCAGTTCCTGCGGCGGCTGGCCGATCTGGGCTTCTCCGGCGTGCAGAACTTCCCGACCGTCGGGCTGATCGACGGCGTCTTCCGGGCCAACCTGGAGGAGACCGGCATGGGCTACGGGCTGGAGGTGGACATGATCCGCGCCGCCCATGGGCTGGACCTGCTGACCACGCCCTACGTCTTCTCGGAAGGGGAGGCGGTTGCGATGGCCGAGGCCGGGGCCGACGTCATCGTCTGCCACCTCGGCCTGACCACCGGCGGCAGCATCGGGGCGGAAACGGCGCTGTCGCTGAAGGATTGCGTCCCGAAGATCGACGCCTGGGCGGAGGCGGCCCTGCGGGTGCGCAAGGACGTGATCGTGCTGTGCCACGGCGGCCCGATCGCCACGCCGGAGGACGCCTCCTTCGTTCTCGGCGCGTGCACCGTCTGTCACGGCTTCTACGGGGCGTCCAGCATGGAACGCCTGCCCACGGAAACCGCGCTGACCGAGCAGACGCGCCGTTTCAAGGCCATCACCAAGCAACGCTGAAGGGGGGAACGCATGGCACGGGTCTATGTCAGCGCCGTCATCGACGCGCCCGTCGGGCAGGTCTGGGGCAAGGCGCGGGATTTCAACGGCCATCACGCCTGGCATCCCATCATCGCGGACAGCCACATCGAGGACGGGCTGCGCAGCGACACGGTCGGCTGCGTCCGCAACTTCGGGCTTAAGCCCGGCGGCCGGCTGCGCGAACAGCTGGTGTCCTTCAGCGATCGCGAGCGCTCCTACACCTACACGATTCTCGAATCCCCGCTGCCGCTCACCGACTACGTCGCGACCTTCCGCCTGACCGAGGTGACGGAGGGAAACCGGACCTTCGGCGAATGGTGGGCCGACTTCGACTGCCGGCCCGAGGACCTGCCCACGCTGCGCGAGCAGGTCGGCCGGAACACCTTCGCCGCCGGGTTCCGGGCGCTGGCGGACCTGTGCCGCGCCGGCGTCACAGCGCCTGCTGCAACTCCGGCCCCGCCTTGAACAGGTCGGCGACCTGGAGGATCGGGGGGTTTTTCTCGTTCTTGTTGATCGCGACGCTGACCGTGCTGTCCTTCATGCCGACGTGGTGCCGGAGCCCCCCTGGGATGCCGACGGCGATGTGACGCTCCGGCACCACGATCTTGCCGGTCTGGCCGAGCTGGACTCATTGCACGACAGTGATTTTCGACTGAAACCGGTCCACGGTGTGTCGGCCACCCCTCGACCGGTTGGACGCTTAGCAAGCAACGTCTGGCGCGGGAGTTGATGACAGACGTCTACAACCGGTGCCGCCGCTGCACGATGTCCGCCGCGCGCTCGCCCACGATCGCGCATGGCGCTTGCGTGTTGCCCGTCGTGACCCTCGGGAGGATCGAGCCGTCGGCGACGCGCAGCCGGTCGATGCCGTGAACCGCCAATGACGCGTCAACGACCGACAGGTCATCCACGCCCATCCGAGCCGTCCCGCATTGGTGCCAATAGGTCACCGCCGCGTCGCGGAGGAATTGATCGTCGATCGCCGCTCCCACCCCGGGGATGGCCTCGCGCCGGACATGGGGGGCGAAAGCCGCAGCGTTTCCGATCTCGCGGCACAGCCGCACGCAGGCGCGTGCCGTCTCCAGGTCCCGTGGATCGGACAGCATGTTGGGATCGACCAGAGGTGCTGCGGCCGGGTCCGCCGACCGCAGCCGCACCTCGCCACGACTGTGGGGCTGCGCCAACCCTGCGAACATCGTCCAGCCATGATCGGGGACGCCGCGCACCGCCGTGCGCTCGCTGGGAACGGGGAACTCGACCTGGCAGAACAGAAGGTCCGGGGCCTCCAGGTCGGGACGGCTCTTCCAGTAGAGGGTCGCCTCGCTCCCGCTGGCGCGTGGAGCGATCGGCTCCCGATACTCCCAGGTGCAGCCGAACGACACATGATCCTGCAGGCCGCGGCCGACGCCGGGCAGATAACCCACCATCGGAATGCCGTGCCGGTCGAGCTGGCTCCGGTCGCCGATTCCGGACAGCATGAGCAGCTTGGGCGTGTTGATGGCGCCGGCGGACAGGATGACCTCCGAACCCGCCATGAACGACCGGATCGCGCCGCCCCGTTC
Organism: Azospirillum sp. UENF 211521; assembly: GCF_058780535.1. Lineage (NCBI taxonomy): Bacteria > Pseudomonadati > Pseudomonadota > Alphaproteobacteria > Rhodospirillales > Azospirillaceae > Azospirillum > Azospirillum sp. UENF 211521. The sequence continues at coordinate 284,643 of NZ_JBSNCF010000005.1, forward strand.
GACCTCGACACCGGTTGCCGTCGTCCCGTCGAGGAGCACGCGGCGCACGAGCGTGTCTGTCAGGATCGTGAGGTTCGGTCGGTCGGCCACAGGATGGACATAGGCGCGGTAGAGCGAGTTGCGCCGTCCGTCCCGCACGAGCATGTCGGTGTGGGCCGCACCCCCCGCGCTTTCCATCATCCGGCCGTTGGGGCTGTCGTAGCGCGGGATGCCGAGGGACTCGGCCGCGTCGAGCAGAGCGCCGGCGATCGGGCTCGGGTCCTGCGGGGGCTGCACCCACACCGGCCCGGAATCGCCGCGATACTGCGGGTCCGGCGCGCCCTGCCAGTTCTCGATGCGTCGGTAGATGCCGAGAACCGCCTCATAGCCCCAGCCGGCATCGCCGGATTGTTGCGCGAAATAATCCCAGTCGGTGCGATGGCCCCTCGCCCAGACCATGACATTGATGCTCGACCCGCCGCCGAGCCCCTTGCCCATCGACATGGGAAGCGCGCGGCCGTCCAGATGCGGGTTCGGCTCGGCCTGGAATCCCCAGTCGCGCCGACTGCCGAGATTCGTGGGCCACAATGCCGGATTCAGCACCGCCTCATCCTCGTCGCCGCCCCCCGCCTCGATGAGAAGCACGGAGCAGTCGGCGTTGTCGGCCAAGCGGCGCGCGATCACGGATCCCGATGCGCCGGCGCCACAAACGATGAAGTCGTAGGCAGACTTGAGGTTGGCGAGTCTTTGCGTCTGATTGTCACGGACGCGTCTGTTGAACTCCTCGGAGCCTTCGGACGTGGGTTCGCTCATGTCATGGACCTTTCAGTGAGCGGGGAGCGTGGTCTGACGAGACCGGGGATCAGGGCGACGCCGCGCCCGACTGTTGGGCCGCTTCGTCGATCACCTTTGCGACGACGTCCGACTGCGTGAAGTAGACGGCATGGCTGGCCGGGACGTTCGTGACCTTCGCACCGATGCGTTTCGCCATGTCCTGGAGCATCCGCTGATCGAACGCCTTGTCCTCCGTCGCGATCACCGCCCAGCTGGGCTTGGTCCGCCAGGCGGCATGCTGGAGCTTCACGCTGAAGCTCGCCATATTGATCGGAACCTGCGACGCCTTCAGGAAATCGGCATCGGCCTTCGTCGCATCCGCCGCGAAGCCGGCGGCGAAATTGTCGGGCTTGATGAAGCCGAAGCCGTCCTTGCTCGTCTCGATGACGAACTCGGGCGGTGTCGTGTAGCCGCCATATTGCTGAGCCGTGGTCTCGCCGGCGTCGGGCGACAGGGCCGACACATAGACCAGCCCACGCACCGTCGGATGGACGCCGGCTTCGGTGATGACCGTGCCGCCCCAGCTGTGGCCGACCAGAATGGCGGGACCATCCTGCCTATCGAGCGCGCGCCGTGTGGCCGCCACATCGTCGTCGAAAGAGGTGAGCGGATTCTGGACGATCGTGACCCGGTAGCCACGGGTGGTCAGATCCTCATAGACCTTCCGCCATCCCGATCCGTCGGCAAAGGCGCCATGAACGAGGACGATGTTCTTAACGGCCGCCTGATCGGCGGAATGGCTGATCGTCTGCGCCTGCGACACCGACAGCGGCAGCGTGACGACCGAAGCGGCCAGGATCAGGGACTGAAGCGTGTTTTTCATGTTTGCCTCCGCTCAATGGCGATAATTGTTATCGCGATAACTGTTTGTATCGCCGAAGAGCTGCCTTGTCCAGAGAAATTTATCGCGATATATATTTTTGGATGATGCGTTGCGAAGGGAGCCAGCCTATGTCGGATGAGAACAACCCGCCGGTGCCATTGGAGGAGCAGCTCTGCTTCGCGATCTACTCGGCCGGTATCGCCATCCAGCGGGCCTACAAACCGTTGCTGGACGCCCTTGGTCTCACCTATCCGCAGTATCTCGTGCTCAACATTCTGTGGCGGGAAGACGGGCAGACGGTGGGGAGCATCGCCCAGCAGCTTGCCCTTGAATCCAGCACGCTGACGCCTCTGCTCAAACGCCTGGAGGCTGCGGAGCTGATCCATCGCACGCGCAACCCGACCAACGAAAGGCAGGTGATCGTGTCGCTGACGGCCAAGGGAGCGGCTCTGCGCTCCAAGGCCGGTTGCCTGGGCGATACATTGCTTCACGCCTCCGGGGAGTCACCCGCCGCATTGGCAAAGCTCAACCGCGAGATCGCGCAACTGCGGGATTCCGTTTACGCCCATATCGGCGGCTGGACGTCACTCGACGCACATTGATGAGAGAAGCGCACATTGGCGCCGCTGGAACCATCCCTCCGGTATGGACGTGGTCCCCGTTACCCGGCCAGTCGGATAAGCTTGGTTCGCCCAGAATAAAGTACGGACCTGATGACGGGGAAACGGAGGCGGAATTCGGCCGGCTTCCTCAGCCGACGCGGTGCAGGAAATGGCGGGCGTACTTGCCTGACAGCGCGTCCATCGGCACGATCAGGCAGACGTCCGTGGTGTTGAAGGCGTGATCGACCACGGCGCCGTCGCCGATGAAGCCGCCGACCCGCAGATAGCCCTTGAGAAGCGGCGGCAATCCGGCTGCGCCGGCGCGCGGCTCGAAGCGCGCCGCCACCTCGTCGCCGGATGCGGCGCGCACCGACAGCGGATCGAGGTCCACGCGACGGTCGGGCAGGGCGCGGGCCCGCAGGGCCTGCGGCGCCAGATGGTTGCGGTGCAGGTAGGCGAGCGCCGGCGCCAGGGCGTCGAGGTCGGTGCCCGGCAGGCTGGCGCAACCGAACATCAGCGCCACATCGTGGCGGAGGATGTAGGCGGAGATGCCCTGCCACAGCAGCTGCATGGTGGCGCCGGTGCGGTAGGCCGGATCGACGCAGGACCGCCCCAGCTCCAGCAATTCGCCGGGGTGGGCCAGAAGCGGCGCGATGTCGAACTCGGTGGCGGTGTAGAAGCCGCCGCAGCGCTCGGCCATGGACCGGCGCATCAGCCGGTAGGTGCCGACCACCGCGCCGCCGGGCGCGGCCTCGTGGTCGAGGATCACGAGGTGGTCGCAGGCCGCGTCGAACGCGTCGACGTCGCGGCCGGGAACGCCGCCGGTCAGCGCCGCGCCCATCTCGTCGTGGAAAACGCGGTAGCGCAGCGCCTGCGCGGCGTCGATCTCGCCGGAGCCGGCGGCCAGACGGACTTCGAGCCGGGACGGCTTCGCGGCTACGGCCGGAGCGGCGGCGTGCGGTGTTCTCACGGTCATATCCAGTCCGAACGGTTGGCTCTGACCTTTTGATGACGGAAGTTCGCGACAGCTTGATGACGGCCCCGCGACGGTCGTGTTGCAACGCGCTTCCGGTGTCGCGACGGGCGCGTGCCGACCCTCGGACCGACATGCGTGTCGTGAACGCTGTTCAAGTCACTGTCATGTGATAACATACGCTGGAACGAACTTGTCGAGGATACGGTGATGAGCGGTGCCACCAAACCGTCTGCGGACACGACGCCAAGCGAAGCGCGCATCGGCGTGAAGATCCGGCACACCCGGATGCTGAAGGGACTCACGCTGAAGCAATTGGCGGACGAGGTCGGGTGTTCGGAGTCCCTGCTCTCGAAGATCGAGAACGGCCGGGCCAACCCGTCGCTGAACATGATCCAGCGGCTGGCCAGGGGCCTCAGCATGACCGTGGGGGAATTGTTCGCGCAGGTGGACGACCCGGCCCACATCGTGGCGCGCGCCGGCAGCCGCACGATGATCCAGACCGACCAGCTCCGCCGCGGGACCGGGCTGACGCTGGAGCGCCTCATCCCCTATTCCGACGGCCATCTGCTTCAGGGAAACATCCATCACATCAAGCCGGGCGGCGGCAGCGAGGGCGACCTGGAGCACGAAGGGGAGGAGTTCGGCTACATCCTGGAGGGTGAGCTCGAACTGTCCGTCGCCGGCCGGATCTATGTGCTGCGCGTGGGCGATTCCTTCTGCTTCCGCTCCGAACACCCGCACAGCTACCGCAACAGCGGCGCGGAGCCGACGCGCGTGCTGTGGCTCAACACGCCTCCCAGCTTCTGAGGCTGGCTCCCGAAACGGGAGGCGCAGGTAAGCTCATAGAACGCTATTCAAGTTACTTGACAGAGGTTCCACCCCTCCGTACTGTTTGGTCATACCCGGCAGCAGTCAGTGCACCAAGAAATGCGCCGCGGCAGCCAACCAACATCGTTCGAGGGAGACAGGGACCGTGGTGGCAGAGCAGAAACTGATCAACGCGATCACCGACCGACGCGACCCGCATTACCAGCCCTACGGATGGCATCATTGGCCGGATCATCCCTGGATGGCCTATCAGTTCCGCCGGGCCTTGGGTGAAACCCAGGAAGGCGGCGGCGCCATCAGCGAATGCTTCCAGGCCGCCAGCCGGATGATCCCCGGCGACAAGGAAAGCTGGCACAAGGAGTGGCTGCACATCGCCGACCGGAACGACCGGCGCGGCGACGAGGAGGAGGCGAAGGGGCACATCGAGACGGCGAAGGCCTGCTGGCTGCGGGCTGCCGATTACTTCCGGCAGGCGGAGTTCTGGCTCGACGCGGCGGACCCCCGCCGTCTGGAGACCTTCACCCGGATGGAGAACTGCTCCAAGAAGTGGGGGCGCTGGCTCAACCCGCGGATGGAGGAGGTCACGATCCCCTACGAGGGTGGCCAGATGTACGGCTACTTCGTCCGCAGCCCGGTGCGCGTCGAGAAGCAGCCGGTCCTGATCGCCTTCGGCGGGCTGGACAGCATCAAGGACGAGATGTGGTTCATGAGCGCGCGGGCGCCGGTCCAGCGCGGCATGTCGGTCCTGATGATCGACGGACCGGGCCAGGGCGGCACGTTGCGCCGCCACGGCATCCCGAACCGGGCCGACTACGAGGTGCCGGTCGGCGCCATGATCGATTATCTGTACACGCGCGACGACATCGACCGCGACCGCATCGCGGTCTGCGGCTCCAGCCTGGGCGGCTTCTACGCGGCCCGCGCCGCCTCCTACGAGCACCGCATCGCGGCGGTGATCTCGCACGGCGCCGTGTGGGACGTGAACGAGCTGTGGGGCGAGGCCAACGAGGGCCACGGGCTCGCCGACCACATCAAATGGGTCTTCGGCGCCTCCTCCATGCGGGAGGCCTTCGAAAAGGGCCGCGACTTCAAGCTCGAAGGCCACATCGACAAGATCCGCTGCCCCTACCTGATCTGCCACGGCGGCAGCGACGTGCTGAGCGTCCGGCAGGCCACCCAGGTCTACGAGTACGCCAAGGCGCACGGCGTCGACGTCACGCTTGAAATGGTCAGCGTCGAAGAGACGGGCGCCGAGCATTGCCAGCACGACAACCCGACGATCGGCCAGGAGAAGATGGCGGACTGGCTGGCCGACCGGCTCGGGATCGACCAGCGGGAGATGAACGCGCTGCGCTGACGTCCGCAACGCATGCCCCAGCGGGAAGACCGGGGCATGCCCCGCCGAACATGAACAGGGCAAACACGAACAGGGAGAGGCGAAACAATGCGACTCAAGGGATTCTTCTTCACCTTCACCGCCGCAGTGATCGCCCTGGCCTCGGTGGGTCACGCGGCCACCCCCACCATGAAGATCGCGCACGTCGTGCCGTCCGGCGACCCGCGCGACCTCGGAGCCGTCAAGGTCAAGGAACTCCTCGCGGCGGACACGCGCTGCAGCATCAACGCGACCGTCTATCCGTCCGCCCAGCTCGGCGGCACCACCGACCTGATCGAGGGCATGCAGATCGGCTCGGTCGAGGCGGTGGTCCTGCCGGCCTCCTTCATGGTCGGCTTCGAGCCCAGGATCGGCATCTTCGACTTCCCCTTCTTCTGGCCGACGAAGACCGAGGACCTCTTGAAGGTCCACAAGGGTCCGGCGATGGCGAAGCTCCTCAAGACCACCGAGGCACAGGGCGTCGTCAGCCTGGGCGTCTGGCACACCGGCTACAAGCAGTGGACGGCCAACAAGCCCCTGAAGCAGCCATCGGACTTCGCCGGCCTCAAGGCGCGGGTCATGCCGTCGCCCGTGCTGGTGGAACAGCAGAAGATCCTCGGCCTCAACCCGGTCAACATGCCGTTCCCGGAGACCTACAACGCGCTGCAGAACCGCACGATCGACGCGCAGGAAAACCCGCTGGTGACGACCTTCGTGATGAAGTTCCACGAGGTCCAGAGCAACGTGACGATGTCGAACCACGGCAACCTCGACCAGCTGTTCATGGTTTCGAAGGCGTGGTGGGACGGGTTGTCCGCCGAGTGCCGGACGGCGGTGAGCGAAGCCGTCGACACGGCGGCCGGCGTGGTCGTCGCCAAGACCGAGGAGATGACCGGCCAGGCGATGACGGCCTTCAAGGAGCGCGGCGTCACCGTCACCGAGCTGTCCGACGCCGAGTACCAGACGCTTCGTGAAACCACCCTGCCGGGGCTGGAGAAATTCTACGTGGCCAAGGCGGGTGCCCCTGGCCAGGAGATCCTCGACAGCTTCAAGAGCGAGCTGGGGCTCAAGTGATGGCGGAGCGGCAGGGGGAGCGGGTGTCCCGCTCCACCATGCCGGGCCAGTCCCTCGTGTGGTGGCTGGACCGGCTCCTCCAGGGCGCCGACCTGCTTGCGAAGGCGTTCGTCGGCCTCGCTCTTCTCGCCATAACCCTGACCCTGTTCGTCGGGGCGCTCGGCCGCTACGCCCTCGACTTCAGCTTCGTCGGCGGTGAGGAGTTGGCCCGCTACCTGATGGTCTGGATGACCTTCCTCGGGTCCTATGTGCTGGTCCGCGAGCAGCGGCATATCATGATCGACATCGTCCTGCGCATGGTCCCGCCGCCGGTGCAGCGCTGGATCGCCGTGCTCATCGGTACCGTCGGCCTCGTCACCATGCTCTACATCACCAAGTACGGCTACGCGCTGGCGGAGCGCATGCTGACCGGATTCCAGATGAGCCCGGTGCTGCCGATCCCGCGCGGGCTCCTCCACGTGTCCCTGCCCCTGGGCAGCGCGCTGATGGCGATGGCCTTCCTGCACATGGCGCTGTCGCACCTGCTCGACCCGCGGAACGCGCGCCCGCTGTTCACCGAACAGCCCGCCGATCAGCCCAGGGAGGACTGAGAATGGCTGTTCCTTTCTTCACGGCGGTCTTCATCGGGCTGCTGGTCCTGTCCTTTCCGATCTTCCTCGGCATCCTCGTCGCGACGATCACGACGTTCGAGGCCTTTGGTCCGCCCCTGCCGTCGATGGTGATGGCGCAGCGGGTGGTGGAAGGCGTCAACATCTTCTCGCTCATCGCCGTGCCGCTGTTCGTCTTCGCGGCGGACATCATCGCGCGGGGCGAGATCGGCGCCCGTCTGGTGGCCCTGGTCGAGGCGATGGTCGGGCACATCACGGGCGGGCTGGCGATCGCCACCGTCATGTCCTGCGCGCTGTTCGGCGCGATCAGCGGCATCGGCGCCGCGGCCGTGGTGAGCATCGGGCCGATCGTCTATCCGTCCCTGCTGCGGCAGGGCTACGGGGCGGGCTTCTCGGCGGGGCTCATCCTGTCCGCCTCGACCCTGTCGATGCTGATCCCGCCGGGCGTGGCCATGATCCTCTACTCGGTGCAGACCTCGGCGTCGGTCGGAACGGTCTTCCTGGCCGGTCTCGGCGCGGGCGTCCTGTTCACCGCCGTCCTCGCCGGATACGCCTATTACTACGCCCGCCGGCACGGCATCATGCGGGGCGCCCGGGCCTCGCTTCCCGAGATCGTGACCGCCGCGCGCCGGGCGGTGTGGGCGCTGGGCCTGCCGGCGGTGATCTTCGGCGGCATCTACGGCGGCGTCTTCACGCCGACGGAAGCGGCCGCCGCGGCCTGCGTGTACGCCATCGTCGTCGAGTGCTTCATCTACCGCCAGCTGCCCATCACAGACCTGTTCAAGGTCTCGGTGGCGTCGGGCACGGTCATCGCCACCCTGCTCATCCTGATCGCGGCCGGCGGGGCGATGACCTGGTACCTGACGCTTCTGCAGGTGCCGCAGCAGATCAGCGGGCTGCTCGACGGGCTGAGCCCGTGGGCCGTCCTGCTCGTCGTCAACATCGTCTTCCTGATCGCCGGCATGTTCATCGATCCCAACTCGGCGATCATCGTGCTGGCGCCGCTGGTCTATCCCGCCGCCATGGCGGCCGGCATCGATCCGGTGCATTTCGGCGCGGTCCTGGTGCTGAACCTCGCGATCGGCATGATCACGCCGCCCTTCGGGCTCAACATCTTCATCGGCATCACGACCTTCAAGATCAGCTACGCGAAGATCGTGCAGAGCGTCATTCCCTTCATCCTGCTCGCGCTCATCACGCTGTTCCTGGCGACCTACATCCCGATCACCGTCATGTGGCCGACGATGCTCCAGGGCTGAGCGCGCGACCGGACGGCCCTTCATCAAAGCGAAAGGACGCTTCCCATGGACTTCGGAGTCGACAGCCCCAAGCCGGCCGTCATCGCCATCGACCTGCACCGCGGGCACCTCGATCCCGCGGTGGCGACCATGCCGCTGGCGGCGGACCGCGCCGCCGTGGTGGTCGAGGCCAACCGACGCTTCTTCGACGGCTGCCGGGCGGCCGGCATTCCCATCGTGCACCTCGTCACCACCTACCGGGATGCCGACGAGATCCGCTCCAACCCGTTCTGGCGCACCCGGGCCGACAACCCGACCGCGACGCGGAAGAACGTCGAACGCCACAACATCGAAGGCATGCCCGGCTGCCGGATCATGCCGCAGCTCCACGCGGACGGTGACTGGATCGTCAACACGAAGAAGCGCTACGACTGCTTCGTCGCCAGCGATCTGGACTTCATGCTGCGCCGGCACGGCATCAACACGCTGCTGATCACCGGGGTGAACACCAACAGCTGCGTGCTGGCGACCACCGTCCGCGCCAACGTCATGGATTACGCCGCGGTGTGCATCGAGGACTGCGTCGACACCATGGACGGACCGGCGGCGCACGAGGCGGCGCTGACCTGCGTCCGCGCCGCCTTCGGCTGGGTGATGACGGGCGACGAGGCGCTGCGCACCTTCGGCCGCCGCTGAGGGGGCGCCACGGGGCCACGCCGCCCCGGCCCATGGTCTTCAAAAGCCGGAACACACCGGGCGGAAGCCGAACCATCGGCCTGCCAAGGGGGGAGTATTGCCGATGCCAGCCGAGCGGAATCAGCGGACATGGGGCATGTGGATCGACGGGGACTGGCGGCCGTCCGCGTCCGGCCGAACCTTCGCCGTCGAGAACCCGAAGGATGCGTCGGTCCTGGCCGAGGTCGCCGAGGGCGGCGCGGCGGACATCGACGCGGCGGTGGCCGCGGCGCAGCGCGCCTTCGACGGGTGGAGCGAGACCCCGCCCGAGGCCCGCGCCCGCGTCATGGCGAAAGCCGCCGAGATTCTGCGCAGCCGCATGGACGAATTCGTGCGCATCGAGGTCGACCAGACCGGCCGGGCGCGGCGGGAGCTGTCCGCGCAGCTCGGCCGCCTGCCGGAATGGTACGACTATTTCGGCGCGCTGGCCCGCACCCACGAGGACACGGTGCCGCCGTTCAATGGCCCCTTCCTGAACTACACGCGGCGCGTGCCGCTGGGGGTGGTGGGCCATGTCACGCCGTGGAACCACCCGCTGCTGATCCTGACCAAGAAGGTCGCCCCGTCGCTAGCGGCGGGCAACAGCATGGTGGTGAAGCCGAGCGAGCTGGCGCCGCTGACCCCGCTGCTGCTGGGCGAGGTGCTGCGCGACGCCGGGCTGCCCGACGGGGTCTACAACGTGGTTCCCGGCTTCGGTGCCGATGCCGGCGCGGCGCTGACCCGGCACAAGGGCATCCGCAAGATCGACCTGACGGGCGGCACGGAAACCGGAAAGACCGTGGCGTCGCTGGCCGGCCAGAACCTCACCCGCTTCGCCGGCGAGTTGGGGGGCAAGGCCGCGATGGTGGCTTTCCCGGGCGTGGCGCCGCAGGCCGTCGTGAACGCGGCGCTGTTCGCCTCCTTCATCGCGACGGGGCAGACCTGCGTGCAGGGCTCGCGCCTGATCGTCCACCGCTCGATCCACGACGCCGTGGTTGAGGAGCTGGTGGCGCGGACCCGGGCGCTCCGCCTCGGCGATCCGCAGGACCTGAGGACGCAGGTCGGTCCGCTCGTCTCGGAGCGCCAGCGCGCCATCGTCGAAAAGTACGTCCGCATCGGCCAGGAGGAGGGCGCGACGCTGGCGGTCGGCGGACGCCGGCCCGAGGGGGCGGCCTACGAGCGCGGCTACTGGTACCTGCCGACCGTGTTCACCGGCGTGCGCAACGACATGCGGATCGCGCAGGAGGAGATCTTCGGGCCGGTCGTCTGCGTGATGCCCTTCGACGACGAGGAGGAGGCCATCGCGCTCGCCAACGGCACCGAGTTCGGGCTGGCGGCCAGCGTCTGGACCGAGGACGTCCGGCAGGCGCACCGGGTCGCGCACCGGATGCAGGCGGGCATCGTGTGGATCAACGACCACCACCGCATCGACCCCGCCTCGCCCTGGGGCGGCTTCAAGATGAGCGGCATCGGCCGGGAGAACGGCATCGCCGCCTACCACGAATACACGCAGATCCAGAACGTCATCGTCAACCTGTCCAGCGCCGCCTTCGACTGGTTCGCGGATGACGGCGCGATGAAGAGGTACAGCTGAGCCATGCGCATCGACCTTCACAGCCACGTCATCCCGCCCCGGATCGTCGAGGCGATCGCCGGACAGCCGCAGACCTTCGCCGCCCGCATCGAGGGCGAGGGGAACGCGCGGCGGGTCGTCCACGACCAGGGCTACGTCTACCCTCTGTTCCAGGAATTCTTCGATCCCGCGGCCAAGCTCGAGTCCATGGACCGCAAGGGCATCGACGTGTCGGTGATCTCGCCGGCGCCGCCGATGTTCTACTATTGGGCCGACGCCGACCTCGCGCTGACGGTCGCCGGGCTGGTCAACGACGGGGTGGCGGACATGGTCGCCGCCCGGCCGGACCGGCTGCGCGGGATGGCCAGCATCCCCATGCAGCACCCCGACGCCGCCGTCGCCGAGCTGGAGCGGGTCGTCAAGGAATGGGGCTTCAAGGCCGTCGAGATCGGCACGTCGATCGAGGGCGCCCAGCTGGCCGAGGAGCGGTTCCGCCCGGTGCTGCGGCGGGCGGCCGAGCTGGGCGTGTTCGTCTTCGCCCATCCCTACTATGTCGGGTCCAAGTCGGGACTCGAATGCCACTACCTGACCAACCTGATCGGCAACCCGCTCGACACCGCGGTCTGCGTCGCCAACCTGATGTTCAGCGGCGCGCTCGACGAGCTGCCGGACCTCAAGATCCTGCTGGCGCACGGCGGCGGCTTCGCGCCTTACCAGATCGGCCGGCTGGTGCACGGCCACAAGGTCCGCCCCGAGACCCACGCCCACACCAGGACCAATCCCAAGGACCTGCTGCGCCGGTTCTACTTCGACAGCCTCGTCTTCGATCCGCAGGCGTTGCGCTACCTGATCGATCTGGTCGGCGCCGACCGCATCGCCATCGGGACGGACTCGCCCTTCGACATGGCGGATCAGACGCCGCTGGACACGCTGGCCGCCGTTCCGGGGATCACCCACACGGAAAACCACGAGCTGTGCTGCGGAACGGCGCTGCGCCTGCTGGGCGAAGGCCGTTGAGCGGGCCGGGCCAAGCGAAGCAGCGAGGGGGTAACCAATGACAAAGCCGACGGTGACGGTGCTGGCGCTTGGCGGCACCATCGCGATGACGCGAAGCGACCGGGGCGGCGTCGTGCCGACCCTGACCGGGGAGATGCTGGTCGCGGCGGTGCCGGCCCTGACCGAGCTGGCGGCGATCGACGCCCGGTCCTTCCGGCAGGTGCCGGGCGCCCATCTGCGGTTCGACGATCTGGAGGCGCTGGCGGCCGCCGTCGAGGAGGCCGTCGCCGGCGGCGCCCGCGGGGTCGTCATAACCCAGGGGACGGACACCATCGAGGAGACGGCCTTCGCTCTCGATCGTCTCCTCGACCTTGCGGCGCCGGTGGTCGTCACCGGGGCGATGCGCAACCCGACCGTTCCCGGCGCCGACGGCCCGGCCAACCTTCTGGCCGCCGTCCAGGTGGCGACCAGCGAGGCGGCGCGCGGGCTGGGCTGCCTGGTGGTGCTGAACGACGAAATCCACGCCGCCCGCTTCCTGCGCAAGACCCACACCAGCAGCCCGGCCGCCTTCACCTCGCCGCAGGCGGGGCCGATCGGCTGGGTGGCCGAGGGCAGGGTGCGGCTGGCGGCGCGGGTGGAGCGCGTTCCCGCGCTGCCGCGATCCCACAAGGCCGGCGAGGCGCGCGTCGCGCTGATCACCGTCGCGCTGGGCGATGACGGGACGTTGGTCGATGCGGCCCGGCAGGCGGGTTTCGACGGCATGGTCGTCGAGGCGACGGGCGGCGGTCATGTCGCCACCGCGGTCGCCGACGCGCTGGAGCGGGCGGCGGCGGCGATGCCGGTCGTGCTGGCGTCGCGCACCGGGGCCGGCGAGACCCTGGCCCGGACCTACGGCTTTCCGGGCGGGGAAATCGACCTGCAGCGGCGCGGCCTGATCCGCGCCGGCTGGCTCGACGGGCTGAAGGCGAAGCTGCTGCTGACCCTGCTTCTCCGCCGGGGACAGGCCGGACGCGACGAGGTGTCGGCGGCCTTCCGCCCCTGGGGCGGCGGGGTGGAAACCTGATCGGACCGCCTCCCGATCGATGGCGGCGCGGCGCTTCCGCCGCGTCACAGGGGCCAGAAAACGCAAGGAGACAACGATGACGAATGATGTCGGGGCGAGCATCCGTGCCCGGGTGCCCTATGAGCCGATCCACAAGCGGCGTCCGTTGCGTTTGCCCGGCGACGCCCGGGTGGCCGTGTGGACCATCGTCAACGTCGAGAACTGGAGCCCGCAGGCGGCCATGCCCCGCGCGGTTCTCCCGCCGCCCATGGGCCAGCCGCTGCTGCCCGACGTGCCGAACTGGGCCTGGCACGAGTATGGGATGCGCGTCGGATTCTGGCGGTTCGTCGAGGCTTTGGGGAGCCGGGGCCTGAAGGCGAGTTTCGCCGTCAACGGCACGGCCTGCGAGGTCTATCGCGACGCCTGCGCCGCGGCACGGGACGCCGGGTGGGACTTCATGGGGCACGGGTTCGTGCAGAAGCCCATGCACAGGGTCGACGACCAGCGCGCGGCGATCGCCGACACGATCAAGGCCATCAGCGACTTCACCGGCCGGCCGCCGCGGGGATGGGAAAGCCCGGGGCTGACGGAAACCGACGAAACCGTGGACCTGCTCGCCGAGGCGGGCATCGAGTATGTCGCGGACTGGGTCCTCGACGAGCAGCCCGTGCCCATTCGCACGCGCTCCGGCTCGCTGGTCTCGATCCCCTACACGGTGGAGATCAACGACGTGGTCATGAGCGCCGTCCAGCAGCAGCCGTCCGACGAAATCCTCAGGCGCGGCCGCGACCACTTCGACCGCCTCTACCAGGACGGAGCGACGGCGCCGCGTGTCATGGCCATCTCCATCCACCCGTACCTGACCGGCGTGCCGCATCGGATCAAGTATCTGGAAGCCCTTTATGACCACATTCTCGGTCATGAGGGCGTGGTGATGTGGACCGGCGCCGAAATCCTGGATTGGTACCGGTCGCAGACGGCGACCCCGGCCTGACGGTCACGCCGCCGCTTCGGGCCGCCGGGCGGCCATGCCGTCGAGTGGATCGGTATGGAAAAAAGCCCATCGGCGGAAAGCCGATGGGCGCGAGGGGGCAGAAAAACGGGAGGGTGTTCGTCCAGCGGGACGCAATCGATCAACGATCGTGCCGCCACCTTGCAGCCTGGATGCCCTCCCATCCTTGACCACCGTCAAGCCGGCAAGGATTTTTGGATTTTTCGTCAGCTGTTCTTTTTCAGATAGGCGATGAGGTCCTTGCGGGCCTGCTCGTTCTTCACGCCGGCGAAGGCCATCTTGTTGCCGGGGACGGCGCTCTTCGGGTCCGCCAGATAGGCGTCGAGCGTCGCCTCGTCCCAGGGGCCGGCGTTCTTCATGGCGTCGGAGTATTTGTAGGTCTCGACGGAGCCGGCCTTGCGGCCGACGACGCCGTGCAGGTTGGGGCCGACGCGGTTCGGACCACCGGCCTCGATGGTGTGGCAGGCCTTGCACTGGTTGAACACCTTCGCGCCGGCATCGGCGTCCTGCGCGGCGGCAAGGCCGGGAGACGACGCGACCAGCCCGAAGGCGAGCAGGGCAAACATGCGCTTCATAGGGCTTTCCTCGTTTAACGGACTTAAAAGTTTCAACGGACTCAAAGGTCAGCCGGACCGCGCGGGAGCAGCGGTCCGACAGACATCGGATGGCGGATGCGTCAGGCGGCCGGGGCGTCGGCGTAGGCCGCACCCGCCATGTTGTGGAAGAAGCCGTTTTCCAGCGGGACGGCGGTCATGCCGCGCAGCTCCGCCATCACGTCCTGTCCGCTGCGCGCGCCGTCCAGAACGGCGCGGAAGGCCGTGGCGACGGCCACCATGTCGAGGTCCTGCGGCGACAGGCGGAAGCGCCGGATGCCCATCGCCCGCAGCCGGTCGATCTCCGCCGCCAGCGCCAGATAGCCGTGCGACAGCGTCTGCGTGCCGTTGACCGACAGGAAGGGCTGGCCGTCGACGGTGCTGACCGGCATGCCGTCCGGGTCGTTGGCGCAGACGAACTGGCAGCCGTCCTTGTGCAGCGCGTGCGCCCGCGCGTGGTAGCAGCGGGCGGAGATGGCGAGCGGCGCCCGCCCGAACACCTGCACCTCCATGGACAGGCCGAGCGCCTCCCCCGTCTTCGCCATCACGGCGACCGAGGCGGCGGGAAGCTCCGCCGGCAGCGACACCGCGACGGCGCCGCGCCCGGCCAGCCAGGCCAGGGTCGCCTCGTTGTAGCTGTTGATGAAGGGGCCGACGGCGTGGCGGCGTCCCTCCAGCAGGGCCAGCGCGCCCATGTCGTTGGCCTCGATCGGTAGCAGGTCGCTTTCCAGGAGGTCGCGCATCGCCGCGCGCTCGCGGTCGCTGCCCACGAGGATCGGGCTGGCGAGCCAGACCTCCTTCCCGGCGGCGGCCAGACGGGCGATCACCTCGTCCATGACCGGGGCGAGGAAGGGCGCGCGCTTGGAGCAGACGACCTCGCCGACGACGACGGCGTCGACCGGCGCCTCGTCGGCGATGCGGGCGTAGAAATCGCGCCAGCGCTCCGCCGGCCAGTTGAACAGGACGGGGCCAAGGGTCAGGGTGGGTTTCATGAACGCAACTCCTCAGCGCCACGCGCGGGTGTAGGCGCCGGTGGTCTGGGCCCCGCCCTCGACCATGGCCTCCAGGTCGAGCGCCGGCACGGGCAGCCCGCGTTCGAACGCGTCCAACGCCCGGCGGTAGGCGCCGACCACGGCGGCGATGTAGGCCTTGCCGCGCTGGCGGCCTTCAATCTTCAGGGCGCACACCTTGGCAGCCTTCAGCTCCGGCAGCAGGGCCAGCGCGTTGAGGCTGGTCGGCTCCTCGAACAGGTAGGCCGGGTCGCGGGAGGTGCCGCCGCCGGGCACGAAGCGGCCCTTGCACAGCGTCGGGTAGCCCGCCGGTTCCCCGGCGCCGAACACGTTGATGGTGAAGCCGCCGAGGCGCGACGCCAGCGCCTCGCCGCGCGGCTCGTAGCGCACATGGCTGGCCGGGGAGCAGACGCCCTGCTTGTTGGGCGACAGCCCGGTCGCGTAGGAGGACAGCGAGCAGCGCCCCTCCGCCATCGGGCAGAGGCCGCCGAAGACGAAGACCTCCGTCTCCACGTCAACCTCGGCGTTCAGCCGGGCGATCTCCGGCACCGTCAGCACGCGGGGCAGCACGACCCGCCGCACGCCGAAGGCCTCGCGGTAGAGCCGGATCGCCTCGGCGTTGGCGGCGGAGGCCTGGACGGACAGGTGAAGCCGCAGGTCGGGGTGGTGCTTCGCCGCGTAGGCGAGCAGGCCGAGGTCGGCGAGGATGACCGCGTCCGCCTTCAGCCGAGCGGCGTCGTCCACCGCACGCTGCCAGGGGGCGAGGTTGCCGGCCTGGGGGTAGGTGTTGATGGCGACGAAGACCTGGACCGACCGCGCATGGGCGTAGGCGATGGCCTCGGCCAGCTCCGGCCGCGAGAAGTTCAGGCCGGGGAAATTGCGCGCGTTGGTCTCGTCGCGGAAGCCCAGATAGACGGCGTCGGCGCCCGCGTCCACGGCGGCGCGCAGCGCGGCGGGGTTGCCCGCCGGACAGATCAGTTCAAAGGGACCCATGCCGTCACGCTCCCTGCCGCGAGCCGGTGAGCCGCCGCTCCAGCATGGCCATGCCCCAGCGCAGCGGCGGCGGGGCGAGGCGGCGCGCCGTGGCGAGCAGGTCGAGCGCCCGCCCGGCGTTGCGCCGCGCCACCGGCAGGGCGTGCCGCAGCGGACCGGCCGCGGCGGCGACGTCGCCGAACAGGTCCATCTCCTCGCCGTCCAGCGTGTTGCGGAGCGCCAGGATCAGCGCGGTGTCGCCCTCGATGGACAGTTCGCGGCGGAAGAACAGCGCGTCGCCGTCGATGCGCCCTTCCAGCAGATCGAGCAGCCGCGCGCAGGGGCCGCGCACCGTGGCCTCCGCCTCGGCGTTGCGGTCGCAGACCCGCAGGGCGAGGGTGGGGCCGACGCGGAGCAGCAGGGCGGCGGGCGCGTCCACCGGGTCGATCAGCAGGCGGGCGTCGGGCAGCTCGCCGAGGGCGGCGAAGGCGCGCGGGTGGCGCGCCTCCAGAATCCGCAGCAGCCGGTCGAACAGCAGGCCGCCGGCCCGGTCGCCGAGCCGCCGCGCGACCCCCAATCCGGCCCGCGTCAGTTGGACTTCGACGTCGCGGGCACGGGGGTCCGGGGCCGTCTCATGGGCCTGATCCTGAACCATGAATCCGGGATCGCGCATACGCCTGTCTCCTTCCCTTCGGAATGGTCGTTTGGCGGGCGGAGCCCGCCGGGCTTCGGCAATACAGCCCGGTGGTCATACCATCCTTGATGACGGTCAAGGCCAAGGTCCCGAAACGCCCCCTGGGGCGATCAGCCGCACATGCCGCCGCAGCAGGAGCCGGAGCGCCGGGCGACCAGCCGTTCGTAGGGCAGGTGAAGCTGTCCGGCCGGCGGGATGACCCCCTGCATCAGGTCGAGCACCTGCTCCGCGGTCGTGCCCGGCGGGCAGTCGGTGATCTCGCAGACCAACCCGCCCTCCGCCACGCCGAGCGGCGTTTCGGCGGCCACCGCGCTGGCCTGCCCGCCGCGCCCGATGAGGACCCGCAGGGAGGTGGCCGGCGCGGTGCCCGAGTCCGGCCGCCCGATGCGCACCCGCCAGCGCTCCGGACCGCGCTCCAGATAGGTCCAGCTCACTGCGTCGCCGAACAGCGCCTGGATCTGGAGAGAGAGCGGGCGCGGGTCATGGTCGTTGACCAGAATGAAGCCGCGGCCCGGCGCCAGGTCCTGCGTGGCCTGGAGGATCAGCGGGTGGCGCTGGTAAGGCGGGATGGACTGGACGTCGATGACCGGCTCGGCCGCGGTGGACAGTTCGGCGATCTGCATGGGGAGGTCCGAAGGGTTGTGATGCGCAGACAAGACTAAAGACCTGGATCAGATCGCTCTTTGTTCCAGAGCAAACAGGACGAACCGATACCTTGGTCGTGGTTTGTGGCGCAGGCGGGTTGCGGCGCGGCGCGCGGGCGGTCATGGTGTAAGACAACGTTTCCGTGACGGCTTCCCGCTGGGGTGGTCGGGCGCGGCCTTGCCTTTTGAGGATGGTCCGATGACGCCGCTTGCCCCCGATCCCGCCGTTCTGCGTGGCCTGCGGCTGTTTTCCGGCCTGGACGCGGCGGCGCTGGCGGAGATCGTCCGCTCCGCGCAAACCCGGCGGTTCGAGAAGGGGACGACCATCTTTTCCCAGGGCGACCGGGCGGCGCTCTGCCACGCGCTGATCGACGGGCGGGTCAAGATCGCCCAGACCGGAGCCGACGGGCAGCAGCTGGTGGTCCGCTACATCGGCGGCGGGGAGATGTTCGGCACGGCGGCGGTCTTCTCAGGCGGCATCTACCCGGCCGACGCGCTCGCCATGGTCGATTGCGTCGGCGTCCACTGGACCGCCGCCACGATGGGCGAGTTGATGGAGCGCCACCCGCGCATCGCGCTCAACGCCCTGGACATCGTCGGCCGCCGCCTGCAGGAGGTGCAGACCCGCCTGCGCGAACTGTCCACCGAGCGGGTCGAGCGGCGCGTCGCCCACGCGCTTCTGCGTTTGGCGCGTCAGGCGGGGCGCCGGGTCGGAAACGGCGTCGAGATCGACTTCCCGCTGTCCCGCCAGGACATCGCGGAGATGACCGGAACCACGCTGCACACGGTGAGCCGCATCCTCAGCGGCTGGGAGGGGCAGGGGATCGTCGAGGGCGGGCGCCAGCAGGTGACGATCCGCCAGCCGCACGCGCTGGTCGCCATCGCCGAGGATCTGCCCAGGCCGGGGAAGCCGGAGGAGAAATAGCCGGGGCGGAGCCTTCGTTCCGTTTGCGCGGGCGCAAAGAGACGCGCGCGCCGGTGTGCCAGAGTGCCTGGATGATCGCCCCGCCGCCACACTCCGCCACCGCGGCCTTGCCCTCGTCCTCCGATCTCGTCGAGGATGTGCTGGAGCGCTGGCCATCGACCATCGCCGTGTTCCTCGCGCACCGGATGGCCTGTCCCGGCTGCCCGATGGCGCGCTTCCAGACCGTCGCCGAAGTGGCGGGCGACTATGGCCTGGACGCCGACGCCCTGCTCGCCGACTTCGCCCGGGCCATCGCCGCTGAAGGATAAGGCGCGCCCTGCCCTCAGCCGCGCGCCGCCAGTTCCTCGTGGGTGATGCGCTGGAGCCCGCCGTCGGTGCCGACGACATAGACCTCGTCGGCGTTGCGGATGGTCGCCAGACGGTGGGCGATGACCAGGGTGGTCCGCCCCTCAGCCAGCTCCGTCAGCGACTTCTGGATTTCCCGCTCGGTCTGGGTGTCGAGCGCGGAGGTCGCCTCGTCGAGGATCAGGATAGGCGGGTTCTTCAGGAACATGCGGGCGATGGTCAGGCGCTGCTTCTGCCCGCCGGACAGCTTCACGCCGCGCTCCCCGATGATCGTGTCCAACCCCTCCGGCAGGGAGGCGATCAGCCCGTCGAGATGGGCCCGCCGCGCCGCCTCCATGATCTCCGCGTCGCCGGCGCCGAGACGGCCGTAGGCGATGTTCTCGCGGATCGTGCCGCCGAACAGGAACACGTCCTGCTGGACGATGCCGATCTGCCGGCGCAGCGAGGCCAGCGTCATGGCGCGGATGTCCAGCCCGTCGATGGTGATCCGCCCCGCCATGACCTCGTAGAAGCGCGGCAGCAGCGAACAGATGGTCGTCTTGCCGGCACCCGACGGGCCGACGAAGGCGACGGTCGAGCCGGCCCTGATCGAGAGGTCGACGCCCTTCAGCACCGGGCGCGCCGGGTCGTAGCCGAAGGACACGCCCTCGAACCGGATGTCGCCCTTCAGCGCCGGGGCCGCCACGGCGCCGGGCGCGTCGGCGATGTCCGGCTGGGTGTCGAGGAGCTGGGTGTAGCGGCAGAAGCCGGCGATGCCGCGGGGGTAGGTCTCGATGACCGCGTTGATCTTCTCGATCGGGCGGAAGAAGGTGTTGACCAGCAGCAGGAAGGCGAAGAAGCCGCCCTGGGTCAGCTCGCCCACCAGCACGAAATGGGCGCCGGTCAGCATGACGACGATCAGGATCAGCCGCATGCTCATGTAGCTGAGCGTCATCGAGGCCGCCATGATCTTGTAGGCGGCGAGTTTGGTCGTGCGGTAGCGGTCGTTGTCCTCGGCGAACAGCTTGCGCTCGTGGTCCTCGTTGGTGAAGGCCTGGACGACGCGCATGCCGCCGACATTCTCCTCGATGCGGACATTGAAGTCGCCGACACGGGAATAGAGCGCCTGCCAGTTCTTCGTCATCCGCCCGCCGTAGCGGCTGGTCACGAAGGCGATCACCGGAACGATGGCCGCGGTGATCAGCGCCAGCGGCAGATGCACGACGGCCATGAGTGTGAAGGCGCCGACGAAGGTCATGACCGCGATCAGCAGGTCCTCGGGGCCGTGGTGCGCCACCTCGCCGATCTCGTCCAGGTCGCGGGTGACCCGCCCGACGAGATGGCCCGTCTTGTTGTTGTCGTAGAAGCTGAAGGAGAGCTTCTGCAGATGGTCGAAGCTCTTGCGGCGCATCTCCGTCTCAATGTTCACTCCGAGCATGTGGCCCCAATAGGTCACGATGGCCATCAGGCCGCCGTTCGCCATGTAGATCGCCAGAAGCGCCACCGTGGCGGCGACGATCAGCGGCCAGTCCTGGGTCGGCAGAAGCTGGTCGACGAAGGCGCGCACGGCCATCGGGAACCCCAGCTCCAGCAGGCCCGACAGGACGGCGCAGACGATGTCGAGGACCAGCAGGCCGGTGAAGGGGCGGTAGTAGGAGAGGAAGCGGCGAAGCATGGCTCTTCTCATTGCGGAACGGCGGAAATGATCGGATGACGTCAATGGCTGCGGGCGTTGGAGCGGCCGAGCAGCCAGACCAGATAGGGGCCGGCGAGCAGCGCGGCGAACAGGCCAAGCGGCAATTGATAGGGGAAGGCGACGGTGCGCGCCAGCCAGTCCGACACCACCATCAGCCCGGCGCCGATCAGCACGGCCGCGATCCCCTGCTGGAGCGGACGGCCCAGCCCGGCCAGCCGAGCGAGGTGCGGCGCGATCAGCCCGATGAAGCTCAGCGGCCCGACGAACAGCGCCGCCGCCGCGGTCAGCAGCCCGGCCAGCAGCACCAGCAGGACGCGGCAGCGCCGCACCGGCAACCCGACGGCCCGCGCCGTCACGTCGCCCAGCGGCAGGATCTCCAGCCACTTGGCGGTCAGCGGCAGGGTTGCCAGCAGAAGCGCCGCCGTGCCGACGCAGAACCAGGCGTCGCCCGGACCGGCCTCGTTGGTCGAGCCGCTCAGCCAGCGCAGCAGGGCGAAGGCCTGCGGCGTGCCGGTGGCGATGACCGCGGTCAGGACGGCGCTGCACAGGGCGCTCATGGCGATGCCGGCGAGCAGAAGCCGCTCCGGACCGAAGCCGGCGCGCAGCGACAGGGCCAGCATGGCGGCCAGAGTCAGCACCGCCCCCGCCGCCGACGCGGCAAGCTGCACGCCGAAGCCGGGGGCCGCGACGAGGAACAGCGCGGCGGTCAGCCCGACCCCCGCCCCGGTGCCGACGCCGAGGATTTCCGGGCTGGCCAGCGGGTTGGCGGTCACCCGCTGCAACAGCATCCCGGCGGCGGCCAGCATCGCTCCCGCCGCCGCCGCGACCGCCACGCGCGGCCCGCGCCAGCCCAGCAGCGTGTCGAGCAACGGGCCGGTGGACAGCATCCAGCCGTCCGGGCCATAGCCGACCGTGAGCGCGAGGTCCACGGCGACCGCGCCGAGGACGGCGAACAGAGCGATCAGCCGGTAATGGTGCGGGCTGCGGCGCGACGGCGCCGGACGGCTGTTCAGGGACGGCCATTCGAACATGCGCAGGCGCGGCAGCAACCAGAGCAGCAGCGGGCCGCCGAGCAGCGCCGTCGCGGCGCCGGTCGGCACGCGCTCTCCGTCCACCCCGGCCAGAAGCTGCACCAGCCCGTCGGTCAGCCAGAGCAGGAGCGCGCCGATCAGCGGGGCGGCGACCAGCCTCTGGCCCTGGGTCCGCGCGCCGCTGAGATGGGCCAGCGCCGGCGCGGCCAGACCGACGAAGCCGATCACCCCGACCTCCGCCGTCACGCTGGCCGCCAGCCAGACCGCGATCCCGATGATTCCGAAGCGCGTGGCGTTCAGGGCGACGCCGAGGCCGCGGGCGCTGGCATCGTCCAGCCCCAGGATGGTCAGCGGGCGCATCAGCAGAAAGGCGGCGCCGACGCCGATCGCCAGACGGACGGCGATGGTCAGCGTCGGCCCCCAGCTCTGCTGCGCCAGCGCCCCGCCGCCCCAGAGGAAGATGGAGAAGAGATACTCGCCGTTGGCGAGGATCAGCGCGGCGCTGCCCATCGTCGCGGTCAGGGCGACCATCATCCCGGCCAGCATGACGGCCACCGGCTCCAGCCCGCGCCGCCACGTCATGGCGAGGATCAGCCCGACCGCCGCCAGCCCGCCGGCCAGCGCCACCCCCTCCCGTGCGCCGTCCATCAGCGCCGGGGCGTAGAGCATCCCCAGCGTCAGGGCGAGCTGGGCGCCCGCCGACACGCCGAGCGTCGAGGGCTCGGCCAACGGGTTGCGCAGCACGCGCTGGAGCAGCAGTCCGGACAGGCCGAGCGCCGCCCCGGCGACCAGCGCCACCGCGATCCGCGGCAGCACGCTGTGATAGAGGATGACGCCGTCCAGCGCCGCCACGTCCGGCGGCAGGGGTATGGCGGGGGCGGCGTGCCCGGCGATCTGCCGGATCGACAGAAGGGCGGCAGCCAGCGCCAGCCCGCTCCACAGCAGGATGCGGTTGAGTCCCGCGCGCTCAGCCATGGCGAACGGTCTCCGGCCGCAGCAGGGCGGCGCTGACGAGGCGGGCGAAGCGCAGGGCCGCCGGAAGCCCGCCGAAATGGTTGACCGGCTCGATCACGCTCACCCGCTTTTCCCGCACCATCGGCAGGGCCTGCCACAGGGCGCTGTCCTCCAGCCCCCGCGCCACGTCGGACGGCAGCGGCGGAACGACGACGGTGATGGCGTCCGGCATCCGGGCCAGCGCCTCGATCCCCAGCGGCGCCGCGGCGCTGTAGCTCGATTGCGAGGCCCAGGCGTTGCGCAGCCCCAACCGCTGGAGCACCGCGCCGAACATGCTGTCGTCGCCGAAGGCGCGGACATGGCGGGCGTCGCCGAAGTTGATCGCCAGCACCGGGCGGCGGACCGCGCCGCGCAGGGACTCGCCCAGCCGGGCGATCTCCGCGTCGACCCCGGCGACGACGGCGCGGGCCTCCGCCTCGCGGCCCAGCGCCCGGCCGAGGGTCAGCGCCGCTTCGGCGGCCAGCGGGTAGGGCGGCACGCCCGGCTGGTAGATCGGCAGCGATAGGGTATCCGCCACCCGCTCCAGGCTCGCCCGCTGCCCCTCGTAATAGTTGGAGGTGAGGATGAGGTCTGGCTCGGCCAGCGTCAGCGCCTCGTAATTCGGCATGCCGCGCAGACCGAGGTCGATGACCGAGTCTGGCACCTCCGGCTCGACGACGGTCTTGCGGAACTGGATCAGCTCGGTCGCGGCGACCGGCAGGATGCCCAGGGCCAGCACCGTCTCCAGCCCCGCCCAGTCGATGGCGGCGACCCGCCGCCCGGACGCGGCGCGCCCGAGGCGGGGCAGCAGCGCCGCTCCGGCGGCGAGGCCCAGCGCGTTGCGGCGGGTGATCGTCGGGCGCCCCGTCACAGCACGCAACCGATCGGCTTGCCGGTCACCGGGTGCGGGACGGTCGTCATGGCGAGGCGGTAGATGGCCTCCAGCGTCTCGCCGGTCATGATGGCATCCGGCGTGCCCTGGGCGATCAGCGCGCCGTTGCGCATCGCCAGGATCTCGTCGCAGACGCTGGCCGCCATGTTGATGTCGTGCAGCACGATGACCGCGCCGATGCCGCGCGCCCGGCTCAGCCGGCGCACCAGCCCCAGCAGTTCCACTTGGCTGGCGATGTCCAGCGCCGAGGTCGGCTCGTCGAGCAGCAGGCCGCGCGTGTCCTGCGCCAGCATCATGGCCAGCCAGACGCGCTGCCGCTCGCCGCCCGACAGGCTGTCGACCAGCCGGTCGGCGAAGGCGTCCAGGTGGGTTTCGGCGATGGCCTCCGCCACCTTGGCGGCGTCCTCCACCCCGAAGCGGCCGAGCGCGCCGTGCCAGGGAAAGCGGCCCAGTGCCACCAGCTCCCGCACCGTCATGCCTTCGGCGGGCGGGGTGAATTGCGGCATGTAGGCGATGGTGCGGGCAAAGTCGCGGTCGCCGATCCGCGCGAGGTCCGCCCCCAGGCAGCGGATGGTCCCGCCGCCCGGCGGCTGCTGGCGCGCCAGCAGGCGGATCAGCGTGCTCTTGCCCGACCCGTTGGGGCCGACCAGCCCATAGATCCGCCCCGGATCCAGCCGGAGAGACAATCCCGACAGGATCGCCCGTCCGGCAACGGCGAAGCTCACGCCGTCGAGGTCGTAGAGGGGTTGGGTCTGGTCCGGGCTCATCGGTCTTCACCTCTGTATCCCTCGCCCCTCCGGGGAGAGGGAGGGGACCCGCGCCGCAGGCGTGGGGAGGGTGAGGGGGATGTCCGTAGCGGCACGTTCGGCAAAAGCGCAACCCCCTCACCCAAACCCTCTCCCCAGAGGGGAGAGGGAATTCACGTCACCACGTCATGTTGACGGTCAGCAAAGCCGTCCGGCCCTCGGCGTAACCGCAGGAGAACTGGGTCTGGCAGCTCGCCACATACTCCTTGTCGAACAGGTTGGTCACGGCGAGATTCACGCCCCAGGCGGCGGGCTTGTAGCCGATCCGCGCGTCGAAGACGGTGGCGGCGGGGACCTTCAAAGTGTTCTCGTTGTCGGCCCAGGACGAGCCGACGTAGCGCACGCCGCCGCCCACCGACACGCCGTCCAGCGCGCTTTCCCGGAAGGTGTAGTCGAGGAAGGCCGAGCCCTGGACCTGCGGCACGATGTAGGGGGTCTTGCCGATCAGCGCCGGGTTGGCGTCCTTCTTGATGTCGAGGTCGAGCGCGGTGAAGGAGGCGACCGCCTTCAGGTTCGGCGTGATGTTGGCCTTGGCCTCAAGCTCGATGCCGCGCGAGTTGACCTCGCCGAGCTGCGTCTCGGCGTTGAAGGCACCGGTCACCACGTTGGTGCGCGTCAGGTCGAACAGGGCCGCGGTGAAGATGGCGTCCATCCAGGCCGGGCGGTACTTGACGCCGACCTCGTACTGCTGGCCGGTCTCCGGCTTGAACACGCCGGCCACCGCCGACGATCCCAGCACCGGGTTGAAGAAGGTCGAGGCGCTGACATAGGGGGTGATGCCGTTGGCGAACTCGTAGGCCAGACCGGCGCGCCCGCTGAACTTGCCGTCCTTGCCGTCGTAGGCGGGCGTGCCGTCGGCATCGGTCGAGGCGATGTCGTAGCGCCCGTTCAGCGTCACCAGGAGGCCCTGGCCGAAGCGCATCTGGTCCTGCAGATAGACGCCGAGCTGACCCATCGTCAGCTCCTGGTCGATGTAGGAGAAGCGCTGGCCCTGCGCGGCGCCGTAGACCGGGTTGGTGGCGCTGATCGGCGTGGCCGAGCCGGACGCCTGCACCTGATCCATCTTGAAATACTTGTAGTCGACGCCAACCAGCGCCGTGTGGGCGACCGGACCGGTCTGCCACTTGGATTCGAGCTGGTTGTCGATCAAGAAGGTGTTGACCTTGGTCGTGTGCTCGAAATTGATGCGCGACAGCAGGTTGTCCGGGTCGGTCGGCACCGCCGAGAAAGCGTTGTAACCGTAAGGGTAGACCGAGACCTCGTGGACCCGGCTGTAGCCGTAGCGGGCGTTCTGGCGGAAGGTCAGGTCGTTGTCGAAGCGATGCTCGAACTCGTAGCCGACGGAGGCCTGCCGGCGCCGATAGGTGTCGATGTCCGGCTCGGTGAAGTTGGACTCGCGGTCGATGCGCCCGAAGGGGGCCGGCTTCACCGTGCCGACATAGGGCAGGAAGGCGCCGCCGTTGTGCGTCTCGTCGATGTCGGTGTAGTTGCTCAGCACCGTCAACGTGCTGCGCTCGTTCGGCGACCATTTGAAGCTGGGCGAGATGGTGCCGCGGAAGCCGTCGGCGAAGTCGGTGTAGCTGTCGCCGCCGGCGATGCGCCCGGTCAGCCGGTAGCTCAGCGTCGGGTCGATGGCGCCGCCGACGTCCACGCCGAGATGGGCGGTGCCGTGCTGGTTGATCCCCGCCTCGACCGAGCGCACCGGCGTGTCGCCGGGCCGCTTGGTGACGTAATTCACCAGACCGCCGGGGTTGCTGCCGCCGTAGAGGACGGAGGAGGCGCCGCGCAGCACCTCGATCCGCTCCAGCGTGTAGCTGTCCACGAACTGGCCGCCGAAACCGTAGCTGTAGAGCTGGAGCCCGTCCTGGTAAATGCCGGTCTGCGTCGCCTGGAAGCCGCGGATGAAGATCCAGTCGGTGTCGCTGTCCGAGCCGAAGGGCTGGCTGAAGACGCCGGGGGTGTAGCGCAGCGCCTCGTCCACCTTCTGCGCGCCGCGGTCGTCCATCTCCTCGCGCCCGATCACCGAGACGGACTGCGGGACCGCCTCCAGCGGGATGTCGGTCTTGGAGCCCGTGGCCGAGCGGGCGGGCACGTAGCCGCGGACCGGGCTGGTCGCAGTGTCGGCGGCCCGGCTGCCCTCCACGGTCACCGGAGCCAGAACCGCCGGGGCGGTGGCGTCCTGCGCCTGGGCGAGCGCCGGCACCAGCAGGGCGACGAGCGCCGTGCCGTTCAAGAGGAGGCGGGCCCGTCGCTTGTCGGACATTCGCTTGTTGGAAATATCACTCATCGCAATCGGCCTCGGACTGTATGCGGCATCCGCGAAACGCCTTCGGACCGGTGGGTCCCGAAGAGCCTGCGTTGTTGCGAATGATTAGCATGTGCATGAAGCGGCGCGATTGAACGGTCTTTGGACGGGTTGGACGATCTTCCGGCATTCGTCGGTGCCAAGGTGCCTCGGGCGGTGCGTCGGGCAGCGCCCGGCTCAGCCGGTGTGGTTGCGCAGCCACGCGGCGGGCGTGGTGCCGACGATCTGGCGGAAAACGCGCGTCAGATGCGCTTGATCGGAGAAGCCCGCCATCACCGCGGCCGCTGCCAGCGTCATGTCCGATCCGGTCAGCAGGCTCTTGGCCCGTTCCACACGGACCCGCATCTGCCATTTGTGGGGCGGCAGGCCGGTCGAGGCCTTGAAGGCGGTGCAGAAATGGGTGGTGGACAGCCCGGTCAGTTCGGCCAGTTCCTGCAGGCGGATGGGGCGGCTGCAATGCTCCTCAATGTAGTCGGTGACGCGCTTCAACTGGCGCGGCGGCAACTGGCCCCGCTTGCGGTCGGCGACGGGTTCCGCCTGCGCGAGGCCGACGAACAGCGCGGCCATCAGGCTCTCGCCATAGAGATCGTGCAGGTTCCCCGACGTCCGGCACTCCGCGGCGATCAGGCGGGCCAGAGCGAACAGGCGCTCATCCGCGAAATTCAGCCGCGGCCGCTCCATGCCACGGACGTCCAGCCCCTCCGCGACGCGGCCCCCCAGCACGGACATGTCGAAATGGAGGTCGAGATGGGTGAGCCGGCGGACGTTCACCGTGCGCGACCACACCCGCAGGCCGGCGGGCACGTAGCTCAAAGGCTCGCGTCGGCTGAGCCGGCCGGCCTCGCCGCGGCCGGGCGCGGCCGTGACGTGCAGGCCGCCTTCCCCCACCTGATCGAGGACGACGACCAGCCGCGGAGCCTCGGACACATACTCGCCCTGGCCGTTCCGGTCGCAGGCGACGTTCCAGATGTCGGCGATCATCCCGTTCCAGGCGCGCCACTGAAGGTCACCCAGGATGGTGATCCCTTCCGTGCTGCTTTGCATTCTGGGATGGAACGGCATGGATCGGCCTCCCAGCCACCGGATTGAACAGACCCCCGGAATCCTCCCCCGAGCCGCCAGACCTATAGGGCAAAAGGCAATTGCGAACAAGTCGCATTCTTACTTGCCGCCCCGGCCAGCCGGTGGAGAGGGGGCAAGGGCGCGACGAACCCTGAATTCCCGGTCACATCAACCCTTCCTGAAGGGCTTGGTGGACCGTTCTCACCGTCGGGCGAAAGCCGAGACGGCGCGCGAGGGATGCATCGACGTGCAGATGCCAGGGATGTGGGAGGGGCTCGGCACGCGACGCCAGTCTTGTCTCCAGCACCCCGGCAAGCTCGAGGATGGACATCGGCGCGTCGTCGGCAACATTGACGATGCGCCGATCGAACACCCCGTTCAAAGCCAGCGTCATCGCCGTGGCGATGTCGCGGTGATGAATGGTGCTCATCCGATGCGCCGGATGCCAGTCGCCGACGTGTTTCGGGAGCGATTCGAGATGCCCGTCCCCATCGCCGTAAACGAACGGAAAGCGGACGATGGACCAGGTCAGGCCGCTGTCCCGCAGGACGTTTTCCGCCGCCACCTTGCTTGCGGGATAGGCCTGTTTCGGATCGACCGGGTCGTCCTCCCGGCCGGGATGCGGGGTGTCGATGTCGTAGACGTGGCTGGTGCTCGACAGGATGAAGCGCGCCTCCGGGGCGTGCGCTTTCACCGCGGCGATCAGGTTGCGGGTTCCGTCGAGGTTGCTCCGCCAGATGAGGTCCGTGTCCTGGGTGCGGAAGACCGCCGCCAGGTGCACGACCGCCGAGACGCCGCGGACGGCGTCCGGCAGCGTCGACGGGTCGAGAATGTCGCCCGTCACGGCGGTTGCTCCGGCGGGACAGGGCTTTCCGGCCCGCAGCAGCAGCCGGCAGGACCGTCCCGCTTCGATCATCCGCGGGACGAGCCGCTCACCGACCAGCCCCGTCGCTCCGGTGATCAGGATCGTCATCGGCTCACTCCTTGCGCAGAAGGTTGTTCAGGCGTTCGGTCGCCGTTTGCAGGACACGGATCGTCGTGGCCAGCTCGGCCTCGTCGATGCCGCCGAACGCGGCGTCGTGAATGAACGAAAGATCGGGAAGCTCACGCCACAGGGCTTCGCCCGCGGCGGTGAGCGTCAGAAGTCGCTGGCGCTGGTCGTTCCCGCTCGATGTCTGGCACACCAGCCCCTTGCGGACGAGCGTGGCGACGATTCCGCTCAAGGTCGCCCGTTCGAGTTCAAGCACCCGCCCGAGATCGCGCTGAACGGTCGGGCCGACATGCGCCAGATGCCAGAGCACGTACCATTGGGTCGATCCCAGATCGTACGGCCGCAGGGTGGCGTCCATGAGGGCGCGGCCGGCGAGGTAGCACCGCTTCGTCCACGCTCCGACGGTCGGATGCCCGGCGTCGCTCCGCTGATCCATGACAGGCAAGCTCCCCATAATTCGTTCGCTACCTAGCAATATTCGCAAGGTAGCGAACGAACTGTCAAGAGGGAGGCGTGGGCACCGTCGTCAGCGATTGGCCGTCTTGTCGGCAAGGGCGGTGCGGTCGATGACGTCGTACAGCTCAAGATCCTCACGGGCGATGCGGTGCTTGAGCGCGGTCACCACCTCCCGCGTTTCGCGGACGAAGGTTTCCGGGTCCTTGGACACGGCCAGCGGGCCGGGCCAGCTGGACCGGTAGCGGTCGAAGCGGGCCCGCAGGCTGCCCATTTCGGCCTGGAAGCGCGCCGCCGTGGCGCGGAGCGCCGGGGTCGGGTGGGTCAGCAGGCGCGGGTAGAGCGCGCTGTCCTCCAGCGACAGATGGACGGTGAACACACCGAACAGGTCGCGGACCGCCGTGGCGAGGGCGGCGGCGTTCGCCACCGGGGACGGCGCCGCCAACAGGGAGTCGATCCGGTCGACGAGCTGCCCGACGGTGGCGTGGTGATGGCGGTACAGGGTGGTGCTGATGGCTGCACTGGACATGACGAGGTCTCCAACCGGGGCCGCCGACGGATGGGCGGTGCGTGACGGTGAGAGTGCCGGCGGGAGCCTCGCCGTTCGTTGTGCCAGAGCAAGCAGAGTGAGGGTCGGCGAAGAAACGACGCGGCGGGGAGCGGGGCGCTCGGCCCCGGCTCCCCGCCGCGCTGGAGGCGATGGTGCGGTCAGGGACGCTCAGTCGTCCCCGTGCCCGTGAGCCAGCGCCGAACCGGTCGGCACCGCCGCCGCCGGCTTGCCGGCCCCGACCATCGTGCGCAGCAGGACGTAGAAGACCGGGGTCAGCAGCAGGCCGAACAGGGTGACGCCGATCATTCCGGCGAACACCGCCACGCCCATCGCGTGGCGCATCTCCGAGCCGGCGCCGGTCGAGGTGACCAGCGGCACCACGCCCATGATGAAGGCGATCGAAGTCATCAGGATGGGCCGCAGCCGCAGCCGGCTGGCCTCGATGGCGGCCTGGACCACGCTGCGCCCCTGATGCTCCAGCTCGCGGGCGAACTCGACGATCAGGATGGCGTTCTTTGCCGACAGGCCGACCAGCACCATGAAGCCGATCTGCGTGAAGACGTTGTTGTCGCCCCCCGTCAGCCACACCCCGGCCAGCGCCGACATCAGGCTCATCGGGACGATCAGCAGGATGGCCAGCGGCAGGGTCAGGCTTTCGTACTGGGCGGCCAGCACCAGGAAGACGAGCAGGATGCTGATGGGGAAGATCCACAGCGCCGCGTTGCCGGCCAGGATCTCCTGATAGGTCAGGTCGGTCCATTCGAACCGCACGCCGCGCGGCAGGGTCTCCTGGGCGATGCGCTCCGCCGCCGCCTGGGCCTGGCCGGAGGAATAGCCGGGGGCCGGGCCGCCGTTGATGTCGGCGGCGGTGTAGCCGTTGTAGCGCACGACCATCTCCGGCCCGTAGCTCTGCTTGACGGTGACCAGCGAGGAGAGCGGCACCATGTCGCCCTGGGCGTTGCGCGTCTTCAGCAGGCCGATGTCGGCTGATTCGGCGCGGAAGGGCGCGTCCGCCTGGACGCGGACCTGATAGACGCGGCCGAAGCTGTTGAAGTCGTTCACATAGAGCGAGCCCAGATAAATCTGCATGGTGTCGAACACCTCGCCGATGGGCACGCCCTGCTGCTTGGCCTTCACGCGGTCGAGATCGACGTCGAGCTGCGGCACGTTGATCTGGTAGCTGGAGAAGGCCGGCCCCAGCTCCGGTGTTTCCATGGCCTTCTTCAGGAAGGAGCCGACCGCCGCGTTCAGCGCCTCGTAACCCAGCGCGCCGCGGTCCTCGATCTGCATCTTGAAGCCGCCCAGCGTGCCGAGGCCCATCACCGGGGGCGGCGGGAAGATGGCGACGAAGGCCTCTTTCAGCCCCGCGTAGCGCTTCTGCAGATCACCGGCGATGGCGGCGGCCGACAGCGACGGGTCCTTGCGCTCGGCGAAGGGCTTCAGCGTGACGAAGACGATGCCGGCGCTGGAGCTGTTGGTGAAGCCGTTGACCGACAGGCCGGGGAAGGCGACGGCGCTCTGCACGCCGGGGCGGGCCAGCGCGATGTCGGTCATCTCGCGGATCACCGCCTCCGTGCGGTCGAGCGAGGCGCCGTTGGGAAGCTGGGCGAAGCTGATGAGATATTCCTTGTCCTGCGCCGGGACGAAGCCCATCGGCACGGTGCGGCCGAGCAGCACGGTGACGCCGAGCAGCCCGACATAGACCAGCATCATCAGCCCCTTGTGCCGCACCACCCCGCCGACGCCGCGGCCGTAGCCGGTCGAGGCGCGGTGGAAGACCCGGTTGAACAGCCGGAAGAAGCCGCCGAAGACCTTGTTCATGGCGCGGGTCAGCCAGTCCTGCGGCTGGTCGTGGCCGCGCAGCAGGACCGCCGCCAGGGCCGGCGACAGGGTCAGCGAGTTGAAGGCGGAGATGACGGTGGAGATCGCGATGGTCATCGCGAACTGCTTGTAGAACTCGCCGGTCAGGCCGCTCATGGCCGCCAGCGGGACGAAGACGGCGACCAGCGTCAGCGCGATGGCGATGATCGGGCCGCTGACCTCCTGCATGGCGCGGTAGGTGGCTTCCTTGGCCGACAGGCCGTTCTCGATGTTGCGCTCGACGTTCTCGACGACGACGATGGCGTCGTCCACGACGATGCCGATGGCCAGCACCATGCCGAACAGCGACAGCGCGTTGATCGAGTAGCCCAGCCCCAGCATCAGCGAGAAGGTGCCAACGATGGACACCGGAACCGCCAGCAACGGGATGATCGAGGCGCGCCACGTCTGGAGGAAGACGATGACCACCAGAACGACCAGGGCGACGGCTTCCAGCAGGGTGTGGATCACCGCGTCGATGCTGGAGCGGACGAACTGCGTCGGGTCGTAGACGATGCTGTAATCGACGCCGTCCGGCATGTCGGCCTTGAGGTCGGCCATGGTCGCCCGGATGGCGTCGGAGATGGCCAGCGCGTTGGCGCCCGGCGACTGGTTGATGCCCAGCGCCACCGCCGGCTTGTTGTCGAGCAGCGAGCGCAGGCCGTACTGCGCCGCCGCCATCTCGACGCGGGCGACGTCGCGCAGCAGGGTGACGCCGCCCTGCTCCCCGGTCTTCAGGATGATCGCGCCGAACTCCTCAGGCGTCGTCAGGCGCCCTTGCGCGTTGATCGAGAGCTGGAGGGGCGTGTCGGGCAGGGAGGGGGAGGCGCCGATGACGCCCGCCGCGACTTGGACGTTCTGCTCGCGGATCGCCGCCACCACATCGGACGCGGTCAGGCCGCGCTGGGCGACCTTGTTGGGGTCGAGCCAGACGCGCATGGAATAGTCGCCGGCGCCCCACACCTGCACCTCGCCGACGCCGCTGATCCGGCTCAGCCGGTCCTTGACGTTCAGGATGGCGTAGTTGCGCAGGTAGGTCATGTCATAGCGGTCGTTGGGCGACAGCAGATGAACGACCATGGTCAGGGTGGGCGAGCTTTTGACCGTCGTCACGCCCAGCCGCTGCACGTCGGACGGCAGGCGCGGCAACGCCTGCGCCACCCGGTTCTGCACGAGCTGCTGCGCCTTGTCGGGGTCGGTGCCCAGCCGGAAGGTCACGGTCAGCGCCATGTTGCCGTCGCTGTTGGCCTGCGACTGCATGTACAGCATGTTTTCGACGCCGTTGATCTGCTCCTCCAAGGGGGAGGCGACCGTTTCGGCGATGACCTTGGGGTTGGCGCCCGGGAACTGGGCGCGCACGACGACCGACGGCGGAACGACCTCCGGGTATTCGGAGATGGGCAACTGGAACAGCGAGATCGCTCCCGCCAGGAACAGCGCCACCGACAGCACGCCCGCGAAGATCGGGCGGTCGATGAAGAATTTCGAGATGTTCATGATGGCCTTCCCAGCGGGCGGCATGGAGTTTGGACGCAAGACCCCCTCCCTCCCACTCCTGGCGGAGCGGGGCCCTCCCTCCCCCGCTACGCGGGAGAGGGTCTGCGACGGACTCCCTCTCCTGCAAAGCGGGGGAGGGTTGGGGAGGGGGCGGGGCTGTTACTGGTTCGCGGCGGTCTCGATGGCGTCCGCCGGCTTGCCCATCGCCACGGTCTTCGGGCTGATGCGGGCGCCGGGGCGGGCGTGCTGGACGCCGTTGACGACGATGCGCTCCCCGGCGGCAAGGCCGCTCTTGACCACCCGCAGCCCGTTCTGCGCGGCGCCGGGAATGATCTCGCGGTACTGCACGGTGTCGTCGCCGCCGACCACCAGGACGAATTTCTTGTCCTGGTCGGTGTTGATGGCGCGGTCCTCGACCATCAGCGCGTCGTGCGGGGTGCTGCCGCCGACCTTGACGCGGGCGTAGAGGCCGGGGACCAGCATGCCGTCCGGATTGTCGAACTTGGCGCGCACGCGGATGGTGCCGGACACGGAATCGAGCCGGTTGTCCACATGCTCCACCGTGCCGCCGCGCGAATAGCCGCTCTCGTTGGCGAGGCCGAGCTGGACCGGCACGTCGGCGGCGTCCTTCACGCTGGCGATGTGGCGCAGGTAGGTCTGCTCATCGACGTCGAAGGAGGCGTAGATCGGCGAGACCGAGACCAGGGTCGTCAGCGGGGCGGCGGAGGCGCCGGACGCCACGACGTTGCCGACCGTCGCCTCGGCGCGCGAGACGCGGCCGGAGATCGGGGCGGTCACCTGGGTGTGCTCCAGGTCGATGCGGGCGAGGTCGAGGGCCGCCTGCGCCGCCTTCAGGTTGGCGCCGGCCTCGCGGGCGGCGTTCTCCTTCTCGTCCAGAGTCTGGCGCGAGACGGTGTTGTTCTGCACGAGCCGCTGGGCGCGGTCGAGGTCGGCGGTGGTGAAGCGCACCGCGGCCTGCGCGGCGGCGACCTGGGCCTCGGCGCGCGCGACCTCGGCGACGTGGGGGCGCGGGTCGATGGTGAAGAGGGGATCGCCCTTCTTCACCAGGGCGCCGTTGCGGAAATGCACGGCGGTGATGGCGCCCGACACCTGCGGGCGCACCTCCACCCGGTCGACCGCCTCCAGGCGGCCCGAGTAGGACTGCCAGTCGGTGATCTTGCGGGCGACAACCGGCGCCACGTCCACCTCGGGTGGCGGCGGGGCGGCGGCGGACGCCGCGGGGGCGTCGGCGCGGCCCTGGGTGGAGACGACGCCGGCGACACCGGCGGTCGCGGCGCCGACGGCGAGAAGGAGGGCGAGCTTCGAAGGAGACAACGACATGGGACCACTCTCCTGGGGAGTCAGACGGGGACGCCACGGCCGTCCGCGGAGGACAGGCGGCGGCGGAAAAAGTCGGCGACCGCCAGCAGCGCCGGGCGATGGCCGGGCAGGGCGGCGTGCGAAATGGCGGGGAAGCGGGTGACCTCGGTGGGCACGCCGGCTCCGATCAGGTTGGCGGCGTACTGCTCCGCCTCGATGCGCAGGACGTCCTTCTGCGCGGTGACGATCAGCGTCGGCGGCAGCCCGGCCAGCCGGCGGGAATCCAGCGGTGCGGCGTAGGGGTGCACGCGCTGCGCCGCGTCGGGCAGATAGGCGCGGTAGCAGCGGGCGTAGGCGGTCGCCGGAACGTCGCACTGCATGGCCTGGGCGTCGCCGGCGCGGGTCAGGCTGGGGTCCAGCATCGGGCCGAGCAGGGCCTGCGCGCGGATGTCCACCTCGCCCTGGTCGCGGGCGAGGAAGGTCAGCGAGGCGGCGACATGGCCGCCGGCGTCGTGCCCGGCGACGCCCAGCCCGCCCTTGGCGATGTTCAGGTCGCGGGCTTCGGCCAGGGTCCACAGCGCCGCCTGATGGGCGTCGTGGGCGGCGGTGGGGAAGCAGTGGGCCGGGGCCAGGGAGTAGCCGACCGAGACGACCAGCGCCGGCACGCTCTCCGCGATGGCGGCGGCGGCGGTCTCGGCCTCCTCCAGCGAACCGGAGGTGAAGCCGCCACCGTGCAGATACAGCAGGGCCGGGACGGTCAGCCCGATCAGCGGCCGGTAGAGCCGCAGCCGGATGTCCTGGGCGTGGCCGGCGATGGTCCGGTCATCGACCGAAAGCCGGCACGGCTCCGTCCCGGTACTGCGTGTGTTCGACTGATCCGACGAGCGGCCCATGATCCGACGGTGCCCCGGCACCCCTCCCGCATTGCAACAGGAGGGAGTGTGGGCGTTTGACCGGTCGGAATAAATACGCGGTCAATGGCAACACAATTCGGATCGGATGAACAATCCGATCCACATGAGGCCCGGCTCACACCACGCAGAGACGGGTACCCTCCGGTTCCGCGGTGGCGGGAGCCGGCTTGGGCTTTTCCCGCTCCGGGCACTCGTAGCCGTCGATCTCCTCGCCTTGCATCAGCGGGCAGCCCTCGAACAATTCGGCGACCCAGTCGACGAAGGCGCGGACCTTGGGCGACAGGTGGCGGTTGTGCGGGTAGAGCGCGGAGATCGGCATCAGGGCCGGGCGCCACTCCTTGAGGATCTCCACCAGGGCGCCGCTGCGCAGGTGGGGCAATGCCATGAAGCGGGCGGTCTGCCCGATGCCCAGCCCCTCCAGCGCGCAGGTGACGTAGGCGTCGGCGTCGTTGACCGAGACCGGGCCGTTCAGCTTCACCTCGTGGATGACGCCGTCGCGCTCAAAGCTCATCTCGTGCATCTTGCCGGTGCGCGTGAAGTAGTTGACGGCGCTGTGGCCCTCCAGCTCCTCGATGGTCTTGGGCGTGCCGTGGCGGGCGAGATAGGCCGGGCTGGCAACGGTCACCGGGCGGAAGGCGCCGACCCGGCGGGCGATCAGGCTGGAATCCACCAGATCGCCGACGCGCAGCACGCAGTCCACCCCCTCCTGGATCAGGTCGATGGGGCGGTCGCTCATCCCGATCATGATCTCGATGTCGGGGTAGCGGGCGTGGAACTCGTGGATGGTCGGGATGATGATGAGCCGCCCGACCGAGCCCGGCATGTCCACCCGCAGCCGCCCGCGCGGCGTCTTGCGGGCGCTGGTGAAGGAGGTCTCGATCTCCTCCAGGTCGGAGAGGATGCGGGTGGCGCCCTCCAGATAGGCGGCGCCGTCGAGCGTCAGGCTCAGCTTGCGGGTCGTCCGCTGGAGCAGGCGCACGCCGAGCGCCGCCTCCAGATTCTGGATGGTCGTCGTCACCGAGGCGCGCGGCAGGCCCAGCGTGTCGGCGGCCTTGGTGAAGCTGTTCACCTCGACGACGCGGACGAAGACGCGCATCGCGTGCAGTTTGTCCATGGTCGGTCCATCGACGCAGTGGGGGCGGTCCGCACACAAACGGAGCGGGCCGGGTTGCGCCTATCTAAGCACAGCCCGGCGCGAAGTCGATGGGGCTTTAATTGTCCCCTCTCCCCTCTGGGGAGAGGGTTAGGGTGAGGGGGTTGCGCTTTTGCCGAACGTACCGCTGCGCGCATCCCCCTCACCGGCCCTTCGGGCCACCCTCTCCCCAGAGGGGAGAGGGTTACTGCGCCAGCGTGGCAACTCTTGATGGGGCTCCCTCAGGTGGCCGGCGCCGGCTTGGCGGCCGGGGCGCGGCCCAGCGTCGGGACCAGCAGCGCGGCCCCCAGGCAGAGCAGCCCGGCGATGAAGAAGGCCGGCAGGTAGCTGTCCAGCGTGCTGCGGGCGTAGCCGGCTCCGAAGGCGGCGCAGGCGGCGCCGATCTGGTGTCCGGCGAAGACCCAGCCGAAGACGAGGTTGGCGCGCTCCCGCCCGAAGCGTTCCGCCGTCAGCCGGACGGTCGGCGGCACGGTGGCGATCCAGTCCAGCCCGTAGAACACCGCGAACAGCGACAGGCCGTAAAGCGTGAAGTCGGAATAGGGCAGGAACAGCAGCGACAGCCCGCGCAGGCCGTAATACCAGAACAGGAGCCAGCGGTTGTCGTAGCGGTCGGACAGCCAGCCCGAGGCGACCGTGCCGACGAAGTCGAAGACGCCCATCAGCGCCAGCAGGCCGGCGGCCCGCACCTCCGGAACGCCGAAATCGACGCAGAGCGGGATCAGGTGGGTCTGGATCAGCCCGTTGGTGCTCGCCCCGCAGATGAAGAAAGTGGCGAACAGCACCCAGAAGACCCGCGTCTTCGACGCGTCGCGCAGGGCGCCCAAGGCGGCGGCCACCACCGAACCGGCGGGCGGCGGCGGGGCGGTCGCCGCCCCCTCCTCGCCATAGGCGGCCAGCCCGAGGTCGGACGGACGGTCGCGCATCAGGGCGAGCACGGCCAGCGCCGCCACCCACAGCAGCCCGCACAGCAGCGCCAGCGCCACGCGCCAGCCCATCTGCTCGGTCAGCATCGACAGCAGCGGCATGAAGACGAGCTGCCCGGTGGCCGAGCTGGCGGTCAGAAGCCCGACGACCAGCCCGCGCCGCCGGCTGAACCAGCGCGTCGCCACGGTGGCGCCCAGCACCATGGCGGTCAGGCCGGTGCCGAAGCCGACGACGAAGCCCCACAGCAGGATCAGCTGCCAGACCTCGCGCATGGCGAGCGACAGCAGAAGCCCGCCGCTGACCAGCGTCAGCGAGGACAGCACCATCCGCTTGACGCCGTAGCGGTTGATGAGCGCGGCGGCGAACGGCCCCATCAGGCCGAACAGCAGCAGGCGGATGGCGAGTGCTATGGAGATGTCGGCGGTGGACCAGCCGAACTCGCGCTGCAGGGGCAGCAGGAGGACGCCGGGGGCGCCGACCGCACCCGCCGACACCAGCATGGTCAGGAAGGTGACGCCGACGACGGCCCAGCCGTAATGGACGTTGCGCCGCGCCAGCGCGGCGGCGACGGGGGAGGACAGCATGGATGGGGTTCCGGTCTGGCGGAAAGGGTCAGGCGGGCCGTTCGACCGCGATGGCGGTGGCCTCGCCGCCGCCGATGCACAGGGAGGCGACGCCGCGGCGCAGCCCCCGCGCGGCCAGCGCGTGCAGCAGCGTCACGATCAGCCGCGCGCCGGTGGCGCCGATGGGATGGCCGAGCGCGCAGGCCCCGCCGTTGACGTTCAACACGTCGCGCGGAATGCCGAGGTCGCGTTGCGCCGCCATGGCGACGACCGCGAAGGCCTCGTTGATCTCGAACAGGTCGACGTCGTCGACACCCCAGCCGACGCGGTCGAGCAGCTTGCGGATCGCCGGGATGGGTGCGGTGGTGAACCAGGCCGGGTCCTGGCTGTGGGTGGCGTGGCCGAGGATGGTCGCCAGCACGGGCAGCCCCTCGCGCTCGGCCAACGAGCGGCGGGTGAGCAGTAGCGCCGCCGCCCCGTCGGCGTTGGCCGAGGAGCTGGCCGCGGTGATCGTGCCGTCGCGGCGGAAGGCCGGCTTCAGGCCGGGGATCTTCTCCGGCGCGACCTTCAGCGGGTTCTCGTCGTCGGCGACAGTCCGCTCCCCGCCCTTGACGGCCAGGGTGACGGGCGCGATCTCGGCGGCGAAGGCGCCGCTCGCGATGGCGGCGCGGGCGCGGGTCAGCGTCTCGACGGCGTAGGCGTCCTGCTCGGCGCGGGTGAAACCGTAGAGGTCGGCGGTCGCCTCGCCGAAATCGCCCATCGGGCGCCCGCCCTCATAGGCGTCCTCCAGCCCGTCGAGCATCAGGTGGTCGAGGATGCGGTCGTGCCCGATGCGGTAGCCGCCGCGGGCCTTGGCCAGCAGGTAGGGCGCGTTGGACATCGACTCCATGCCGCCGGCGACCACGAGGTCGGCGGAGCCGGCGCGGAGCAGGTCGTGGGCGAGCATCGTCGCCTTCATGCCGGAGCCGCAAACCTTGTTGACGGTGGTGGCGCCGGTGGCGTCGGGCAGACCGGCGCCGCGCGCCGCCTGCCGGGCCGGCGCCTGCCCC
Organism: Azospirillum sp. UENF 211521; assembly: GCF_058780535.1. Lineage (NCBI taxonomy): Bacteria > Pseudomonadati > Pseudomonadota > Alphaproteobacteria > Rhodospirillales > Azospirillaceae > Azospirillum > Azospirillum sp. UENF 211521. The sequence continues at coordinate 323,538 of NZ_JBSNCF010000005.1, forward strand.
TGGCCGGCGGGGAGCACGCAGCCGAGCAGGACCTCGTCCACACGCTCCGGCGCCAACCCGGCGCGGCTCAGCGCCGCACGAACGGCGTGGGCGCCCAGCGCGTGGGCGGGCAGGGCCGACAGCTCCCCCTGGAAACGGCCGAGCGGCGTGCGCGCGGCGGACACGATGACGACGGGGTCGAGGGTTTCCATGATCGCGAACTCCTGAATGGGGTGAGGATCACTGCACCGTCAGGCCGCCGTCGATGTTGATCGACTGGCCGGTGATGAAGGACGCGGCGTCGGAGCACAGCCAGACCACGGTGTCGGCGACCTCGCGCGGCTGGCCGACGCGACCGACCGGGTGCAGCGGGCCGAGCGCCGCGTTGACCGCCTCCTCGCCGCCGAAGGAGCCGGCGCTCATCGGCGTCTGGATGATCGCCGGGCAGACGGCGTTGACGCGCACGCCGGACTTGGCGACCTCGATGGCGACGCTGCGGGTCATGCCCTCGACCGCCGCCTTGCTCGCGGAATAGACGCTGTTGCCGGCCAGACCGATCTGGCCCAGCACCGAGCCGGTGGACACGATGGCGCCCTTGCCCTGCCGCAGCATGATCGGCAGCTCGTGCTTCAGGCACAGCCAGACGCCCTTGATGTTGACGGCGACCATGCGGTCGAAGTCGGCCTCCGTCGTGTCGGCCACCGACCGGCCGAAATGGATGCCGGCGTTGTTGAAGGCGTAGTCGAGCCGGCCGTGGTCCTGCTCGATCCGGGCGAACAGGGCGGCGACCTCCCCGGCGTCGGCGACGTCGGCCTGGACGAAGACGGCGCGCCCGCCGGCCTGCCGGACGAGGTCCACCGTCTCCAGCCCCTCCGCCTCGCGCCGCCCGGTGACGATGGCTGTAGCGCCCGCCTTGGCGAAGGCCAGCGCGGTCGCCCGCCCGATGCCCGAGGTGCCGCCGGTGACCAGGGCCACGCCGCCGCTCATATCCGTCATTGTCCTCTCCACGCTCGCTGGGTTATGATGATGGTCATCATGAATGGACTTATTCATGACGTCCATCATGAATATCGCCGCGACCTCCCACGGTGGAGGCGTGGCAGCCATGCACAGGGTGACGACGTGAAGGTTTCCAAGGAAAAGGCGGCGGAGAACCGGGCCGCCATCGTCAAGGCGGCGGGACGCCTGTTCCGCGAGCGCGGATTCGACAAGGTCGGGGTGGCGGAGATCACCAAGGCCGCCGGGCTGACCCACGGCGGTTTCTACGGCCATTTCGCCTCGAAGGACGCGCTGGCCGCCGAGGCGTGCGAGGCCGCCTTCGCGGAGAGCCTCGGCCGGCTGCCCGCCGACGAGGCGTCGCCGGAGGGGGCGCTCGACGCCTTCCTGACGCGCTATCTGAGCGACCGGCACCGCGACCGTCCGGACGCCGGCTGCCCGATGGCCGCCTTCGCCGGGGAGGTGGCGCGGCAGGACCTGGCGGTGCAGGAGCGCTTCGGGGCCGGCGTCGAGCGCTTCTTCGCGGCGGTGGAAGAGCGCTTGCCGGAGCGGAGCGGGGAGGGGGGCACCGGTCGCCGCGACCGCGCCATCGCCATCGTGTCGGCTCTGGTCGGCGGCATGGCGCTGGCCCGCGCCACCGCGCCGACCGATCCGGACTGGTCGGCGGAGATCCTGGCGGCGTTGCGCCGTCAGCTCGGCATCCTGGGAAACGGCGTGGGAAGCGGCGGGGCGTGAGCGCGCCCGCCGGTGCTCAGCGCACCAGCGCGACCGGCTCGCCGCTGTCCGGGTGGGGGATCACCGCCATCGGCACCCCGTAGATGGCGTCCAGCCGGGCCGGCGTCATGATCTCGGCCGGGGGGCCGCGGTCGATCAGCCGCCCGCCCTGCAGGGCGACGATGTCGTCGCAGAAGCGCGCCGCCATGTTCACGTCGTGCAGCACCGCGACCACCCCGATGCCGCGCTCGCGCGACAGGCGGCGGACCAGGGCCAGCACCTCCACCTGGTGGGCGACGTCGAGCGCCGAGATCGGCTCGTCGAGCAGCAGGCAGCCGGCGTCCTGCGCGATCAGCATGGCCAGCCACACCCGCTGCCGCTCGCCGCCCGACAGGCTGTCGACCAGCCGGTCGGCGAAGGGCGCGGTGTCGGTAAGCGCCAGCGCTTCCTCCACCTTGCGGGCGTCCTCCGCGCGGAAGGCGCCGAGCGCGCCGTGCCAGGGATAGCGGCCGAGCGCCACCAGTTCGCGCACCAGAAGCCCGGATGCCGCGGGCATGTGCTGCGGCAGGTAGCCGATGCGGCGGGCGAGGGCGCGCTGTTTCCAGCGGTCCAGGGGCCGGCCGTCGAACAGCACCCGCCCGCCGCTCGGCGGCTGCTGGCGGGCGAGGATCTTCAGCAGGGTCGATTTGCCGGAGCCGTTGTGGCCGATCAGGGCGGTCACCCGGTGGGGGAAGAGGTCGCAGGACGGCAGGTCGAGCAGCAGGCGCCCCGGCAGGGCGAAGCGCACCCCGTCGAGGCGGAACATCGGCTCCATGGCGGTCGTCATGCGGAGGTCCCGTTGGCCGACGTTCCCGGCGGCGTGCGCCGCCAGTAGGCGACGGCGAGCATGCGGTCGCGGTCGATGCCGCAGCCGCGCAGATGCTCGCGCAGCCGGGCGAGGTCGTCGAACTCGCAGGCGACCCAGGCGAACAGGGTGGCGCTGTCTGCCGGGAGGGGCAGGGCGCGCACCGCCTCGACCAGCGGGCTGGCCACCGCGGCACCGCGGCGGTGCAGCCAGCGGACGGCGAACCCCGTGGGAGCGCGGAGCGGCAGTTCGTCCGCCGCGTCCTCCACCTCGATCAGGGCGGTGCCGCGGGCGTCGTCGGGCAGCTCCTCCAGGATGCGGGCGATGGCGGGAAGGGCCGTCTCGTCGCCGGCCAGCAGGTACCAGGAGGCCGGACGGACGCCAAGCCCGTAGGGGCCGGACATGCCGCAGAGGTCGCCGGGCCGCGCCCGCCGGGCGAAGTCGGCGCCGGGGGCCTCGCCGGAATGGCCGTCATCATGGCGGTCGTCCTCGTGCAGGACGACGTCGATGTCCAGCTCACCGGCGTCGGCGTCGACGCGCCGCAGGGTGTAGTAGCGGACCGCTGGCCGGCGCTCGGGGGCGGGCAGGACCGGCCGCCCGTCGGGACTGGGGCGCGGCCAGGACGGCGCCTCCAGCCCCGGCGGCGGCAGGTAGAGGCGGACATGCAGGTTGTCCGACGTCGCGAAGCGGCCGAGATCCCGGCCGCGGAAGGTGATGCGGCGCAGGCGCGGGGTCAGGTCGCGGACGGCGGCGACGCGGATTTCGCGGAAATCGGCGAACAAGGCCCCGGTCTCGACGTCGCCGGTCCAGACGATCGCCGCGTCCTCCCTGAGCAGGCCGAGCAACTGCTCGGTGACGGAGCCGCGGAACCGCTCCAGGAGGCCGCGGTCGTCCGACTCCGCCCGCAGACGCAGCGCGTCCGTGCCCACGGTCAGCGTCAGGCGGCCGAACGGTCCGTCCGTCGTCCGGCGGTCGCCGTCGCGGGTGAAGGTCAGGCCGTAGGGCTCGGAGGCGGCGACCAGCCAGTCCGCGGCGGCGGCGGGGGTGCCGGGGAGGCGGTCTTGGGAAATCGCGGTGTCGCAGGAGAAGCGGGGCATCAGCGCCGTCCCAGAAGCCAGAGGAGGAAGGGGCCGCCGATCACGGACGCGAGCAGCCCGGCCGGCACTTGATAGGGGAAGATCACGCTACGTCCAAGCCAGTCGGCCGCCAGCATGGCCAGCCCGCCGAGCATGGCGGAGCCGAAGAGATGGGCGGCCGCCCGCTGCAGGCCGAGCATGCGGGCGAGGTGCGGCCCCATCAGCCCGACGAAGCTCAGCGGCCCGACGATCAGCGTCGCCGCCGCGGTCAGCAGCGCCGACAGGCTGAACAGGACGGCGCGGCTGAGCGGCGGGCTGACCCCCAGCGCCGCCGCCACCCCGCCGCCGAGCGGCAGCAGGTCGAGCCAGCGGGCGACGAAGGGGATGGCGGCGACGGCGATCCCGGCCAGCAGCAGCGCCGCCAGCGCGTCGGTCGGGCCGACCATGTAGGTCGAGCCGGACAGCCAGGTGACGAGCGTCTGCAGGCGCGGGTCGTGCCCGGCCATCAGGACGGCGACGACGACCCCGGAGATGGAGCTGGTGGCGATCCCGGCCAGCAGCAGCCGGTCGGGCGAAAAGCCGTCCCTGCGGCCGAGCGCCATCATCGCCGCCAGCACCGCCGCCGCTCCCGCCCCGCCGGCCAGGATCTGGGCGCCGCGGCCGGGGGTTTCGGCCGAGAACATCAGAACGATCACACCGAGGATCGCGCCGGAGGACACGCCGAGGATTTCCGGCGCCGCCAGCGGGTTGCCGGTCATCCGCTGCAGCGTGGCGCCGGCCACCGCCAGCATCGCCCCGCCGGCCAGCGCCGCCAGCGCCCGCGGCATCCGCCAGGGCTCCACGGCGGCAAGGGCGTCGCCGACGCTCCACTCCCAGCCGTCCGGACCGCGGCCGGCGGCGACCGCCGCCCACAGGGCCAGCGGCAGCAGCAGGGCACCGGCGGCGAGCAGCAACGCCGGGCGGTGCGCCCGCGGCGGCGATGCTGTGGCGGCCGTGACCGGCGGTGCCGCCGTGCGCAGGCGGGGCAGCAGCCACAGCAGCATCGGCACGCCCAGCACCGCGGTGACGGCGCCGGTCGGCAGCTCGCGGTAGGTGACCGGGGCCAGCAGCACCAGGGCGTCGGTCGCCCACAGCAGGGCGGCGCCGCACAGCGTCGCCCAGAGCAGGCGCGGACCCAGCCGGCGGGCGCCGGCCATGCCGACGATGGTCGGGGCGGCCAGCCCGACGAAGCTGACCACGCCGACGGCGGCGACGCTCAACGCCGCCAGCATCACCGCGATCACCAGACCGGCCAGCCGGGCGCCCGCCACCGACAGGCCCAGGCTGCGCGCCCCGCCCTCGCCGAGGCCGAGCAGGACCAGCGGACGCAGCACCAGCGCGGCGGCGAGCGCCAGCACGGCCAGCCGCGGCGCCAGGAAGGCGGCCGTGCCCCAATCCTGCTGGTCGAGGAAGCCGGCGCCCCACAGGAACAGGCCGATCAGCAGGTCGTGGTTGAACAGCACCATCACGCCGCTGACCGACCCGGCGTAGAGGCTGAGGACGAGGCCGGCCAGAACGACGGTGACCGGCGACAGCCCCTTGCGCCAGGACAGCGCCAGCAGCGCCGCCGCCGACAACCCGGCGCCGGCCAGCGCCACCCATTCCCGCCCCAGCGCCAGCGCCTCGGGCAGCCACAGCGTGGCGACGGCGAGCGACAGGTGGGCGCCGGCGGAGATGCCCAGCGTGGCGGGCTCGGCCAGCGGGTTGCGCAGGACCTGCTGGAGGATGGCCCCGGCCAGCCCCAGCGCCGCCCCGACCAGCAGGGCGACCGCGAAGCGCGGGAACAGGACGTAATGGGCGGCGAGCTGGTCGAGCCGTCCCGGGTCGGGAGCGACGAGCGCCCGCCACCACAGCTCCGGCGGCACTTGCCGCTCAAGGACAAGGGCGGAGACCAGCCCGGCCAGCAGGAACAGGCCGACGACCGGCCAGGCGGGACCGAAGCGGCGGGACGGGGGTGCCATCGCGGTGTCAGCCATGATGCGGCGCGAGCCCTTCGCCGAGCAGGCGGGCGAAACGCTCCGCCGCCGGGACGCCGCCGTAGAACAGGATGGGCGGCAGGATGGTGACCCGGCCCTCGCGCAGGAAGGGCAGCCCGGCGAACAGCGGCAGGGCGGCCAGCGCCTCCAGCGCCCGCCCGCCCTCGCTGCCGATGTTGACCAGCCCGGCATCGGGGCGCCCGGCCAGCCGGTCCATGGTCACCGTGGCGTGGCCATAGGGGCCGCTGGGGCCGGTCCAGGCGTTCGCGATCCCCAGCCGGTCGAGGACGTCGTGATAGAGGCTGTTGCGCCCGTGGATGAGGACGCGCCGCCCGTCGAGGACGCTGAGGATGTGGAGCGGGCGGCGCTCCCATCCGGACAGCCGGTCGCGCGCCGCCGCCAGAGTGCGGTCGAGCCGGGCGACCGCCCGCTCCGCCGCCTCCGGCACGCCGAGACCGACGGCCAGACCGCGCAGCGCCGCGACGGCGAAGGCGAGTTGCCCGCCCGGCTCCCCATCCCCGTCGGACCGGGTGTCGAAGGGCGGATGGACGGTGACAGGGGCGATCCGTTCCAGGCGGCCCTGCACCGCCGACAGCGAGCCGTCGCCGACGAAACGCGCCGGGGCCAGCCGGTCGAGCAGCTCCAGGTTCGGCTCCGCCCGCGCGCCGATGTCCGGAACGCCGTCCGGAACCGCCGGTTCGACCACCGCCCGGCGGTAGCGGTCGATCTCGGGGAGGCCGCGGGGGGTGATGCCCAGCGCCAGCAACGCCTGCGCGCTCGTCCAGTCGAGCGCGCAGAGTCCGCCGTCCGTCCTTCGCTCCGCCGACCATGCGCCGCCGGCCATCAGGCCGACCGGCAGCAGGGCGGCGGTGCGGAGAACGCGGCGCCGGCCGACGGTGCCGTTGATGCCGGGCATCGGGGACAAGGGGCCGGCCTTACCAGCTGTACTTCAGCGTCGCCAGGATCTGGCGGCGGTTGCCGTACAGCACCGTGTTGTCGTAGAAGCCCGGCGCATAATACTTCTTGTCGGTCAGGTTGCTGACGTTGAGCGCGGCGCTGGCCCCCGCCAGCTCCGGACGCAGGGCGCCCAGGTCGTAGCGGATGGCGGCGTCGATCAGCGCGTGCTCGGGGATGGACGCGGTGTTGGCGATGTTCTTGGACGAGCCGACATAGCGCACCCCCGCCCCGAGGCCGAGCCCGTCGAGCGGACCGGACCGGAAGGTGTAGTCGCCCCAGGCCGAGGCCATGTGGCGCGGAATCCCCTTCGGGCGCAGCCCGACCGAGCTGGTGGAGGAACCGACGGCCGGGTTGTCCTTGGTGATCTCGGCGTCGATGAAGGCGTAGGAGGCGATCAGGCTGAACGCCTCCGTCAGCGCCATCTTGCCCTCCAGCTCGACGCCGCGGCTGCGGATCTCGCCTTCCTGCACCGCGTAGCCGCTGTAGAGCGGGTCGTTGGTCGACACGTTCTGCTGGGTGATGTGGTAGAGCGAGGCGGAGATGAAGCTGGTCCAGCCGGTCGGCTGGTACTTCACGCCGACCTCGTACTGCGTGCCGGTGGTCGGCTTGAAGGTGCCGCCGCCGCGTTCCGGGGCCAGCGTGCCGGTGGACGGCTGGAACGAGGTCGCGTAGCTGGCGTAGGGCGCGATGCCGTTGTCGAAGACGTAGCCGAGGCCGGCGCGCCCGGTGAAGTCGTGGTCGCGCGTGGTCTGGAAGCCGTTGGAAAGATAGTCGACCTCCTTGCCGACCACCCAGTCCTGACGGCCGCTGAGCGTCAGGATCCAATTGTCGTAGCGCAGCTGGTCCTGGAGGTAGGCGCCGATCTGCGACAGCTTGCTCTTCCCGTTCACCCAGGGGTCGGCGTAGAGGAACTCCGTCCCCGGATAGGTCGGGTTGAAGATGTCGACGACCAGCGAATTCAGCGTGTTCCGCCGTGTCTCCTTGCCGGAGTAGTAGCCGTAATCGACGCCGGCCAGAATGGTGTGCGAGACGGGGCCGGTGGTCAGCTTGCCCTGGATGTTGCTGTCGATCAGGTAGGTGTCGGTGTTCTTCGGACGGTCCTGCAGGCCAACCGGGTAATAGCGCCCGTCCACCAGCTCGACCGGCCATTCGGTGCTGAAGGAGGACTGGAAGCTCACCCGCGAATGCATGTAGCGGGCGTTCTGGTGGATGGTCCAGCTCGGGCTCAGCTCATGCTCGACCTCGTAGCCGATCGACGTGTTCTTCACCCGCCAGTCGGACACGCCCGGAACGCCGAAATAGAGGTCGGTGCCGATCAGGTCGAGCGCGCTGCGCGGGATGCTCTGCTCCGACCCGCTCATCTTCAGCGACTGGTAGCTGGCGAGCAGGGTCAGCTTGGTCCTGTCGGTCGGCTTGAAGGTCACCGCCGGCGCGATGTAGAGGCGGTCGTCCGGCGCGTGGTCGACCTGGGTGTCGGACAGGCGGCCAAGCCCGGTCAGGCGGTAGAGCACCTTGCCCTCGCCATCGACCGGCCCGCCGAGATCGAAGGCGGCCTGACGGCGCTTGTAATTGCCGGTCTGCAGCTGGATTTCGTGCAGCGGCTCGGCGGTCGGCCGCTTGCTGGTCAGGTTCACGACGCCGCCGGGCGCGGTCTGGCCGAACAGGACCGACGAGGGGCCCTTAACGATGTCGACGCGCTCCAGCCCATAGGGCTCGAAATTGGTGTCGTAATTGTTGAAACCGGCCCGCAGCCCGTCGCGGTAGATGCCGAACAGGCTGAAGTCGCGGAAGCCGCGCATCGAGAAGTCCGGGGCGCCGGGGCCGCCCGGATAATCGACCACGACGATGCCGGGCGAGTAGGCCACCGCACCGCCGAAATCCTGCACGGCGCGCTGGTCCAGCTCCTCGCGGGTCACGACGGAGATGGTCTGCGGAATCTCGATGAGCGGCGTGTCCACCTTGGTGCCGACGGCGCTGCGCGTCGCGACATAGCCGTCGGTGCCGCCGACCACGCCCTGCACGGTGATCGGGGCGAGAACCGTGGCGTTACCGCCGGTCGATCCGGCATCCGGCTGCTGCGCCAGTGCGGCGGACTGAGGCGCCAGCGCCGCCATTCCGGCCATCGTCGTCGCCAGCAGGAAAGCCTTCAGACGCCCGCGCGTGCCCGTCGCCGGACGGCCGGCCGCTCCGGCCAGCCCAACCCCAATCTCCATGTCCAAACCCCCGAATGACTCTCGATCCGGCGGGTTCCGCGTCCTGCGAAACCCGTCTCCTGGCTCTAAGACGAAGGGGGTAGGCGGAACTTAAGGGGATTTTTCCGCCGGCGTGAATTTTTTAGCGGGCGAACTCGTCCTGGGCGACCATTCCGGCGGTCAGCCGGAGCAGATGGTCGGCCACGCCGAAGTAGCGGTCGTCGTGGGAGATGACGATGATCGTCTTGCCCATCGCCTTCAGGCTGGGCAGCAGCTCTGTGTAAAAGATCCGGCGGAAGGCCGGGTCCTGGTCGGCGGCCCATTCGTCGAACACCAGCACCGGCCGCCCGTCCGTCCAGGCCTGGAGCAGGGCCAGCCGCTTGCGCTGTCCGGTGGACAGGTCGGTCGTGCTGAACACCCCGTCGACCAGACTGACCTTGTGGGCGATCTCCAGCCGCTCCAGATAGGCCTGGGCCTCCTCCGGCACGGTTCCGCCCGCCTGGATCAGGTCGTCGAACAGGAAATAGTCGGCGAAGATGGTGGTGAAGAGCTGGCGGTAGTCGTCGCGGGTCTCCGGCGTCACCGGTTCGCCGTTCAGCAGGATCTCTCCGTCCTGCGGGGCGTAGAGGCCGAGCAGCATCTTGATCAGCGTGGTCTTGCCGCAGCCGTTCTCGCCGACGATGAACAGGATCTCGCCGCGTCCGACGCGCAGCGACACGGGGCCGAGCACGAAAGGTTCCTCGCCCGGCCCGGCCGGCGGGTAGGCGTAGCGGGCGTCACGCAGCTCCAGCGAGTCGATGGTTTTGGGCGGAGGACCGGTGTCCTTCATCAGCAGATGCGGCTCCGGCGAGGCGAAGGCCGCCGACAGCTCGGCGATGCGGCGGAAGGCGACCTGGGCGCGGCTGACGATGGGCAGGGTGCCGATCAGATGCTCCAGCGGCCCCTTCATGTAGAGCAGGACCAGGATGAAGCCGCTGAGCGTCCCGCGGTCGGTGCTCGGCCACAGCGCCTCGACGCCGAGCGCCACGCCGATGACGATGAAGAACAGGGTGGAGCCGAACCCCTTGGCGACGACGAAGAGGGTGATCGAGCGGATCTGGACCTCGCAGATGCGGTCGATGGTCCCGCGCAGCGCCTCGCTTTGCAGGCGCAGCCGGCGCGGCCGGTTGATGCGCAGCTCCTTCGCCCCTTCCGCCAGCGAGCGGTAGTGCTTCTGCAACTCGTCCTCGTGGGCGCGCGCCTCCTGGAACCCCTCGATGCCACGGCCGCGCGCGACGTACTGCACGGCGCTGCCGATCAGGATGGCCGCCGCCGTCGCCAGGAACATCGGCCAGGACAGCAGGGCCAGATAGACGAGGCTGCCCAGCGTGACGCTGAGCGACACCGCCAGCGGCGCGAAGACGAAGGCGAAGTCGCTGATGGTGTCCACGTCGTGGGTCAGCACCGGGATCAGGCGGTGGCTGCGGTAGCGCTCCAGCCGGTCGATCGGTGCGGTCAGGATGCGGTCGCCCAGATCCTTGCGCAGCCGGGCGATGACCCGCTGCCCGATCCGGTTGGTGCCGATGTCGGACAGGACCGACCCGGCCAGCGCCATGGCGCACAGCCCGGCGAAGGCGAGCAGGAGCCCGGCGCCGGGGCTGTCGCCGGCGTGCAGGATGCGGTTGATGGCGGCCAGCAGCCCGGTCACGCTGAGCCCGCCCAGCACACCCAGCAGGGTGGCGGCGGTCAGCAGCGGCCAGAAGGGGCGCAGGAGGTGAAGCAGCGCGGACAGGCTGGAACGGGGGGACGTCGGCATCGGGGTTCCTGGGGGACGGGGCGACAGGCGGCCGCGCGACGACCCCGCCGGGAAGGCGGACGCGCACGGCCCTTGACGACTAGGACGAACGAGCGGGGCAAAACTGAAGCGGCGCCGGCGGAGCGGTCGCGGCGATCCGCCCCGTCTTGCGGTGTGGTCCCGGTCTGCCCTATAGCTGGCACACGATTTCCGGAGCCGAGCGCGCCTGTATGCCTCCGTCCCATCCTTCCGACGACGACCGCGTGACCGAAGAGGCGGCGGACTGGTGCCTGCGCCTGCAAGCGGAGCAGGTGAGCGACGCCGACCGGGCCGCCTTCGCGCGCTGGTGCCGGGACGACCCGCGCCATCTCGCGGAGTTCGACGCGATGCGGGAGCTGTGGGGTTTGTCCGCCGGGCTGCGGCCGCGGGTGACCGCGCCCCCCGCTCCGGCCCGGCCCGTCGCGGCGGCGCGCTCTCCCAGTGTCCGGGCGCCGAAACAGCGGCGTTGGGCGCTGGCGGCCTGCGTCGCGGCGGTGCTGGCCGTCGGCTGGCCGGTGGGCTGGTCGTTCGGTGTGCTGCCCGGCACGGTGGACGTCTTCCTCGGCGGCGACCGGCACCGTGTGGTCGATCTGCCCGACGGCTCGACGGTGGACCTGAACGTCCGCACCACTCTGTTCTACGCCCAGTTCCGCGACCGCCGCAGCGTGCTGATGGACCATGGCGAGGCCTATTTCGCCGTGGCAAGCGACGCCGCGCGGCCCTTCACCGTCTTCACCGCCGCCCATCGGGTCCGGGTAACCGGGACGCGGTTCAACGTCTGGGCCAACGACGGCGAACTGGCCGTGACGCTGGCCGAGGGCGCGGTGACGGTGAGCGCCGCCGCCGCCGCCGCGGGCGAGGAGCCCCTGCGGCTGACGCCGGGCCAGCAGGGCCGCTTCGCCCGCGACAGCCGGTTCGGCAGCGTCGCGCGCGTCGATCCGGCGCGGGTCCTGTCCTGGCGCGAGGGCAAGCTGGTGTTCGACGACATTACCCTGGCCGAGGCGGTCCCGCTGCTGAACCCCTATCTGGCGCAGCCGCTGCGCTTGGCCGACCGCCGGGTCGGGGCGATGCGCATCGGTGGCGTGTACGACGTCGCCGACCTCGACCGCGTGGTGGCGTCGCTGCCGCGGGTGCTGCCGGTGACGATCGCCGCGAAGGACGGCACGCTGCTCCTCTCCGCCCGCTGAGGCCGGGAGCTGGTCACCAGCGATAGGACAGGGTCGCCAGCACCGCCCGGCGGTTGCCGACGAAGACCGAATCCTCATAGAAGCCCGGCGAGAAATAGCGGCGGTCGAACAGGTTGGTCGCGGTCAGCGTCAGCCCGACCCCGTCGAGCGACGGGCCGAGCCGGTCCAGCTCGTAGCCCAGGCTGACATCGACCAGCGTGTAGGCGGGGACGCGCACGCTGTTCGCGGCGTTGTCCGTCGCGCCGACGTACCGCACGCCGATGCCGGCGGTCAGGCCGTCGGCCGGTCCGTCCTCGAAACGCTGGCGCAGCCAGAGCGACGCGGCGTGGCGGGGGACCGAGGCCACCCGATGCCCGGTCTTGTCGGTGCCATCGGGGGCGGGGGTGTCGCGGGTGACCCGCGCGTCGGTGAGGGTGTAGGCCGCCGTCAGATCGGTCGTCTCGCCGACCGCCGTCCGCGCCTCCAGCTCGACGCCGCGCGACCGCGTTTCCCCGGTCTGGGTCAGATAACCGGGATGGTCCGGATCGGCTGTGGTGAGGTTACGCTGCACCGCGCGGAACAGCGACGCGGTGAACAGCGCGTCGACGCCCTCGGGCCGGTAGCGCAGCCCGGTTTCGATCTGCGCCCCGCGGCTCGGCGAGAAGGGACGGCCTTGCGCGTCGCTGCCGCTGGTCGGCTGGAAGGAGGTCGCATAGCCGGCGTAGGGCGCCAGGCCGTTGTCGAAGCGGTAAGCGAGCCCGATGCGCTTGGTGAAGGCGCGGTCGAACTGCCTCGTCTCCACCGGCACGCTGTCGGACAGCAGGCCGCGGACGTCCGTGCGGCTCCAGTCCATCCGCCCGCCGAGCGTCAGCCGCCAGCCGCCGGCGGCGATCTCGTCCTGGAGATAGAGGCCGGTCTGGCGGATGCGGTCGGTCAGGTCGTTGAGCAGCGCCGCGTCCCAGGCGTAGGGGCCGCCATAGACCGGGGCAAAGACGTCGATCGGGTCGGCCACCGTTCCGTTCCGCCGCGTTTCATGCACCCGGTAGCGGGCGTGATCGACGCCGGCCAGCAGGCTGTGGCGCAGCGGCCCGGCGGTGACGCCGCCCTGCAGGTTGGCGTCGGCCAGCAGGGTGGAGCTGGTCTTGGGCCGGTCCTGCAGCCCGAACCGGTAATAGCGGTTCGCCTCCAGCGCGCCGGAGTCTGACCAGCTCCACCGATAGCCGACGCGGCTGCGGCTGTGGCGCAGGCTGTGGCGCAGCGTCCAGTCGCCGCTCAGGGCGTGGCGGGCCTCGTAGCCGGCCGAGAGGGTGCGCGAGCGGTAGGAACTCACCCCCGGATAGCCCAGGAACAGGCTGGGATCGAGCCGGCCGTAGGGGTTGTCCAGCACCGTGCCCGACACCGGGAAGCTCTGCTCCGCCCCCATCTTGCGGAAGTCGAGGAGGCTGGCGAGCAGGGTGATCTCGGTGCCCTCGCCGGCCGACCAGGACAGCGCGGGGGCGACGTAGAGGCGGTCGTCCGGCGTGTGGTCGACCTGCGTGCCGCTGCGCCGTGACAGCGCGGTCAGCCGGTAGCGCAGCGATCCCTCGGCGTCGATGCGGTCGCTCAGATCGGCGGTGACCTGCCGCCGGTCATGGCTGCCGCCCTGGAACTGGAGCCGGTGGAGCGGTTGATCGGTCGGGCGCTTGCTGGTCAGGGCGATGGCGCCGCCGGGCGGCATCGCGCCGTAGATGGCGGAAGCCGGTCCCTTCAGCACCTCCACCCGCTCCACGCCGAAGGGCTCGTACTCCAGCCCATAGGGGTTGTAGCCGCTGCGCAATCCGTCGATCAGGACGGATTCGGAGGTCTGGCGGAAGCCGCGGACATAGACGTCGATGGCGCCCTGGCCGCCGGGATAGTCGATGGGGCGCACGCCGGCGCTGTAGGCCAGCGCGCTGTTGATGTCCTGGACGTCGCGCCGGTCGAGATCGGCGCGCGTGACGATGGAGAGCCCCTGCGGCAGGTCTTCGACGGGGGTTTCGGTGCGGCCGATGCTTTGGTCGGGACTGGCGACGCTCGCCGTCCGGCCGCTGTGCAGCGGTCGGCCCTCGACCGTCAAGGGGGGCAGGACATCGGCGGTTTCCTGCGGCCGGCCGATGGTCGCCATACCGTCGCGCAGGTCGAAGGACAGGCCGGTCCCGTTCAGCAGTTCGGCGAGGGCCGCCGCCGGGGCCATCCGTCCCGCCAGGGCGCGCGACCGGCGGCCCGACACGAGGTCCGGGCTGTAGAGGATCTGCAAACCGGTCTGCTGGCCGAAGCGGGTCAGCGCCTCGCCCAGGGGAAGGGCCGGGATCGCCAGCGGCCTGTCCTGGGCCGCGGGCTGCGCGGAATCCAGGGCGGCGGGCGGCGCGGCGAGCACGGAACAGCCGAGCACCGGCCAGCCGAGCGCCAGCCCGCCGAGCAGAAAGCTTGCGAGGCGCGGGGTCATCCAGAACTCGCGCAACGAATACTAGAAATCACCGCAGGAATTTCTGCCTTTTCCTCATTTGCAAATGACTGTCAGTTGCATTAGCTTGCGACGGCTTGTCAAGCCTTGGGGTTTGCCGCCCCGCCGCGGCGTCGCTTTGCACAAGGATCGTCCCATGCGACCGGTAGGAACCGCCGAGAATCAGACCCTGACCGACGTCTTCACGACGCATCGGCGGTCGCTGATCGGGGTGGCCGAGCGGATCACCGGGTGCCGGCACCACGCCGAGGACGTGGTCCAGGACGCCTTCCTGAAGCTGCTGGGGACGGAGTCGACCAGTTCCATCCGGGCCAAGGCGGGCTACCTGATGATGGTCGTGCGCAATCTGGCGATCGATCACTACCGCCGGAAAGGCCTGGAATCGCGTCTGATGGCGGCGGAGGAGGAAGGGCAGGCGGTGAGCACGCCGGACGCGGCCTCGCCGGAAAGCGTGAACGTGAACCGCCAGCTCCTGCACACGCTCGAATCGGCGCTGGCCGACCTGCCGGAGCGCACCCGCTACGCCTTCGAAATGCATCGGATCCACGGCCACAGCCAGAAGGACATCGCGGAGACCCTCGGCGTGTCGCCGACGCTGGTCAATGTCATGATCCGCGACGCGCTGGTTCATTGCCGCAAGGCGATGAAACGGGCCGACCCGTCCTCCTGACGGTTCCGTCAGGTCTCCCGCCAGCACGTCGGCCGTAGAAAGTTGCGCAACCTCGTCATGGGCCCGGCGGAAGCGGCGGGCGCTGTTGGGGTGCCGGAAGCCGTGCATCGGCCGGCTGCGCCTGCCGTTTGAGGGCGAGCATAAATCCTGATGTGACAGAATTTACGCTCGACAGTATGAAAGGGCACCATGGGAGAGGCGCCGAGCATGATGGTCGAGGCGGTCGCCGCCACCGCATTTGCGGTCGATTGGCTGGAGCGGTGCTACGGCTGAGCCCACGCTCATCGGCAGACTTGCTGATGGCTGTCATGGATGGAGTGGCACAGCTCCGTCATTGCCGGTTTCGTTGCGCCGACGTCGCAATCCCCTCATGGAATGAATAAATTCCATCAGTCCTTGGCCAGGGCGGCCTCTGGCCCATGCAGGAATGACAGTGGCAAAAGGTAATGTTCACACTGAAACGGAAAGAGCATTTCGAGCAGGAGATCAAGAAGAGCCGCTTTCTGGCCTCGGCGGGGCCGGTCACGACCGAAGAGGAGGCACGTGGATTTATCGCCGCGTGCAGCCAACGGGATGCGGGCCACAACTGCTGGGCCTTCCGGATCGGCGACCTCTACCGGTCCAGCGATGACGGCGAACCGGGGGGAACGGCGGGACGCCCGATTCTTCAGGCCATAGACGGCCAGAAGCTGGATCGGGTGGCGCTGGTGGTCAGCCGCTGGTTCGGCGGCGTTCTTCTCGGTGCGGGCGGGCTGGTGCGTGCCTACGGCGGCACCGCAGCGGCGTGTCTCCATGCCGCTGAGCGTCAGCCGATCATCCGCTTTGCAGCCTTGGCCGTCACCTGCGCCTTCGCCGACGAGGCCAGGATCAGGTCGGGGCTTGGCGCCTTCCCAGCAGCCTCTGCCGAGACCAGCGGCTTCACGCCCCAAGGCGTGCAACTCCGGATCAATGTTCCTTGCGAGCAGCTGGACGATGTCGTTGGCATGATCACAGACGCTTCTCGCGGTCAAGCCAAGGTCCAGAAGTCGCTCGGATAGCGAATGAAAATCCATCCGGCGAGCGCCGGTCCCATCACCGCGCTCCGTTGGGCAACCGGGCCGTTAGGGCTCGGACGGGCGGCAAGCCGCCTCCAGGGCCGCTTCATCGTCGCAACGCTCCTCGAAGCGGCGGATTCGGCCGTCCTGCAGCAGCCAGCGGTGTTCGGTCGTCACCGCCACCGGTTTCCCGGTGGCCTTGCTGACGGCCTCGACGAGGTTGCGCGTGACGACCTGGTCCCCGTTCCTTGCGATGTCCTGCATCTCGTGCTTGGTGATCGTCCATTCCTGGGCCAACCCCTGGAAATAGCGCTGGACACCATCGGGGCCGTGGAAGATGCCGGAGAAGGCCGCGAGGGCCGGGGAGCGGCCGCAGGATATCCACTCGACGTCGGACGCGAGATGCTCGAACAGCGGCGCCGCATCGCCCACGGCGTAGCGGTCATACAGGTCGCGAAGCAACTCGATGTCGGTCTGCGTGTCGGTCCGGGCCATGCCGCAACTCCGCCCGCCATGGGATGGTCCGCCATGATAGGGCACGGGTCCCGTCCGCCATGCCGGCGCAAAGGCGGTGCCTCCGTCGGGCGGGTCTGCTCCTCACAACCGGGCGAGGGCCTGCCGCATGATCTCCGCTGTGGCGAGGTCGGCCGGGAAGAAAGCCTCGATGGCCAGTTCGGACAAGGTGACGTCCACCGCCGTTCCAAACACCGTCGTGGTGCTGAAGAAGCTGAGCGTCCCGCCTTCCGCCCTGAGCCGCAGAGGAACCACCACGCCATCATGCGACGACAGCGGCTCGCTCCGGCTCTGCGAAGGCTGCCCGTCGGGCACCGGGTAGCCCTTCAACTCGCCGAACAGCGCGGCCAGCACAGGATCGGCGCTGACGTCAATCTGGCGCATCAGCCGGTGCAGGACGTGCGTCCGCCACTGAGCAAGGTTTTCGATCCGCGGCGCCAGCCCGGAGGGGTGGAGGCTGAGGCGCAGCACGTTCACCGGAGGCTGGAGAAGGTCCGGCGCGGATCCGGTGAGCAGCGGTGCGACCGCACGGTTGGCGGCGACCAGCGTCCAATGCCGGTCCACAGCCAGCGCCGGATGAGGCTCATGCCCGGTCAGCACGAGATCGACGGCCTGACGGGCGGCCTGCATCTCCGGATCGTCCAACCGGTGTTCGGAAAAGACCGGTGCGAAGCCCGCTGCGGCGAGCAGCGCGTTGCGGTCGCGCAGCGGAATGTCCATCCGTTCCGCCAAATGCAGCAGCATGGTCCGGCTGGGCTGCGAGCGTCCCGTTTCCAGGAAGCTGACATGCCGGGTCGAAACGTCGGCCTCGCAGGCAAGGTCCAGTTGGCTGAAGCCGCGCCGCTTGCGCCAGATGCGCAGCAATTCCCCGACCGGCTGGCGCGGCACGGTCCTGGGGGACGGATGGTGACGGGCGGCTGTTTGCGGCATCGTTCCGGCCTCCCGTCCGGCGTTTTCGGTGTTCTGCGTTCCATGATACCAGCGCCGCCGCTCATCCATCCAGAAAGGTCAGCAGGTCGCGGTTGAAGCGGTCCATATGCGTCAGGAACAGACCGTGCGGCGCCCCCTCGTAGACGATCAGCGTCGCGTTCGACATCAGTTCGGCGGTGGTCATCCCGGTGGTGCCAAGCGGGCTGGACACATCCAAATCGCCGTGGATCAGCAAGGTCGGTACGGTGATGTCCTGAAGTTCCCGCCGGAAATCTGTGGACGTCGTCGCGCGATGGCAGTCCAGAAGCGCCTTCAACGAAGCTTGCAAGGCCATCGATTTCACCCAGGCCATCATGCCGGGTGAACTGTCCGCCGTCATAAAGGGGCGGATGTTGTCCTCCAGCCATTTCGGAAAGTCCCGCAGCAGGCAATCCGAGCGGAAGGATTCGAAGACGGCGGGATCGAGTCCGTCGGGGTTCTCATCGGTGCGGAAAAGCGCCGGGGTCACCGTGCCAACCAGAACCGTTCGGGAAACGCGGCGGTCGCCGTGCCGGCTCAGATAGCGGACGATTTCCCCGCAGGACATGGAATGGCCGACCAATGTGACGCCATGCAGGTCGAGCGTGTCGAGCAGGGTGGCGAGGTCGTCGGCCAGCCGGTCGAAGTCGAAGCCGGTTCCCGGGTCGCTCGACCGGCCATGGCCGCGGCGATCGTAAGCGATGCAGCGGTAGCCGCGCTCGGCCAGCGCCAGCATCTGGTAGGACCAGGAATCGGAGGTCAGCGACCAGCTGGACAGGAAGACGACCGGCTTCCCCAGTCCCCAATCCCGGTAGAAGAGGGCCACTCCGTCTTCGGTGCGGATGAAGCCGGGCTGATCCGGTGCGGTGGGAATTGTCGAAGCCATGCTCATGGCCGGTGCTCCTGGGTTCGGGACGTTGCGGGACAGGATGGCCGGTGTGCTATGCACCTTCCGGAACCCGGTCCAGAAAGCCGCTTACCGAGCGGATGCGGCCATCGGCGGCCAACCGGATGAAGTCGGTGCCGCCGGCAATGGGCGCTGCCCCCGCCGGAGCGAGGGACCAGGAGAAGCGCACGCGGCCGTTGTGGCCGTCGGGCGTGCCCTGCAGGATGAAACGACAGTTCGGGAAACGCTGCTGCATGGCACCGATCAGGGCGTTGACGCCGGCGTGGCCGTTCGCCTGAGCCATCGGGTCAAGGTAATGCGCATCATCGCTCCAATGTTCGACGAGCAGGGCCAGCCGGCGGTCGGGGTCGGTCTCGTTCCAGACGGCGATGTAGCGCTGGGCGACATGGGCTGCGTTCGTCATGGCGGAACTCCTTCGTGGGGTTGTCCGGATCGACCGGATCTCCACAGCAGCATCGTCGTTCCGCGATCCTCCGGCGATTACGCGAGAGGTAACGGCAAAGCCATTGATCGCGTTGGCGATCGGCGGCTGCCGGAACGCCATCGGTATGGGAAAGGGGACATTCAGCCCCTTCCGGTCCATCCGCCGGATTTTCAGCTTATGGGGATTTTTGTGGGTTGACGCGTAAACCAAGGTATTCGACCGAGGCACGGCGGGACTCGATCCGCATCCAACCTTTTGAACGATATCGGTCGGATGGGGACTTCAGCGGCAGCGGAAATGGGCGGGCTTGCCCGCCCTGTTTCTGTCGCGAAAAGGCGCGCTCCCAACCTGCTCCACATAGTCATCATGGGAAATGGGCCGTCATGCGGACACAACTCCAGCCACCGCTCGTCGAAGCGGTTCGCGGCCCGATGTCGGCCCATCAAAGACCTTGCAGATTGTTCAGCGCCCCGCTACGGCACACGCATTATGCGTGAGCGACCCAACCGCGCCATGTGAACGCCGAGTAAAACAGTTGGGCATCGGAGAAGCCACCCTTTCGCAGAACGGCTTCGTCCTCCTCGGGGCTCAACATCTGCACACTCGCCTCCACGGCGGTGCGAGCAGCGCTTGCCTGTTCGGGATCAGTTCCCGAAGCAACGGCATAGGCGGCGTAGCGATCCAGCCAGAGTCCGCGTTCGGCCGGCCGTTGCGGGAAACTGCCGTGCGCGGCTACGAACGGCGCACCAGGGACGAGCCGCCGATGGATCTGGCGGACCGTCCTCTCGCGTTCCGGCGCCGGCAGGAAGTGCAGCGTCAGCAGGCAGGTCGCCGCATCGAACGGCCCTTCGGGAGCGTCGTCGATATAGCCCTCGACAAGCTCGACCCTGCCCATGTGCGGCCCGAGCGTGCGCTCCGCAAGCCGCAGCATTTCCGCAGCCGGATCGACGCCGACGAAGCGCCAGTGGGGATGAGCGTCGGCCAGGGCCTTGAGTTCGAGGCCGCCGCCGGCCCCCAGCACAAGCACACGCGCAGCGCGCGGCGCTTTTTCCGCCAGGAGCACGCCGGTCATCCGGTGCAGCCCGTCCAACCCGGGAACGAAGCGCTTCGGCCCCTCGGGGTAGCGGGCAACCGCGTCCGGATCGGAGAAGGACTTCAGGAAGTGGTTCGCGCCATTCGCGCTGTCGTCAGGCATGGTCGGTTCCGGTCTGTTTGGACGGATGACGCTCAAGGCGCCGGTGGAAGTCGGCGCTGAGTGCCGCCAGCGTCACACCCTGGAAGGAGGCGAGGAGAAGCTCCTGCGCTTGGTGGAAGGCTTGGTCCAATGCAGCGTTGACCGCCTGCTCCACCAGGCACTGTGGCGCCTCGCTCCGATTGCCGATCGCGAACAATGGCGGGCGGCCCAGTGCCTCGTAGACATCACCCAGGGTCACGGTGTTCAGGTCGCACGCCAGACTCCAGCCGCCGCCATGCCCCTTCTCGGATCGGACATAGCCCCGCTTCTTCAGCCCTGCCATGGTCCGGCGAATGACAACGGCGTTGGTTTGCATCGCCCGCGCCAACACCTCGGACGTGACCGGCCCCTCGTGCTCGGCCATGTGCAGCAGCACATGGAGAACACCGGATAAACGAGTATCACGAATCATGTATCATATGATGTTACATGATAAGGAGCGCGTCAAGCGGCGTTGACTGGAGCTTCCTCGTGCGCCTCGTCCTGCACGACACGATGCTGATTCTGATGCGAACGGTGTGTCGGCGCTGCTGAAGCTGTCGCCGGCGATGGAGCGGGTGTGGATAAGCCACGACCGGAGCCAGTCCCGGACGCATCTGGCCGGGCGGTCGATGCACGGGCGGTCGATGCGCGACGGGTCGGGGCAGATGTGGCGCGTTGCATCGGCTGGGCTTGCTGTCGGCCGATGACAAATTGACCGGCCGCGGCCGGCACGAGGCCGCGGGCGAGTGTCGTGAAAAGGCGCGAATCCCGACAGCATGTCGGTCAGTTCATGCCGACCTCGCCTCACACTGTGATCGTGGGCGCGAAGCGTCACGGTGCACTTGGGAGGGCATCGCGGTGCTGTTTGAGATCGTGCCCTGGCTCTAAGATCGCTCAACCATTCGGTATTAATATCGGAAATGAACATCTTCAAAGCTGATGTTCGCATCGCTTGTTCTTTTTTGATGCTTAAATTTTCGGAGTTGTTCTACCATAAAACGTTCTTGATGCGGTGGGGGTGGGCATCTCAATGGGCTGCTTTGACAATAAGACTGAAATGGTTTTCAAGACCGGCGCCACCGGGGATCGGATATATTACCCGTTTGGGGCACTCGGGCGCGGGCGCATTCTGTCAAGCGAGAAAGAAGAAAGAAAAATAAAGTCAATATTGTTCTGGGAGCTGGTGATTATTTCTCCTGCGGTGTTTTTGATATTAAAAGCAAGCTCTCAAATTTTTATAAAGATTTTTCTAATTTCCGTAATGATGGCGGTGGCATATGCCATTTCGTATTTTCCGGTGAGAAATAATCAAATTTCAGATGAGAGAATGACGTTTTCTGAGTTATGGCAAAAATTGTGGCGTGATTTTGTTTATGGATCTCGTAGAAATTTTATTTGGTTTTTCTTTGTAGTTTGTGTCATTTTGGCGCTTATCGGTGTGGCTGCTGTGTTTGTTGGTCATGGAAGCCTTTGGCCGCGACTCGCGCTTCTTGGCGGTTCAGTGCTTTTGGCGGCAAGCAGTCTCGCCTTGCTGTTGAAGACCCGCCAAGTTGGTCGATAGCGAATTGCCGATCACGGATGCCGGCCATCCCCTTCAGCCCGTGAAGATGCGTTTGGCAAGGACGGCGGACACGCCGTAGGCCAACGTCAGACGTCCGCTTCAGGGCAGAAGCTGACTCAAGCTGAAGCGGAACGGGGTGGCTTCGTACACCCTGATGCTGTCGCGAAAAGGCGCAGAAAGGAGCGCTGGAGCGCGACGGAGTTCACGTTCATGCCGCGTTCCCCCATCCCGGACACGTTGCGCACTTTTGTATCGTGCCCTCGGTGCGTGCTGGATGCGCTCGGGAGCGCGTCTGTCTTCGTTGCTGTCCGCCAAACCGCCCGCAGATCCCGAGCCGCCGGTCGATCTCCGGCAGCAGAAGGATGCTGGCCTCGCAGGTGAGGTGTAAGCGGTGTTCTCAGGCCACGGCGGGTTCCGCCTGCCGGGCATAGACCCAGGGCAGCAGCTCATCGAGCTTGGTGATCGGTTGGCCGCTGGCGAGTTTGGTCAGGACATCGGCGAACCAGGCCTGCGGATCGACACCGCTGAGCTTGCAGGTTTCCCCCAGCGACGCGATGGTCGCCCAGTGCTCGCCGCCGCCGTCGCTGCCGGCGAACAGAGCATTCTTGCGCGTGAGAGCCAGCGGGCGGATGCTGCGCTCCACGCTGTTGCTGTCGATCTCCACCCGGCCGTCGTCGAGGAACAGCGTCAGCCCCTCCCAGCGGCTGAGCGCATAGCGGATCGCCTCGGCCAACGTCGATTTGCGCGACACCGTCGCCAGCTGCTTTTCCAGCCACGTCTTCAGTTCGGCAATCAGCGGCGTCGAGCGGGCCTGGCGCTCTCGGCGGCGCGCCTCGGCGTCACGGCTGCGGAGCTCGGCCTCCACCGCGTACAGCTGGGCGATGCGCCGCAAGGCTTCGCTGGCGATCGGTGCCGAGGCGCCGGTCTGGAGATCATAGAAGCCGCGGCGGACGTGCGCCCAGCAGAACGCGAGGCGCACGGCTCCGCCCTCGGCCAGCTTGCGATAGCCGGCATAGCCGTCGACCTGGAGCACGCCGGTGAACCCCTGCAGATGCATCACGGGGCGTTCCGCCTTGCGATCGGGAGCATAGACGTAGGCCACCGCCGGCGGCTCCGGTCCGTTCCAGGGGCGATCGTCGCGCGCGTAGGCCCAGAGCTGGCCGGTCTTCGTGCTGCCCCGTCCGGGGTCGAGCACGGGCGCCGTCGTCTCGTCAGCGAACAGCTTGCCCGAGGCTTTCAGGTTGGCCAGCAGCCGGTCGTGCAGGGGCCGCAGGTACCACGCCGCCCGCCCAACCCAGTCGGCCAGGGTGGAGCGGTCGAGATCGACACCCTGGCGCGCGTAGATCTGAGCCTGGCGGTAGAGCGGCAGGTGATCGGCAAATTTGGACACCAGCACGTGGGCGATCAGCGCCTCGGTGGGGATGCCGGCGTCCACGATGCGCGCCGGCGCCGGGGCTTGCACGACGCCCTCCTCGCACTGGCGGCAGGCGTATTTCGGCCGGCGGGTCACCAGCACCCGGAAGCGGGCTGGGATGAGATCCAGACGCTGCGAGACATCCTCGCCGATGGGATGCAGCGTGCCGCCACAACACGGGCAGGTCTTGTCGGCGACATCGATGAGGATCTCTTCGCGCGGCAGATCGGTCGGCAGGTTGCCGCGGTTCATCCGACGCCGTAGCGGCGAAGGGGCCGGCTTGGCTGCAGCACAGCCGGTGGGCTCGGCCTCCTTGGCAGCCAGCGTCTGCTCCAGGTCCTCCAAGGCCAAGGCGAGCTGATCCGGATCGAGCGGTTCGGCCCGGCGGCCGAAGCGATGGCGCTGCAATTCCCGGATGATCTGGCGCAGCCGGGCGATCTCCTCCTCGGCCGAGGAGCGGGCCGCCGTCAACTCCGCGGCATGCCGGAGCCGTTCGGCCAACAGCAGGGCACGCAGTTCGTCCGGATCGCTGGGAAGGGTTTCAGGCGCGGTCGTCACGTCCACCAGTATAGCGGCGGCTTGC
Organism: Azospirillum sp. UENF 211521; assembly: GCF_058780535.1. Taxonomy (NCBI): domain Bacteria; kingdom Pseudomonadati; phylum Pseudomonadota; class Alphaproteobacteria; order Rhodospirillales; family Azospirillaceae; genus Azospirillum; species Azospirillum sp. UENF 211521. Next base: position 347,042 of record NZ_JBSNCF010000005.1, read on the forward strand.
GCAGTCCTCGCCTCCGAAGCGGCAAGCGAGTCGCTGTGTCGCAGCTCAGCCGGCGGACGTCGGCCGAGGCACCCGCACGCCCCGCACCCGGGTCCAGTCCAGACCCTCGACGAGCGCCGAGAGCTGAGCCGGGGTCAGCCGGATCACGCCGTCGCGGATCGCCGGCCAGCGGAACCGGCCGGCCTCCAATTTCTTCGCGATGAGAACCAAGCCGGTGCCGTCCCAGTGCAGGAGTTTCACCCGGTCGGCTCGCTTGGAGCGGAAGACGTAGATGACCCCGCTGAAGGGATCCGCCCCCAGTTGCTGCTGCACCAGGGCGGCCAACCCATCCATACCCTTGCGGAAATCGACCGGCTTGGCGGCGACAAGAACCCGCACCGCGCCCTCAATGCCGATCACCGCGACGCCCTCACCGCGCGCAGCACCGCCTTGACGGTGGCGCCGTCCATGCCGGCCGGCACGCGCACCATCGCATCGCCGATCTGCACCTCGATGGCCGGGAGTCCCTTCGGCGCGGCCGGGGGCGGCGTGGTGTCCAGCACCACCGGCGCGAACACCAAGCCCTCTTCCTGGAAGCGGTTGGCGGCACGCGCCTCCCGACGCCAGCCGAACACCTGCTGGGGCCGCAATCCGTGACGCCGGGCCACTTCGGAGACCACGGCCCCAGGCACCGCCGCCTCGGCCAGAATCCGTTCCTTCTCCTCCGGCGACCAGGTCCGGCGGCCCACATCGCCCGTGATCAACTCCATCCGGCGCACCCGCACGGGCTCCTGGTCAAGCGTAAGGTCGAGCGTAGACACAAACCGTTCTCCCGATCATGCGATCCGGGAGATTCGCTCTGCCCTGATCCCGCCGGAAGGTGGGGCCAGAACACCGCTTACGGTGAGGTGGCCGCCATCGAAGGCGGTGTGAACCGGCTTGCCGGCAACCGGTGACAAGCCGGACAAAACTCCGGCATTTTGGACCATGGCGGGCGTGGACACCGTCGATCCGTCGTGGGACGGCTTCAGCGCCAGGATCATACACAAACTCAGCTGCTTAACCTCATGCCAGCCGCCCGCATGGTCACGCTCACGCCTGAAACGTTTCGTGGGCTAAGCGTTCGGCAAGTTTTGCTCTCGACGCGATGATCTGGTCGATGTTCTTCAGGAAGGCCTGCAGGATGGGCGAGGGATTGTCCGCTCGATAGCCGGCGGCGATCTCGATCACAGGCGCGTTGCCGGTGAGCGGCCGGCTGACCAGCGAACGCGGCAGCAAGGGGTCCACATAGGCCGGCAGCAGCGTGATCCCACCGGTGGACGCCACCAGCGAGATCCCGGTGGCGATGCCGTCCAGCGTGTGGACCGGCGACACGATCACGCCACGCTCCCGCAGATAGCGGTCCACGATGCCGCGCAGCACATGTGGTGTGTCGGTGTATCCGATGAAGGAGTCCGGATCGATGTTGCGCACGTCGATGGCGGAGCAGACGGCCAGGGGATGGTTCCGCGGCAGGATGACCAGGATCGGCTCATGCCCGATGACCTTGTAGGAGACGTCCGGCTGCGGTTCGAGCCGGCAGAAGCCGAGATCGATCTCGCCCCGCTGGATGGCCTCGCCGATGTCGGGCGAGAAGTCGCTGGAGACCCGGAAGTCGATGTCCTTCAGCTGACCGCGAAGCACGTTGGTGACGTGCGACAGCCATTCGACTTCCTGGCCGGTCAGGAAACCCACCGCGAAGCTGGGCTTGGGCGGCCGGACGACCCGCCGCGCCGCGGCGACCGCGTCGGCCGCCGCCCGCAAGGTCAGCCGTGCATGATCCAGGAAGACACGCCCGGCCGGCGTCAGCTCGACGCCTCGGGAGCTTCGCACCAGAAGCTGGGCACCGACCTCCTGCTCCAGGTCGCGCAGCTGGCGGCTCAGCGACGGTTGCGCCGTGTGCAGACGCCGTTCGGCGGCGACCGTGAGGCTCCCCTCCTCGGCCACGGCGACGAAGTAGCGGAGGTGACGGAGTTCCATCCTGTGCGACGCCTCCCGGTGTCATCCCGCCAGGGCCATGCCTGAAAGGTATGGACAATACATAAACGAAGTCGTTCCCAGCGGGCAAGCGGCCGGGTATCAACGGGGTACAGACACGCAATCGTTGCCGGCCCGGCGCTCCTGACCAACGCCTGCGCCGCCCTGCAAACGGAACCATTGCCCGCTGCAATCTGGCGATCGCCCAATGGCGCGGCTTCCGTGATGCGGTCGCCGCCGGGTCCGGCTGCCGCTTAGCGGAAAGGCGCTGTTCAACAGCGCGGTGGCCCTGCTCGGCGTCGCAGCGGCCTTCTTCCTCGAGAGCGCCTGCGGCTGGGCGCTGATCCGTCTGCACCGCGGCGGAGACGGTTCAGCAGCGGCGCTGCCCCCACGCACTCACACACATTCAGCAACGGGAGACATGCAATGTCCACCATCTCGATCGTGACCGGCGGCAGCCGCGGCCTCGGCCGCAACACCGCCCTCAGCATCGCCCGGCACGGCGGCGATGTGATCCTCACCTACCGCAGCAAGGCCGCCGAGGCCGAGGCCGTTTTGGCGGAAATCCGGGGCCTTGGGCGGCGGGCGGCGGCGTTGCAGCTTGACACCGCCGACACCTCCGGCTTCCCCGACTTCACCGGGCGCGTCCGTTCCACACTGGAAGGCTGGGGCCGCGACCGCTTCGACCATCTGGTCAACAACGCTGGCCATGGCGAGATGGCCGCCTTCGCCGAGACCAGCGAGGCGCAGTTCGACATGCTCTTCAGCGTCCATGTGAAGGGCGTCTTCTTCCTGACCCAGGCCCTGCTGCCGCTGCTGGCCGATGGCGGCCGGATCGTGAATTTCTCCTCCGGCCTGACCCGGGTGTCCTATCCTGGCTTCTCGGCCTATTCGGCGGCCAAGGGTGCCGTCGAGATCCTGACGCTCTATCTGGCCAAGGAACTCGGCGCCCGCGGCATCACCGCCAACACGGTGGCGCCCGGAGCCATCGAGACCGACTTTCTCGGCGGTGCGGTGCGCGACACCCCGGCCTACAACGAGGCTTTCGCGACGATGACCGCGCTGGGCCGCGTCGGGGTGCCCGACGACATCGGCCCGGCGGTGGCGAGCCTGCTCGGTCCCGACAACCGCTGGGTCACCGCCCAGCGCATCGAGGTTTCCGGCGGCCAGAACATCTGACCTGAAGTGGTCCCCGTTTGGCGGACAGTTTGCCGGCTGGAATAAGCTTGGTTCAGGTTTGTGTCATGCCGCCAACCTGATCCGGTCCGCCGGCTCGATCAACTCGCCTCCGGCCGATGCTCATCGACCGGAGGCCTTGCGGAAAAAATCGCGCTTCGCCATCGGCTGGCCGATCATCGTGCGCAGATTCTCTACCTCGCCCTGATGGCTGGCCCCGGTCCGCGCGCTACAGCCGCGGTGCAATCACCGCCTGATCCTCACCCCATCAACTTCTCTCCTTTCGGCCGGTGGGGGGTGGCGGGCAGGCGCCGTTCATGGCGTGGCAAAAGTTGGGAATTGCGACCCGCTGCCGACCAGCAGAAGCAGGCCGAGCGACACGGTGAGCCCAGGCGAGGGCTGGAGCTGTGTCCTGTTCCAAGCCGCCTACAGGGGTATGTGGAATTTTGCTGCATTGTGACAACAAACTGCAACTTTTGACATAACGCTCCGTCGATTGAACACGCAATATGCATTATGATAGATAGGATTTGATAGGCAATCTTTCTATTGCGAAACAATCTTAGAGTGAATGCGATAGGCCGGTTGCCCTAAGCGATGGAAACAAGCAAGGGCGCAGATATGGACACGACCAACCTCATCGCCGCCGCCGTCGCCGGATCGATTCCGCGTCCGGCCGATCCCGGCGCCGACGGCGGGCGCAAGGAGGTTGTGTTCATCGATACCGGCCTTGCCGACTGGCAGACTCTCGCGGCGGGCGTGGCGGCCGGGATCGACGTCGTGCTCCTGGACGGCGCGGCGGACGGGCTGGCGCAGATGGCGGCTTGGGCGGCGGGCAAGGAGGGCTACGACGCCATCCATGTGTTGAGCCATGGCGCCGAGGGGCAACTCCGGCTGGGAACGCTCGTTCTTGACATCGCTGCCGTGGCGGACCGCTCCGCCGAACTGGCCGTCCTGGGCGACGCGCTGGCGGACGGGGGCGACCTGCTGCTCTACGGCTGCGATGTGGCGGGCGGAAACGGCGCGTCCTTCATCGCCGCCTTGGCCGAAGCGACCGGAGCCGACGTCGCCGCTTCCACCGACCGGACGGGCAGCTTCGCCATCGGGGCGAACTGGACCCTGGAAGCCGGAATCGGAAGTCTGGAAACCTCTTCCCTGGCGTTTCAAAGCTACGCCTATGCGCTGGATACCCTCACCGGCGGCGCCAACAACGACACGCTGACCGGCACTGCCGGCAACGACGTGATCAATGGCAACGACGGCAACGACAGCCTCCTCGGCGGCGACGGCGCCGACACCATCAACGGCGGCAACGGCAACGACACCATCGTCGGCGGTGACGGCAACGACAGCCTGATGGGTGGCAATGGGAACGACAGCCTGGACGGCGGTGCGGGCGACGACAAGCTGTACGGCGAGGTCGGCGACGACACCGTGAACGGGGGTGACGGCAACGACAGCCTTGTGGGCGGTGCCGGCAACGACGTGCTCAACGGCGATGCCGGCAACGACACGATCCAGGCCGGCGATGGCGACGACACGATCCAGGGCGGCGATGGAAACGACACCATCGTCGGCGGGGCTGGAAATGATTCCATCGTCGGCGGAGCCGGGAACGACGTCATCGGCTACACCAGCGGGTCCGAACTCGGCGCCGGCGAAGTCATCGACACCGGGGACGGCAACGACATCATCCGCTTCTACAGCACGACGCTTGGCGACACGCTGGTTCTTCCCGGCACCCTGACGGATTCGAACAACACCCTCACCGTTGCCATCACCGGCGGATACAGCAGCCAGACCACCCTCACCGGGCTGAAAATCGACGCATCCGCCGTGACGCTTTCGGGCGGCCTCACGATGAATGGCGGCGGCGGGGCCGATGTGCTCACCGGCACGGCGCAGGCCGACTCGCTCAAAGGCGGAAACGGCGACGACACGCTCAACGGCGGGGCCGGCAACGACACCCTGAATGGCGAGGCTGGCACCGACGTGCTCGACGGCGGCGCCGGGGACGACATTTTCCTCGACCCCAACGGCGACGTCATCAAGACGCTGGAAAGCGGCGATGTCATCCGGCTGACTGGCGGCGCCGCCAAGGCCCTCTCCTCCAGCCATCTTCAATACGACAGCGGCACCAAGACGCTGACGGTGGACTGGGACAAGAACGGAACCTTCGGGGGAGGGAGCGACGTCGTCATCACCTTCACCAACGCGCCCACCCTGACGACCTTCTCGGTCACCGACACCGGCTCCTTCGCCGACATCCGGATGGGGGCCGCCCAGACCGGCCCGACCGTCACGGACGGGAACATCGCCATCTCCGGCGGTACCGGCACTGGTGGCGCGTACAAGATCGGCGACACCGTCACCGCGACTTGGAACAACACGGCGCAGGGCGACAACAACACCGCCGCCGTCACCGGCGTGACGATGGACTTCAGCCAGTTCGGCGGTGGTTCGGCGGTCGCGGCCACCAACAGCAACGGCGTCTGGACCGCCACCTACACCATCGCGGCCGGTTCCATCGACGCCACCAACCGCAATGTGTCGGTCACCGCGACCACAGCCTCGGGCAGCACCACGCAAGCCGACGGCACCAACGCCGCGGTGGACAACGTGGCGCCCACGCTGACGCTGGGCAACATGGCTGGCCAGGCGTCGCTGGTCGGCACGAACAGCACGCTGCGCATCGGCAGCACGGTGACGGCGATCTGGGACAACAGCGGCAGCGGCGACGGAAGCGACAACACCGACACGGTCGCCGGCGTGACGGCGGATTTCAGCCAGTTCGGCGGCGGTTCCGCGGTTGCCATGACGAACAGCGGCGGCGTCTGGCAGGCGACCTACACCATCGTCGCCGGCAGCTTCGACACCACCGGCCGCAACGTCTCGATCACGGTCACCGACAACGCCGGCAACAGCAAGACGCTGGCCGACACCGCCAACCACAAGCTGGACAACGTGGCGCCCACGGTGACGGACGCCAACATCGCCATCTCCGGCGGTACCGGCACCGGAGGGGCCTACAAGATCGGCGATACGGTCACCGCGACCTGGGACAACACGCTCGCCGGCGACAACAACACCGACACGCTGACCGGCGTGACGATGGACTTCAGCCAGTTCGGCGGTGGTTCGGCGGTTGCGGCGACCAACAGCAACGGCGTGTGGACCGCGACCTACACCATGACGGCCGGCTCCATCGACGCCACCAGTCGCAATGTTTCCGTGTCCGTCACCGACAACGCCGGCAACAAGACCACCACCGCCGATACCGCCAACGCCACGGTGGACAACCGAGCGCCCACGGTGACCGACGCGAATCTGTCGATCTCCGGCGGGACCGGCACCAGCGGGGCCTACAAGATCGGCGACACCGTCACGGCGACGTGGGACAACAGCGTCAGCGGCGACAACAACACCGACACGCTGGCCGGCGTGACAGTGGATTTCAGCCAGTTCGGCGGCGGCGCGGCGGTTGCGGCGACCAACAGCAACGGCGTCTGGACCGCCACTTACACCATCACCGCCGCGCCCGGCGGCACGGCGAATCTCAATGTGTCGGTCACCGCCACCGACAATGCCGGCAACGTGAAGACGGTGGCGGACACCACCAACGCCACGCTGGAGGTCGCCGCGCCCACGGTGACGGACGGCAACATCGCGATCTCCGGCGGCAGCGGCACCGGTGGCGCCTACAAGATCGGCGACACCGTCACGGCGACCTGGGACAACACGATCGACGGCGACAACAACACCGACACCGTGTCCGGCGTGACGATGGACTTCAGCCAGTTCGGCGGCGGTTCGGCGGTCGCGGCGACCAACAGCAACGGCGTCTGGACCGCGACCCACACCATCACCTCCGGCTCCATCGACGCCGCGAGCCGCAACGTCTCGGTCTCCGCCTCGCTGGCGGGGGCCGGCACGACGACGACGGCCGACACGACCAACGCCACGGTGGACAATCAGGCCCCCACGGTGACCGATGGCCACATTTCGGTCTCCGGCGCGACGGGAACCGGCGGTGCCTTCAAGATCGGCAACACCGTCACCGCGACCTGGGACGACACGCTCCTCAACGGCGACAACAACACCGACACGCTGTCCGGTGTGACGTTCGATTTCTCCGCCTTCGGCGGCGGCAGCGCGGTGGCCGGCGTCAACAACGGCGGCGTCTGGACCGCGACCCACACCATCACCGGCGGCTCCATCGACGCCACCAACCGCAACGTCTCGGTGACCGTCACCGACGATGCCGGCAACGTGACGACGACGGCGGACTCCAGCAACGCCACGGTGGACAACATCGCGCCCACCGTCACCGACGCGAACATTTCGATCTCCGGCGCGACCGGGATCGGCGGGGCGTTCAAGATCGGCGACACCGTCACCGTGGTGTGGAACGGCACCGGCGACGGCAACACCGACACGCTGGCGGGCGTGACGGTGGACTTCAGCCAATTCGGCGGCGGCTCCGCGGTTGCCGCGACCAACAGCAACGGCGTGTGGACCGCCACCCACACGATTGTCAGCGGTTCCATCGACGCCACGGGCCGCAATGTGTCCGTCACCGCCACCGACAACGCCGGCAACACGAAGACCGGCATCGACAGCAGCAACGCCGTCGTGGACGACCGGGAACCGTGGGCGAGGGACAGCTTCATCGCGATCTCCGGCGCGACCGGAACCGGCGGGGTCTACAAGATCGGCGACACCGTCACCGCGACCTGGGACAACAGGTTTGTCGAGGGTGACAACAACACCGATTCCCTGACCAGCGTGACGTTCGACTTCTCCGCCTTCGGCGGCGGCAGCGCGGTCGTGGCGAGCCAGACCGACGACGTCTGGACGGCGAGCTACACGATCACGGCCGGCTCCATCGACGCCGCCAGCCGCAACGTCTCGGTGACCGTCATCGACGACGCCGGCAACACGGCCACGGGGACCGACACGACCAACGCCACGGTGGACAACGTCGGCCTCACCGTCACCGATGCGAACATTTCCATCTCCGGTGGGACCGGAACCGGCGGTGCCTTCAAGGCCGGCGATACCGTCACGATGACGTGGAACAACACGCTCGCCGGCGACAACAACACCGACACGCTGGCGGGCGTGACGGTGGACTTCAGCCAGTTCGGCGGCGGCAGCGCGGTCGCGGCGACCAACAGCAACGGTGTCTGGACCGCCACATACACCATCACTGGCGGTTCCGTCGACGCGACGGACCGCAACGTCTCCGTGACCGTCACCGACGATGCCGGCAACACGACCACGCGGGCCGACACGACCAACGCCACGCTGGACAACGTCGCCCCCACCGTCACCGATGCGAACATCTCGATCTCCGGCGGGACCGGAACCGGCGGTTCTTTCAAGACCGGCGACACAGTCACCGCAACCTGGGACAACACGCTCGCCGGCGACAACAACACCGACACGCTGGCCGGCGTGACGGTGGACTTCAGCCAGTTCGGCGGCGGCTCCGCGGTTGCCGCGACCAGCAGCAACGGCGTCTGGACGGCAACCTACACGATCACCGCGGGCTCCATCGATGCCACGGGCCGCAATGTTTCGGTTTCCGTTACCGATGACGCCGGCAACACGACCACGCGGGCGGACGGCACGAACGCCAGTGTGGACAACGTCGCCCCCACGGTGACGGACGCGGCGATCTCCATCTCCGGGGGTTCGGGCCCGGGCGGCGCCTACAAGGCCGGCGACACCGTCACGATGACGTGGAACAACACGCTGAGCGGCGACAACAACACCGACACACTGGCCGGCGTAACGGTGGACTTCAGCCAGTTCGGCGGCGGCTCCGCGGTCACGGCGACCAACAGCAACGGCGTGTGGACGGCCACCCACACCATCACCACCGGTTCGCTGGAGGCGGCCAACCGCAACGTCTCGGTCACCGTGACCGACAATGCGGGCAACGTCACCACGCGGGCGGACACGACCAACGCCACGGTGGACAACGCGCCCCCCGCCGTGCCGGCCATCACCGGCTTCTCCAGCGACAGCGGAAGCTCGTCCAGCGACCACCTGACCAACGACACCACTCTGGTGCTGAGCGGCACGGCGGAGGCCAACGCCCTGGTGACCGTCAAGCTGGGAGGGAACTCCATCGGCACGGCGAACACCAACGGGTCCGGCGCCTGGACCTTCGACTACACCGGCACGGTTCTGCCGACGGGCACGCACAGCTTCACCGCCACAGCCACCGACGCCGCGGGCAACGTGTCCACGGCCTCGTCGCCCTTCACCGTCACGGTGGACACCGTCGCCCCGTCCGCCACCCTGACGCTGAGCGGCACCAGCCTGGACGAGAGCGCGCCCACGACCCTCACCATCACCTTCACGGAGGCTCCGGTCGGCTTCGCGCTCGACGACCTGTCGGTGAGCGACGCCACCCTGTCCAACCTGACGCTCCAGGCGGGCTCCAACGGGCTGGTCTACACCGCCACGCTGACTCCGGACCTGGACGTGGAGGCGACGGGCCGCACCGTCACGCTCGGCACCGGCTGGACCGACGCGGCGGGCAACGCGCCCGCGGCCACGGCGTCCTCGCCCGCCTTCTCCATCGACACGCTGGGCGCTGCGGGCGTCATCGCCACCCCGTCCGGGCCGGTGACCAGCGAGGCCGGCGGCGGCGTCACCGTCGCCATCGTCCTGGCGGCCCGGCCGCGCGGCGACGTGACCATTCCGCTGTCCGTCTCGAAACCCGGCGAGGCGCAGGTTTCGGTCGGCAGCCTGACCTTCACCACGGCCAATTGGGACACCCCGCAGACGGTCACGGTCACCGGCCTGGACGACAGCGTGAACGATGGCGCGCAGGCCTACGACCTGGTGCTCGGCGCGATCATCAGCACCGACGGCCGCTACGCCGGGCTCGATCCGGCGGACGTGGCGCTGAGCAACGCCGACGACGATCCGCCGTCCATCGCGCTTGCCACGGCGACCCGCGACGACAGCACCACCGGCGACCCCACGGCGCGGGTCACCGGCACCGCCGACGCCGGCTCGAAGGTGGAGGTGTGGCGCGATCTGGACAACGACGGCGTTCTCGATCCGGAGGACACGCTGCTGACCTCGGTCCAACTCGGGGCGGCGGAGACGGCCTTCACGATCGACGTGCCGCTGCCGAACAACGCGCTGACCGACCTGATCCTGGTGGCGGTGGACGCCGATGGGCACCGTTCCGTTCCGCTCGACGTGATCCAGCGCTTCCGCACGGTGGAGACCGGATCCGGCACCAACGTCACCAACGAAAGCGGTGTGGACGGCGACGGCAACGAGCGGGTGGACGTCGAGGCGGTGTCGGAACAGGCCGGCGGGTTCGCCGAGGTGGTGCTGACCGACCAGACCGAGGACGACGGCGAACCCATGCTGACGGCCAGCGTGTCGGCGGGCACCCGGCTGGTCGCCAGCGGCCCGGCGGCGCAGCAGAGCAGCGCGGTGGCCGGCCAGACGCTCAGCAGCAGCCTGCTGACGCTCGCCGCCGGCGCCGACGAGACCGAAAAGGCCGCGCTGCAGCAGCTCGCCTCGCGGATGCCGGCGGCCACCAGCGCTCTCGGCTCTGCGACGCCGGTCACGGTGCGCCAGATCGTGGTGACCGCCAGCTCCGGCGGCGCGACCACCGGTCCGGTGACCATCCGCGGCACGGCGGACCAGGGCGACGGCGTCGCGGCGGTCGTGCTGGACACCCGGCAGGCCGCGGGACGCACCGAGGTCAACCTGGACAACGTCAGCGTCGCGGTGATCCTGGGCGAGGCGCGGATCGGCGGCGGCGCGGGCAACAACGCGGCCTACGGCGACTCCAGCGCCCAGTTCATGCGGATGGGCCCCGGTGACGACACGCTGTCGGGCGGCGGCGGCAACGACACCATCGCCTCCACCACCGGCAACGACCTGCTGTCCGGCGACGACGGCGACGACCTGGTGCATGGCGGCGAGGACAACGACACGGTGATCGGCGGTGCCGGCAACGACACGGTCGGCGGCGGCACCGGCGACGACTATGTGTTCGGCGGCACCGGCGACGACCTGCTGTTCGGCGAGGACGGCGACGACTGGGTGATCGGCGGTGATGGCCGTGACATCCTGTCCGGCGGAGCCGGCAACGACCTGCTGTTCGGCGAGGACGGCAACGACACCGTCTTCGGCGGGGCCGGCAACGACGTCGCCTTCGGTCAGGAGGGGGACGACATCCTGTCGCTGGAGGCCGGCAACGACATTGCGGACGGCGGCGACGGCAGCGACACCCTGTTCGGCGGCGATGGCGACGATACCCTCTTCGGCGGGGCCGGTGCGGACCTGCTGTCGCTGGATGCCGGCAACGACATCGCGGACGGCGGGGAGGGCAACGACACGCTGTTCGGCGGGGCCGGCAACGACACTCTCTTCGGCGGGGCCGGTGCGGATCTCATCGACGGCGGGGAGGGCAACGACGTGATCTTCCTCATCGACGGGGCCGACACCGTGTGGGGCGGAGCCGGAAGCGATCTCTTCGCGCTCGGCACCGGGGGCGGCGGATCGGTGGTGATGGACTTCACCGCGGGCACCGACCGGTTGGCCCTGACCGACGCCTCGATCAATCTTGCTGGTGTGATCGCCTCGGCGCGGGTCGTCGGCGGCAGCACGGTGCTTGACCTGCGGCCCGGCAGCAGCGTCACCATCCAGGGCCAGACCGGGGATGTCGCGCGCTGGTTTGCCTGATCGGACGGTTGCGCGGCCCCCGCACCCCGGGGGTCGTCCACCTGTAAGCCGGAGACCGTCGCAAACCTGGGGGAGAATGATACGGCGGGCTCGTGTTGCGGCGAGCCGGGGGCACGATGAAGCGGCGGGTCATGGTGGAGGTGACGGGCGAGGACGGCGCGGCGTTGCGGCACCTGATTTCCGAGGTGGAACGCACCGGAGAAGGCCACGTCGGTCGGTACCGCTCGTTGGTCTTGGGCGAGTGGCAGTGCGGGCAGCGCATCGGTCACCTCTGGCACGGAGGCGATCCTCTACGGCCCCGCCGTACCGCCGGCAGGATGGTGCGAAACCTGCCGGAACCCACCTGACGGCGGGGGGCGGTCGAGCACGATGGTTGCTTGACCTGCGGCCCGGCAACGGCGTTACCTTGACCGGGATAGGACCGGGCGCGGACCAGATCAGGGATGCCGCGCTCCGGTCCGCCCGAGTTGGCCCTGCGGACCGAATGGACGGTTGCCGCTTTCCCGGAGACCGCCCACCCGTGAGCCACACCGCTTCCGTCCGTCCGCCGATTGGCACCGAGACCCCGTTGGACCGCCAGTTGCGGCTCTGGCAGGCCCACCGCCGGCTGGTTCCGCCCGACGAGGGGATGCGCGCCCTGACGGAGCGTTGGCTCGGCCCCCATCTTGCGGCCCTGGAATCGCTGATGCTGGAGCTGCGCCACGGCGTCGACCAGGATCGGGACGAGGGCCGGCTGACCTTCCCGAAGCGCCGCAATCCTTACCCCAAGGGGTTCTGCCGCGAGATCAGCGACGCCGTCTTCGAGCGGTTGCGCCGCCGGATCGCCGCGCCGGACACGCCGGTCACGCAGGCCCTGGCGGCCTTCGTCCGCGAGGGCGGCCATCTGTCGCCGATCTGGGGGGCGCTGCGCGGCAGCTACTTCCAGAACGCCATGCAGATCGGCGCGCTGTATGTCGACGCGGCCAACGACACCGTGACCGTCACCAAGCCCAAGGTCGAGATTTTGCCGCTGGAGGCGAGCGGGCTCGAAGCCGTCGTCGAGGTGACCCATTTCGCCCGGATCGCCCAGGTCTACTGGGGCGGCACCCTGTGGGCGAACACGCTGTTTCCGCGGCTCGCGCCGGTCTTTCCCATCCTCTACATCGACCCGGACGGACGCCCCCGCCTGCACCCGGACAGCCTCGGGGTCTTCGCCGAGAACATGGCCGGCGGCTGCCGGTCGGCCCTGGCCTTCCTGGAGCAGGAACGCGACGGCGGGCGTGTTCTGCCGGCCGACGTCGCGGCGGCGCTCGCCCCATGGCGGAGCCATGGCCCCTGGTTCGAGGAGATGTGCCCGACGCCGGACTGGGACCGGCTCCGCGCCTGTTTCGCCCAGGCGGCCGATCCCCAGGGGCCGTACCGCTCGCCCCAGGGCTTTCAGGGGATGATCGAGGCGGTCAAGCGCGCGGCGGCGGTGTAACCAACACTCTCCACGCCCCGGCCTCTTTACGGAGCGGTGCCCCGACGATAAGCTGGAGCCATTGAGTTTTGCTATGGCCGCTTCGGCAGCGGTGCTGTGGAGCAGGACGGTCCGATGAACGGCATTCCCAACATCCGGCATTTGCGGGCCTTCCGCGAGGTGGCGCGGCGCGGCAGCATCAGTCAGGCGGCGGAGCATGTGCATCTGTCCCAGCCCGCCATCACCCAGGCCATCGCCAAGCTGGAGGAGGAGGTCGGCACCCCCCTGTTCGAGCGGCGGCCGGACGGCATGGCGGTGTCCGCCATGGGCGTGCTGTTCCTCGACCGGGTAGAGCGCGCGCTGGACCGCCTGCGCACCGGCACGCGCGAGGCCGTCCGCATCGGCGGGCGCAAGGGCGGCCTGCGCGGTGTGGCGGATTTCGACCAGTTGCTGACCGCGGCGCAGATCCGGGCGCTGGCCGCGGTCGCCGACGCCGGCAATTTCAGCCTCGCGGCGCGCACCGTCGGCATCTCGCAACCCACCTTGCACCGCGCCGCCCGCGATCTGGAGCGGCTGGCGGGCATGGCGCTGTTCGCGCGGACCGCCGCCGGCATCGCGCTGACCCCCGCCGCCAAGGCGCTGGTCCAGCACGTGAAACTGGCGATCACGGAGCTGGAGCAGGGCTTCGCGGAGGTCGGCGAGGGGCTGGGCGGCGACACCGCCCGCATCGTCGTCGGCAGCATGCCGCTGTCGCGCCCCTTCATCCTGCCGACCGCCGTCAACGCGCTGGTGCGCGAGCGTCCGGACGTCCAGTTCGACGTGCTCGACGGCCCGTACGACGACCTGTTGCACGGGCTGCGCCACGGCGAGATCGACGTGCTGATCGGCGCGCTGCGCGACCCGCTGCCCATCGACGACGTCGTGCAGGAGCCCTTGTTCGAGGACCCGCTGGTCGTGGTGGCGCGCGCCTTCCATCCGCTGTCCCGCCGACCCAGGCTGACGCTGGAGGAGCTGGCGGGGTGCCAATGGGTGGTTCCGCGCCGTGGCACGCCGACCCGCGACCGGTTCGAGGCGCTGTTCGCCGACGCCCCGCCGCGCGGGCTGGTCGAGACCAGCTCCCAGATCCTGGTGCGCGGCCTGCTGCTGGGCAGCGACCGGTTGACGCTGATCTCGGCGCACCAGATCCGACATGAGCACGAGCTGGGCCTGCTGGTCATCCTCCCGGTGGAGCTGGCCAACACCGAGCGCACCATCGGCCTCACCGTGCGCCGGGGGTGGCGCCCGACCGCGACGCAGGCGCATTTCCTCGACCTGCTGCGCGCGGCCGGGACGCAGGCCGTCTCGCCGGTTCCCCGCCCGTGACCGGCCATTCAAAACACCGTCGAGACGCTATTCAAAAATTGGATAGGATGGTCCGTCATTGAATGGCGCCGGGGGTGTGTCGGCGTGTTAGTCCTGCCCAGTCGAGGGGAGGTTGACTCCCGGCGCACGGACGGAGGCGGCGATGACGGTGCAGGATCGGCGGACGGCCAAGGTGGCCTTCATCGGGTTCGGGGAGGCGGCGTCGGCCTTCTGCTCCGGCTGGCGGGGCGCCGGGCTGGCCGACACGGTCGCCGCCTTCGACGTCAAGACCGGGTCCGCCGACGCGGTGGTGCGCGCCCGCAAATGGGCGGACTATGTGGCGGCGGGTGTGACCGGCGCCGAGCGGGCAGAGGACGCCTTGGCCGGGGCCGCGCTGGTCTTCTCGCTGGTCACCGCCGATCAGGCGCAGGCCGCCGCCCGCGACGCCGCCGCCCATCTCGCGCCCGGCGCGCTGTTCTTCGACGGCAACTCCTGCGCGCCCGGCACCAAACGGGAGGCGGCGCAGGCGGTCGAGGCGGCGGGCGGGCGCTACGTCGATCTGGCGGTGATGGCGCCGGCCCATCCGAAGCTCCACAAGACGCCGCTTCTGGTCGCCGGCCCGCACGCCGCCGAGGCCCTGGCCGCCCTGTCGGCCCTGGAGATGAACGCCAAAGAGGCGGCGGGACCGGTCGGCACCGCCTCCTCGATCAAGATGATCCGCAGCGTCATGATGAAGGGGCTGGAGGCGCTGTTCCTCGAATGCGTTCTGGCCGGGCGCAAGGCCGGGGTGGACAAGGTGGTGCTGGAGTCCCTGGACGTCACCTATCCCGGTTTCGGCTTCAAGGAGCGCGCCGCCTACATGCAGGAGCGCGTCATGACACACGGCGTCCGCCGCGCCGCCGAGATGCGCGAGGTCGCGCGCACCGTCGATGAACTGGGTTTGGCCGGCGGCATGGCCCGCGCCGCCGTCGACTGGCAGCAGCGCGTCGGCGACCTCAAACTGGACGCCCGCGCCATCGGGGAGGGCGATTACCGGGCGCTCGCCGACGCCATCCTGGCGCGGCTCGATCCGGTCGAGCGCTGAGAAGCAGCCCCCGTTACCCGGCCCGCGCCGCGCGCCGGAAGGCGGCCGGCGTCTTCCCGGTCAGCCTCTTGAAGACGCGGTTGAAATAGCCGGGGTCCTGGAAGCCCAGCTCGTAGGCGATCATCGCCACCGGTGCGGCGATGTAGACCAGACGGCGCTTCGCTTCGAGCAGCAGGCGGTCCTGCACCACCTCGAAGGCGGAGCGGCCGGCGAGATGCCGGCACAGGCGGTTCAGCCGCGATTCCGTGATCCCCAGCGCGTCCGCGTAGCGCGGGATCGTCCAATGTTCGGTGAAATGGTCCTCGACCAGCGCGCGGAAGCGGGCGAACAGCGCGGTGCGCACGCGCTCCGCCGGGTCGGCGCCGGCCGCCGCCGCGCGCTGGCGCTCCAGCAGCAGCAGGACGCCGCGCAGCAGCCACTCGCACATCGCCGACCGGCCGAGCTGCGGCCAGCGGAACTCCGTCATCAGTTGATCGAGCAGCGCGGCGACGCGCCCCGCCGCCGCCGGGGCGTCGGTGAAATCGATCAGGCAGGGGCGCAGGAACAGCGCCTCGAACAGCGGCCGGCTCTGCGCGCTGGCCCCGTCGAACAGCATCACCTCGGCCACCGTCAGCACATAGCCGTGGCTGCCCGGCTGGAACTGGAAGGAATGCACCACCGCCGGCGGAACGACGATCACGCAGGGCGCCGCGACCTCCGCCACCCGGTCGTCGATCTGCACGCGCGCCCCGCCGTCGAGCACCGCCACCAGCTGGAACAGCCCGCGGTGGGTGTGGGAGCCGATGCCCCAGTCGTAGAGGCGGCTGCGGCTTTCGATGTCCTCGATGTGGATGAATTCGGCGTCGGTGAGCCGGGCCTCCTCGCCGTAGAGCGCGAACAACGGCACCGCGCCGGACCGTGTGTGCGCCGTCCCGTCCGCAGGCTGCTCCATGCCGTCCTCCCTCGTGCCTTCGTTTGTCGGAAAAGTACAATTTTCCTTCGGCTTCGTCCATTCCGCGGAAAGGGGAAACCCGTTTAGGATGCAATTGTTCGCGACCTGAACGGTTCGCGTCAATCCAAACCAAAAACCGCCAATTGGCCGCCCGCCGCGGCGGGTGTCGGAGGACTGCGCCCGATGTTCCGTTTCGATCCCTACTCCCCAGCCGTCGATGCCGACCCGTTTCCTTTCTACAAGACCTTGCGCGACGAGCATCCCTGCTTCTGGAGCGAGGAAGCCAACATGTGGGTGCTGTCGCGCTACGACGATATCGTCACCGCGCTGAACGACTGGGAAACCTATTCTTCGGCCAAGGGCAACCTGATGGACGAGATGCCCAACCGCGCCGGCAACACGCTGGGCACCACCGATCCGCCCCGCCACGACCGCCTGCGCAGCATCGTCCAGTTCGCCTTCACCAAGAAGGCGGTGGAGGGGCTGACCGAGCCGGTGCGCGCCTCGGCCAACCGGGCGCTGGACGCCGTGCAGGGGGAGAAGACCTTCGACTTCGTCAGCGACGTCTCCAGCAAGGTCACGGTGGACGTGCTGTTCGGCCTGTTCAACCTGCCGCGCGACAACGAGCGGATGGTGCGCGACAAGGCCGTGCTGATGGTGCAGTCCGATCCCCGCACCCGGCAGAAGGGGCCGGAGCATCTCGCCGCCTTCCAGTGGATGAGCGAATACGCCAAGGAGCTGGTCGAACTGCGCAAGCGCGAGCCCGGCGACGACCTCATCACCGCCCTGATCCAGGCCGAGGTCGCCGGGGAGAAGCTGGCCGACCGCGAGGTGCAGATGACCATCACCACGCTGATCATGGCCGGCATCGAATCCCTGTCGGGCTTCCTCGCGATGTTCGCCCTGAACCTTGCCGACCATGCCGACGCGCGCCGCCGGCTCGCCGCCAACCCGGCGCTGATCCCCGACGCCATCGAGGAATCGCTGCGCTTCAACACCTCGGCCCAGCGCTTCCGCCGCTGCCTGCAGAAGGACGTCGAGCTGCACGGCCAGACGATGCGCGCCGGCGATTTCGTCTGCCTCGCCTTCGGGTCGGGGAACCGCGACGAGCGGCGCTTCGCCAACGCCCACCTCTACGACATCGACCGCAAGCCGAAGGGGCATCTCGGCTTCGGCGGCGGCGTCCACGCCTGCCTCGGCACGGCCTTCGCCCGTCTGGCCGCCCGCGTCGCCTGCGAGGAGTTCCTGAAGCGCGTGCCGGAGTTCGTCCGGGTGCAGGACCAACTGCCCTGGATGCCCTCCACCACCTTCCGCAGCCCGACCCGCCTCGAACTGGCGGTCGGCTGAACATCTGGGACGACGGCGCGGCCGGGGGAGACTTCGGCCGCGCCGTCGTCCCGGAACACGCTTTTTTAAAAGGAAGTTTCGGTCATGGCGAAGGTCACCTTCATCGAGCACGACGGCCTGGAGCAGGTCGTGGACATTCCGACGGGCTGGACCCTGATGCAGGGCGCGGTGCAAAGCGGCGTCGCCGGCATCGAGGGCGAATGCGGCGGTTCCTGCGCCTGCGCGACCTGCCACTGCTACGTGGACGAGGCGCTCGTCGACTCCCTGCCGCCGCCCAGCGAGACGGAGGAGGAAATGCTCGGCTGCACGGCGTCGGAGCGGCGCAGCAACAGCCGCCTGTCCTGCCAGATCCGGGTGAGCGACGCGCTGGACGGCATCGTCGTGCGCCTGCCGGAGACCCAGAGCTGATGGGCGGCCCGGCGCAAGCGGAGCCCACGGACGCGGGAATGGTCATCGTCGGGGCGGGGCAGGGCGGTTTGCAGGTCGCCGAATCCCTGCGCGCCGAGGGCTATGACGGTCCCGTCACGCTGATCGGGGAGGAGGCGTCGGCCCCCTATCACCGGCCGCCGCTGTCCAAGGCGATTCTCGCCGGCACGATGGAGGAGGCGCAACTCGCCATCCGCGGCGCCGAAGTCTTCGAACGGCAGCGCATCGCCCTGCTGACCGGCACCCGCGTCGCCGCCATCGACCGCTCCGCCCGCCACGTACGCCTGGAGGACGGGCGCCGCCTGGACTATCGCGGGCTGGCGCTCGCCACGGGTGCGCGGGTGCGCCGTCTGCCGATCACCGGTGACGGGTTGGACGGCGTTCTGGGCCTGCGGTCGCTGGACGACGCGCGGCGGATTCGCGCGGCGCTCGACCGGGCGGCGCGGGTGGTGGTGATCGGCGGCGGCTACATCGGGCTGGAGGTCGCGGCGGCGGCGCGCAAGCGCGGCCTGGAGGTGACCATCCTGGAGGCGGCCGACCGGCTGCTCGCCCGCTCGGCGACGCCGTTCCTGGCCGGCTTCTACGCCGACCTGCACCGCGGGCAGGGCGTGATGGTCGAGCTGGGGGCCAAGGTGATCGGGCTGGACGGGCAGGGGGGCCGCGTCACCGCCGTGCGCACCGCCGACGGGCGCTCGCACCCGGCGGATCTGGTGGTGGTCGGTGTCGGAATCGTCCCCGACACGGCGTTGGCCGAGGGCTGCGGGCTGGCGTGCGACGGCGGCGTCCTGGTGGACGATTGCGCCCGCACCGACGATCCGTCCATCGTTGCGGTCGGCGACTGCACGGCCCGGCGCACCGGCATGGGGACCCTGCTGCGGCTGGAGTCGGTGCAGAACGCCGTCGAGCAGGGCAAGTCGGCCGCCGCCGCGCTGCTGGGGCGGGAGCGTCCCTTCACGGCGGCGCCCTGGTTCTGGTCCGATCAATATGACGTGAAGCTGCAGATCGTCGGCCTGTCGGCCGACCATGACCGGATGGTGCTGCGCGGCGCGCCGGAGGACCGCCGCTTCTCGGCCTTCTATTTCCGGGAGGGCGCCCTGGTCGCCATCGACTCCGTCAACCGCCCGGCGGACCACATGGTCGGCCGCAAGCTGCTGGACCGCAAGGCCGCGCTGACGCCGGACCAAGCCGCCGACGAGACCTTCCCGCTGGCTTCCCTGACGCGGTGATCGTTGGATCGTGACGCAAAGAAACAGGCCGGTGCAGCGCGCGCTGCACCGGCCTGTTCTGCATGATCCCCGTCCGCCGGGGAACGCGGCGGCGGACGGGAACCAACGGGATGCCCGATCAGGCCGCGCTTTCCAGGACCAGCAGGCCGGCCCCGGTGTTGGAGATCGGGATGTGGTAGTTGCTGTGGACCTTCGAGACCTTCCGGCCCAGCGCGCCGCGCATGATCAGCCAGAGGATCAGCTCCGCCCCCTGGGCGCCGGCCAGCCGAACCAGATCGTGGATGGAGTATTTCGCCAGCGCCTCCGGCTCGTCGACGATCTTTTCAAGGCACATCAGGTCGAAGTCCTTGTTGATGAAACCCGCCCGCTCGCCGTCGAGCTGGTGCGACAGGCCACCGGTGCCCAGCACGACCACCTTCAGATCCTTGGGGTAGGACGCCACCGCGCGGCCGATGGCCTCGCCCAACTTCAGGCAGCGCGCCGGGGTCGGCAGCGGGTGCTGCACCGTGTTCACCGCCACCGGGATGGTGCGGACGGGCCGCTGGGTCTGGTCGGGCCACAGCAGGGCCATCGGCACGGTGAAGCCGTGGTCCACCGCCATCTCCTGGCAGGAGCAGATGTCGAATTCGTCGTTCACCAGCGATTCGATGATGTGCCAGGACAGCTCCGGGTCGCCGGGGTAGGGCGGCAACGGCTTCAGGCCCCAGCCCTCGTCCTTGTTCTGGTACTCCGGGGCCGCGCCGATGGAGAAGGTCGGCATCTTGTCGAGGAAGAAGTTCAGCCCGTGGTCGTTGTAGACCACGATGGCTACGTCCGGCTTGACCTCGGCCAGCCACTCGCGGGCCTTGGGATAGCCGTCGAAGAACGGCTTCCAATAGGGGTCCTCGAAGAGTTCGTTGGCGATGGCGTTGCCGATCGCGGGAATGTGGGAGGTGGTGACGCCACCGACGATCTTGGCCATGGTCTCAGTTCCCCGCCGCCTTGAGCTTCGCCTTGAATTCCTCGACCGTCATGCCGGTCTGCTGCGCGCCGATGTCCTGGACGTTCAGGCCGAGCATGCCGATGAACTTGGCGAGGTAGTAGATGTTGCCGCCGGCCGCGAGCAGGGCCAGCGCGTTGCGCTCCCGGATGGCCGTCTTCTGCTCGTCGGTCAGGCCGAACTTGGCGCAGTAGGCGTCCTCGTCGGCCAGGAACTCCTGCCGGGCCGCCGCCTCGTTGAACGAGTAGCACATCTTGTTGAGCGGATAGCCCTTCATGGCCATCCGGCCGTCGAAGATGGTGGTGCCGGGGATCGGCTCGTGGGGTGCGGTCACGGGTGTTTCCTCCTTTTCGTTTCTGTCGCTCGTTTTTGGGCTTATTCGGACCAGTAAAGCCGCATCGGGTTGTCGACGAGAAGCGCCGTCCGCTTGGCCTCGTCGGTGGCGATGCGGGGGATGACGTCGACCAGATGCCCGTCGTCGGGCATGTGCGAGGTCATGTTCGGGTGCGGCCAGTCGGTGCCCCACAGCACGCGGTCGGTGAAGCGGTCGACCAGCAGGCGGGCGAAGGGCACCACGTCGTCGTAGGACGGCGGACCCTGGACGCTCAGCCGCTCGGGGCAGCTGACCTTGCTCCAGACCTTGGGGTTCTCGGCCATCAGGGCGACGAATTTCTGGAACTGCGGGTGGTCCACGCCCTTGGCGATGTCCGGGCGGCCCATATGATCCACGACGATGGTGGTCGGCAGCTCGCGCAGGAAGGGCGTGAGGTCGTCCAGGTCCGGCGCCTCGAAATAGACCACGATGTGCCAGCCGAACTTGGCGATCTTGTCGGCGATGCCGAGGAAGACCTCCTTGGGCGTGGTGTCCACCAGACGCTTGACGAAGTTGAAGCGCACGCCGCGCACCCCGGCCTCGTGCAGCTCGGCCAGTTCACCCTCGGTGATCGACGGGCCGACCGAGGCGACTCCGCGCGCCAGACCGTTGGAGGCCCTCAGCGCGTCGACCAGCGCCCGGTTGTCCTTGCCGTGGCAGGTCGCCTGGACGATGACGTTGCGCGCGAAGCCCAGCTCGTCGCGCAGGGCGAACAGTTTTTCCTTCGGCGCGTCGCAGGGGGTGTATTTGCGCTCCGGCGCGTAGGGGAAGCGGTCGGCCGGGCCGAAGACGTGGCAGTGGGCGTCCACCGCGCCGGGCGGCGGCGTGTAGGCCGGCTTGCTCGGATTCGGGTGGAAGGGACGGTAGTCGGCGTCCATGGAAGGCTCCCTTCTGGGAAAGAGATCAGTCGGCGTAGACGGTGCCGTCGAACAGCTTGCGGGCGGTGCGCAGCAGGGCGGCGCGGGTCACCGTTCCGGACCCGTCGAGGTCGAGGACCACGGTCATCTCGCCGGTCGGGTGCTCGACGCTCAGTGTCCGGGTGGCGCCGTCGGGGACCACGGCGAGCGACGCGGCGGGAGAGCCCTCCAGCGCGCAGGCGGTGGCGACGCTGACCGCGCCGAGCACGCCGATGGAGGCGTGGCAGCGGTGCGGGATGAAGGTCCGGGTGGACACCGCCCCGCCGTTGGCCGGCGCGCTGACCAGGGTCATCTTCGGCACCGACTTGTCCGTCACGTCGCCCAGATTCATCCGCGGCCCGGCCTGCAGCCGGATCGATTCCAGTCGCGCCTTCAGCGCCGCGTCGGCGTCCAATTCCTCCCGCGTCTCGTCGCCGCGCACGCCGAGGTCGGCGGCGCGCAGCACCACCACCGGCATGCCGTTGTCGATGCAGGTGACCGGAACGCCGTCGATGACGTCCACCACGTTCCCCGTCGGCAGCAGCGCCCCGCAGGAGGAGCCGGCGGTGTCGCGGAATTCGATGGGAATCGCCGCCGCCGTACCGGGCACGCCGTCGATGCGCGCCTCGCCCCGGTAGGTGACCGCCCCGCCCGGCGTCGGCACGGAGGCCACCGCCACCTGCCCGGTGTTCTCCATGTGGATGGTCACCGGCGTCACGCCGTCGCGGGCGGGGACGAGGCCGCGCTCGATGGCGAAGGGGCCGACGCCGGCCAGGATGTTGCCGCAGTTCTGCGCGTCGGTGACGATGGCCTTGTCCACGAACACCTGGAGGAACAGGTAGTCCACGTCGACGCCCGGCCGCTCCGACCGGCGCACCACCGCCACCTTGGAGGTCAGCGGGTCGGCACCGCCCATCCCGTCGATCTGGCGCGGGTCGGGCGAGCCCATCACCCGCAGCAGGAAGGCGTCGCGCGCCGCCGTGCCGGGCGGCAGGTCGTCGGCCAGGAAATACCCGCCCTTGGAGGTCCCGCCGCGCATCCACAGGCAGCGCACGCCGTCAGACATAGCGCAGCCCCTTCGCGGTGAGCGGGCCGCGCATGCCGTAGATGTCGAGGCCGAGTTCGCCGGCGGCGAGCCGCGCCCGCTTCTCCTCCTCCTTGGCCAGCCGGTCCTGCGCCTTCGCCAGCACGTCGGCGGCCTCCTCGCGGCGGACCACGCAGACGCCGTCGTCGTCCGCGACGATCACGTCGCCGGGATTCACCAGCGCGCCCGCGCAGACCACCGGCACGTTGACCGAGCCCAGCGTCTCCTTCACCGTGCCCTGGGCGCAGACCGCGCGGGACCAGACCGGGAAGCCCATGTCGGTCAGTGTCCGGACGTCGCGCACCCCGGCGTCGATGACCAGACCCGCGCAGCCGCGCGCCTGGGCCGAGGTCGCCAGGAGGTCGCCGAAATAGCCGGCGTCCGACGGCGAGGTGGTGGCGAGCACCAGGATGTCGCCGGGCTTCACCTGCTCGATAGCGACGTGGAGCATCCAGTTGTCGGCCGGCGGGGCCAGCACGGTCACCGCCGAGGCGGCGAGTTGGGCGCCCGGATAGATCGGGCGCAGGGCGGAGGCCAGCAGGCCCTTGCGGCCCTGCGCCTCGTGCACAGTGGCGACGCCGCAGTCGGCGAGACCGGCGATCACCGCCGGGTCGGCCCGCTCGATGGTTTGGACGACGACGTTCATCACAGCTCATCCACGGTGCGGGGATAGACCGATTGGAAGCCCTCGGCGTAGCGGGCGTTGCGCCCGCCGGCCTGCCCGCCGGAGTTGCGGCGGAAGTGGTTGCCGCGGTTCTGCGCCAGGTTGGTGTAATAGTCCCAGAGATGCTCCTGCCCGGCCATGCATTCGATGGCGGCGCGCTTGTTGTCCCACACCTCGGTGATGTCGAGGAAGACGTCCGGCTTCCAGCCCATCTGCTCGGTCTGGTGCGGCTCGAACAGGTAGAGCTGCGGGGCGCCAAGCACCTTCTGGCCTGGATTGTGCCCCCAGGCCTGGGCGATCATCCGGCATTCCATCAGGACCTTGGTCGCGTAGGAATGGTCGGTGTTGTAGGGATCGTAGTGCGAGTGGCTCATCAGGAAGGCCGGCTGCACCTTGCGGATCACCTCGACCAGACGGAACTTGGCCTCGCGGTCGATCTCCAGCGGGTAGTCGCCCAGGTCGAAGAACTGGATGTCGTGGGCGTTCAGCGCCTTGGCGGCGGCCTCGGCCTCCTTGCGGCGCTCCGTCTTCACATGGTCCAGCGTGCAGCCATCCTGCTTCCACAGCTTGGCGGACTCGCCGCGCTCGCCGTAGGACAGGCAGACGATGGTGACCTCGTAGCCCTTCTTCTGATGCAGCGCGATGGCGCCGCCGGCGCGCCACACGAAATCCGCCGAGTGGGCGCTGAGCACCAGCGCTCTTTTGTTCTGTGCCATGAATGTCCGCTCCCCAATGTGGGCAGTCTGATTGTGGGCAGCCTTGGTGTGGGCAGTCCGATTCCGATGGCCCATCATCCGCCGGCCCGCCGGCAAATCCTATTTCGAACTCCCGTCCTTACCATTTGGTTTTGCTATAGGAGCAATCTCCCTGCGGGTCGTGTGGCGGGATCTCCGGCGCGGGAAGCAACCCAGGGCGTGCACGAAGATGTCCGGTCTTGCGTAATCTCATGTCGAATCATGGGAGTAGGACATACGGGGCTGTGCTTTCTGCCGCGCTGCGGCGCAATGGAGCGGCCGGGTCGGGGTGACCTAAGCGAGGGCGCTGGAAGCCCGCTTCACCTCTCTGCTATTCAAAAAACAAATGGGCTCTTCGCCGAACGAATTTCCTCGGCGGCCGGCGGAATGATACCCATTCGATCATGAGGGATTAAGGGGCGAGGAGCCGGACCCGCTGTTGCGGGAGGCTTGCCAGCCCGAGCAAGGGATTTCGGGAGAGGACGCGATGAGGATTTGTGTGGCGGGGGCCGCGGGCGCCTTCGGCGTGAAGCATCTGGAGGCGGTCGCCGCCATCGACGGCGTCGAGGTGGTGTCGGTGGTCGGCGGCGAACCGGACGACATCGAGGGCTTCGCCAAGGCGCGCGGCATTCCGCATTGGACCAAGGATCTGGCCGAGAGCCTGGAGCGGACCGACGTGGAGGCGGTGATCCTCGCCACCCCGACGCCGGTGCACGCCACCCAGGCGATCCAGTGCCTGGAGGCCGGCAAGCATGTGCTGGTGGAAATCCCCATGGCCGACAGTCTGGCCGACGCGGAGCGGCTGGTCGCGGCGCAGCGGGCCAGCGGGCTGGTCGCCATGGCCGGGCACACGCGGCGCTTCAACCCCAGCCACCAGTGGATCCGCAACCGGGTCCAGGCCGGCGAGCTGACGATCCAGCAGATGGACGTGCAGACCTACTTCTTCCGCCGCTCCAACATGAACGCGCTGGGCAAGCCGCGGACCTGGACCGACCATCTGCTGTGGCACCACGCCTGCCACACGGTGGACCTGTTCCAGTACCAGACCGGCGAGGTCGCCAGCCAGATGCACGCCCTGCAGGGGCCGACTCACCCGCAGCTCGGCATCGCCATGGACATGAGCATCGGCATGAAGGTGCCGTCCGGGGCGATCTGCACCCTGTCGCTGTCCTTCAACAACGACGGGCCGCTGGGGACCTTCTTCCGCTACATCTGCGATCATGGGACCTACATCGCCCGCTACGACGATCTGTACGACGGCAAGGACAACAAGATCGACCTCAGCGGCCTCACCGTGTCGACCAACGGCATCGAGCTGATCGACCGCGAGTTCTTCGCCGCCATCCGCGAGGGGCGCGAACCCAACGCCAGCGTGGCGCAGTGCCTGCCGGCCATGCGGACGCTCGACCGGCTGGAAAAATCGCTGAACGCCTGACCGGGGAACGCGTGAGGCCGCAGTTCCTAAAACCAAGACGACGGGACGCAAAACAAGAAACGCCCCGTGACGAGTCCCCCCGAGGAGGAAACCCATGCCAACCGCGCGCAGCGTCGACGTCCAAGCCTTTCTCAACGAGCACCCCTTTTCGCGATACCAGTGGCTGGTGTTCGCGCTGTGCTTCTTCATCGTCCTGCTGGACGGCTTCGACACGGCGGCCATCGGCTACATCGCCCCGTCGCTGACGACGGAATGGGGCATCGCGCGGCCGGCGCTGGCGCCGGTGCTGAGCGCGGCGCTGTTCGGGCTGGCCTTCGGCGCCCTGTCCGCCGGGCCCCTGGCCGACCGCTTCGGCCGGAAGGCGATCCTGATCGGCTCGGTGCTGGTCATCGGCACCGCCTGTCTGGCCTCCGCCTTCTCGGGCAACCTGGACCAGCTCGTCATGCTGCGCTTCGTCACCGGGCTCGGGCTGGGGGCGGCGATGCCCAACGCCGTCACGCTGATGAGCGAATATTGCCCCGAGGGGCGGCGCGCCATGGTCACCAACGCCATGTTCTGCGGCTTTCCGCTCGGCGCGGCCTTCGGCGGCTTCCTCGCCGCCTGGATGATCCCGCTGTGGGGCTGGCGCAGCGTGCTGGTGCTGGGCGGGATCGCGCCGCTGGTCCTGGCGGCGGCGCTGCTGGTCCTGCTGCCGGAATCGGTCCGCTACATGGTCGCCCACAACCACCCGGTGGAGCGCATCCGCGCCGTGCTGCGCCGCATTTCCGAGACGGCGGCCGGGGCGGCCAGCTTCGTGATGACCGAGAAGGCCCCGGCGACCAAGACGCGGAACGGCATCGCGGTCGTGCTGTCCCGCGGCTATCTGGTTGGCTCGGTGATGCTGTGGGTCGCCTACTTCATGGGGCTGGTGATCTTCTACGCGCTGATCAACTGGATGCCGATCCTGTTCAAGGACGCCGGGCTGGCGCCGCGCGACGCCGCGCTGATCGCCGCGCTGTTCCCGCTGGGCGGCGTCGGGGCCGTGCTGTCGGGCTGGCTGATGGACCGCTTCAACGCCAACCGGATCATCGCCTTCGGCTTCGTGCTGACCTACGGCGCCGTCTACGCCATCGGGCAGGTGGCCGGGAACGTCGGGCTGCTGGTGGTCACGGTCTTCGCGGCGGGCACCATCATGAACACCGCCCAGACCTCGCTGCCGTCGCTGGCCGCCAGCTTCTACCCGACCCACGGGCGGGCCACCGGCGTGGCGTGGATGCTGGGGCTGGGCCGCTTCGGCGGGATCGGCGGCTCGTTCCTGGTGGCCGAGCTGGCCCGCCAACAGCTCGACTTCACCAGCATCTTCGCCATCGTCGCCGTTCCGGGTCTGGTCGCCGCTCTGGCCCTGCTGGTCAAGCAGTTCGTCCATCCCGAGGACCGGTCGAGCGGCACAGGCCGGACCGTCGAAGCCCTGGGGCATTGAGTTTTACTATAGGCCAACCATGGGATTGGCGGCCCGGCAACCCCGATCTCCGGTTTAGATGGCCATGCTGCATTGCAATACCGCCCCGGACGTTATTCAAAAAACGAATGGGGCCTTCATCCAACGAATGAGCGCAGCGCTGCGATCACTGATATCCCTGCTGTGGTGACGGTATCGGCGGCCTGCGCGTCCGGCCCCGGCGAACGCCAAGACGCCCCGAAGCAATGCCCCCCAATCAACGACGAAAAAGCACGGGGGCTTTCAAAACGAGGAGGAAACATGTCCGGAACATTTCGCAAGGCCCTGCTGGGCACGGCCTTCCTGTGCGCCCTCGCGGTTGATGGCGGCGCCGGTTCGGCCTGGGCCGACACGATCAAGGTCGGGGTGATCGCGCCGTTCTCCGGCCCCTTCGCCACGGTCGGCCAGACCTTCAAGCAGGCCATCGAGGTCTATCAGGCCCAGCATGGCAAGACGGTCGCCGGCAACACGGTGGAGTTCGTCTACAAGGACCTCGACCAGGCCAACCCGGCGCAGAGCAAGGCCCTGGCCCAGGAGCTGGTGGTCAAGGAGAAGGTCGGCTATCTCGCCGGCTTCTTCTTCACGCCGGACGCGCTGGCCGTCGCCCCGCTGATCGACGAGGCGAACATCCCCTGCGTGATCTTCAACGCCGCGACCTCCGCCATCACCGAGAAGTCGCCGCGCTACGTCCGCACCTCCTTCACCCTGTGGCAGAACACCGTGCCGCTGGCCGAGCATGTCGCCAAGCAGGGCATCCGCAAGGTGGCCACCGCGGTCAGCGACTACGGCCCCGGCATCGACGGGGAGACCGCCTTCAAGCAGACCTTCGAGAAGGCCGGCGGCAAGGTGGTCGACAGCATCCGCATGCCGCTGAAGTCCACCGACTTCGCCCCCTTCATGCAGCGCATCAAGGATTCCGGGGCGGAGGCCATCTACGCCTTCCTGCCCGCCGGCCCGACGACGCTGGGCTTCGCCCGTGCCTTCAGCGACACCGGCCTGAAGGCCGCGGGGATCAAGTTCTTCGGCCCCGGCGACATCACGCAGGAACCGGACCTGCCGGTGCTCGGCGACGCGGCGGTCGGCATCACCACGACCTTCAACTACAGCCAGGCCCACGAGTCCGACCTGAACCGTCAGTTCCTCGCCAAGCACAAGGAGCTGTTCGGCTCGTCCGACATCGTCACCTTCACCTCGGTCGGCGCCTATGACGGCGCGCACGTCATCTACCGCATGGTCGAGGCGACGGGCGGCAAGAGCGACGGGGCGAAGGCGGTGGCGGCGGTCAAGGGCATGGCCTGGGAAAGCCCGCGCGGGCCGGTGCGGATCGACCCCGAGTCCCGCCACGTCACCCAGACCATCTACCTGCGCGTGACCGAGCGCAAGGACGGCAAATTGCAGAACACCGAGGTCGCCGGCTTCCCCGACCAGCCCGACTACGGCTTCAAGGCCGGCAAGTAAGGTCCATCGACGGCCCCTTCCTCCAAGGGGAGGGGCCCGTCCGCGCTGGAGTTCCTGATGGAAACGCTTTTCGGCATCGTGGTGGATGGGGTCGCCTACGGGATGATCCTGTTCATCATCTCGGTCGGCCTGTCGGTCACGCTCGGCCTGATGCGCGTGGTCAACCTCGCGCACGGCGCCTTCGCCATGGTCGCCGGCTACGTTGCCTCCTACGCCGCGCAGGGGCTGGGCCTGCCCTACGCCGTGGGACTGGTGGCGGCGATCCTGTTCACCGTGCTCGCCACGCTGCCGCTGGAGAAGCTGCTGTACCGGCGCATCTACGGCTCCGCCAACGAGCTGGCCCAGGTGCTGCTGACCATCGGCCTGACCTTCGTCATCGTCGCCGGGATCAACTACCTGTTCGGCCCCACGCTGAAGCGCATCCCGCTGCCGGACGCGCTGCTCGGCACCGTGGCGATCGGGCCGAAGTCGATCCCGGTGCACCGCGCCTTCGTCATCGCCATGGGGGCGGCGACCGTGCTGGGGCTGTGGTGGCTGCTGGAGCGCACCGATTTCGGCATCAAGCTGCGCGCCGCCGTGGACGACCCGAACATGGCCGCGGCGCTGGGCATCCGGACGGAGCGCCTCTACACCGCGACCTTCGCTCTCGGCACCGGGCTGGCGGCGCTGGGCGGTGTGCTGGGGGCGGAGCTGCTGCCGTTGGAGCCCTATTACGCCATCCGCTACATCGTCCTGTTCCTGGCGGTGGTCGCCGTCGGCGGGGCGGGCAACATCCTCGGCTCGGCCGCCGCCGCCCTGGCGCTCGGCATCGTCGACACCGCGGGCAAATACCTGATTCCCAGCTTCGGCGAGTTCTTCTTCTACGCCGCGCTGATCCTGATCCTGTTCCGCTGGCCGCACGGCTTCTTCCAGGGGAGGGCGGCCTGATGAGCGGACGTCACACGGGCGCGGTGGCCATCGATCCGTCTCCGCCGGTCGCGGCGCGCGAGCCCTGGTTCCGCCGGGCGCTCGGCGGGGCCGCGGTTCCGCTGCTCGCCGCCGCCGGGCTGGCCGCCTTCTGGCTGTTTCCCAACGACCTCGGCCTGATGACGCGGATCGCCGCGACGGCGCTCTACGTCCTGTCGCTCGACCTCGTGCTCGGCTTCGGCGGCATCGCCACGCTGGGGCACGCGGCGATGTTCGGCACCGGGGCCTACGCCGCCGGCATCGCCGCCGTGCATCTGGTGAGCGACCCGCTCGTCCTGCTCGCCGTCGGCGGTCTGGCCGGCGGTCTGGTCGCCCTGGTCACCGGCGCGCTGATCCTGCACGCGCGCGGCCTGACGTTGCTGATGCTGACCATCGCCGTGGTGCAGATCGTCCAGGAGGTTGTCAATAAGGCGCGCGATCTCACCGGGGGCAGCGACGGCCTGTCGGGCATCGAGCCCAGCCCGCTGTTCGGCCTGTTCCGCTTCGACATGTTCGGGCGCACCTCCTACCTGTTCGCGCTGGCGGTGCTTCTGGTCGGCTTCCTGGTGGCGCGGCGCATCGTCCGCTCGCCCTTCGGGCTGGCCTGCCGGGGCGTCAAGGAGGACCCGCTGCGCGTCGCCGCGCTGGGCGGTTCGCCGCGCCGCTATCTGGTCACGCTCTACGCCGTCGCCGGGGTGTTCGCCGGGGTGGCCGGGGCGCTGACCGCGGTGACCAGCGGCATCGTCGGGCTGGACAGCGTCAGCTTCTCCTGGTCGGCGGAGGCGCTGGTCATGCTGGTGCTCGGCGGCGCCGGGCGGCTCGTCGGTGCCGTCATCGGCACGGTGGCCTTCATGACGATCCATCACGTGATGGCCGCGATCGATCCCTTCCACTGGATGCTGTTCATCGGCCTGTTCCTGATGGGCACGGTGCTGTTCCTGCCGGGGGGGATCGCCTCGCTCGCCGACCGTCTCATCAAGGGGAACCGGGCATGACCGCGCTTCTCGACGTCCAGGGGCTGAGCAAGAACTTCGACGGCTTGCAGGTGTCGGCCGACATCACGCTGGCGCTCCATCCGGGCGAGCGCTGCGCGCTGATCGGGCCGAACGGGGCGGGCAAGACGACCTTCGTCAATCTGGTGACTGGCGTGCTGGCGCCCAGTTCCGGCACCATCCGGCTGGCCGGGCAGGACGTCACCCGCCTGTCGGCCCAGGCACGGGTGCGCCTCGGGCTGATCCGCTCCTTCCAGGTGGCGCGGCTGTTCCGGTCGATGACGGTGCGCGAGCATCTGGAGCTGGCCGTTCTGGAGCGCGAGCGGAAGACCTTCCGCCTCTTCGCCTCGGTCAGGCGCACGCCGGGTCTGGCCGACGAGGTGGCTGGCCTGCTCGACGGCATGGGGCTGGTCCCGGTGGCGGACACCGCCGTCGGAGCGCTGGCCTACGGGCAGCAGCGTCTTCTGGAGATCGCGCTGGCGCTCGCGTTGAAACCGAAACTCCTGATCCTCGACGAGCCGGCGGCCGGCGTGCCGCATTCGGAAAGCCACCGCATCCTCGACGCGCTGGACCGCCTGCCGGCCGATCTGGCCGTGCTGATGATCGAGCACGACATGGATCTGGTCTTCCGCTTCGCCAAGCGCATCGTCGTGCTGGCGCAGGGCCGCCTGCTGTGCAGCGGCACGGCGCAGGAGATCACCACCGATCCGCGCGTCCGCGAGGTTTATCTGGGGAGCCGGGCCAATGCGCCGCACTGAAGGAACGCTGGAGATCACCGGCCTGACCGCCGGCTACGGCGAGACCCGCATCGTCGAAGACCTCTCCTTCACCGTGCCGGCGGGCGGACGGCTGGCCCTGCTGGGCCGCAACGGCATGGGCAAGACGACGACGCTGGCCACCCTGGTCGGGCAGACGACACGGCACGCCGGCAGCATCCGGCTGGACGGCGTCGAACTGACCGGCCTTAACTCCTCCGCACGGGCGGCGGCCGGGCTGGGCTATGTGCCGCAGACCCGCGACATCTTCCGCTCGCTGACGGTGGAGGAGAATCTGGTCACCGGGCTGAAGGGCCGGCCGCGCTCCGCCCTGGAGGAGGCCTACGCGCTGTTCCCCCGCCTGAAGGAACGGCGGGGCAACGGCGGGGGCGCGCTCTCCGGCGGCGAGCAGCAGATGCTGTCAGTCGCCCGCGCGCTGCTCGGCCGGCCAACGGTGCTGCTGCTGGATGAGCCGCTGGAGGGCTTGGCTCCGGTGATTTGCGACCAGCTGATGCAGGCGCTGGCGCAGCTGACCGTCACCCTGATCCTGGTGGAGCAGCAGGTGGACCGCGCCCTGGACTTCGCGCAGAGCGCGGTGATCCTCGAACGCGGGCAGGTGGTGCATGAGGGGGCGGCGGCCGCTCTGCGGGACGACCACGCCCTCATGGAGCGGCACCTCGGGGTGGCGCTCGCCGGATAAGGGGGCCGTGGGATCAGTCGGCGCGAACCGTCCGGTCCGCCGGACCCGTGCCGACGATGCGCACCCACAGGTCCTGCCACGCCGCACGGGAGGCGTCACGGGGGGTCTGGAAGGTCTCCACCGGACCCACCAGCCTCCCCGCCGGATCGACGACCGCCCGAATGCCCCAGAAGCCCAGCGCCGAGACGCCGGGCATGCCGTAGCGGTGGTCGAGCGCCTGGACCAGCGTGCGCTCGGCATCCAGCGGCTGTTGGCGCCAGATCAGATTGTCCATCGAGAACCAGCGGAAGACCTCGGCCTCCGGAGTCGCCGCGACCGCCGCGATGGCCGGCGAGCGGTGCCGTTCGAACCGCTCCCACTGGATTTCCCCGTCGCTCAGCACGGAGTGGAAGCCGACCAGCACCGCGTCCGGC
The DNA here is from genome assembly GCF_058780535.1 of Azospirillum sp. UENF 211521. Lineage (NCBI taxonomy): Bacteria > Pseudomonadati > Pseudomonadota > Alphaproteobacteria > Rhodospirillales > Azospirillaceae > Azospirillum > Azospirillum sp. UENF 211521. Next base: position 379,638 of record NZ_JBSNCF010000005.1, read on the forward strand.
GTTTCGGCCACCACCCGGCGCAGCACCGGCTGGAACAGGGTCGGGTAGGCCGTCACCTCCGTGGTCACGCCGACCTGTGCCTTGGCGATCGCCTCGACGCGGTCGTTGATGGCCCAGCCGCCGAGCGTGTAGGCCGTCACGAGGATCAGCGCCGCGCCCGCGATGTCCTGCGCCAGGGCCGCCCGCTTGCGGAGCGCGACGCCGGCCACCAGCGAGAATACCAAGATCAGGCTGTAGATCGGGTCGATGATCGGCATCGCGTTGATCGCGAAGCGCGTGGTGGTGAGCGGATAGAGCCACTGCGTGCCGTAGGACGTGAAGACGTCGATCACCGGGTGGGTCATCAGCGCCAGAATGGCCAGCCAGATCCAGGCGCGCCGCGCCTCGCCGTCGCCCGACGGGCTGTCCGGACCATGGCGCCGGCGCTGCCAGCGCCAGACCAGCCAGCCGAGCAGCAGGCCGGCGACCGGGCCGAACAGGATCGAATGGGTCAGGCCGCGGTGATGGACCCAGTTGGCGAAGGGGCCGCCGATCCAGCCGGCGGCGACGTCGAGGTCGGGGATCAGGGCGATGCCCGCGCCGACGGCCAGCGCGCGGCGGCCCAGCCGGCGGCGGAAGCCGGCCTGCGCGACCGTGGCCCCGAGAAGCATTTGGGTGACGGTGTCCATGGTCCTCGGTTGTGCCGTGACGCGCCGGGGTCAGGCGCCGGGGGCGATCGCCAGCATCCGCTTCAGCGCGTCCGAAATCTCCTCGACGCGCACCGGCTTGGGCATGATCGCGATGGGGTCCGTAAAGCTCACCTTCAGCTTTTCGGAAATCTCACCGGTGGCGTAGCCGCTGACCACCACCACCGGCAGGCCGGGCTCCTCGCTCCGCAGGTTGCGGATCAGTTCGTCGCCGGCCATCACCGGCATCCTGAGGTCGGTGACCAGGGCGTCGAAGGACTCATCCTGCCAGAGCCTCAGGGCCTCCTGGCCATTGAAGGCCGTGGTGACCCGGAACCCTTCGTCCATCAGGCCATGCTCCAGCGCCATGATCGCGATGGCTTCATCGTCGACCAGCAGGATGTGGCGGGGTTCGGTCATGGCGGCTCACCGTACAGAGAAAACACAGTCCTGGGTGCGGGACGATGTGGTCCAGCTCCAGGTACGATTGTAACCGGCGACGCGATGAAAAACAAAGCTGAACGGGCTATGGTTGTTTCCCCGGCCATTTCGGGGGGCTTCTAGCCCTTGTTCGTTCCGCGGGGATGTGTGCATTCTTCCTGCTGGGAACCGGCATGGTGGCGCCGGGCGAAGCCTTCACCAAAGGAAGACCCGCGACCTTGAAAATCGGCCTGAGGACGATGCTGATCGCGTGCCTGGGGGGTGTCGGGCTGGCCTTCACGGCCGGCACCGCCGCGATTCTGCAGGTCGAAGCCGGGGAGCGGCTCCAGCGCGTGATCGGTGAGCAGCTGCACCTCTACGCCGGGCAGGTCGCCGACAAGCTCGACCGCGGCATGTTCGAGCGCTACCGCGATCTTCTCGTCGTGACGAGCCTCGAAACCATCCGTGCGACCGACGCTTCCCGCGATTCGCGGCGCGCCGTCCTCCAGAAGCTTCAGGACAGCTATCCGGACTATGCCTGGATCGGCTTCATCCGGCCGACCGGCCTTCTGGAGGCGGCGACGGGCCGTGTCTATGAAGGCATGGACGTGAGCGCGCGCGGATGGTGGAAGCAGGGGTTCGACCGGCCCTATGTCGGCGATGTGCACGACGCGGTGGTTCTGGGCAAGCTTCTCTACGCCAACCGGATGGAGGTTCCGCGTTTCGTCGATCTGGCGGCGCCGGTGCGCGACGAGCAGGGGGCGCTGACCGGCGTCGTCGCCGCCCATCTGAGCTGGGATTGGGCGTCGGAGGTCGAACGCTCCGTGCTCGGCCAGATTTCCGAGGACGCCGAGGTCGAGGCGATGATACTCTCCGCCGACGGCACGGTGATTCTCGGACCCAAACCCCTGGTGGGCAAGCCGCTGGCCTTCGCGTCGGCGCCGGGGCGGCGCGCGTGGGTCGAATCCTGGCCGGACGGGCGCCGCTTCCTGACGAGCGTGGCGCGGACGAAGGGCTACCGGGATTATCCCGGGCTGGGCTGGAGCGTCGTGCTCCGCCAGCCGGTCGATCAGGCGATGGCGCCGGTCGCTGAGCTGCGGAACCGGGTGATCGCCTGGGGAATCGCCGCCAGCCTGCTGGCGGTCCTCGTCGGCCATGTCCTGGCGACGTGGCTGTCGGCGCCCCTGCGCGCCATGTCCAGGGCGGTCGAAGCCGCTGGGCCGGACGGCGCGATGCCCGTCCTGCCGCTGGCCGGCCGCTACACGGAGGCCGCCACGCTGTCCGGGGCGCTGCACACCTACGTGAGCGACCTGCAGGAGGCGGACCGGCGGCTGCGCGGCACCGTCGCCGAGAAGACGGTGCTGCTTCGCGAGGTCCATCACCGCGTGAAGAACAACCTGCAGGTGATCTATGGCCTGATGATGGTGGAGATGCGCCGTCTGCCCAAGGGAGACCTGTCGCGGGGCCGCATCGAGGCGCTGGCGGGGCGCGTCACCTCGATGGGGCGCCTGCACGAGCAGCTCTACACCTCCGGCGACCTGATGAACGTTGATTTCGGAACGCACCTGCGCCAGCTCTGCGATGCGCTTCAGGAGCTTCTCCCGAACGAGGCGATCACCATCCACCCCGACACGGACGACGTGTCCTGCTCCATCGAACTCGCCACACCGCTCGGCCTGATCGCCAACGAACTCGTCGTCAACGCGCTGAAGCACGCCTTTCCGGAGGGGAACCGCGGGACGGTGACGGTCCGGCTGCGGCAAGCGGGCGACCGTCTGACCATGACGGTGGCCGACGACGGCATCGGCTGCCCGGACATGCCGCCCAAGGGGGGAATCGGCACGACGCTGGTCGACGCGCTGGTCCGGCAGGTCGGCGGCACCATAACCTTCGAGGCCCGGTCGGGTTGCACGGCCACCGTCAGCGTTCCGTTCACCGCCGACGCGAATCGTCCCGTCGCCGTTCACGCCTGATGTGATCCCGGCGTCGGGTGTGTGCCCAAATCATTTTTGGAAATCCGGACGTTACCGCTCAGTCTTCGCTTGTAAAAGCCGGCGGACCCTCCCATCTGGGACAGATCAAGATTGCTCAGGGGTTCGTTGTCTGCAGCCCCGGCCATCCGCTCTGGGCCGCTTTTTCCCAAAGTGTATTTGATGCCTTCCCGATGACGGGCAGGACAAGGTGTCGACCGAGGGGCTGCGTGCGCTTTGAGCGCGGCACACCCCGGATTTCAACACAAAACAACAAAGGCCGGCGGGCTTCGTCCTTGCCGGCAAGGGGATTCGCATGACCATCAAGCTTCCTTCGACCGGGACGGTCCAGGCCGCCCAGCCCCAGCATCAACGACCCGTTCCCGTGGTCGAGCCGGCGTGGGCGCCGGGCTGGCCCCGCCTGACGCCGCGCGAGATCCGCAAGATCGTTCTCGACACCTTGGGCTGAGCAGCGATTTCGTCGAAAAACCTTTTCCACACAAGCGGTTGGGAGGACAGCCACCCTATGCTCGTCCAGGTTCGCGACAACGATGTCGGGGGCGCTTTGCGCGTCCTGAAAAGAAAAATGCAGCGCGAAGGGCTTTTTCGTGAGATGAAGCTGCATCGGCGTTACGAGAAGCCCTCGGAGCGCCGGGCACGGCAGGCGGCGGAATTGGTCCGGCGGCGGCGAAAGCTGCTGCGCAAGCGTTTGCTGCGCGAGGGCTATTGACCGTGGCCACAGATGCCTTAATTTGAGGGACGGCGTCAGGGCCGTCAGCACCCATTCCGGTTCCTCGCCGGACAGACCGTTGGAGACAGGACATAGCTAAACTCTACGATGCGGACCCGGTCCGCGAAGGCCCGCGCATCAATCGGGAAATCACGGCACGCACGGTTCGCCTCGTCGGTGCCAATGGTGAGATGATCGGCGTGGTCTCGCTGCGCGACGCCTTCGACGCTGCGGTCGAGGCTGAACTCGACCTCGTTGAGGTGGCCCCCCAGGCGGAGCCGCCTGTCTGCAAGATCCTCGACTACGGCCGGTTCCGGTTCGAGGAGCAGAAGAAGGCCAACGAGGCGCGCAAGAAGCAGAAGATCATCGAGATCAAGGAGCTGAAGCTCCGGCCGAACATCGATGATCACGACTATGACGTGAAGATGCGGGCGGCGCGGCGCTTCCTCGAAGAGGGCGACAAGGTCAAGATGACCATGCGGTTCCGCGGGCGCGAAATGGCGCACCAGGACATCGGAATGAACGTGCTGATCCGCGTGCGCGACCAGTTCGAGGACATCGCCAAGGTTGAGCAGATGCCCCGGATGGAAGGGCGCATGATGGTCATGGTCATCGCCCCGCGCTGACCGGCCGACGCGTTCGACAGTCTGTTTGACGGCATGGGGACCGCCCTTCGTGGGGCGGTCCCCATGCGTTTCCAGCATCCGTTCCCGCGCCTGTCGCGACGATGGAGCGGTGCCCCCGGCGCCTTTCGCCAAAGGCCCCGGCATCACCCCAATTATTCACCGGCATCGCTGTACCCGATTGGCACCGGCCCGTGTTTACCAGGGCACGGCTGACCGGGAGTCCTCTCGATGCTGCGCCTTCGCCACAGCCTCGTCGCCTCGTGCCTGCCCGCCCTGCTCTTGTCGGGTGGGGTCCTGGCCCAGCAGCCGGCGAACGCGCCGCCTCCCACGGTCACGACCGAGGTGGTGCGCGACCGCGAGGTCACCCCGACCAGCGAATTCATCGGCCGCGTCCAGGCGATCCAGGACTTCGAGGCCCGTGCCCGTGTCGAGGGCTTCATCGAGCAGGTGGCCTTCCAGGAAGGGCGGAACGTCACCAAGGACACCCTGCTCTACGTCATCGAGCCGGCCCCCTACCAAGCCGCCGTGGACAGCGCCAAGGCCGACCTCGCCCGCGCCCAGGCGACCCTGCGCGAGGCCCAGCGCGCCTTCCAGCGCGCGCAGGAACTGCGGACCCGCGGCAATATTTCGCAGGCCGACGTCGATCAGGCCCAGGCGGGGCAGGAGACCGCGGAAGCCGACATCATGCAGACGCAGGCCAAGCTGCGGCAGGCGGAGCTGAACCTCGGCTACACGCGGATCACCTCGCCCATCGAGGGGCGGATCGGCGCCACCGCGATGACGGTGGGCGACCTCGTTAGCCCATCCAGCGGCCCGCTCGCCACCGTCGTCCAGCTCGATCCCATCCGGGTCGTCTTCTCGGTCAGCGACCGCGACCTTCTGGAGGTTCGGCGCGCCGACCCCGACCTCGCCTCCGCCGACGCGGTGAACCGCTTCGTGCCGGCCCTGCGGCTGGCCGACGGCTCCGAGTACGGGCAGACGGGCAAGGTGTCCTTCGCCAGCAACCGCATCGACCCGCAGACCGGGACGATCCCCGTCTACGCCGATTTCGCGAACCCGAAGGCGCTCCTGCTGCCCGGCCAGTACGTCACCGTTCTGATCCGCCCGGCGCAGACCGAGCGGCAGCCGGTGGTCCCCGTGTCGGCCATCCAGCAGGACCAGCAGGGCAGCTACGTCCTGGTGCTCGACCAGCAGAACCGGGCGCAGCGCCGCCCCATCGAGCCCGGACCGCAGCTCGACCAGGTGATCGCCGTGCCCAAGGGCGTGCAGGCCGGCGAGACCGTCATCGTCGGCGGCGCCCAGAAGGTCCGCCCCGGCATGGCCGTGCAGCCCGAGCGAGCGCCGCAGACCGCCGAACAGCCGCGAGGATAAGCGCCCATGTTCTCCGGCCTGTTCATCCGGCGCCCGAACCTCGCCATCGTCATCGCGCTGGTCGTGACCATCGCGGGGGCGCTGGCCATCCTGGCCATCCCGGTGGCGCAGTTCCCGCCGATTACCCCGCCCTCGGTGCAGGTCTCCGCCACCTATCCCGGCGCCAACGCCCAGGTCGTCGCCGACAGCGTCGCCGCCCCGATCGAGGCGCAGGTGAACGGGGTGGAGGGCATGCTCTACATGTCCTCGACCAGCACCGACACCGGCGCCTACACGCTGTCGGTCACCTTCGCGCAGGGCACCGACCCGGATCTGGCGCAGATCAACGTGCAGAACCGCCTGTCGCTCGCCACGCCGACCCTGCCGTCGGAGGTGTCGCGCCAGGGCGTCACGGTGCGCAAGCAGTCGTCGAACATGCTGATGGCCGTCAACGTCTTCTCGCCCGGCGGCCAGTTCGACCCGATCTTCATCTCCAACTACGCCAGCATCAATCTGCGCGACGCCATCGCGCGGGTGCCCGGCGTCGGCGACGCGCAGGTGATGGGGGCGCTGACCTACGCCATGCGCGTCTGGATGGACCCAAACCGCATGACGGCGCTGGGCATCACCGCGGCGGACGTGGTCGCGGCGATCCAGAACCAGAATCTCCAGGCCTCGGCGGGGCAGATCGGCGCTCCACCCGTCCCCGACGGGCAGCAACAGCAATTGACCATCCTCGCCCGCGGCCGGTTGGACGATCCCAAGCAGTTCGCCAACATCATCGTGCGCACCAACGCGGACGGCGGCGTGGTGCGGCTGGGCGACATCGGTCGGGTGGAGCTGGGGGCGCAGAGCTACAGTTCCACCGCCAAGCTGGACGGCAACCCGGCGGCGACCCTGGTCGTCTACCAGTCGCCGGACGCCAACGCGCTGGACGTGGCCAAGGCGGTGCGGGCCGAGCTGGAGCGGCTGTCCGGCCGTTTCCCGGAGGGGCTGGACTACGCCGTCGTCTTCGACACCACCAGCTTCGTCAGCGCGACGATCGAGGAGATCGTGCTGACGCTGGGCATCACCTTCCTGCTGGTGGTGGTGGTCATCTACGTCTTCCTGCAGGACTGGCGGGCGACGCTGATCCCGACCCTGGCGATCCCGGTGTCGATCATCGGCGTCTTCGCGGTGCTGCTGGTGCTGGGCTACAGCGCCAACACCATCACCCTGTTCGCGCTGGTGCTGGCGATCGGGCTGGTCGTCGACGACGCCATCGTGGTGGTCGAGAATGTCCGCCGGGTGATGGAGGAGCATCCCGACCAGCCCGCCCCCTCGGCCAGCCGCATCGCCATGGAGCAGGTGACCGGCGCCATCGTCGCCTCCACCCTGGTGCTGGCCGCGGTGTTCGTGCCGGTGGCCTTCCTGCCGGGCATCACCGGCCAGCTCTACCGGCAGTTCGCGGTCACCATCACCACGTCCTTCCTGATTTCCGGCATGGTGTCGCTGACGCTGACCCCGGCGCTGTGCGGTCTGCTGCTGCGCCCGCCGACCCCGCCCTGGCGCCCGCTGGCCGCCTTCAACCGCGGGCTGGACGGGGTGCGCGACCGTTACGGCGGCCTCGTCGGCTGGCTGTCGCGCAAGCTGGTGATCGGGATCGCCGTCTTCGCCCTGCTGACCGCCGGGGCCGTCCTGCTGCTGCGAAGCCTGCCCACCGCCTTCCTGCCGTCGGAGGACCAGGGGTACTTCTTCGTCAACGTTCAGTTGCCGAGCGCCGCGTCGCTGAGCCGGACGGAGGCGGTGATGAACGACGTCAACGAGCGCCTGCGCGCAACGCCGGGTGTCGCCCACGTGATCTCCATCGCCGGCTACAGCATCCTCAGCGGGGCCGCTTCCAACGTCGGTCTGCAGATCGCCGTGCTGAAGCCCTGGGGGGAACGGGGGGCCGACGAGACGGTGGACGCGCTGCTGGGCCGGCTGCGGCCGCAGCTCGCGGCGGTGCCGCAGGCGACCATCGCCGCCTTCAACCCGCCCTCCATCCCCGGCCTCGGCAGCACCGGCGGCTTCCAGCTTCAGGTCCAGGCGCTGGGCGGGCAATCCGCGCAGCAGCTGGGCGCGGTGCTGCGCGGCCTGCTGGTCGCCGCCAACCAGGACGCCCGGCTGTCGGCGGTCTTCAGCACCTTCAGCCCTGACGTGCCGCACCTGTTCGTCGACCTCGACCGCACCAAGGCGGCGCTGCTCGGCGTCTCGCCGGGCGACGTCTTCACCACGCTGCAGGCCCATCTCGGCTCACAGTACGTCAACGATTTCAACCTCTACGGCCGGGTCTTCCAGGTCCAGGTGCAGGACGCCGCGGAGCACCGCGACGAGGTGGCGGCCATCGACCAGCTCTATGTGCGGAGTTCGTCGGGGGACATGGTGCCGCTGCGCAGCATCGTGACCATCCGCAACACGCTCGCCCCCGACAGCCTCGTCCGCTACGACCAGTTCCTCTCCGCCTCGGTCAACGGCAACCCGGCCCCCAGCGGCAGCTCCGGACAGGCTCTGGCGGCGATGCAGGAGGTGGCGGGCCGCACCCTGCCGGCGGGCTACGCCACGGAATGGACCGGCCTGTCCTATCAGGAGAGCCGCATCGGCAACCAGACGGTCATCATCTTCGGGCTGGCGGTGATGTTCGGCTATCTGTTCCTGGTGGCGCAGTACGAGAACTGGCTGATCCCGCTGGCCGTTCTGCTGTCGGTGGCCATCGCGGCGCTGGGGGCGGGCATCGGCCTGAGCGTCGCCGGCATCGCCAACGACGTCTACGCGCAGATCGGCCTCGTCCTGCTGGTCGGCCTCGCCGCCAAGAACGCCATCCTGATCGTCGAATTCGCGCGGGAGCAGCGCGCCGCCGGCCACCCCATCCTCGATTCCGCGGTGATGGGCGCCCGCCAGCGCTTCCGCGCGGTGCTGATGACGGCGCTGGCCTTCATCCTGGGGGCGGTGCCGCTGCTCGTCGCCACCGGCGCCGGCGCGGCGAGCCGGCGGTCGATCGGCACGACGGTCTTCAGCGGCATGACCGCGGCGACGCTGGTCGGCATCATCTTCGTGCCGGTCCTGTTCGTCGCCTTCCAGCGCCTGACCGAACGGCTCGTCCCGCACCGCGGCCCGGTGGACGTGCCTGCGAAGACCTCTCCGGCGGAGTGAGCCTGCCACAAGGGGGGCGGTGCGGCGCCTACGCGTCGGAGTCCGCCGTGATGCCGTGCTTGCGCAGCTTCGCGTAGAGGTTGGTGCGCGACAGGCCGAGGCTCCGCGCGGCTTCGAGCTTGTTGCCCTGCGCGTCTTCGAGCGCGGCGAGGATGAGCGAGCGTTCCAGCTCGTCCATGCTGTCGGCGAGGGGACGCTTGCGCGCCGGCAGTGCGGTTGGCCGGGTGGCGGCTCCGGGAAGGATGTCGGCGAAGTCGTCGGACAGGATGCGTTCGCCTTCGGTGCGCACATAGACCTGCTCGATGACGTTGGCCAGTTCACGAACGTTGCCCGGCCAGTCGTGTCCGCGCAGCGCGTCGAGCGCCCCAGGGGTGAGGTCGCGCATCGGCTGGTCGAGGCTGACCGCCATCCGTTCCGAGAACAGCGACGCGAGGATTTCCAGATCCTCCTTGTGGTCGCGCAGCGCCGGCAGCTGGATCGGGAAGACGTTGAGCCGGTAATAGAGGTCCGAGCGGAAGGTGCCGTTCCGCATCATCTCCGGCAACGGCCGGCTGGTCGCGGCGATGATGCGGACATCGACCTTGATGACCTGGTTGGACCCGAGCGGCTCGACCTCGCGCTCCTGAAGCACGCGCAGCAGCTTGGCCTGAAGCGGCAGCGGCATGTCGCCGATCTCGTCGAGGAACAGCGTGCCACCGTGCGCGAGCTGGAATTTTCCGGGCCGCGGCTGGCGCCCCGCGCCGGTGTAGGCGCCCGGCGCGACGCCGAAGAACTCCGCCTCCAACAGGTTCTCAGGCACCGCCGCGACGTTGACGCCGACGAAGGGACGGTCGGCGCGGTCCGAGGCGGCGTGGATCGCCTGCGCGACCAGCTCCTTTCCGGTCCCCGTCTCGCCCAGCACCAGCACCGCCGAGTTGATCTGGCCCGCCTTGCGCACCAGCCGCTTCACCTGGAGCATCGCCGGGCTGAAGCCGACGAGGTTCTCGACCGAGTATTTCGGCGCCCGGCTGGCGGCAAGCTCCTGTTCCATGCGCGCGAGGCGCGATTGCAGCTTGTTGAAGCGCTCGGCGATGGGGCGGAGGTAGGTCAGGCTGTTCTTCAGGGCGAAGGCGAGGGCGCCGATGATCTCCCCCTGTTCGTCGCGCAGGGGCAGGCGGCTGACCAGCAGCGTGTGCTCGCCGTAGCGCATGATGTCGAGCGGGAAGGAGCGGCCGGTCTCCACCACGTCGCGCATCTGGCTGTGCGGGATGACCCGCTCGACGGGCTGCCCCACCACCTCGGCCAGGGAGCGGATGCCCAGCAGCGCCTTGCGCTTGTCATCGAACCAGACGTGCTTATCATTGGACCAGACGATTCGCGCGTCCTTGTCGACGAGGATGGCGCCGTCGATCATCTCGTCGATCATCACCATCAGGGCGCGCGCCGCCGCGAAGTGTTCATCTGGTCCCGCCGCCATGGCCCGCCTCCCGCCGCGTCGCTTTTGTCAATATTCTGAACACTGTTTGTCAAAATTCAGCACACGACGGAACCCCTGATTGCCGGGGCTTCAGCGGACGGGTGATCCGATCCCCAGGCAATCCGCCCACCTGCTTGGCCCAACCCGTTTCCTGGCAACGCTTCCCATCATTGGCACGCCCCTTGCTTTGATTGCTCCAAGAAAATATGGGTGCAGCGAACAATTGGCCGAACGGCCGTCGCAGCGCCATCAGGCAGGGGGGAAGCGGCAAAGGCATGACGCAGCAGCGTGTTGGAATCATCGGTGCCGGGCTGATGGGGCATGGGATTGCCCAGGCGTTCGCCGTCGCCGGGCACCCGGTCGCCATCCATGAGCCCGATCCCGATCGCCGGGCCGGGATCGTCGGGCGGGTCCGCGGCAACCTTGAAACTCTGGGAATGGACGCCGCCGCCGCGGAGCGGATCCGGCCCTGCGACTCCCTGGAGGACGCCGTCGGCGACGCGGACGTCGTCATCGAAGCGGTTCCGGAGGATCTGCCCCTCAAGCAGCGGATCTTCCTGGCGGTCGAGGCCGCCGCTCCGCCCCATGCGCTTCTGGCGAGCAACACGTCGGTGATCCCGATCACCCGGATCATGGAGCCGCTCCGCGACAAGTCCCGCGCCTTGGGCACCCACTGGTGGAACCCGCCGTACCAGATCCCGCTCGTCGAGGTCATCCAGACCGCCGACACCGCCGACGCGACGGTCGCCGGAATGATCGGGCTGCTGGCCGCGATCGGCAAGACGCCGGTGCATGTCCGCAAGGACGTTCCCGGTTTCATCGGCAACCGTTTGCAGCACGCGCTCTGGCGCGAGGCCATCGCGCTCGTCCAGAACGGCGTGTGCGACGCCGAGACGGTGGACGCCGTGGTCAAGGCCAGCTTCGGCCGCCGCCTTGCCGTGCTGGGGCCGCTGGAGAACGCCGACCTCGTCGGCACCGACCTGACCCTGGCGGTGCACGAGCATGTCCTGCCCGACCTCGACCGGACGCCGGAACCGTTGCCCCTGCTGCGCGACCTCGTCGCATCCGGGCGGCTGGGCATGAAGTCTGGCGCCGGTTTCCGGAGCTGGACGGAGGCGCAGCGGACCGAGACCCACGCCCGTCTGGCGGCCCACCTCCAGCGGCTGGACGGCGTCGAGCGCGGATGACCGCGCGCCGTTCACCGCCCCTTTCCTTTCGAATTGAACCCACACAGGGAACGTTCCATGGCCGCACCACAGAAGGCACCACAGAAGAAGGTCATCATCAGCTGCGCATTGACGGGGTCGATCCACACCCCGACCATGTCGGACGCGCTGCCGGTGACGCCCGATGAGATCGTCGAGCAGGGCGTCGGCGCCGCCGAGGCCGGGGCGGCGATCCTCCACCTGCACGCCCGCGATCCCCGGACCGGGCAGCCGACGCCGGACCCGGCGGTGTTCATGCAGTTCCTGCCGCGCCTCAAGCAGTCCACCGACGCGGTGCTCAACATCACCACCGGCGGCTCGCTCAACATGACGGTGCAGGAGCGCCTCGCCGCCCCGCTCCAGGCCCGGCCGGAGATGTGCTCGCTCAACATGGGCTCGATGAACTTCGGCATCTTCCCGCTGGCCGACCGTTACCAGGGCTGGAAGCACGACTGGGAGGAGCCCTATCTGCGCAGCACCGACGATTTCATCTTCCGCAACACCTTCCGCGACATCGCCACCATCCTGGAGCATCTGGGCGAGGGCTGCGGAACGCGCTTCGAATTCGAGTGCTACGACGTCGGGCACCTCTACAACCTCGCCCACTTCGTCGATCGGGGGCTGGTGAAGCCGCCCTTCTTCGTTCAGACGATCTTCGGCATCCTCGGCGGCATCGGCGCGGAGCAGCGCAACCTTGTCTTCATGCGCGAGACCGCCGACCGGCTGTTCGGGACGGATTACGAATGGTCGGTGCTCGCCGCCGGCCGTCACCAGATCCCCTTCACGACCATGGCCGCGGTCATGGGCGGCAACGTCCGGGTCGGGCTGGAGGACAGCCTCTATCTCAGCAAGGGCCGGCTGGCCCGGAACAGCGCGGAGCAGGTGGCGAAGATCCGCCGGATTCTCGAAGAGCTGTCGCTTGAGGTCGCCACCCCCGCCGAGGCGCGCGCCATGCTCGCGCTGAAAGGCGCCGATCAGGTGGCCTTCTGACCGGCAGGACGCCTCAGACCCCATGACGCCTGAAAGAAGGACAGAGATGCGAAACAGAAACGCCGTCGTCACCGGCTCCACCACCGGCATCGGGCTGGCGACCGCCCGCGAACTCGCCCGCCGGGGCTGCCATGTGATGCTCAACGGTTTCGGCGACCGCACGGAGATCGACCGGCTGTGCGCGGACATCGCGGCGCAGAGCGGCACGAAAATCGTCTATTCGGGGGCCGACCTCAGCCGGCCGGAGGAGGCCCGCGCCTTGATGGCCGACGCGGTGGCGGCGCTCGGCCCCATCGACATCCTGGTGAACAACGCCGGGGTGCAGCATGTGGCGGCGGTGCACGAGTTCCCCGACGACAAATGGGACCTGCTGCTCGCCGTCAACCTCAGCGCCGCCTTCCACACCATCAAGGCGGCCCTTCCCGCGATGCGGGAGCGCCGCTGGGGACGCATCGTCAACACGGCGTCGGTCCTCGGCTTGGTCGGCGCCCCGCACAAGCCCGCCTATGTCGCGACCAAGCACGGCATCATCGGCCTGACGAAGTCGGTGGCGATCGAGGTGGCGGAGCACGGCATCACCTGCAACGCGGTGTGCCCCGGCACGGTGCTGACCCCGATCATCGAGAAGCAGATCGCCCAGCAGGCGCAGGTCACCGGCCTGCCGGAAGACCGGATTCTCCAGGCGGTGTTCCTCGACCGCATGCCGACCGGCCGGCTGATCCCGCCGGAGGAGGTCGCCGCCGCCATCGCCTTCCTGTGCTCCGACGCCGCCGCGTCGATCACCGGCACCGCGATCCCCGTGGACGGCGGCTACACGACCCACTGACACCCAAACCACCAAGAAAACAACACCCTAGGGAGTGAACCATGCGCAGCACCCGTCTTGCCGGCCTTCTTGCCGGAGTCGCCTTCGCCGCCCTGGCGTCCGGCACAGCCCAGGCCCAGATGTCGGACAACGTCATCAAGATCGGCATGCTGTCCGACCGGTCCGGCATCTACGCCGACATCAACGGCGAGGGCTCGGCGGTCGCCGCGCGGCTGGCCGCCGAGGAGTTCGGCAACGCCATCAACGGCACCAAGATCGAGATCATCGTCGGCGACCACCAGAACAAGGCGGACATCGCCGCCAACCTCGCCCGCCAGTGGATCGACGTGGAGAAGGTCGACGTCGTCGCCGACGTGCCGAACTCCGCCGCTGCGCTGGCCGTGCAGGGCATCACCAAGGACAAGAAGCGCATCTTCCTGATGTCCGGCCCCGGCTCCACCGACCTGACGGGCAAGGATTGCAGCCCCTACGGCTTCCTGTGGACCTGGGACAACCACGCGGTGGCGTCCTCCACCGCCCGCGCGCTGGTCGAGCAGGGCAAGAAGAGCTGGTTCTTCATCACCGCGGACTACGCCTTCGGCCATTCGCTGGAAACGGAGGCGGCCAACACCGTCAAGACGCTCGGCGGCACCATCAAGGGCAGCGTCCGCCATCCCCTGGCGAGTTCGGACTTCTCGTCCTTCCTGTTGCAGGCCCAGGCCTCGGGCGCGGAGGTGGTCGCCTTCGCCAACGCCGGCGGAGACACCATCAACGCGGTCAAGCAGGCCGCCGAGTTCGGCATTCCCCAGGGCGGTCAGACGCTGGCCGGCCTGCTGCTGAACGTCAACGACATCCACGCGCTGGGCCTCGACACCGCGCAGGGGCTGATGCTGGCGAACTCCTTCTACTGGGACATGAACGACGAGACCCGCGCCTGGTCGAAGAAATTCGAGGAGCGGACCGGGCGCAAGCCGTCGATGAACCAGGCGGGCGTCTATTCGGCGGTCAAGCATTACCTGAAGGCCGTGCAGGAGGCCGGCACCGACGACGCGGACAAGGTCGCCGCCAAGATGCGTGCCACGCCCATCAGCGACATGATGATGAAGGACGCGAAGATCGCCGACAACGGCCGGATTTTCAACGACATGTATCTGGCGCAGATCAAGACGCCGGGCGAGTCGAAGGCGGCCTGGGACTACTTCAAGATCCTCAAGACCATCCCCGGCGAGCAGGCCTACATCAACCCGAAGGACAGCGGTTGCCCTCTCGTGAAGTGACGGGTTGATTGCATTTGAAGTCCCCTCTCCCCTCTGGGGAGAGGGTTAGGGTGAGGGGGTTGCGCTTTTGCAGGACGTATCGCCACGCGCACCCCCCTCACCGGCCCTCCGGGCCACCCTCTCCCCAGAGGGGAGAGGGTGATAAGGGTCAAATGCGATAGCTCTGGGAGTGACGGGGTAACGTGAGGCCGGCCGGGGAGCGGGCGCGCTCCCCGGCTGGCGGGCGCCGTTTCCATGTCCATATTTTATTCACGGTTATATACTAAACGTATATAGCGCCGTTGACAGACGCCGGTATGCGCTGTATCCAAACAAACACAGCGAATGGATACGGCTGTATCGGTCCCCTGTGACGGAGCCCGCGATGAGACTGCGTGCGTTGGTTGTGCTGGCGATGGGCATCCTTCCGGGTGCACTGCATGCGGAGCCCCTGGAATCGAGCCTGCTCGTCCTGACCAGCTACCCCGACGAGTTGGTCTCCCGCTTCGAGGCGGCGTTCGAGCGGGCCAATCCCGGCACGGACCTGCGCGTTCTCTGGAAGACCGGGCGGGAGGCGATGCCGATCCTGCGCGGCGCCGACCAGGGCGGCGTGGACGTCTACTGGACCCCGGCGCTGCGCAACTTCCCGTTGCTGCGCGACGAGGGGCGGCTCCGCCCGCTGGACATCGCTTCACCGGGGCTCGATCGCGAGGCCCTGCCGGGCCGCATCGGGGCGCAGAGCCTGTCCGACCCCTCGGGCCGCTTCGAAGCGTTCGAGGTCGCCGGTTACGGGATCGTGGTCAATCCGGCCTATCTGGCGGACCGCGGTTTGCCGACGCCGCGGCGCTGGGCCGACCTCGCCGACCCGGCGCTGGCCGGGCACGTCGCCTTTCCGGTGCCCTCGCGGGTGGGATTCGCCCCGGTGCTGGTGGACATCATCCTCCAGGCCGAGGGCTGGGCGGCGGGCTGGACGCTGCTGCAACGCATCGCCGCCGGCGCCGAACTCGCCGACCGCGGACCGGGGGTGGGCGACAGCGTGGCCTCCGGGCGGCGTGGCGCCGGCCCGACCATCGACTTCCAGGCGCTGAACGCCCAGGCCGACGGCAGGCCGGTGGAGATTCTCTATCCGGAGCGCACCGCCTGGCTGCCCGCCCACATCGGCGTGACCGCCGCCGCCCCGCACCCGAGGGCCGCCGCCGCCTTCGTCGCCTTCGCCCTGTCGGAGGAGGGGCAGCGGATTCTCTTCCACCCGGACATCCGACGCCACCCGGTCCGCCCCGCGGTCTACCGGGACGCCCCGGCGGGAACCGGCAACCCCTTCGCCGCGGCCGGCGACTTCGCCTACGGGACGGAGCGGGGCAGCCGCCGCGAACCGGTGGTCGCCGCGCTGTTCGACGCGCTGATCACCCGCCGTCAGGACGAGCTGCGCGAGTTGCTGGCTCTGCTGGACGAGGCGCGGCGGGCCGCCGCCCGGACGGGCGATCCCGCCCTCGCCGCGAAGGCGGAGGAGGCGCTGGCCCTCGCCACCGCGGTCCCGGTGACGGAGTACGAGGCCGCCGGCCTGACCGTCACCCCGGCGCTCGACCAGGACTGGGCGGAGCGCATCGGCAAGGCCCGCGCCGCCGCCACGGACACCGCCCGCGCCGTGCTGGCCGCCGCCAAGGAGCCCTGACCCGTGCGCCGGACCCTCCACGCCCTTCTCGGCTTGTCGGTCGCCCTGTCCGCAACGGCGGGAGCGGCGGTCCAGGCCGCTGCCCCGGCCAACCCGACGCGCGCCGCCTTCGACCAGACCCTGCCGCCGACCGACGAGGCGCAGCGCGTCCGGTTCACCATCGGGCGCATCCTGTTCAACCATGTCTGGACGCCGGGCGGCTCGGACCCGGAGGCCGGGACCGGCGTCGGCCGCGCTCAGGCCGGCGGGCGGGCGCTGGTGCAGAACGGCTTCGCCGGGGAAGGCGGGTTCCACGGGCTGGGGCCGACCTACAACCGGCTGTCCTGCGCCGCCTGCCACATCAAGAACGGGCGGGGCGAGCCGCCGCAGGGTCCCGACGACGCGCTGCGCGCCATGCTGGTCCGCCTGTCGGTGCCCGGCGAGGACGCGCATGGCGGACCGAAGCCGCACCCCGCCTACGGCGACCAGATCAACGACCAGTCGGTGCCCGGCGTCCCGGCGGAGGCGCGTGTCTTCTTCACGTGGCACGAGCGGGTGGAGCGTCTGGCCGACGGCACCGAGGTGCCGCTGCGCGCCCCGAAAATCCGCGTCACCGACTTGACCTTCGGGCCGCTCGGCGACGATGTGATGACCTCGCCGCGCATGGGGCCGCCGGTCTTCGGGCTGGGCCTGCTGGAGGCGGTGCCGGAGCGCGTCGTCCTGGCGCTGGCCGAGGCGCAGGCGCGCGAGGGCGTGGTCGCCGGCCAGACCAACCGCGTCTGGGACCGCGAAGCCGGGGTGGAGGCGCTCGGCCGCTTCGGGCTGAAGGCCAACCAGCCGACCGTGCGCCAGCAGATCGCCGGGGCCTTCGTCGGCGACCTCGGCATCACCACGCGCCTCTATCCGGAGCCCAACTGTCCGGAGGCGCAGGACGCCTGCACCGCTTATGCCGCCAAGGATGAGGGGCCGCAGCCGGAACTGTCCGAGGCGATGCTGGACACCATCCATCTCTACACGCTGGCGCTCCAGCCGCCGCCGCGGCGCAACGCGGACGACCCGGCGGTGCGCCGCGGCGAGGCGGTCTTTGCGGAGACCGGCTGCGCCCGCTGCCACGCCCCCAGCCTGGAGACGGCGGAGCATCCTCTCCTGCCGGGGTTGGGCGGAGGGACGATCCATCCCTACAGCGACCTGCTGCTGCACGACCTGGGCGACGGGCTGGCCGACGGGCGGCCCGATCACCGCGCCAGCGGTCGGCAGTGGCGCACGGCGCCGCTGTGGGGGCTGGGCCTCGTCCCGCTGATAGCCGACCACCCCGCCTATCTGCACGACGGCCGCGCCCGCAACCCGCTGGAGGCCGTGCTGTGGCACGGCGGCGAGGCC
The DNA here is from genome assembly GCF_058780535.1 of Azospirillum sp. UENF 211521. Taxonomy (NCBI): domain Bacteria; kingdom Pseudomonadati; phylum Pseudomonadota; class Alphaproteobacteria; order Rhodospirillales; family Azospirillaceae; genus Azospirillum; species Azospirillum sp. UENF 211521. The sequence continues at coordinate 397,313 of NZ_JBSNCF010000005.1, forward strand.
CAGGGCAGCGCCGACGCCGTGCGTGCCCTGCCCACCGCCGACCGCGCGGCGCTTCTGGCCTTCCTCGCTTCGCTCTGATCCACACCTTCCGCTGACGCTCTTCCCCTCAGGAGTCCGATGAGACGATTGCTGCTTGCCGCTGCGTCGTCGGCCGTGCTGGCCGCCGCGCAGAACGCCCCTGCTTTGGCCCAATCCGCCGCTCAAACGGCCGCGCCCGACGAGCCCGTCTACCGGCTGGGCCAGATCAACGCGACGGCCCAGGCGGCCGGCGGCACCCCGGTCGGCGGCTCCGTCCTGTCGTCGGAGGACATCGCCCGCTTCAACCGCGAGCGGCTGGACCGCGCGCTCGACCTGCTGCCGGGCGTCAGCATCGCCACCACCCGCGGCCCGCGCAACGAGCGCTACGTCACCGTGCGCGGCTACGACCGGTTCCAGGTGCCGCTCTATCTGGACGGCGTGCAGCTCTACCTGCCGGCGGACAACCGCTTCGACCTCGGCCGCTTCCTGACCGGCGATCTGGCCGAGATCCAGGTGGCCAAGGGCTACGCCTCGGTTCTCGACGGGCCGGGCGGGCTCGGCGGCTCGATCAACCTCGTCAGCCGCAAGCCGACGCGCGAGCTGGAAGGCGAGTTGCGCACCGGCATCAACCTCGACGCCACGGGCGCCTTCTCCGGCTATCTGACCAGCGCCAGCGCCGGGACGAGGCAGGAGCGCTTCTACGTCCAGGGCGGCATCGCCAAGGTCGAGCAGAACTTCTTCCGCCTGTCCGACAACTACACGCCCACCGCCAACGAGAATGGCGGCCGGCGCGAGGGGGCGGAGAGCCGCGACTGGCGGGTGAACGCCAAATTCGGCTTCACGCCCAACGACACCGACGAGTATTCCTTCAACGTGTTGAAGCAGAACGGCTCCAAGGGCGCCCCGCTGCACACCTATGATCCAGCCAGCAGCCAGACCATGCGCTATTGGAAATGGCCGGAATGGGCGGTGCAGAACCTGTCCTTCAATTCGCGCACGCAGCTCGGCGACAAGTCCTACATCAGAGACGCGGCTGTTCCATTCGACCTTCGACAACAAGCTCAATTCCTACGACGACCGCCGCTACGTCCGGCAGAGCACGTCGCGGGCCTTCACCAGCATCTACGACGACCGCGCCTATGGCGGCGGCGTGGAACTGGGCACCGACCTGATCCCGCGCAACACGCTGAAGGGCGCCGTGCATGTCCGCCGCGACGAGCACGAAGAATTCCAGACCCTCTACGCGCCGCGCTTCCGCGAGCCGACCCAGGCGAGCGTCGAGGACACCTACTCGGTGGCGCTGGAGAACACCTTCCACGCCACCGGGGCGGTGGATGTGGTGACCGGCGCCAGCTACGACTGGCGCGACCTGCGCAAGGCCCAGGACTGGGACGGCACCAACACCGGCCGTTTCGTCACTTACCCGACGAAGGACATGGACGCCTTCAATTGGCAGGGCGCGGTGATCTGGCGTTACAGCGCCACCGGCGAGACCCACGCCAGCGTGTCCAGCCGCACCCGCTTCCCGACGCTGTTCGAGCGCTTCAGCTCGCGCTTCGGCGGGGCCGTGTCGAATCCGGGGCTGAAGCCGGAACGCGCCATCAATTACGAGATCGGCGCGTCCGAGCAGGTCTTCGGCAACACCCGCCTGGAAGGGGCGGTGTTCGTCAACGACCTGACCGACGCCATCCAGTCGGTCAACATGATCTACAACGGCCAGTCGGTGACGCAGAACCGCAACGTCGGGTCGGGCTTCGACCGCGGCTTCGAGCTGTTGGCGCGCACGCTGCTCTCCGAGTGGCTGGAGATCGGCGGCAACTACACGCTGCTGGTCCGCACGCTCGACGCCGCGGGCACCCCGGAGCCCAAGCCGACCGGCACGCCGACCCACAAGCTGTTCGCCTACGCCGATGTCCAGCCCATGGAGGCGCTGCATGTCGTGCCGTCGCTGGAGGTGTCCTCGAACCGCTGGACCAGCAACTCCGCGCAGACGGCCTACTACCGAACCGGCGCCTACGCGCTGGCGAACCTCAAGGTCTCCTACGAGATCGTCAAGGGTGTGGAGGCGGAGGCTGTGGTCCGCAACATCACCGACCGCAACTACCAGCTCATGGACGGCTATCCGGAGGAGGGGCGCAGCTTCTATCTCGGGGCGCGCTACCAGTTCTGACCCGGAAGACGGCGGGCTGACCACAGGGTCTGAGCATGGACGTCCTGCGCGCCGGCGATGCGGCGATCGTTGGAGAAGGGGAGGGGGATGGGCCATGGGCACCCTGGGCTTTCGCCCTGTCCGCCCTGGCCCATGCCGCCTTGCTGGGCCTGCTGATCGCCACGGTCGAGACACCGACTGTGCCGGTTCCAGAGGCGGTCAGCGTCGATATCGTGCTGGGAAGCGGTGTGGAAACAGCGGCTGACGCGGGGGGAGGCCCGGACAGTGGCGGAGAGTCCAATGCTGAGCCGCCGCCGGCCGCTCCCGCCGCCGAACCGGCGCCGCACCCGGAACCGCGACGGGTCGAGACCGTTCCGCTTCCAGACCCGTCGCCCCCCGACGTTCCGGGCTCCGATGCGCCGGTTCCGGCTCGCAAGCCGGCGGTGAAGCCGGTGACAGCGGTCACCCGCGTTCCCTCAGCAACTCTCCCGTCACCGGCCATCCCAGCAACAAACATGGCCGGGAATCGCGACGGGGTGGCCGCCGCCGGGTCAGCGGCCGGAACGGCGATGGGCAGCGGGATGAACGGCTCCGCTGTGGCGGATGCCGGTGCCGGTGCCGGTGCCGGCGTCGGTAGCGGTGGCGCGGACGCCATGCGCGTCTATCTGGAGGAGGTGCGTCGCCGCCTTCAGGCCCGCCTTGCGGTGCCGGCGGAGGCGCGGCGGTTGCGGCTGGGCGGGACGGTGCTGGTGCGCTTCACGGTGCAGCGCAACGGCAGCGTTCCGGGCGAGTCCATGGCCGTCCTGTCCGGCCCCGGCGTCGCGGTGCTGGAGCGGGCGGCGCTGGAGACGGTCGCCCGGACCGCACCCTTTCCACCCCCGCCCAAGCCGGCCACCGTCGAGGTGCCGGTGCTGTTCGCCGTGTCGGTCAGGTGAGGTCGTCGAGTTCCACCCGAAGGGCGTCGGCGATCCGCTTGAGCACATCCACGGAACCACCCCGCGTGCCGGCCTCGATCTGCGAGACATAAGCTTGCTTGAGGCCGGTGGCCTCGGCGAGCTGAGCCTGTGTCATGCCGCGGTGGTCGCGGAAGACCTTCACCGGATGCTCGCCCCCCAGCAGCCGCTCGGCCACCTCATCGGGGAAGGTTTCCGGTTGCGTGGCCTTGTAGACATCGAAGGCGCGGGTCGCGGTTGCCTCGTCGGCGGCTTCCAGCAATCGTTCATATTCGGCGATGGGCAGAACCGCGAAGGCCGGATTGCCGTTGCCATCCCGGATGATCTGCGCGGAATCAGTCATAGATGCCTCCTCTCGGGCCGATTTCGATGACGATCAGCACCAGCGCACCGGATTCGAGGTCATAAACGATCCGCCAGTCTCCGACGCGGAGCCGGTAGCCGTCCCGGCCCTTCAGCTTCTTCACGTTCCGCGCGTTCGCCGGGTCGGCAGCCACCTCCTGCAGCTTCAGGCGGATCAGCTCCGCCGTGTTGCGCGGCATTCGGCGAAGCGTCTTCAGAGCTGCCGCGGTATAGCGGATCGTGTGCATCGCATAAATATAGCGTTCCGCTATTTATCCATCAACCGGATCGTTATGTGTCATTGATATTTGGCGTAGACCCAGAGCACGCGGGCGTCCCCGTCCCCCTCCGACACCCAGAGATGGGGGGTGCTGGCGTCGTAATACATGGAATCGCCGGCATCCAGACGCAGCGGCTCGTAGATCTGGCTGTGCACGATCAGGGTGCCGGAGACGACGTGGAGGAACAGCTCTGCGTCGTACTTGGCCCATTCCGGGTAGGCGTCGATCGAGCGGGCGACGACGGTGGTCATGATCGGGGTCATGACCTTGTTCGTCAGGTCCGGGCAGAGCCAGGCGTTGTTGCAGGTGCCGGTCGGGAAGGGGCGGCCTTCGCCTGCCCGCGTCACCGAGCGGCGGCCGGCGACGCGCAGTGCCGGGGTCGCCCCGCCGATGATCGCCGCGGCGTCCATCTCGAAGCCGGCGGCGATTTTCAGCAGGGTCGTGACCGTCGGCGACAGCTCGTTCCGCTCGATCTTGGACAGGGTGGACAGCCCCACCCCGGTGCGGTCGGCCGCCTGCTGGAGCGTCAGCCCAAGGCGCTTGCGCAGATTCTTCAGCCGGACGCCGAGGTCCAGCTCGCCGTCCGTCCCGTTCTGGGAAGACGCCGCGGTGGCCGCGTCGGGCCGCTCGATCACATCCATGGTGTCGTCCGCCGCCTGTCGTGTCGCGATTCGTCGTACATGCTTGGTCGTCAGGGCGGGCCGCTTCATTGAGGGTCCTCGAACACCAGAACCTTTCCAGGATTCATCATATGGTCAGGGTCCAGCAACGCTTTGATCTGCGTCATCAGCCGGTAGCGCGCCGGATCGATGGAGCGGGACAGCCGTTTGCGGTTGCTGAGGCCGATCCCGTGCTCCGCGCTGATCGAACCATCGCAGGCGAGCGTCGCGCTGTCGACGATCTCGTTGATGCGCTCCGCCGTCGCCTCGAAATCGTCGCGGGACGGGAAGGCGTCGTGGTCGAAATGGATCACCGCGTGCAGGTTGCCGTCGCCGACATGGCCGACGAACAGCAGCCGCGCCTGCGGGAAGGCAGTGCGCACGCCACGCTCCGTCTCCGCCGCGAAGTCGCCCAGCCGGTCGAGCGGCACCACCGTGTCGTAGGAGACACTGATTCCGGCGACCTTGTTCGCCTCCGACACCGAATGGCGCAGGCGCCACAGCGCCTCGCGCTGCGCGCCGCTCCTGGGGATCACGGCGTCGGCGACGAGACCGCGCTCCAGGGCGTCGGCAAGGCAATCCTCAAGAATTGAGGAGAGATCCATGGCGGCGAAGCTGTCCTCCGCCTCGATCAGCACGTACCAGGGGTGCGGCTCCGCGAAGGGCAGGGTGCAGCCGGGAATGTGGTCGAGGACGAGCTGCATCTGCGAGTGCGACATCACCTCGTAGGCGCTGACCCGGTCGCCGAGGCGGGCGCGGACGGAGGCCAGAAGCTCCAGCGCCTGGGCGAGATGGCCGGCGCCGGCCATGGCTGTGGCGCTCGTCTGCGGCTGCGGGAACAGCTTCAGCACCGCCGCCGTGATGATCCCCAGCGTGCCCTCCGCCCCGATGAACAGCTGGCGCACGGCGTAGCCGCTGTTGTCCTTGCGCAGGCGCTTCAGGTCGTTCATCACCGAGCCGTCGGGAAGCACCACCTCCAGCCCCAGCACCATGTCGCGCATCGGGCCGTAGCGCAGAACGGCCGTGCCGCCGGCGTTGGTCGCGATGTTGCCGCCGATCTGGCAGCTCCCCTCCGCCCCCAGGCTGAGCGGGAAGAGGCGCCCGGCCTCCTGCGCGCGGGCCTGCAGATCGGCCAGGATGCAGCCGGCCTCCACCGTCATGGTGTTGTCCAGCGGGCTGACCTGACGGACCCGGTTCAGACGGTCGAGCCGAAGCACCACCGTGTCGTCGGAGAAGGGCGTGGCGCCGCCGCACATCCCGGTGTTGCCGCCCTGCGGGACGATCCTGCCGCCATGCTCGCGCACCAGCAGGACGGTCGCCGCCACCTGCCCGGTGTCCGCCGGATAGACGGCGCACAGCGCCGTGCCCTGGTAGCGGCCCCGCCAGTCGCGGGTCAGCGGCTCCAGATCCGTGGCCTGCGCGACCACATGGCGCTCCCCGAGGAGCGTGCGCAACGACGTCAGCAGAGCCTGTGGATCACGCATCGGGCAGGTCCTTGTGGCTTTGAGTCCGGAGTGGCTTCGGGTGCGGAGAACGGCGGGAGCGGGTGCCGGGGCGGACATCGGCGAGGCGAACAATCGGCCGGCGTGATCGGACGTTGACGATATTGTTGCACAATGTCTAGCATACGAAAAAATCTTCCTGAAAAGATAATTTTCGCCGGAGCGACCCCCGATGGGCATACCCAACGAACCGCGCAAGCCGCGCGTCCTCTCCCGCCAAGCGGGGAGACGGCGGTGACGGCGCCGCTCAACATCGCCGAGGCCCGGCGGCGGGCGCGGTCCCGGCTTCCGCGTGGCCTGTTCGAGTACATCGACCGCGGCGCCGAGGATGAAACGGGCATCGCGACGAGCAAAACGGCGCTCGACAACCTCGTCTTCAAGCCGCGCGTTCTGGTGGACGTGTCGAAACGCGACACCACCACCCGCCTGTTCGGGGTGAGCCAGCCCATGCCACTGGTGGTAGCGCCCACCGCCGTGGCCGGGCTGGTCTGGTACGACGGCGAGGTGGAACTGGCCAAGGCCGCCGCCGCGGTCGGCATTCCCTTCTGCGTCTCCACCCAGTCCATCACCTCGATCGAGCGGATCGCCGGGGAATCCGGGGCGCGGCTGTGGTTCCAACTCTATGTCTGGCGCAGCCGCGAGCGCACCCGCGAGTTGGTGCGGCGCGCCGAACGGGCCGGGGCGGAGGCCCTCGTCCTGACCGTCGACACGGCGGTGACGCCCAACCGCGAATACAACATCCGCAACGGCTTCGGGATTCCGATCAAGCCCTCGCTGCGCGCCGGGCTGGACTGTCTCGCCCATCCGCGCTGGTTCGCCGGGGTCTTCGCCAAGTACCTGAGCAACGGCGGCGTGCCGACCTACGCCCACTATCCCGACGAGTTCCGCACCGCGCTGGGGCGGGTCGCCGTCGGGGACGAGATCAGCCTCGCCCAGGACGTGGGGTGGGACGACGTGCGGAGCCTGCGGGACACCTGGAAGGGCAAGCTGATCGTGAAGGGCGTGCTGCGCGCCGACGACGCGGAGAGGGCGGCCGAGCTGGGGGTGGACGGAATCGTCGTTTCCAACCACGGCGCCCGCAACCTGGACCACGCCATCCACCCCATGCGCTGCCTCGCGGACATCGCCGAGCGGGTCGGCGACCGGATGACCGTCCTGGCCGACAGCGGGGTGCGGCGCGGCAGCCATGCCGCCGGCTATCTGGGGCTCGGAGCCCAGGGCGTGCTGCTCGGCCGCGCCGTCCTCTATGGGCTGGCCACCGGCGGTGCCGCGGGGGCGCAGGCGGTGCTGGAGATGGTCCGGCGCGAGCTTCTCACCACCATGGGCTTCCTCGGCGCCCCGACCGTGGCCGACATCGCGGGGACCGTGGAACGGCCACGTTGACGTGTGCTGACGGGCCGTTTTTATCGTATCGTACTTTTTTGTCCATGATACGATTTGTTGTTGCAGCGAAGTGAAAAATGATGTGACATCTTGGTCATCGGATGTGAACGAGGCCGGTCTGAAGGTCCCATAAGCGACGCTTCCATCGCTCCGTTCGCTCCGGCACGGCCCAGCATGGTGATGAGACGCGTCACGCAGGGTGTGGGTTCAGGCACGGATTTCCGGCGGCGCGCCGGTCTTTGTCGATTTCATCGAACTCTTTTCGTCACGCTTTTTTCCGATCGTCCCAATCCGGCTTCCCGCATCGCGGGGGCAAGGCCGCCCTGCGGCCGCGCCGACCCGCTGCAAACGCCACACGATTCAAACGCCACGCTTGAGAAATCCGAGGACCCCATGGCACTCACCCATTCGGAGATCAGCGGCCTGTTCAGCGCCATCGTCACGCCGTTGGCGGCCGACGGCTCCGTCGACATCGCCGGCCTGAAGCGGCTGGTGCGCCACCAGCTCGACGCCGGGGCGTCCGGCGTCGTGCCGATCGGCGGCACCGGCGAGTATCCCGCCCTGTCGCGGGACGAGCGCAAGCGCGTCGTGGCCGCCTGCGTGGAGGAGGCCGGCGGCAAGCCGGTGATCCCCGGCGTGCTGTCCACCGGCTTCCAGGACGCGGTCGAGGCCGGGCGCGACTTCGCCGCCGCCGGGGCCGCCGCGGTGATGACCGTCACCCCCTATTACGCCGCCGGCACCCAGGAGGGCATGCGCGCCTACTTCCGCGCCTACCGCGACGCGGTGGACCTGCCGGTCATGCTCTACCAGATCCCCCGCCGCACCACCGTGGCGGTCACCGCCGAGGGCGTGCAGGCGATGGCGGAGGACGGCTCCATCATCGGCATGAAGTTCTCCTCCTACGACATGCCGGAATTCATCAAGACGATGAAGTACGCCGGCGACAGGATCTCGGTGCTGAGCGGCGAGGAGCCTTTGTTCGCCACCCACGTCGCGCTGGGCGCGCGGGGCGGCGTGCTGGCCTCGGCGACCATCTACCCGAGGATCTGGCTGCGCATCTTCGAACTGGCGCGCGCCGGCAAGCTCAACGAGGCGCTGGCCGAGCAGACCCGGATCGACCCGGTGGTGAATTCCATCTTCCTGGAAACCAACCCCGGCCCGCTGAAGGCCTTCATGGCGATGGCCGGCATGCCGGTCGGCGGGGTACGGCTGCCGCTGACCGCGCCGACCACCGAGACCACCGAGAAGCTCCAGGCCGTCGCCCGGCACGCGCGCGAGATCGCGCTCGCCTGACGGCCGAGGGAAGGGGCCGGGCGCCCGACCTCCCCCGGGGAGCGCCCCAACAACGCGAAGCCGCAGCAGCGGCCGGTCAACGAACACGGAATGGCCTGAAGACACGTCCGGTCGGACAGCCCGACGGACCACAAGGGAGACGGACATGGTGAATCGCAGGGAACTGGCTGGGTTTCTGGGCGCCGGCGCGGCCGTCGGCGCTTTCGGGGCCACCATGGCGGCGGGCATCGCCCCGGCCGCGGCGCAGGACGGCGGCAGCTCCTTCGACCGCGTCCTGAAGGCCAAGAAGCTGCGCATCGGCGGCGTGGCGACCGGCGCCCCCTGGATCATGAAGGACCAGACGACCGGCCAGTGGTCGGGCCAGTTCTGGGACATCGGCTCGGCGCTCGCCGCCGACATGGACGTCGGCATCGAGGTGGTCGAGACCACCTGGGGCAACGCCATCCTCGATCTCCAGGCCAACAAGATCGACGTCATGTTCGGCATGAACCCGACGCCCAAACGCGCCCTGGCCGTCGACTTCACGGTCCCGGTCTACAACAGCGCCCTGGTCGTCATCGCCAAGCCGGGCTTCGAGCCGAAGAGCTGGGCCGACATGAACAAGCCGGAGGTGAAGATCGCGGTAGACGTCGGTTCCGCCCACGATCAGGTGGCCAGCCGCCTCTGCCCGAACGCCCAGATCATCCGCTTCAAGTCGCTGGACGAGGCGACGCTGGCCGTGCGCAGCGGCCGGGCCGACGCCCAGTCGATCTTCTGGATGGGCGGCGTGCGCGCGGTGAAGCGCGACCCGTCGCTGGGCAAGGTCGTCGTGCCGCGCCCGGTCTTCGGCTCCACCTCGAACGCGGCGGTGCGGCGCGAGCCGGACAAGACCCTGCGCGACTTCGTGAACACCTGGATCGTCTACGCCCAGGGCCTGGGCCTGATCCGCGAGGCGGTGGTGAACAGCCTCGCCAAGGTGGACATCGCCATGAGCGACATCCCGGAAGGCATCACCTTCTAAAGCGAACGTCCGTTCGCTTCCGCCGACGGACCTGGGTTCCGATGACGCACGGCGGCCGGCCCCACCGGGATTCGGCCGCCGTTCCGAAGTTTTGCAAGCAGGCCCGCCATGTACACCTTCAACTTCGAGATGCTCTGGGGATACCGCTGGCTGTTCCTGAACGGCACGCTGGTCACCATCGGCCTGACGGCCGCCGTCGTCGTGCTGGGCCTGCTGCTGGGGCTGGTCGGCGGGCTGGCCCAGCTCTCGCGCTTCGCGGTGCTGCGCTGGATCTCCTGGGCCTACATCGAGCTGTTCCGCTGCACGCCGCTGCTGGTGCAGCTCCTCTGGTTCTACTACGCGCTGCCGATGCTGACCGGCATCCAGATCGACGCGATCACCGCCTCCGTCCTCACCCTGTCGCTCTACGGCGGCTCCTTCTACGCGGAGGTGATCCGCGGCGGCGTGGTCTCCATCGAGGCGGGCCAGACGGAGGCCGGGCTGGCGCTCGGCCTGACGCCGGCCAAGGTGATGCGGCGCATCGTGCTGCCCCAGGCGGTCAAGCGCATGATCCCGCCGCTGATGAACCAGTCGATCATCCAGTTCAAGAACACCTCGCTGGTCTCGGTGGTGGCGGTGCCCGATCTTCTCTACCAGGGGCAGGTCGCCGCGACGGACACCTTCCGCCCGCTGGAGGTCTACACCATCGTCGCGCTGATCTACTTCGTCGTGCTGGTCCCCCTGACGGCCATCGTGAAGCGGGGCGAGAAGCAGCTCCAGACCGGCCATTGAGGTCCGGGTCATTGATGCTCCCCCGGCGATCCAAGGCGAGAGGCCCCGTTCCATGAGCATTCCCAAAATCGAAGTCGCCGGGCTGAGGAAACAGTTTGGCGAGCTGGTCGTCCTGCGCGACATCACCCTGAAGGTCGACCCCGGCGCCGTGGTGGCGCTGATCGGCCCCTCGGGGTCGGGCAAGTCCACGCTGCTGCGCTGCCTGAATCTGCTGGTGGTGCCCAACGGCGGCCGCATCCGCATCGGCGACGACGCCTTCGACTTCGAGACGGGCAAGGCGCTGCCGAAGCCCAAGGCGCAGGCGAAGTTCCGCTCCAACACCGGGATGGTGTTCCAGCACTTCAACCTGTTCCCGCACATGACCGTGCTGGGCAACGTGATGGAGGGGCCGGTCTCCGCCAAGAAGATGCCGAAGGCGCAGGCCGAGGCGATCGGGCGCCGGCTGCTCGCCAAGGTCGGGCTGGCCGACAAGGCCGACGCCTACCCGGACCGGCTGTCCGGCGGGCAGAAGCAGCGCGTCGCCATCGCCCGCGCGCTGGCCATGGAGCCGGAGGTGATGCTGTTCGACGAGGCGACCTCCGCCCTCGACCCCGAGCTGGTGTCGGAGGTGTTGGGGGTGATGCGCGACCTCGCCGCCGAGGGCATGACGATGATCATCGTGACCCACGAAATCGCCTTCGCCCGCGAGGTCGCCGACCGCGTGATCTTCATGCGCGACGGCGTGATCGTGGAGGAGGGGCCGGCGCGCGACGTCATCGACCGGCCGCAGCAGGAGGCCACCCGCGCCTTCCTCAGCCACTTCCACACACGCGGCTGAACCCGGGGGCTGACCCGGCGTTATTCCTGTTCGGGCAGTCGGAAGGCGGCGACGGCGTCGCGGAACCCTCCGAGGAAATCCTGCGCGAGGGTGGACAGCGACCGCTGCGCCGAATGCAGCACCGCCATTTCGAAGGTGATGGCCGGCTCGAAGGGGCGGATGGCGACGCCGCGCCCCGCATACTCCTGCGCCGTGAAGGGATCGACGATGGAGATTCCCGCCCCGGCGGCGACCATGGCGCAGGCGATCATGGTGAGCTGGGTCTCCACCCGCATGGTCCGAGCGACACCGTGCTCGGCGAACATCGCGTCGATGGAATAGCGCATCAGCGTGGCGGCGCCGAGCGCGATGAAGGCCTCGCCCGCGAAATCCTCCGGGACGAGCCGCTTGCGCGCGGCGAGCGGGTGGTTGCTCGGCACCACGGCGACCGCCCGCACCCGCGGCATCCGCTCGCACAGCACCGTCGCGTGCTCCACCGCCGACTGGCCGAAGCCCAATTCGCACTGGCCGGCGGCCACCCAATCGAGCACCTGCGGGGAACTGCTGCCCCACAGCGACACGTCCACCCGCGGCCGCTCCTCAAGGAAGCGGGCGACGTAGCGCGGCAGGAAGCCGATGGCCATCGCCGGCATGGCGGCCACCCGCAACGTGCCCGCCCGCCGCTCCTGGAGGTCGCGCGCCGCCTGCTCGATCCGTTCCAGCCCGACGAAGGACCGCTCCACCTCCTGGTACAGCGACATCGCCTCGCTGGTCGGCGCGATGCGCGAGCCGCGCCGCTCGAACAGCGTCAGCTTCAGCGCGTATTGCAGGTCGGCGATCAGGCGGCTGACCGCCGGCTGGGAGATGTTCAGAAGCTCCGCCGCCGCGGTGATCCCGCCGGTCAGCATGACGGCGCGGAACGCCTCGATCTGGCGGGGATTCAGCATTCCGGGGCGGTCCAAGCGTGTCAGATGCGTTGCAGCATAACATTCGTTTATAGACACCGCCAACAATTCGATTTGACGATTATGCCAGCGGGACGCGACGCTCCTGGGGTGCGACAAAACGCGCAACCGCTGGGAAACGAACCGGAACCGGAACAGGAGAGGGACAGATGCGAGCGTTGGTGTACGGCCTGATGGCAACCGCCGCCCTGGGATGCGGCGCCGCGCAGGCGCAGCAGAAGACCCTGTATGTCGCCGCCTACGGCGGGTCCTTCGAACAGACGATGCGCAAGGACATCATCCCGGCCTTCGAGAGCAAGACGGGCGTGAAGGTCGAGTATGTCGCCGGCAACTCCACCGACAACCTCGCCAAGCTCCAGGCCCAGAAGGGCAACCAGCAGATCGACGTGGTGATCCTGGACGACGGTCCGATGTACCAGGCGGTGGCGCTGGGCTTCTGCGCCGACATCGCCAAGGCGCCGGTCTACGACGACCTCTACGATCTGGCGAAGATCCCCTCGGGCAAGGCGGTCAGCGTCGGCGCGGTCGGCACCGGCATCGTCTACAACAAGAAGGTCTTCGACGAGAACGGCTGGGCCGCCCCCGCCTCCTGGAAGGACATCGAGGACGCCAAGTTCCGCAAGAAGCTGGTCGTCCCGCCGATCAACAACAGCTACGGCCTGCACGCGCTGGTGATGATGGCGCGGCTCGACGGCGGCGGCGAGAAGAACATCGACCCCGGCTTCCAGGCCTTCAAGGACAAGGTGAACCCGAACGTGCTCGCCTACGAGCCGTCGCCGGGCAAGATGACGGAGCTGTTCCAGAGCGGGCAGGCCACCGTCGCCGTCTGGGGCTCGGGCCGCGCCAAGGCGCTGGCCGACACCGGCTTCCCCGCCGCCTTCGTCTACCCCAAGGAGGGCGGCATCGTGCTGGCCTCGGCGGCCTGCGCCATCACCGGCAGCAAGCAGGCGGCGGAAGCCCAGCAGTTCATCCAGCACATGCTGTCGCCCGAGGTGCAGACCGTGATGGCGACCGGCGCCGGCTTCGGCCCGGTGAACAAGACGGTCACCCTGACCGCCGACCAGCAGGTGGGCATCCCCTACGGCCCCGAGCAGATGGGCAAGCTGCTGGTGGTCGACTGGGACACCATCAACGCCAACCGCGAGGTCTGGAACAAGCGCTGGACCCGCGAGATTGAGCGCTGACCGCCGCGTCCGGCCCGCCCCCGCGGCGGGCCGGGACTTCCCAGGCTCCTAGGTGGGAGACGACGCCATGCCTTACCTTGTCCTCGACCGGCTGACCAAGCGGTTCGGCCCCTGGGTCGCCGTCGACAACCTGTCCCTGACGGTGGAGAAGGGGGAGCTGGTCTCGCTGCTCGGCCCGTCGGGCTGCGGCAAGACCACGACGCTCCAGATGATCGCCGGCTTCCTCGACCCCAGCGCCGGGCGCGTCACGCTGGACGGCGCGGACCTGCTGGCCAAGAAGCCCAACGAGCGCGGCCTCGGCATCGTCTTCCAGAGCTACGCCCTGTTCCCCCACATGACGGCGGCCGAGAACGTCGCCTTCGGTCTGGAGATGCGCGGCATCCCGCGCGCCGACCGCGACCGCATGGTGCGCGATGCGCTCCAGCTCGTCGGACTGGGGGCCTTCGGCGACCGCTACCCGCGGCGCATGTCCGGCGGCCAGCAGCAGCGCGTGGCGCTGGCTCGCGCCATGGTCATCAAGCCGAGCCTGCTGCTGCTCGACGAGCCGCTGTCCAACCTCGACGCCAAGATGCGCGAGGAGATGCAGATCGAGCTGCGGCGCATCCAGCGCAGCGTCGGCACCACCATGATCCTCGTCACCCACGACCAGGCGGAGGCGATGGCCCTGTCCGACCGCGTGGTCATCATGAACAAGGGCCGGGTCGAGCAGGTCGCCGCCCCGCAGGACGCCTACGACAACCCGGCCAGCGCCTTCGTCGCCAACTTCCTCGGCCGCACCAACCTGCTCCAGGGCACGGTGCGCCGCGACGGCGCCGGGCGGCGCATCGACGTCGCCGGCACGGCGTGGCCGGTCGCGGCGGAACTGCCGGACGGCCCCGGCCTGCTGACCGTGCGGCCGGAGAAGGTCCGCTTCGTGGACGGCGCCGGCGTGCCGGGCCTCGTCCGGGCGCGGGTCTTCCAGGGCACCCAGTGGCTGTTCGAAATCCGCACGGAGGCCGGCGACCTGACGGTGATCCGCCAGCACGACGGCCAGACCCTGCCGGCGGAGAACGAGCCGGTCATGCTCGGCTGGCGGGCGGAGGACATGCGCGTGATGGCGGGTGAGGCATGACCGCCGTGGACGCTCACAAATCCCTGATCGATTCTTCCGACGCGGCATCCGATTCCGCCCCGCCGGACCGGCCGGAGCGGCGCCCGCTGGCGCCCTATCTGCTCAGCCTGCCGGCGCTGGCGCTGTTCGCCGTGCTGCTGCTGGTGCCGCTGGTCATGACCGGCCTGCTGTCGCTGAACAGCTTCGGATTCTACACGGGCATCCAGGACGTCTGGCAGCTCGGCAACTACATCGACATCGTCACCGACGACTATTTCCACGAAATCTTCCTGCGCACCTTCCGCATCGCCGTGGTGGTCACCCTGCTCTGCGCCGTGTTCGGCGCGCCGGAGGCCTACATCCTGCGCCGCATGCGGTCGCCCTGGCGCGGCCTGTGCCTGCTGGTGGTGCTGGGGCCGCTGCTGATCTCGGTGGTGTCGCGCACGCTCGGCTGGGCGCTGCTGTTCGGCTCCACCGGCATCATCAACACGGCGCTGATGGCGGTCGGGCTGATCGCGACGCCGATCGAGTTCATGTACACCGAGACCGGCGTCATCATCGCGCTGACCCATGTGCTGGTGCCCTTCATGGTGCTGTCGGTCTGGGCGTCGCTGCAGCGGCTCGACCCGCAGGTCGAGAACGCCGCCCTGTCGCTGGGGGCCAAGCCCTTCACGGTGCTGCGCCGGGTGGTGCTGCCGCAGGTGGTGCCGGGCATCCTGTCGGGCTCGATCATCGTCTTCGCGCTGGCCGCCAGCGCCTTCGCCACCCCGGCGATCATCGGCGGGCGGCGGCTGAAGGTGGCGGCGACGCTGGCCTACGACGAGTTCCTGAACACGCTGAACTGGCCGCTGGGCGCCGCCATCGCGATCCTTCTGCTGCTCGCCAACATCGTGATCATCGTCGGCTGCAACCGGCTGGTCGAACGTCGCTACAAGCAGGTGTTCGAATGAACCGCAACGGCCCCGTCGCCCTGGTCTTCCACACGCTGTTCCTGGCCTTCCTGCTGGCGCCGATCCTGGTCGTCTGCGTGGTCGCCTTCACCTCGCAGGGCTATCTGTCGCTGCCGACCGAGGGGCTGTCGCTGCGCTGGTTCAAGGCCATCGGCGACAATCCGGAATTCGCGCGGGCCTTCCGCGACAGCCTGCTGCTGGGGGCGGTCAGCTCCACCATCGCGGTGGCCTTCTCGGTCCCGGCGGCGCTGGCCATCGCCCGCCACCAGTTCCGCGGGCGCGAGGCGATCACGGCGCTGTTCCTGTCGCCGCTGATGGTGCCGCACATCGTGCTGGGCATCGCCTTCCTGCGCTTCTTCACGCAGATCGGGCTGGGCGGCACCTTCGCCGGGCTGGTGCTGAGCCATGTGGTCATCATCCTGCCCTTCGCGCTGCGGCTGATCCTGGCGGCCTCCACCGGCATGGACCGCTCCATCGAGAACGCCGCCGCCTCGCTCGGCGCCACCTCCTGGACGACCTTCCGGCGGGTGACGCTGCCGCTGATCCTGCCGGGCGTGGCGAGCGGCTGGGTGCTGGCCTTCATCAACAGCTTCGACGAGGTGACGATGACCGTCTTCATCGCCTCGCCCGAGACGACCACGCTGCCGGTGCGTCTTTTCCTCTACATCCAGGACAACATCGACCCGCTGGTCGCCGCGGTGTCCGCCTCGCTGATCTTCATGACGGTGGCGGCGATGCTGGTGCTCGACCGGCTCTACGGGCTTGAGCGGCTGCTGGTCGGCCGCGGACAGGAGTGAGCGTCACCATGACCGAGTTAACGAGGTCCGACTGCGACGTCGCCGTGATCGGCGGCGGGCTGGTCGGGTCGGCCATCGCCTGGGGCCTCGCCCAGCAGGGGCAGACGGTCGCCGTCCTCGACGAGGGCGACGTCGCCGTCCGCCCGTCGCGCGGCAACTTCGCCCTGGTCTGGGTGCAGGGCAAGGGGCTGGGGCTGCCGGACTACGCCGGCTGGACCAAGATGTCCTCCGACAGCTGGACCGGCTTCGCCGAGCGGCTGCGGGAGCAGACCGGGATCGACGTCTGCTACCGCCGGCCGGGCGGCTTCCTGCCCCTGCTGTCGGAGGAGGAGATGGAGCGGCGCGCCGGCCAGCTCCGCCGCCTGCACAACCAGCCGAACGTCGTCCGCTACGACTACGAGATGATGGACCGCGCCGCCGTGGCGAAGGAGATGCCCTTCATCGGCAAGGACGTGGTCGGGGCGAGCTATTGCCCGCTCGACGGCCATTGCAACTCGCTGAAGCTGCTGCGCGCGCTGCACACCGGAATGCTCCAGTCCGGCGTGTCCTACCTGCCGCACCACCGGGTCGAGCGGATCGACCAACGCGACGGCGGCTTCCGCATGGTCACCGCCTCGGGGGACGAGGTCCGCTCGGGCAAGGTGGTCATCGCCGCCGGGCACGACGCCCGCCGGCTGGCCCCGATGGTCGGGCTGGACGCCCCGGTGCGGCCGGAGCGCGGCCACGTCATCGTGACGGAGAAGACCGCTCCCTTCCTGAACTTCCCGGTCGGCTTCATCCGCCAGACCGACGAGGGCGGGGTGATGATCGGCGACAGCTTCGAGGACGTCGGGCTCGACACCACGGTGCGCAACGGCGTCACCTCGACCATCGCCGACCGCGCGCTGCGCATCTTCCCGCTGCTCGGCAAGCTGAACGTGGTGCGGACCTGGGCGGCGCTGCGCGTGCTGACCCCGGACGGCTTCCCGATCTACGAGCAGTCCACCACCATGCCCGGCGCCTTCGTCGCCACCTGCCACAGCGGCGTGACGCTCGCCGCCAACCACGCGCTGGCGCTGGCGCCGCACATCGCCGCCGGCACCCTGCCCGACGAATTCTCGGCCTTCAGCGCCCGGAGGTTCCATGTTCCAGCGGTTGCCTGACGCGGGCGGAGAGCGCGTCTCCTTCACCATCGACGGCCGCCCGGCCGAGGCGCTGTCCGGCGACAGCGTCGCCGCCGCCCTGATCGCCAACGGGGTCGGCGCCTGCCGGACCACCCCGGTGTCCGGCGCGCCGCGCGGCCCCTACTGCATGATGGGCGTGTGCTTCGACTGTCTGGTGACCATCGACGGCACCGGAAACCAGCAGGGCTGCCAGATCCGCGTCCGCCCCGGCATGCGGGTGGAGACCCAGAACGGCAAGCGGGAGATCGACCGGTGACCGACCTGAAGCCTCGTTACGATCTGGCGGTGATCGGCGCCGGCCCGGCCGGCCTCGCCGCCGCCACGCTGGCCGCCACGCGCGGCCTGTCCACCGTCCTGCTCGACGAGCAGGCGGCCCCCGGCGGCCAGATCTACCGCGCCATCACCCGCTCGCCGGTGAAGAATCCCAGCATCCTCGGGACCGACTACTGGCACGGCGCCGATCTGGTCGGGCCGTTCCGCGACAGCGGCGCCGACTATCTGCACGGTGCCGCGGTGTGGAGCGTCTCGCGCACGCTCGACATCGGCCTGTCGCGCGACGGTGCGGCCCGCATCCTGCCGGCGCGGCACGTCATCCTGGCGACCGGCGCGCTGGAGCGGCCCTTCCCGGTCCCCGGCTGGACGCTGCCCGGCGTGATGGGGGCGGGGGCGGCGCAGATCCTGCTCAAGACCTCCGGCCTCGTCGCCTCGGGCAACGTGGTCATGGCCGGCAGCGGGCCGCTGCTCTGGCTGCTCGCCTGGCAGTATCTGCGGGCCGGCGCGCGCATCGACGCGATCCTCGACACCACGCCGCGGGAGAACTGGCGGCAGGCCATGCCGCTCCTGCCGGCCTTCGCCCGCTCCGGCTATGTCGGCAAGGGGTTGAAGCTGCTGCTGGAGGTCCGGCGCAAGGTCAAGGTGATCGGCAACGTCTCCGCCCTGCGCGCCGAGGGCGACGGGCGCGTCCAGTCGGTCGTCTACCGCCAAGCGAACGGCGCGGAGCAACGGCTTCCGGCCGACACGCTCCTGCTGCATCACGGGGTGATCCCCAACATCAACCTCGCCAACGCCATCGGCTGCGCCCAGTCCTGGGACGAGGCGCAGCGCTGCTGGGTGCCGGACGTCGATGGCTGGGGCGCCACGTCGGTGGATGGCGTCTCCATCGCCGGCGACGGGGCCGGCATCGGCGGCGCGCTGGCGGCGGAGCACCGCGGCCGGCTGACGGCGCTGGACGCCCTGCACCGGCTGGGCGCCATCGACCGCGCCACCCGCGACCGCGACGCCGCCCCGCACCGCGAGGCGCTGGACCGGGCGCTGCGCGGCCGCGACTTCCTCGACGCGCTCTACCGGCCGGGCCAGGAGTTCCGCGTTCCCGCCGACGACACCATCGTCTGCCGCTGCGAGGAGGTGACGGCGGGGCAGGTGCGCGACGCCGTGAAGCTGGGCGTCAGCGGGCCGAACCAGACCAAGTCCTTCCTGCGCTGCGGCATGGGGCCGTGCCAGGGGCGGCTGTGCGGTCCGACCGTGGTCGAGGTCATCGCCGACGCCCGCGGCGTCTCCCCGGCGGAGGTCGGCTACTACCGGCTGCGCCCGCCGGTGAAGCCGATCACGCTGGCCGAACTCGCCTCGCTGCCCAAGGCCGAGGACGAGGTGGCCGCCGTGATGCACCACTGACGGGGCAGGGGGACGCCATGGCGGAGCCGGACGTCATCATCGTCGGGGGCGGCCTGCACGGCTGCTCCACCGCGCTGCACCTCGCCCTGCGCGGGGTCCGGGCGCTGGTGCTGGAGAAGGACCACATCGGCCGCCACGCCTCCGGCGTGAACGCCGGCGGGGTGCGCCAGCTCGGCCGCCACGCCGCGGAGGTGCCGCTGTCCGTCGCCTCCATGGCGCTGTGGCACGGCATCCGCGACCTCGTGGACGACGATTGCGGCTTCGAAAGCCACGGCCAGCTCAAGGTCGCGGAGACCGAGGCGGAGCTTGAGTCCTGCCGGGAGCGGGCGGCCCAGCTCACGGCACTCGGCTTCACGCACGAGGAGGTGGTGGATCAGGCGGAGCTGCGCCGCCTCGTCCCGTCCATCGCGGAGCATTGCCTCGGCGCCCTGGTGTCGCGACGCGACGGGGCGGCCATCCCCTACCGCACGACCTTCGCCTTCAAGCGCAAGGCGGAGAGCCTGGGTGCCCGCTTCCACGAGGGGGCGGCGGTGGCGCGGGTCGCCCGCTCAGGCCGCAATTGGCGGGTGGAGACGGTGGACGGCGTGGCGCACGAGGCGCCGGTGCTGGTCAACTGCGCCGGGGCCTGGGCCGACCGGCTGGCCGCCCAGCTCGGCGAGCCGGTGCCGCTGGAGGTCATCGCGCCCATGCTGATGATCACCGCCCGCGTGCCCCCCTTCCTGAAGCCGGTGGTCGGGGCGACGGGCCGCACCCTGTCCTTCAAGCAGTTTCCCAACGGGACCGTGCTGATCGGCGGCGGGTTGCTGGGCCGCGCCCACCGCGACGAGAACCGGACGGATCTGGACTTCGCCAAGGTCAGCACCAACGCCCGCACGGTGTGGGACCTCTTCCCGATCATGCGCAGCGCCACCATCGTCCGCGCCTGGGCGGGGATCGAGGCGCGGATGCCCGACGACATCCCGGTGATCGGCCCCAGCGGCACGGAGGAGGGGGTGTTCCACGCCTTCGGCTTCTCCGCCCACGGCTTCCAGCTCGGCCCCATCGTCGGGCGGATCACCGCCGACCTGATCACCCGCGGGGCGAGCGACCTGCCCATCGACGCCTTCCGCATCCAGCGATTCCGCCACACGGCGGCCGCCGCCTGACCGCTCCGGCGGAGCGGCCTTTTCAGGAGACCCACGTTTTGACGATTCAGCGTTTCGATTGCGGCCCGCGGATGAGCGAGATGGTCGTTCATAACGGCACCGTCTATCTGTGCGGCCAGATCGCCGATTTCGAGGCCATGGGCGGCGTCACCCACGACGTGACGGCGCAGACCCGCGACGTGCTGCGCCAGATCGACGTTCTGCTGGAGCGCGCCGGCACCGACAAGAGCCGGCTGCTCACCGCCACCGTCTATCTCGCCGACATGGCCGGTTTCGCGGCGATGAACGCGGCCTGGGACGCCTGGGTGGACGGTGCCAACGCCCCGGCCCGCGCGACCGTCGAGGCCAGGCTCGCCGACCCCGACCTGCTGGTCGAGATCCAGGTGATCGCCGCCCTCTGATCGGCTTCCACCGACCCACCAAACCGGAGTTTTCCATGAAACGTCTGGCCCTCGGGCTGGCGATGGGCCTGTGCGCCCTCGCGGCGGCCGTCCCCTCGGATTCACGCGCCGACGGCCCGCCCCTGCGCATCGCGACGGAGGGCGCCTACCCGCCCTTCAACATGACCGCCCCCGACGGCACGCTCGGCGGGCTGGAGGTGGAGCTGGCCAACGCGCTGTGCGAGCGCATGAAGCGCCGCTGCACCCTGGTCGCCCAGGATTGGGACGGCATCATCCCCGGCCTGCTGTCGCGCCGCTACGACGCGATCATGGCGACGATGAACATCACGCCGGAGCGCGCGAAGGCCATCGCCTTCTCCGTCCCCTACATGGTCGTGCCGGCCTATTTCGTGGCGGCCACCGGCGGCGGCATCGATGGAACCGAGGCCACCCTGTCCGGCAAGTCGGTCGGCGCCCAGACCTCGACCACCCATTACCGCTACGTCGAGAAGCACTTCGGCAAGACCGTCTCGCTGAAGAACTACGACACCGCGTCGAATCTGCTGGCCGACCTGAAGAGCGGGCGCATCGACGCCGCCATCACCACCGGCGCCACCGCGTCCGACTGGGTGAAGGCCGACGCCTCGAAGTCGCTTCAGCTCGTCGGCAAGCCTTTGGTCGACGCCGAGGTGTTCGGCCCCGGCGTGGGCGTCGGCCTGCGCAAGGAGGACGCGGACCTCAAGGCCGCCTTCGACGCCGCCATCGCGTCGGTCGTGCAGGACGGCACGCTGGCCCGCATCGCCGCCAAGTACGTCGACTTCACCGTCACCCCCTGACCAACAACCGTACCGATATCAACCAAAACCGGGAGAGTTCTCGTGATCAAGCGCGTTGAGAAGACCAAGATCATGCACCGCGTCGTCGTCAGCAACGGCATCGCCTTCCTCGGCGGCATCATCGCCGACGACGTCAGCGTCGGCATGCAGGAGCAGACCGCCCAGATTTGCCGGAAGCTCGACGCCGTGCTCGCCATGGCCGGCACGGACAAGACGAAGCTGCTGTCCGCCCAGCTCTTCATCACCGACATGAAGGCCAAGGACGGCATGAACGCCGCGTGGCTGGAGTGGCTGAACGGCGACGACCTGCCGGCCCGCGCCACCATCGGCGTCGCCGACCTGGGCGACCCGTCGATCCTGATCGAGGTCGTGGTGACGGCGGCCGTTTAACGGCGGGAAAAAAGAACGGGGGCGCCCGGCACCGTCATGGTGCGGTGGGCGCCCCCGGGCTATGGCCTCGACCGTGTTCGGCCTTACGCCATGTGGCGGAGGACTTCGTTGCTGCCGCGCCAGATCATGTCGAGCGCGACGTAGGAGATGATGGCGAGGCCGACCCAGCCGATCCAGCGGTGCTTGTGCAGCACATGTGCGATCATGTTGGCGGCAGCCCCCATCAGGACGACCGACAGGACCAGACCGATCACCAGGATGGTCGGGTGCTCCTTGGC
This sequence comes from Azospirillum sp. UENF 211521, assembly GCF_058780535.1. Taxonomy (NCBI): domain Bacteria; kingdom Pseudomonadati; phylum Pseudomonadota; class Alphaproteobacteria; order Rhodospirillales; family Azospirillaceae; genus Azospirillum; species Azospirillum sp. UENF 211521. The sequence goes on from NZ_JBSNCF010000005.1 coordinate 419,309, forward strand.
CGCACCGGCCACCGCCAGAACGTTGTCGAGCGACATCGACACGTCGGCCACCACGATCTGCCAGATGGCAGCACCAAAGGTGGTCGCTCCGGCCGCCGCGACGGCGGTGTTGCCCGCCACACCGGCGGTGACGGTGCCCGAGGAGGGGTCGGGCGCGTCCATCGCCTCGTCGGGGGCGATCTCGTCGGCGCCGTGGCTGCGCAGTTCGCGGAACATCTTCCAGCACACCCACAGCAGAAGGACGCCGCCCGCCAGGGTCAGGCCGATGATGGCGAGGAGCTGCGTGGTGATGAGGGCGAAGAACACGCGCAGCCCCATGGCGGCGGCGATTCCCCAGAAGATGACCTTACGGCGCTGGGCCAGCGGCACCGCCGCCGCGGCCATGCCGACCACGATGGCGTTGTCGCCGGCCAGAACGAGGTCGATGGCAACGACTTGGAGCAGCGCGGCGAGCGCTTCGGCGGTGAACAGATCGGTCATGCGGTGCCTTCCTCTAGCATAGTGCAAGAGAGCAGCACCCACGGGCGGAACCAGGCACGCGGCAGAAACGCTGCCGGCAGGGGCGGGCGGGGGCCACTCTGTATGTCTCCAGTCCGACATCACAGTTCAGGGAACTGTCAGAGGGGCCCGGCCTGGTGAGCCGGTCTTTATACCAACACGCCGGATTCCACCACTTCGGTTTCGCCGGGGCGGCCATGCGATCCTGTGCGGGGTGGGGCGGCACGCCCTTGGACGTGGGCGTGCCGCTCGGCCCGGTCAGAGAGGCAGGCTGCCGACCGGCGTGCTGTCCGCCGCCTCGATGGACAGGGAGGTCCAGCGCGGCGCCCGCCCGCCGCTGCGGCTCACCGACAGCGCGGCCGCGTCCGTGCCGGTGAGGGTCAGCAGGCAGACGGACTCGTCGCGGCATACGCTTTCCCCGTCGTCGTCGAACAGGGTCAGCGGGGCGTAGCCCTCCGGTCCGGGGAAGCAGCGGACGGTCAGCGGACCCTCGGCCCAGGACGGGGCGGGGCCGAGCGGCAGCAGCGTGCCGGCCCTAACGAAGGCCGGAGACACGCCCAGCGGCGCCGCCACGGTGACGCGCCCGCCGCCGCCGTAACGCTTGCCGTCGCGCAGATCGTACCAGCCGCCGGGCACCGCCGGCAGCCAGACCTCCAGCTCCGTCCGGCCGGGGTCGAGGACCGGGGCGACCAACAGCCGGTCGCCGACCATGGTGCTGTCCTCCTCCCCGTAGGCCCCGGGCTGGTCGGGGAAGTCGTAGAACAGTGGCCGCATCACCGGCTCGTGGTCGCGGTGCGCCCGCCACAGCAGCGTGTAGAGCAGCGGCACCAGCCGCTCCCGCCAATCCAGCGCGGCCTTCACCTGGGGCAGCAGCTCCGGGTAGGTCCAGGGCTCGGTGACGCTGCCGTCGTCGTTCCAGGAATGGATGGTGAAGCGCGGCCACCAGACCGCCTGCTCGATCCAGCGCATGAGCAGCTCCGGCTCCGGCCGGGGACCGGCAAAGCCGCCGACGTCGTGGCCGTAGTCGAACAGGCCCGACAGGCTGAAGCCGTGCCCCATCCGCAGGTTCCAGCGCAGCGTCTTCCAGCTCGTCCGGTTGTCGCCCGACCAGGTCTGCACATAGCGTTGGAGGCCCGGCCCGCCGGAGCGCGAGATCAGGTAGGGGCGCTTGTCCGGCGCGTGGGCCACCTGGGCCAGATGCGAGGCGCGGATCATCAGGTGCGTCTGCACCGGGCGCAGCGTCGCCATCGTGCCGCCATGGCCGTTGACGTCGCAGACCGCCGCGTCGTCCCAGATCTCGAACTCGTTGTTGTCGTTCCAGGTCGAGCCGATGCCGCGCTCCAGCAACTCCTTCGTGACGTTCGCCATCCACCAGCGCGTGGTCGCCGGGTTGGTGAAGTCGAGGTAGGCGCCGTCGCCGCCCCAGAACTGGGTGGTCTGCGGGCGGTCCGGGGCGTCGCTGTCGCGCACGAAGCCGCCGAAGCCCTGGACCTCGGCGAATTTCGGGTGGTCGTCAAGCAGCGCCGGCTTGATGTTGGCGACGAGATGGACGCCGGCCTCGGCGAACTTGGCGGTGACCGCCTCCGGCTCGGGGAACTTGTCGCGGTTCCAGTGGAAGACGTAGCGCTTGTCGCCGATCATCGTGTAGCCGGACGACATCTGGAACGACCCGCAGGGCAGATCGTGTTCCTTCAGCGCGTCGAGGAATCCGAGCAGCCGCACCCCGGCGTCCGGCGCGTCGGTGTACTGCATGGTCGAGCCGGAATAGCTGATCGCCCAGCGCGGCCGGAAGGAGGTGCGGCCGGTCAGGGCGGTGAAGTTCGCCACCACCTGCGGGACGCTCGGGCCGAACAGGACGTAGCAATCGAGATCGCCGTCCGACGCCTCGAACCGGATGAAGTCGCCGTGGTAGGCGTCGATGGTCTGGCCGAGGTCGAAGAGGCCGCGCGACAGGTTGTCGTAGAAGACGCCGACCGCCGCCCCGCCGCGCTCCGGCCGCACGCTGAGGCAGAAGGGGATGTGCTTGTAGAGCGGGTCGCTGGTCTCCGCGTCGTAGCCGAGCGCGTCGGTCGTCCCCATGGCGAGCCGCCGGCCGCGCTTGTCGGTGCCGCCGCTCTTGTCGCCGAAGCCGTGGTAGCGCTCCCCGGCGTGGCTGACCAGATGGTGGGCGAAGCGGGGGGAGCGGTCGTCGAACAGGTAGGGCTGGGTCGGCCGGTCGGCCAGGACGAGGCGCCAGCCGTCGCCCTCCGCCGCCGGCTCGTACCAGCGCAGCGCCAGGGGGGCGCGCTGGACCACGACGCGCCAGCCGGGGGTGGTGACGGTGACGCTGTCGGCGCTTTCCTCGACCACCGCCGGGGTGCCGGGAAAGCCGGTCAGGTCGCGGCGGTCGCGCCCGTCGATGGGGTCGGCCAGCGCGGGGTCGGTCTGGCCCGACAGCTCGGGCGCCAGCGACCAGGTGCGCGGGGCGCGCAGCCCGTTCGGCCGCTCGATGAGGACGCGCGCCAGCGCGGGCCCCAGCGGGAACAGGGTCAGGCGGTAGCCGCGGTCGAGGTCGAAGGCGATCCCCTGGGGGCCGGCTTGCGCCCCGTCGCGGGACGGGGCGGGCGCGGCAAGGGTGGCGCCGGTCAGCGTGCGCATGGCGCGTGAACTCCTGACGTCATGAGACCTGAAATTGGAAGGCCGGTTCCTGAGGGCAGGGCGCGGCTTACTTGATGAGGCCGAACAGGCTGGGCAGCCAGAGCGACAGGCCGGGCACGTAGGTGACGATCAGCAGCGCCGCCGTGCTCCAGGCAAAGAGGGGGATCAGCGGCCGGATCACCTGCTCGATCGACACGCGCGCCACGGCGCAGCCGATGAACAGGGCGCTGCCGGTCGGCGGCGAGACGATGCCGAGCGACAGGTTGAACACCAGGATCACCCCGAAATGCACCGGGTCCACACCCAGCTCCACCAGCACCGGCAGGAAGATCGGCGTGAAAATCAGGATGCCCGGCGTGATGTCCAGGAAGGTGCCCATCAGCAGCAGCACGATGTTGACCAGCAGCAGGGCGATGATCCAGTTGCCGGACACCGACTGTACCCAGTCGCCGATGATCTGCGGAATCTCGGCCAGCGACATCACATAGGCCATCGCCATGGAGGTGCCGACCATCAGCGCCACCACCGCCGTCGCCACGATGGTGTCGATCAGGATCTGCATGATGTCGTCCAGCGACAGCTCCCGGTAGGCGAGCGCCAGGGCGAGCGCGTAGACGACGGCGATGGCCGATCCCTCGGTCGCGGTGAAGATGCCGCCGACGATGCCGCCGATCACCACCACGATCAGCCCGAGGCTGGGCAGGGCGGACAGCATGGCGCGCGAGGACTGGGACAGGGTCGGGGAGGGCAGGCGGGCGTAGCCGCGCTTCTTCGCCATGATCCAGGCTGGGATCATTACCGACAGGCCGAGCAGGATGCCCGGCAGGTAGCCGGCCACGAACAGCGCCGCGATGGAGGTGCCGCCCGACACCAGCGAATAGACGATGAAGGCGCCCGACGGCGGGATCAGCAGCCCGGTGATGCAGGAGGAGATGTTGACCGCCGCGGTGTAGCTGCGGTCGTAGCCGGCTTTGTCCATCGACGGCTGCATGGTGCCGCCGATGGCCGAGGCGGCGGCCACCGCCGACCCCGACACGCAGCCGAACATCATGTTGGCGAGGATGGTGATCTGCGCCAGCGGTCCGGGCATCCAGCCGACGAAGACCTTGGCGCAGTCGATCAGGCGCCGGGCGATGCCGCCCCGGTTCATGATCGACCCGGCCATGAAGAAGAAGGGGATCGCCAGCAGCGCGAAGCTGTCCAGGCCGGTGGCGATGCGCTGCGCCGTCACCGAGATCGCCGGCAGCGGCGGCATGATGGTCAGCAGCGCCGTGATCGAAGCGAGCCCGGTGGCGTAGGAGATGGGCACGCCAAAGGCCAGCAGGGCGACGAAGGCGGCGCTGAGGACGAGGGCGGGGGAGAAGTCCATGGCTGCGTTTCCGCGACGGAAGGGGTGGGCGTCAGTCGAGCGAGACGGCGTGGCTGGTCACGCCCGGCCCTTCGCGCAGGCTCTCGAACAGGGCGATGACCATGTAGATCAGGGTCAGCACGCCGGAGAGCGGGATCACGGCGTAGACCAGCCACATCGGCAGCTGGAGCGCCGGCGTGACCTGGCCGAGCGTGCGCGCCTTGTCCACCAGCAGCCAGCCGCCGCCGCACAGGATCGTCACCGTGAACAGGGCGACCAGCGCCGCGATGGCGATCTCGACGCCGCACCGCGGCCTGGCCGGCAGAAGGTCCACCAGCCCGGTGATGGCGATGTGCCCGCGCTTGCCCAGCACATAGGCCGAGCCGAGCAGGCTGACCCAGATGAAGGCGAAGCGGGCGATCTCGTCCGTCGCCGACGTCGAGACGTTGAGCGCGTAGCGGGCGACGACCTGCCACACCACGCAGCCCAGCATGGCGACCGTCAGCGGGATCGTGATGGCGAGCACGAGGCGGTCGAGCGTGCGGTGGATGGTGTCCAGCATGGGGGCGCTCCTCGGTTTCGACGCGGCGGGCGGGCGGGGCGGGGGCTTACTTGACCGCCTGGATGCGGTCGGCGAGCGTGGCCAGCGCCGGGGTCGACTTCAGGTCGTCGTACATGGGCTGCACGACCTGGCGGTAGGCGGCCTTGTCGGCGTCGACGAACTTGACGCCCATCTTCGCCGCCTCGCCCTCGGCCTTCTCCAGCTCGGCCGTCCAACGGGCGTTGTGGGCCTTGGCGCTGTCGCGGGCGGCTTGGCGCAGAAGCTCCTGCTGCTCCGGCTTCAGGCGGTCCAGCGTCGCGGTGGCGACCAGCACCACGTCGGGGACGCGGGTGTGCTCGTCGCGGGTGTAGACCTTCATCACCTCGCCGTGGCGGGCCAGGGTCAGGGCGGTCACGTTGTTCTCCGCCCCGTCGACGACGCCCGACTGCAGGGCCGTGTAGACCTCGCCCCAGGCCAGCGGGGTGGCGGTGGCGCCCAGCAGGTTGATCATGCGGGTGGCGATCGGGCCGGGCTGGACGCGGACCTTCAGGCCCTTCAGATCCTCCGGCTTGGCCAGCGGCTTGTTGGCGTAGAAGCTGCGCGTGCCGTTGTCGTAGTAGGCGAGGCCGACGAAGGCCTTGGCGCGGCTGGAGGCCAGGATCTCATCGCCAACCGCGCCCTCGACCACCTTGAAGAAATGGTCGTTGTCGCGGAACAGGAAGGGCATGTCGTAGACGCCGAAGCCCGGCTCGAAGGCAGCGAGCGGCGAGGCGTTGGCGTGCACGAGGTCGAGCGCGCCGTTCTGCATCTGCTCGATCAGTTCGCGCTGCTGGCCGAGCTGGCCGGCGGGGAACACCTTGATGTCCAGTTCGCCCTTGCTGCGCTCGCGCACCAGCTTGGCGAACTCGTCCAGCGAGACGTCCACCGGGTGACCCTTGGCCAGCCCATGGCCGAGGCGCAGCGTGGTCTTGGCGGCGGCCGGCCCGGCGAGGGAGAGGCCCACAACGGCGGCGACGGCCGCGGCGAGAAGGGCGGCGTGACGACGGTTCAACGCGAACATGACGGTTCCTCCGGTTATCGTGATTTGGCTGAATCGGTGTGCGGCGATGCGGGCGCTTCGGCGTCGGCCATCGCCCGGTAATGATCCGCAAGGACGGCGAAGGCGCGCTTGCGGGTGGTCTTGTCCTCGGCGATCAGCCCCTTGCGGTTCCAGCCGCGCTGGAAGGCGGTCTGCCGCCGCTCGGTGCGGAAGTCGTAGAGGACCCAGGGCGTCATCCCGCGCACGTAGGATGCGGTGGCGAGGATGGCGAGTTGTTCGCGGTAGACCGCCTCCTGGCAGTCCTCGGTGAAGAGCTGGCGCGGGCCGCCGCGCAAGCCCGCCACCGCGTCGGCGCCGAATTCGGAGATGATGACCGGCTTTCCGGGGGCGGAGTTGGCGAGCAGACGGCGCAGCCCGTCGAAGGAGGGCTCGTACCAGCCGAAATACTCGTTGAGGCCGATCACGTCGAGATGGTCGGCCAGCCGGTCGGCGATGGCGAAGCGCTCGCGGTCGATCAGGCAGGCCGCGGTCACCAGCCGCGTCGGGTCCAGTTGGCGGGCCAGCGCGGCCAGCCGCGCCATGAAGGACAGGCGGGCGTCGGTGTCGGCGTTCTCGTTGCCGACGCCCCACAGGATCGTGCTGGCCCGGTTGCGGTCGCGGGCGATCAGCTCGGCGAGCTGGTTCGCGGCGTCCTCGTAGGTGTCGGGGTTGGCGAAGTCGATGGCCCAGTAGACGGGAATCTCCGACCACAGCATCAGCCCGACCTCGTCGGCGATGGCCGCCGCCCGCGGGTCGTGCGGGTAATGGGCGAGGCGCAAGAAGTTGCAGCCCAGCGCCTTGGCGTCGGCAAACCGGCGGCGGATGTCCGCCTCGTCGCTGGTCTTGCCGAGCGTGAGATCGTCCTCATGGACCGAAACGCCGCGCAGCGTGATGTCGCGCCCGTTGAGGAGGATGCGCTCCCCCGCCACGGCGATCTCGCGGAAGCCGACGCGGTCGGCCACGGAATCGGCGCCGAAGCGCAGGGTGACGCCGTAGAGGCGCGGCGAGTCCGGCGACCACAGCTCCGGGGCGAGGTCGAACTCCACACGCCCGCGCCCGGCGGTGACGGGAATGGGGGAGGGCGGCAGCAGCCCGTCGATGGCGACGGTGGCGGTGCCGTCCACCGGGTCAGACAGCGTGACGTCAACGGCGACGCGGCCGAAGCCGCTGCCCGGCACCAGCGCCACGCCGAAATCCCGGATGAACAGCGCCGGCAGGCGCAGCAGTGTTACGGAGCGGTAGAGGCCGCCGTAGTTGAACCAGTCGGTGTGGCGCATCGGCACCCGGTCGGCCCGGCGCGCGTTGTCGACCTGGATCTGGAGACGGTTCGGGCCGGGGCGCAAATGTCCGGTCAGCTCGACGCAGAAGGGCGTCGATGCGCCGCGGTGCGCGCCGAGGAACTGGCCGTTGAGGAAGACGCGCGCCTCGTAGGCGGCGGCGCCGATGTGCAGGACGGTGCGTTCCCCGACCTCGCCGGGTTGATGGTCAAGCGTCCGCGTGTACCAGACGCCGCCCTCGTAATGCCGCCACTCCGGGCGCAGCATGTTCCAGCAGGCGGGAACCGGAGCGGTCTGCCACGCGCCGTCGTCGTAATCGCGCGGAACGGTCCAGTCCGCGGCCGGCACCGGCTCGTCGGCGTACCATGACTGGCGCAGTCCCTCGTCATGGGGGTCGATGGCAAAGCACCAGTCACCGTCCAGCGACTCTACGGCGCGTCCGGCAACGGTCACCAGAGCCGCGGCGCCCACCCGCGCGCGGGCGAAGGCGTCGGCGTAAGCTTCGTCATGCAGATGGTCGTAGGGGTCAACGACCGTGGCGCGGTCGGCGCCTTCGGCTGTCATGAGCGTCCTCTCCCTCATCTCTTCTTTTCCGCGCCCGCCTCGTGGGAGGGGCGTGGTGGGCAATTCGTCCGTCGGCCGGTGTCGATAGCGATGTCACTGCCGAGGGAAATCGATTACCCTTGCCGAAACAATAGGCGGGCGTGCATCTCTACGCAACCGGTTTTCACGCCGCCGCCCACCGCCAACCCTCTTGCGCAGACCGAGGTGCCATGCCCCCGCCAGCCGACCGCAAGCGCGCCTCGCGCACGGAGCGTGCGTCGCTCACCCCGTCGCTCGCCCAGGTGGCGGCCCGCGCCGGGGTGTCGGTCGCCACCGCCTCGCGCGTCATCAACGGCGTCGCGAACAAGGCGACGGAGGAGACGGCGGAGCGGGTGAGGGCGGCGATTCGCGAGCTGGGCTACCGGCCCGGCAGCGTCGGGCGGGCGCTGCGCCGCCGGGAGAGCCGCATCGTCGGCGTGCTGGCCGCGAATCTCGCCAACCCCTCCATGGCGGCCATCGCCTCGTCCATCGAATGGTCGCTGCGCGGGGAGGGGCTGGTGATGTCGCTGTGCGACACGCATGAGCGCGCCGACGTTCAGGACGAGTACATCCGCGAGATGCGCGCCCAACTCGTCCGCGCAATGATCCTGGTGGGCGCGGTGGACAGCCCGGCGCTGGACGAGGCGCGGGCCGCCGGCGACACGCTGGTCTTCGTGAACCGCCCGGACCCCGGCGACCCGTTCTCACCCTATGTCGGACTCGACAACGCCGGTGCCGGGGCGGAGATCGCCGACCGGCTGCTGGAGCGTGGGGTGCGCCGCATCGGCGTCCTCCACGCTTCGCTGGACCGCACCGCCGGCCATTGGCGCCTGCTCGGCCTGTTCGACCGGCTGGCCGCGGCGGGGGTCGACACGGCGGCGATCCCCTGCGCGACCGGCCCGGGGTTGGACCACATCGTCGCCGGCTACCACGCCATGGGGACGATGCTGGAGCGGCCGGACCGCCCGCCGGTGATCGTCTGCCTGAGCGACCTTCTGGCCTACGGCGCCTACCGCCGCGCACGGGAGGCCGGGCTGGAGGTGCCGAGCGACGTGGCCTTCTTCGGTTTCGACGACAACCCAATCAACCCGTGGATCGCCGACTGGCTGAACTCGGTCCGCGTGCCGTCCGACGATTTCGGCCCGGCCATCGTGGGTATGCTTCACCGACTCTGGAACGGGGAGGAGCGGCCGGACCCGCTGCTGCTGACCCACCAGCTCACCATCCGTAACCGGCGCCTGCCCGGCGAAACCGAGTCCGTCCTGCGGCGCTGAGCGGGAACAGGGGCCGTGACCCCCACGAACCGGAGAGCGTTCGTACGAAATCGATTGGTGGATGCGGCGAGAGAGTGCTCTTAGAGGCGCACATAAATCCCATAAGGAGCGTTATGGAAAATAACACGGAAAGGCGTTTCCCCGACGCTTCGGCTTTCGTCGCGGTCAATCAGCCTGTTGAGTCGTTACGGACGCGCCCACATCTGCGCGACGCCCTTGTAGTCGGCGATCACGCCATCGGCATGGACCAGCGTCAGGGTCTGGGCTTGGGCCTGCGCCACCAGCATGCGGTCGAACGGGTCCGGATGCGCCCATTCCAAACCACCCGCGCGCTCGGCGTGCACCGGGTCGATGGCCAGCGGCAGGAAACCGTTCAAGACAATGGCCGCGCTCGGCGAACCGGTGAAGGCCAGCTTTCCCTTGCTGCTCTTGATCGCAATCTCCCACACCGAGGCTGCGCTCACATGGACGCGGTTGTGCGGATTGGCGATCATGGCCCGCACCGCCGGGCTGATCGGGTCGGCGCCGGCGTCCCACCAGAGGAAGACGTGGGTGTCGAGCAGCAGGTCCATCAGCGGTCCGCCGCGTCGTCCGGCCGGTCATCCTGCCCATCGTCCGGTTCACCACCGGCGAACAGCGCCTCGATCGGCGCGTCGGGCTCGTCGAAGTCCGGCGCGATCCGGATGATGCCCATCGCACGGGCGGGCTTGCGGGGCTCCGTCACCTTGGCCAGCGGAACCAGCTTGGCCATGGGGACGCCGTTCTTGGCGATCACGAATTCCTCGCCGGCCGCCGCCCGCTCGACCAGACCCGACAGGTGCGTTTTCGCGTCATAAAGGCTGATATGGCCCATGGGCTCCTCTCCTTGACCAGCTTGACCAATATGGGTCGGGCCGTCGCTTTGGTCAAGTTGGTCAGGCGCGTTCGACCGCTGCGGCTTCCCTGGGTCTCCGGAACAGCAGGAGGCGCACCAGCGTCGTCCCGATCGCTCCTTGAGCAATGGTCAGGGCGGTCACCACCGCCGCTCCGATCATGCCGAAGACCGGAATCAGGACGGCGCCGAGCAGAATGCACACCGCCAGCTGCAGCAGGTTCAGCCGGCGCAGCGCCCGCCCATGTCCCGTCATGGCCAGCAGGATGTCCTGGCAGGCCAGCAGACAATGAATCATCTGGCCCACGGCGAGGATGCGCAGCGCCGTCGCCGCGCTGCCGAAGCCCTGCCCGATCAGATCGAGCAACAGCTCCGGCGCGGCCATCATGACCGACACCATCGGCAGGCCCAGCGCCGCGACGGTCAGCATGACGCCGCGGTTCATGGCCAGCAGCCGTTGCGTCTCGCCGCGGCGATGCAGTTCGGCGTAGTTGGGCGCGGCAAAGGTGCCAATGCAGATGACGACGACCCAGACCAGCATGGAGATGCGGTTCGCCACGCTGAACGCGCCGACCGAAGCCGCGTCCACGAAGACGCCCAGCGCGAGCACCGGCAGCGACGCCAGCGACACCTGCACCAGCTCGACGACGAACAGGGGACGCGCGGTGTGCCAGAGCGACGGCAGAACCTCCGCCCGGTCATTGGCAGACGCCGCGGCATCGGTGGGCACGGGCTGGTCGGTGAAACGGTGGCGGTCGCGCACGAGCAGGGCCGTCCCGACCAGGGCGCTGAGGGTCAAGCACCCGGCCAGAGCCAGGATCAGGGAATCGAGGCTGGAAATTCCCGCCAGGAGGGCGGCGAGCATCAGCACAGGCCACAGCGCGTTCTGCACGAACTGCGCGGCGATTCCCCGCTTCAACCCCGCGAGCGCCGACCCGAGGGTGATGGTCAGGGTCTGCGGCAGCAGGACCAGGGCCGACAGGCGCAGCGGCGTTTCGAGGTCCGGCGCCCCGAACAGCAGGTGGGACGCCGGTCCGGCCAGGGCATAGGCCACCACCGCGGCCAGGGTGGCGGCGAACCCCGTGCCGATCAGGCCGGTCCGCAGGTCGCGGCCCGCCGCAAGGCCTTGGCCGATGGCCAGCTCGGCGGCGATGTGCCGCGTGATCGCCCGTTCGAGCCCCAGCCGCGCCATGGTCGAAGCCAAGCCGATCCAGGTCAGGCACAGGAAGAACAGGCCGGCATCATGGGCGCCCAGCGCGCGCGCCGCTATGATATAGAGGCCGAGCTTGCCGACGACCTCCACCCCGCGCAGCCCGAGGCCGATGCCGTAACGCCCGAGGGCACGCCATGTCTGGAGACGCATCACGCTCTGTGGGATAAAGGGTTGTTGCGGAAGCGGAAGAAATCCCGGGACGCGCGCCGACCGGCCGTGTCGGGCCGCGCGAGGAGAACAGTCGGTTGATGACCATGGCGACGACAGGGCGAGGGCACCGGAATATCCAGGCGGCGCTGGCGTTGTGCCTTGCCGCGGCGCTGCTCGGGCAGGGCCGCCCGGCCGCCGCGCAGGATACGGAGGAATGGCGCGCCATCGACATCCGCCAGGAAATCCGCACCCATTTCGACCGTCTGCCCTATGGCTGGTGGATTCGCGAACCCGAGCTGCACCTGAACACCTACGAGGTCGAGGTCCACCTTCCCGATTGGTGGCGCGGCAACCCGACGTCGGCGGTCAACAACCTGTGTCCCGAGCGGCAGAGCCGCATCTGGAAGGTGGCGACGATCCTGACCTTGCGCCCCTTCTACCAGAAGCGGCCCTGGCCGGAGGTCGACTGCCGCCGCTGATGCCGCCGCCGATACCGCCGCTGCCGCGGTCAGCTCCCGCTTGACTGCCCGAGCGCCGCGCGCAGCCGGTCGGCCACGCCGTCGCGCGCGACGAAGATGAAGTTGTTGATGTAGATCCGCCCCTTGATGCGGTGCGTGCCCGCCGCGTTGAGGGCCGAACGGGACTGGTGACGATCCGGGTCGAAGCCGTCCAGCGTGCACAGGCGTCCCGCCAGGACGAAATAACCGCGATAGCCCAGCGGCGCCAGCCGCGCCTGCAGCGCCGCCAGTGCTCCCGGATTGTGTCGCTCCTCCGCTTCGATCAGCAGGTTCGGGCGGTCGCGCCCGATCAGGCGGAGGCCGCCGCCGACCACCGCGGACTCGTGCCCCTCCACATCGATCTTCAGGAAGCCGACCGGGCGATCGTCGTAGCCGTCCAGCGTCCGGCGCGGGACGGTGACCGCCTCCACCTCCTCGCCATGAGCGCCCACCGCCCCCGCCTCGACCGAGGCCAGGGCGGACGAGCGTGGCACATGAAGCACGATCGACCCGTCGCCATCGCTCAGCGCGCAGCCCTCCACCCGCAGCCGGCCGGACGCGATCAGCGGCGCGAACTTGCTCTCCAGCAGCCCGGCGAGCTTCGGATTCGGCTCGAAGGCGGTCACGCTGGCCGCGACCCGGCAGAGCCAGAAGGTGTAAATGCCGCTGTTGGCGCCGATGTCGTAGGCGGCTTCTCCCGGAACGCACAGGGCGGGAAGCAGGCGCAGCTCCGGTTCGGCGTAATAGGGCGCGAGCCGGTCCCGAAGCCAGGTCAGGCGACGGAACACCCGCGGGTGGCGAAGCTCGATCGCGGCTTTCAGGGAGGACAGTGTGTGGTTCATGGCGCGTGGCTCGGAGGGGCTGGGGCCGGCATCCTGGGACCCAACCAAAAGTGAGGGGTTTCGGCAAAAAGCAAATAGCTAAAAATTGAGACAAAATGCTTCAAAAGCCCAACCACCCCATGACAGCTCTACACCGGGCGTGGTAAACCATATCGGTTAAGTGTTCGATCCACACGCTACGGTACCCATAAAAGATGCTGTCCCAACATCTGGAAAATCGCAGGCAAAGTCAATCGGCTGACCAGCTGGATGGCTCGCCGGCTCAGCAATCGCATGGCGTGCTGTTTTCAAGCGGTGTGTCGGCATTTACGCCGCGCGATCTTCTGATACTCGCTTTTTATCACAAGCGGATCATTTTGATCGTTGCCCTCCTGTCGATCATCGCCGGCCTCACCGCCGCCACCTACGCGCGCACCCGCTACGCCGCGGAAAGTCTGGTCATGATGATGATCGACCGCTCGCACGCCGGGATCAGCGACGTGGCCGGGACCCTGCCCTCCATCCTGTCGATCGACGGGCTGAAGTCGGTGGACAGCGAGATCCGCATCCTGGAAAGCCGTCGGGTGATCGAGGACACGCTGAGCGCGCTGGGCCCGGCCACCCTGTTTCCGGAGATCGCGCACCCGCGCCTCTTCGGCCTGCTGCCCGCCGACAGCCCGCAGGACCAGCTCGAAAAGGCCATCGACAAGTTCAAGCGCCGCCTTCAGGTGGAGCAGCAATCCTCCTCCAACATCGTGCGCCTCAGCTTCAGCCACGAGGACCCGGACCTCGCCGCGGACACCGTCAACGCCCTGGCCGACGCCTACCTGAAGCGTCGCCGGGCGATCTTCGACGTCCCGCGCTCGCCCTTCCTCGCCTCCGAACTGGCCCGCCACTCCGACCAGCTGAAGAGCCTTGAGGGACAGATCCAGGCGCTGAAGTCCGAATACGACATCGTCGATCTCGGGCAAGAAAGCCTGCTGGCCGCCAACCAGGTGGACAGCATCGTGCAGCGCCGCCGGCAGACCCAGGAGCGCCAAGCCGCCCTCCAGGCGGAGGTCACGGCGGCCAAGAAGCGGCTCGCCGCCCTGCCGGAGCGGGTGTTCGACTTCCGGGAGCAGAGCAACCAGACCCAGAACGACGACGATCGCAACGTTCTGCTCCGCCTGGAGCTGGAGCGCGACCGGATGGCCTCGCAGTTCCTGCCGGACTACCCGCCCCTTCAGGAGCTGGAGCGGAAGATCCGGACGGTCCGGCAGTCGATGAAGGGCGGCGACAAGCCGGTCTACAACACCACGCGCGAGGTCCGCAATCCATCCATCCCCTTCCTGAACAACCATCTGCTGACGCTGGAGATTGAGCAGGACGCGGTGGCCCGGCAGCTCGACGAGCTGAACCGCCAACACACGGTGGCGGTGGAGAAGGTGGGGCGCCTGCGCAAGGCGGAAAGCGAGCTGCGCGACCTGGAGCGCACGCGCGGCGTGATGGAGGACATCTATCGCGACTACGCCCAGCGCACCGAGGCCGCCCGCGCCGAGGAGGAGGCCGCCAAGGTGCGCTTCTCCAACGTCCGCGTCGTGCAGCCGGCGGTGGCCCCGGCGACCGGGACGAGCATGGCGCCGAGCTTCATCATCGCCGGTCTGGTCGGCGGCATCCTGCTGGGCGGGGCGGCCGGCGTGCTGGCGACGTGGCTGCGCCAGGTCTACATCCTGCCGCACGAGATCGAGCGGGATCTGGCCGTTCCGGCCATCGCCAGCTTCACCGACACCGACGGCGAACTGGCGTCCCCCGGCGCCCAGCAGGAGCTGATCCATCTGGCCGCCCAGCTGCGCGACCATGGCCTGGACGACCAGCCGATGGCGCTGATCCAGTTCGTGACCGCCAACGACGGCGACGGCGACGCCATCGTGGCGCGCGGGCTCGCCCTGGAATTCGCCAAGGGGCGGGGCCTGCGGACCCTGGTCATCGACCTCTGCGGCGACGGCACCGGCCAATTGGCCGCGATCAACGCGGGGGCCGACGACAAGACGGACGGGGAAGCGGACGGCGGAGCCGGCGAGCGGCTGCCGACCATCGAGCCGCAGGGCACCGGCGACCTCGAAACCCTGCCCTCCGCTGTGCCTCTGCTCTGGGTGTCGCGGCAGGCGACGGGATCGGCGCTGGGCAGCCTGCGCACCCCCATCGCCCAGTCGCGCCAGATGCTGGAACGGCTGAATCAACGCTTTGACATCATTTTGATTCTGTCGCCGCCGATCGGGAACAGCCATCTTGCCCGCCGGCTGTCGCCGATGGTGGACGCGAACATCCTGGTCGCCCGCGCTGAGCACACCCGTGCGCCGGTCGCCGCCCGGATGCGCGACTCCATCCTCGCGTCCGGCGGCGACATCGTCGGCTTGGTGTTGACCGGCCGTCACTTCCACATTCCCCAGGTGATCTACCGATGGCTGTGATGCGGATGGCCGCGATGCGGGGCTTCCTGTTGGCGGCGTTGCTGGCGCTCGGCGCGTGCACCGGCCAGTCGTTGACTCCGAAGGAGGCGATGCCGGAGGGCTTTGCCCGCTGGGAGGACTCCACCCCGCCCTACCGTCTGGGTCCGGGCGACCGCTTCCAGGTCAAGTTCATGCTCGCCCCCGACATGGACGAGGAGGTGATGATCGGTCCCGACGGTTCCGCCGGGCTGCGCATGGCCGGGCAGGTCGATGCCGCCGGGCTGACGCCGGGCGAGCTGGCCAGCGTGGTCGAAACGCGCGCGCGGCGCTGGATGCGCGCGCCGCAGGTCAGCATCGGGCTGAAGGAGACTCCGTCGAACCGCGCCTACATCGGTGGCGCCGTCGCCCGCCCCGGCACCTACCTGCTGAACGGCCGCATCGGCGTGATGGAGGTGATCATGCTGGCCGGCGGCTTCGACCGCGAGGCGCGGTACGAGGAGGTGGTGCTGATCCGCCGCAACCCCGAGAACAAGCCGATGCTGCGCACCATCGACACCCGCCGGTTCATCGAGACCGGGGCAGCGGTCGGCGACGTGCCGCTGGTCGCCGGCGACATCCTGTTCGTGCCGCGCAGCTCCATCGCCGAGACCGGCCTGTGGGTCGAGCAGTTCATCAACCGCGTCGTGCCGTTCGAGCGCACGTTCAACTACACCATCAGCCGTCAGACCGGAGGCATCACGACCTTCCCATGATGACGCCCCAGACCGAACCGGCGCAGGAGCACCCGGCGGACTCCGTCTTCGGCGTCGCCATCAGCCGCCTCGACGTGGCCGGCGCCGCCCAGGCGATCGCCGCGCGGGCCCCGGAGGCGCCCTTCGCCTACGTCGTGACGCCGAACGCGCAGCATGTGGTGCGGCTTCACCAGGGCGAGGACACCCGCTTCCGCGCCGCCTACGACGGCGCGTGGCTGCGGCTGTGCGACAGCCAGATCATGCGGCACCTGTCCCGGCGGCTGTTCCGCAAGCCGTTGCCCAGCGCCAGCGGCAGCGACCTGACCGCCCACCTGTTCGCGCAGGTCATCACGCCGGGCGATTCCATCACGGTGATCGGCGGCAACGACGAGCTGGAGCGCCGCCTGCGCGACCGCTTCGGCCTGACCCGGCTGGCCCGGCACGCACCGCCGATGGGCTTCTCCGCCGACCCGCGGGAGGTCGAGCGCTGCGTCCGCTTCGTGCTGGACCACCCGGCCCGCTTCGTCTTCCTGGCGGTCGGCGCGCCGCAGTCGGAATGCCTGGCGCTGGCCATCCGGAACACCGGCCGGGCCACCGGCGTCGGGCTGTGCGTCGGCAGCTCGCTGCTGTTCGTGACGGGACTGGTCGAGCGCGCGCCGCCGCTGTTCCGCCGCTTCGCCCTGGAATGGCTGTACCGGCTGGCCCAGAATCCGCGCGGCCACGCCCGGCGGGTCTTCGTGGATTCCCTGCCGCTGCTCGGCATCGCGCTGTCGGCCTGGTGGGCGGAGCAGCGGGGCCGGGCGCGCCCGAAGCCGGCGGCGCGCCCATGATCGTCGATCTGGGAGCCCGGCAGCGCGGCCGCATCCTGTCGCCCGTCCGGGTGGCGGTGCCCCGCCGTTCCCTGCCCCACTCCCTGACGGTGATGCTGCTGCTGGCGGTGCTGCCCCTCTTCGGGCAGAGCTTCCATTATCTGGTCGACCTTCCGCCGCTGTACGCCCTGTCGAAAAGCTGGCCGGTCCTGACCATCCCGCTCGCCGTCTACGCCTTGGCGCAGATCGAGCTGCCCTTCAAGTCGCTGTGCATCGCCCTGCTCGCCTACCTCGTGGCGATCACCCCGGCGGTGTCCATGGTCCAGCTCGGCAACGGGCTGACCGACGCGATGGCGACCACGGTCAAGGTCTGGCCCTTCGCCTATTATTTCTCCCTCGCCGCCCTTCTGACGCTGCTCCGCCCGACGCTGCCCCAGGTGCGCACCGCGCTGATCGCGCTTGGCGCCGGCACCTTCGTCATCATGCTCGCTCTGTGGCTGGTCCTCCCGCCGGAGGCCTACGCCACCGACCCGTTGAAGAGCAAGCTGCTGATGTACGACGTTGAGCGCGGCCCGCGCATCTTCATGCCGATGTTCTTCGGCGTGCTGTTCCTCTTCTACCTGTCCCGGCGGTTCTGCGCGTACCGGGAATGGTGGACCATCCCGCTGCTGCTGGTCGGGCTGCTGCTGATGGTCCTGATCTACAAGCAGCGCACGGCTCTGGGCAGCGTGGTCCTGGTGGTCGGCTTCGCCATGATCACCTCGGCGCGCGGCTGGTGGCGGATCCTGGCGGTCGGCATGGCCCTGCTGTCCACGATCGTCCTGGCCGCCATCTACAGCGCCGACCTCGCCAGCCGGGCCGAGCAGATGCTCGGCGCCTCGCTTTCGATCCGCCAGAACTCCATCGTCCTGGCGCTCGACTACCTGGAGGTGACGCCGTTGCGCTGGTTGCTGGGGGTGGGCGCCATCACCCGCTTCAGCAACGTGACCCTGGCCGACATCCTGGGCAACAACCAGTTCTATCTCGCCGACATCGGCTGGATCGGCATCGTCTTCGAATACGGCGTCATCGGCGCGGTGCTGATCGCGGCCTTCTACGTCGCGGCGCTGCGCTGCGCCCGCCGCTCCGTCGTCCCTGGCGACCCCATGACCCAGGCGTTGGGCGATTACGTCCTGTTCGCCCTGGCGACCTCCACCATCTACTCCGTCGTCTTCACGCCCGGAGAGGTCGCGAGCGTGATGGCGCTCGCCCTCTACTGGCGCACCGCCCGTCAACAGGCTGGCGCAACGGAAGCATCAGTCAACCGCTCACCGGAATTCTTCAAAATGCAACGAAATCGCAAAGGCCGATTGTGACTCTTTGTCGAAAATTATCGTGCCAGCGACGCCAATGCTGTCTTAATCCATTTTAAATAGTGTGGTAGTAATAGGTCATCATGACATCTCAACCCATGATAGCGCCATCATCGCCGCTGCACCGCTATGTCCAGGGCGGCCATCGCCGCGTGGACGGCTGGCTGTCGCGCCTGGACGCCAGCCTGATCGCCACCGTCGGCGTCTGGCAGAGCGCCGAGGGCGTGACGGGAAGCGTCGGCGAGATCGGCGTTCATCACGGACGGCTGTTCATCCTTCTGGCGCTGGTGCGCCGGCCGGGTGAGCGGGCCTTCGCCATCGATCTGTTCGACGACCAGCAGTTCAACGTCGACCAGTCGGGGCAAGGCGACGAAACGGCCTTTCGCAGCAACCTCGTCCGCTTCGGAATCGAACCGGCGTCGGTCGAGGTCGTCAAGGGCAACTCGCTGGCCCTGTCCTGGAGCGGCCTCGCCGACCGGCTCGGCCCCGCGGTCCGCCTGTTCAGCATCGACGGCGGCCACACGGCCGACATCACGCGCCATGATCTGGGCGTCGCCGACGACAGCCTGGGCGAGGGCGGGGTGATCGTCCTCGACGACTACTTCAACCCGGAATTCCCCGCCGTGTCCGAGGGCATGTGCCGCTTCATGGCCGACCGGCCGGGAGCCCTCGCCCCCTTCGCCATCGGCGACAACAAGCTGCTTCTGGCCCGGCCGGACTGGGCGGAGCGCTACCGCGCCATGCTGGTCGGGGCGACGCCGTCGCGCCACTTCGTGCGTGACACCGAACTGTTCGGCCAGCCCGTGACCGTGTTCCGCACGCCGCGGACGCCGATGCAGTTCATCCGGCAGACTGGCCTGACCCGCCGGCTTCGCTCCCATCCGCTGGGACAGGCGCTGAAGCCGATCATCCGCCGCTTCGTGCAGGGGTAAAGAGACTGCCATGCGCGACGACGTGCAGGTCCGTTTTCCGGCAGACGAGCGAAGCGCCGTTCCGGACCTTGCCGCGCCGCCAGCGGACGCGCCACCGGACTTTGCGCCGGACTCAGCACCGGATTTCGCGCCGCCTTCCGGCGACTTCGCCGGCTCGCGGGACGGCTGGCTGCACTGGACGCATGGGCTTGTCAACCGGCTGGTGAAGGGGGCGGACGGCGTCCTGCTGGCGGCCGCCGGTCTCGCCGCCTGGGCCGCCTGGGCCCGCCGGACGGACGGGGCGTCGTTCGACGACGGCCGCCTGCTCCTCCAGGCGCTCATCTTCACGGCCATCACGCTCGGCGTCTATCTGCGCGCCATGACCACCATCGGCGCCTACCGTGTCGAGAACTACCGGCACTGGGGAAAGTCGCTGCTGGACGTGGTCGGGGGCCTGCTGCCCGCCGGAACCGTCCTGTCCCTCCTCGTCTGGGCCTTCCAGCCGGAGGTCGGCCCCTCGGACATGCTCGCCTTGTGGGGCGGGATGGCGCTCGCCTGTCTCGGGGCGGGCCGCATCCTGGCGGCGCGGGGCGTGCGCCTTTTGGAGGAGCGCGGGGTGCTGCGCCGCCGGGTGGTCATACTGGGCGCGACCGACGTGGCGGAACGGATGATCGCGCATCTGGCCCTGCCGGAGCACCGGGCGAACTACAGCATCCTCGGCCTGTTCGACGACCGCGACAGCGACCGCCGGCCGGCGTCGCTGGCCGGCCTTCCGGTCTCCGGCGACCTGACGGACTTCAAGCGCTTCCTGCCGGACAACCGCGTCGACATGGTCGTCATCGCCCTGCCCTGGCGGGCGGCGATGCGCATCCACAGCCTGCGCATGCAACTCCAGATGATCTCCCTCGACATCCTGATTCCGCTGGACGAGGAGAGCATCCGGCTGCGGCTCGCCAACCTGAGGCACATCGGCGACATCCCGGCCCTGCTGGTGATGCGACAGCCGCTGCGCGGCATGCAGATCGTCGTGAAGCGCATCGAGGACGTCGTGGTCGCGGGCCTCGGCCTGCTCGTCGCCTCGCCCTTCATGCTGGCCGCGGCCATCGCGGTCCGCCTGGACTCGCCGGGGCCGATCATCTTCCGGCAGACCCGCGTCGGCTTCAACAACCGCCCCTTCACGATGCTGAAGTTCCGCACGATGAAGGTGGACGACAGCGACGACGGCGCCATCGGCACCAGCCGGGACAACCCGCGCATCACCCGCGTCGGCCGCTTCCTGCGCCGGACGAGCATCGACGAACTGCCCCAGCTCATCAACGTGCTGGCCGGCGACATGTCGGTGGTCGGCCCGCGCGCCCACGTCCCGAACATGCGGGTCGGCAACCAGCGCTACGCCGAGGTGGCGCGCGAATACGCGGCGCGCAGCCGCGTCAAGCCGGGGATCACCGGCTGGGCCCAGATCAATGGCATGCGCGGCGGCATCCACACCGTCGAAAAGGCGCGCGTCGGGGTCGACATGGACATCCACTATATCGAGAACTGGTCGCTATGGCTCGATGCGAAGATCATCATCAGCACCGTGACCACCGGCCTGTTCGGGCGCGACGTGTTCTAGGCGCCCTGGCCCTCGTCGCCGGGCTTCTGGCCGGCGGCATGGCGGACGCGAAAGCGGGCACGGGCGCGCAGGGTCTGCCGGCACGCCCGCTCCTCGTCTATCACGACAGCTGGTACGAGCGCCCGGCCACCGGCCCGGCCGCCACGACGCTGGCGACGCTCCCCGGCTACATGAATCTGGTCGCCCTGTCCTTCGTCCGGCCGGACGCCGCCTATCCCGGCCGTCTCGACCTCAAGGGGACCGGCCTGCAATATGGCTTTCCCGGCACGGTGCTGAGGGACGCCATCGCGCTGTTGAAGCAGCGCCAGCCGGGCACGCGCGTTCTGCTCGCCGTCGGCGGGGCCAACTACGCCAATTGGGACGCTCTGAACCTCGACGCGCTGGTGCGGCTGGTTCAGGACCTGGGCGCCGACGGAATCGATCTGGATTTCGAGCCGGTGTCCCCCGGCTGCTCCGTCCGGGGGCGGGTGCGCTGCCTGTCCGATGCCGCCTGGCTGGATCTGGTCGCGCGCTTTCGCGACGCCTTCCCCCGCCCCCTGCTGCTGACCGTGCCGGGCTGGAGCATCGGGGCCTATGGCGAGGGCGCGTTCCGCGACGCCCAGCCGCGCGGCCCCCACACCGGGTCGATCCTCAATCTGCTGCGCTCCCCGCAGGCCGAGGCGATCGACCTCGTCTCCATCATGGCCTATGAGGCCGGCCCGACCTTCGATCCCTGGCAGGCGTACCAAGCCTACCGGCAGGTCTGGAAAGGGCCGCTCGCCCTCGGCGTCCAGGTGCCGCCGAGCCAGCTCGGCGGGCCGACCTACACGGTGCCGCTGGCCGAGCGGCTCGCCCAGGCCGTCGCGCAGGACCCGCAGGGCGGCATGATGCTCTACCCGCTGCTCGGGCGACCGCCCGGCACCGTCGGGCCGGACAATCCGGACGGCCGCCTGCTGGCCCAGGCGCTGTGCCGCGGGTTGGGCCTCGACGGCTGCGCCGAGACGCTGCGCTGAGCAGCCCGCGGCTTTACCCCTCCCAGCGGTGGGACAGCACGAAGCTGTAACGCTCCGGACGGACGTGGAAGACGGCGTGGTCGGCGCAGGCGCCGTCCGCGAAGACGGAACGCCGGATCATCACCAGCAGCGGCATCCCCGCCGCTCCGCCGAGCGGTTCGGCGATCGCCGCGCCGGCGGCCTCGGCCTTGACCTCGATGTCGGCGCCGACCACCGGCTGGCCGGTGACTTCCCTCAGGATGACGTAGATCGGCTTCTGCCCGACCGCCGCCCAATCGACACCCGCCAACTCCGGAGACAGCAGGCTGCGGCCCAGCGCCACCGGCTCGCCGTCCACCAGATGCAGGCGCCGCACCTCCAGGCAGCGCGGGCCGAACTGGTCCGTCAGGGCCGGCGGCGTGGCAGTCATGCCCGCCGAAAGATGACGCATGCTGGCGTTCAGCCCCTGGAGCCGCAGGGATTCGTGGAAGCTGCGCAGCCGGTCCAGCGGGTGGCGGACCCGCTTGCCCGCCGTGAAGGTGCCCTTGCCCTTGCGCCGCTCGATCAGCCCTTCCGCCTCCAACCGGTCGAGCGCGAGGCGGACCGTCACCCGGCTGACCGCGAAGCGGATGCCGATCTCGCTCTCGCTCGGCAGGCGGCCCGAGGGTTCGAACCGGCCCGCCGCGATCTCCTCGCGCAGGCGGTCGGCGATCTGCCGGTAGAGGGCCGTCGCGTTCTCCCGCACCAAACCGTCCCGCACCGAACCGTCCCTCATCGGGGCCACCGCTCCCTCCCGCCCGTGGCGACTGCATCCCCGCCTTGATGCCACCGGCACCCGCTGCGCTCAAGCGTCCGCATCATCATCCCACCGCACCGGTGCCCGGTGGGCCTCTCCACATGTCTTATATTGTATCATCAAACTTGTTATGCAATGTATTAGCCGTTGCGGCGCGCCGCCCCTCCCCTGCACGAGGTCCCGTCCCATGAGCGATCCCGTCCCCACCGGCCACATCGCCCCCGCCGGCCTTTACGAGCGGAACAAGGCCCGCCCCTTCCTTGGCGCCACCACCTGCTCCCACCAGCGGCTGGTGGCCGGCGAATGGACCGAGGTGACGCTGGTCTACGAGGTCGGCGGGTCGGGCCTCGCCGACGGGGCCGGGATCAAGCTGGCGATGAAGTTCTATTCGGACTGGGCGCTGTTCCAGACCAGCGACCCCACGGCGGCCAACTTCGTCTCCGCCGAGTACGAGGCCGGCCCGCTGGTGCCGGGGCAGAGCCCGGCGACCGTGCAGGCGCTGAAGGTGCGCTTCGACCAGAAGGGGCACGAGCGGCCCTACCAGAAGGCCATCATCATCGATGTGATCGACGGCTACCTGAATCCCGGCGACCGCATCGCGATCCGGCTGGGCGACCGGCGCCAGGGCGGACCGGGCACGCGGGTGCAGACCTTCGTCGAGCAGGGCTTCCGCTTCCGCGTCTTCATCGACCCGCTGGGCAGCCAGAAATACGCGGAGGTGCCGGGCGACTGCGCCATCGACATCGTGCCGGGCGTCCCCGCCGCCCTGCGGCTGGTCGCGCCGCGGCTGATCGCCCCCGGCCCGGCGTCGCTGCTGCTGCGCGCCGACGACGCCTGGGGCAACTGCTGCCTCGACGCCACGCTGGACGCTGCCCTTGCCATCACCGGGCCGAATGGCACCGGGCCGGAGGGCGAAAGCGCACGGACGGTCGCGCTGGCCCCCGACCCGCAGGCGAACGGCTGGCTGGTCCGGCGCGAGGCGCTCGACCTCGGCGCCGGGGAATGGCGGATCGCCGCGACGGCGCCGGGCCTCGCCCCCGCCGAAGCCTTCGTCACCGCCGAGGACGGGGCGCCGCGCGCCGTCTACGCCGACCTGCACGTCCACTCCAACGACACGGTGGGGACCAACGACACCGCCTACAACCTGTCCTACGGCCGTGACGTCGCCGGGCTGGACGTGCTGGGCTACACCGCCAACGACTTCAACGTGACGGAGCGCGCCTGGACCGAGGCGGTCGGCCTGATCGACCGCTACAACGAGCCGGACCGTTTCGTCTGCTACCCCGGCACGGAATGGTGCGGCAACTCCGCGGCGGGCGGCGACCACAACGTGATCTTCCTGCGCGACGGTCCGCCGCGCTTTCCGGCGGACGGGCAGGGGCAGCCGGTGCGCTCCTTCGAGTGGAACGAGTCGACCCGCGGCGCGCTGCGCCCCGGCGCCTGGCCGCTCGACGACCTCTACGCCGCCTACCGGGACGATCCGGAGGGCCATCTGCTGATCCCCCATGTCGGCGGGCGGCGCTGCAACCTCGATTGGCACCACCCGGAGCTGGAACGGCTGATCGAGATCGGGTCCGCCTGGGGCCAGTTCCACTGGGTCTATGCGGAGGCGCTGGCCCGCGGCTACCGGCTCGGCGCCTCGGCGAGCAGCGACGAGCACCAGGGGCGCTGCGGCGGCGGGGCGCCGGCGACCGCGGTGTTCGGGGCGCGCGGCGGGCTGACCGGCGTCTTCGCCGACCGGCTTGACCGCGCCTCGGTGGGCCGGGCGTTGCGGGCGCGGCGGACCTTCGCGACGACCGGCGAGCGCAGCTTCGCCAGCCTGCGGCTGGGCGAGCGCTGGATGGGCGAGGTGGTTACGAGCGCCGACGGCGAGGCGCTGGACTACCGCCTGCTCGGCGACCGGGGGTGGGAGAATCTGCGCCTGTTCGACGGCGACCGGCTGGTCTGGGAGCGCGACCTGCACCGCGAATTGGGCCTGTCGGAGACGAAGATCCGCCTGCGGTTGGGCGGCGCCCGCATCAAGGACCGCTACCGCGGCGCCTATTGGGACGGCGGGATCACCGTCACCGGCGCCGCCGTGCAGCGGGTCGAGCCTTTCGGCTTCGACCATCCGGAGCAGGGCTGCTGGCGGCGCGACGCCACCACCGTCGCCATCCGCACCGTCACCCACGGCGACAGCGACGGGGTGGAGCTGGCGCTGTCGCGTCTGGCCGGGGCGCGCATCCAGGTGCGTCTGGCCATCGGCACCTATGTGAAGGTCGGCAACCCGCTCAGCCCCCCGCCCAACCCGCACGCTCCGGAAGCGGTGCTGGACATCGACGGCGACGCACTGCTGGCCGACGCGGACGCCGGGCGGGTCACCCGCGTGCTGCCCGGCACGGAGCTGGAGGTGACGGTTGAGCGCGTCACCGAGGCGCCGCTGCTCCGCGACCTCGCCGGGCGCATCCCGCTCGCCGACCTCGGCCTCGCCCCGGGCCGGGAGCACGCGCTGTTCCTCACCGCGCGCCAGCGCGACCAGTCGCGGGTCTGGACCTCGGCCCTGTTCCTGACGCCGTAAGCCCCCTGCCCGGCGCCCCGGCTGATGCGTCGGGGCTCGGCAAGGCTGTCGTGCCCGGAACGGCGATCAACCGAGCCGCTTCACCGCCCTCTCCAGCGCCTCGGCCAACCCCGCGTCGTCGTAGGGCTTCGGCAGGTGGACGCCGCCCTCGGGCGCCCGGTCGGCGCCCGACGCGTAGACGACCGGCAGGGACGGGTGGCGTTCGCGCAGCGCGGCGGCCAACCGCTCTCCCGACATGCCCGGCAGGCTGATGTCCGTCAGCAGCGCGTCGACGAGCTCCGTCTCGGCGATCGACAGCGCCTCCTCGGCGTTGCCGGCTTCGACGACCGAGTGGCCGAGCCCGGTCAGCATCTCCACCGTGACGAGGCGGATCAAGGCGTCGTCCTCCACCAGGAGGACGCGCAAGCCCTGGTGGCTTTCCGCCCTTGCCGGCCCGCCTTCAGCGGTCGGCTTCGAGGCCACTCCTCGTTCGTCGGACATCCCCTTCGCCCTCTGCTGCTGGTTGCGCAGGACATGCCGGACTTTGCGGGCCAGCGCCTCGCGGGTGTAGGGCTTGCTCAGAAGCTCGACGCCGAGATCGAGCCGCCCGCCATGCACGATCGCGTTCTCGGTGTAGCCCGAGGTGAACAGGACGGCAATCCCCGGCAGGCGCTCCTTGGCGCGACGCGCCAGCTCCGGGCTGCGCAGCGGTCCGGGCATGACGACGTCGGTGAACAGCAGGTCGATGGGCACCCCGCTTTCCACGATGGCCAGCGCGCTCTGCGCGTCCCGCGCCTTGAGCACGCGGTAGCCGAGATCGGACATCATCTCGACCACGGTCGCCCGCACGTCGTCGTCGTCCTCGACCACCAGAACGGTTTCCGAGCCGCCCGTCTCCGGCCCGGTGTCGATCACCGTCACGACGTCCTCCGGCTGATGCGCGCGCGGCAGATACACGCGGACCGTGGTGCCCTGGCCGGGCTCGCTGTAGATCTTGACGTGCCCGCCCGACTGCTTGACGAATCCGTAGACCATGCTGAGGCCGAGGCCGGTGCCCTGCCCTTCCGGCTTGGTCGTGAAGAACGGCTCGAAGACGTGATCGAGCACGTCCGGCGGGATGCCGCAGCCGGTGTCCGTCACCGCCAGCATGACGTAATGGCCGGGTTCCACCTCGGCGTGCCGGGCGGCGTAGGGGTCGTCGAGAAAGGCGTTGCCGGCCTCGATGGTCAGCCGGCCGTGGCCGTTCATGGCGTCGCGGGCGTTGATCGCCAGATTGAGCAGCGCGTTCTCGACCTGGCTCTCGTCGGCGAAGGTGGTCCACAGGCCGCCCGCGATCATGGTTTCGATCTCGACGCCCTCGCCGAGCACACGACGCATCATCTCGTCGAGGCCGCGGACGAGCCGGCCCAGATTGACCACGCGGGGGGCCAGGGGCTGGCGACGCCCGAAGGCGAGGAGCTGGGCGACCAGCTTCGACCCGCGGCTGACGCCGCTCAGCGCGTTCCGCAGCCGCTGTTCGGCGCGGTCGTTCCCCGCGACGTCCTTCGTCAGGAGCTGGAGGTTGCCGGAGATCACCTGAAGCAGGTTGTTGAAGTCGTGCGCCACCCCGCCGGTCAGCTTGCCGACCGCGTCCATCTTCTGGGCCTGACGGAGCTGCGCCTCGGCCTGCTCCCGCTCGGCGACCGCCAAGGCGATGCGCTGCTCCAGCACGTCGTTGAGCCGCCTCTGGGCGTCCTCGACCTCCTTGCGCTCGGTGATGTCGATCACCGAGCCGATGTAGCCGAGGAACGCGCCGTCCGGAGCGAAGCGCGGTGCTGCGGCGTCGATCGCCCAGCGGTAGACCCCGTCGGATCGTCGCAGCCGGTACTCCAGCCGGAACGCCTCGTGCCTCGCGTTGGCGGCCAGGAACACGTCCGCGGCGGCCTGACGGTCGTCGGGATGAGTTGCGTCCAGCCAGCCGAAGCCCAACCCCGTCTCGGGGGTCTGTCCGGTGAACTCGTACCAGGACTTGTTGAGGTAGGTGCAGGAGGCGTCGGTTTCGGTGACCCAGACCATCACCGGCGCATGGTCGGCGAGATTGCGGAACCGCGCCTCGCTCTCGCGCAACGCGTTGTCCGCCTCGCGGCGCAGCCGCACCATGGCGAGGGCGGTATCGACGCGGGCGATCAACTCGCGCGCCGAGAAGGGCTTGACCAGATAGTCGTCGGCTCCGGCCGACAGACCCTCGACGCTCGCCTCTTCGCCGGCGCGGGCCGACAGCAGGATGACCGGCAGGTCGCGCAGACCGGCGTCCTCGCGGATCGCCCGCAGCAGGCCGAAGCCGTCCAGAACGGGCATCATGATGTCGGTCAGAACGAGATCCGGGCGGTTCGCGCGGATCGCCTCCAGCGCGGCCTGGCCGTCGGGCACCGCATCGACGATGTAGCGGCCGCTCAGCAGGCGGCTCACATAGTCGCGCATGTCGGCGTTGTCGTCGGCCAGCAGGAGGCGCGGACAGGCGCCCGTCTCCGACGCCACGACCGTCTCCGACCCGCCGATGAACGGGTCCGGCGCCCCGCCTCCGGGGACCGCCGAGTCGGGCAACCAGCGCAGCGCCTCCTCGACGTAGGTCTGGGTGCGCAGGCCAGCCGCGGCGCCGGTCGGCGCCGACAGGACGCGCTCCTGCGGCAAATGGGCGGTGCCGAACGGCACGGTGATGATGAACACCGAGCCGTGGTCCATCTCGCTCTCGACCCGGATCGTGCCGCCGTGCAGCTTGACGAGTTCCTGGACCAGGGCAAGGCCGATGCCGGTGCCTTCGTGGCTGCGCCCGCGCGCGCCCTCGACCCGGTGGAAGCGCTCGAACAGGCGCGGCAGCTCGGAGTCGAGGATGCCCGTGCCGGAATCGCTCACCCGGAGTTCGGCGCCCTCGCCGACCGGCCTCAGCGACACCGCGATCGCACCCTGGAAGGTGAACTTGAAGGCATTCGACAGCAGGTTGAGGACGACCGTCTCCCACATGCCGCGGTCGACATGGACCGGACCGGGGAGCGGCGGGCAGTCGACGACGAGGCTCAGCCCGGCCCGCTCGCAGGCCGAACGGAAGCCGCTCGCCAGTTCCGCCGTATAGCCGGCGAGGTCGGTCGGCTCGTAGCGCGCCTGGGCCCGCCCGGCCTCGATGCGCGAGAAGTCCAGAAGCGCGTTGACGAGCTTGAGCAGGCGCTGCCCGTTGCGATGGACCACCACCAGGTCCTCGCGATGGTCCCGCATCCTCTCCGGTTCCGCCTGCAGCACCTCCTCCAACGGCCCCAGCATCAGGGTCAGCGGGGTGCGGAACTCATGGCTGACGTTGGAAAAGAACACCGTCTTGGCGCGGTCGATCTCGGCCAGCATCTCGGCCCGCCGCCGCTCGGCCTCGTAGGTCTGGACGTTGGTGATGGCCGCGGCGATCTGCCCGGCCACCAATCCCAGGAAGCGCCGGTAATCGTCGTCGAACAGGCGGAACGGGTTCAGGCCGACGACGAGAAGGCCGGCCCGCCCCGCCTCGCCGCTGGCCGGGATCGGGATCGCCGCGGCCTGGGCGGGGGGCCGTCGCCAGACGCCAGGCGGCAGGCCGGTGCCGAATCGTGCCTCCAGGTCACCGATCAGCGCCGGGTCGTGGAGCGTGGGAGTGAAGGGCCACACCGACGTGCCGTCCACCGCCAGCGTCTCCGGCGCCGCCGGATGGCCCCGCTCGATGCCGCAGGAGCCGGCGAGGGTGGCGCTGGCGCCGTCGGGCTCGGCCACGTAGAGCAGCGCGAAGGGCAGGTCCCGCGGGTTGGTGGCGAACGCTTGGGCGCTGCGCTCGCACACTTCCGGCAGGGTCCGGGCGTCGGCGGTGCCGGCGGCCAGATCGCGCAGCAGGGTAAGCTGCCGTTCGCCGATGATCCGCTGCGTGTCGTCGGTGTTGGCGCAGATGATGCCGCCGGGGCTGCCGTCGTCGTCGGGCACCGGGCTGTAGGAGAAGGTGTAGTAGGTCTCCTCCGGATAGCCGTTGCGCTCCATGAGAAGGAGCTGCCCCTCGACGTAGGTGCCCTCGTCCCCTGTCATGGCGGTTGCCAGCATCGGGCCGATGTCGCCCCAGATCTCCCGCCAGACGACCGACGTCGGCCGCCCGAGCGCCCAGGGATGCTTGCCGCCGATGATCGACTTGTAGGCGTCGTTGTAGAAATAGATCAGGTCCCGGCCCCAGCCGACCCAGATCGGCTGGCGGGAGGTCAACATGATCCGCACCGCCGTCTTCAGGCTGCGCGGCCAGCCCTCGGGCGGACCAAGCACCGTCGATGCCCAGTCGAACGCGCGCATCTGTGCGCCCATCTCGCCGCCGCTGGCGAGGAATTCGGGGGCGGTGGAGACGTCGGTCTCGTTGGACATGCGCAGGCGTCCCGTCCTTCCTGTTCCAAACCCCCTCTACAACAGGGGCGCGGCCATTGCCGCACAGCGGGACGCCACTTTAAGCTGATCGGAGGGGCGGCGGCGAGAAACGATTTGTTAGTCCAATAGCAATAGCACTGCTTTGGCGAATCCAATGTCGGCTGTGCGGGACGAGCCCACACGGTGTCATCGGGTCGGCGACTGCCGGTTTGGCATGGCAATGTGCCGGGCATGAGCACGATGCCCAACCCGTAACGCGGCCTCCGATTTCACAGCCGATGATCTTCGGACGGCAACCGCACCGGCGATCAGGCAAATCCATGTTCGGCAAGCCGGCAAGCGAGACATCCATTCCAGAAACTTGGTGGCGAGCGCAAATGCCACTGTTAAATAGTATTTACGCTCAATGAAATCACGCACGCCCCATTGTCGGTTCCTATCAAAGACGCCAGAACAAGGAAACAAGTGAACCAATCCTATGGCAGAATGGCGTTCAGAATTGCCATATGATTTTGCGTAAGGTCGGTCACTTCAACAATGGCATTGTCGGTCGCTGCATAGGCGTTATTAAAACGAAAGGTGACTTGCGTAGAACCTGGGAACATTTCAATATTCACATTTCTGTTATTCCCAAGATCGATTCCGATCCACCAGTGAGTGTAATTGGGAGCGTTGATCTCACCATTCGTCATACGATCATAATGCATGTAAACATAATATCGCTCGCCGTTGGTTTGCAGCCCCGCTCCAGGGGTCAAGCCACCCATACGGCACGTCGCCTCAACAATAGTGTTGGTTACATCCGCGAACCAATTATCATACGTTACGCCATTCAATAAGGCATAATTGTTGTTTACGTATTGGATGTAGGTGGCGTGGTTTTGCTGAACATATGCCGGCGCATAGTTGTCATTCTCCCAGATCGAGCCCTGGTTGAAAGGCGTGTTCAACGCGATGGCGGTGAATGCCTGGGCAGGATCGTTGATGACGCCGACAGTTCCCGACAGACCGGCCGTTGTCCAGCGCCAGCAGGCGCACTCATTAGCGGGAATCCCGAGGTTTGGACTTGCAAAAGCCCCTAAAAACGGCACGCCTGCGGGATTATCAACACAGTACTGGTCGAGAGTGTTGAGCTGCTGTTGGGTGAGAGGCATAGCTGTTCTCCATCAATTCGGCTGCAAGATTTTTTTGGCGCCACAAACCAACGCTGGCCGATGGCGCACTTCATTTCAGACGAATTGGGATCGAACGACGTGAACTGAGCATTTCGGCCAAGCCGCTCCACCTCGGCCAGCCCCGGACCTCGCTGCACATGCAGCGGAGATGCTGTACTTCGCAGGCATTGTGCAGACATCGCCTCTTCGGCGTTGGCCACCGAGTTTCGATTGCGCGCCAAAGGTTATGTTTGATGATCAGCGCTGCAACAGCCCTCACGCAGCGCCTCTCGCGGGAATCGCCAACGCGGTGCAAGGCCGAGACATTCAACCCGAAGCCAGAAACGGCAGGCGGCGGAATCACCTCTCACGCGAAGCGCTTCGCTCCGGCAACACACAGCACGATCACCCCGGTCACGGCGATCATGCTCCAGGCCACCGGCTCGTTCAGCAGCAGCCCGGCCAGCGTCAGGCCGAAGAAGGGCTGGAGCAGTTGCAGCTGACCGACCCCGGCGATGCCGCCGAGCGCCAGCCCGCGGTACCAGAAGACGAAGCCGATCAGCATGCTGAAGACGGAAACATAGGCGAGGCCGATCCAGGCCGGAGCTTCGATGCCCGCCCAGCCGTCCGGCAGGGTCGCCAGCGCCAGCCCGCCCATCACCGGCGTCGTCAGAACGAGCGCCCAGGAGATCACCTGCCAGCCGCCGAGGCGGCGCGACAGCACCGCGCCCTCGGCGTAGCCCAGCCCGCAGAGCAGGATGGCCGCCACCATCAGCCCCGCCCCGGTGAGCGACGCGCCGCCGCCCTGCGCCAGGGCGTAGCCGACGACGGCGAGGCTGCCCAGGCCCGAGAACAGCCAGAAGACCGGCTTCGGCCGCTCCCGGCCGCGCAGCACGCCGAACAGGGCGGTGGACAGCGGCAGCAGGCCGATGAAGACGACGGACTGCGCGGAGGTGATGTGGCGGAGCGCCAGCGCGGTGAGCAGCGGGAAGCCGACGACCACGCCGAGCGCAACCACCGCGAGCGGCGGGAGATCGCTGCGCCGCGGACGGGCCTGCCGCAGCAAGGCCAGCAGGGCACCGGCCAGCGCGGCGGCAATCAGCGCCCGCGCCGAGGTCAGGAACAGCGGCGAGAAGCCGCCGACCGCGACGCGCGTCGCCGGCAGCGATCCGCTGAAGATGAGCACGCCCAGCAACCCGCTGCCCCAACCCGCCGTCGTCCACCGCATGCCCCTCCCCTTCCATCCCATGCCCAGTGCGGGAGGACCCTAGCGCGGCGGGCACTGGCGGAGACAGCGACGGTCCCGTACAATTCCGTCGAACTGTGTTGGTACCGGGTGCGATACACTTGCCGAGGGCCGGGCGATGACGAACCGAACGGGCACACGGACGACGGAGGTCATGGACGCGATCCGCCAGAGGATGGCGGACCGCCGGCTGTCGCCGGGCGAACGCCTGCCCTCCATCCGCCGCTTCGCCGCCGCCATGGGCGTGTCCCCCTCCACCGTGGTCGAGGCCTACGACCGGCTCGCCGCGGACGGTGTGATCCGCTCGCGTCCGGGCTCCGGCTTCTACGTGTCCGGCGCCCTGCCGCCGCTGGCCCTGGCCGAGGCCGAACCGCGCCGCGACCGCGCCATCGATCCCTTCTGGGTGTCGCGCCAGTCGCTCGATTCCGGCGCGGAGATGCTGAAGCCCGGCTGCGGGTGGCTGCCGGCGGACTGGATGCCCAACGCCGCTCTGCGCCGCGCCCTGCGCCGTCTCGCCCACGCCGACGACACCCTGTTGGCGGATTACGGAAGCACACGCGGTTCGCTCCCCCTTCGCCGGCTCCTGGCCCGGCAGTTCGCGGAGGAGGGACTCGCGGCGGGGGCCGACCAGATCCTGCTGACCGGGTCGGGGACCCAGGCGATCGACCTGATCTGCCGCTTCCTGCTGCGCCCGGGCGATGCGGTGCTGGTCGACGACCCCTGCTACTTCAACTTCCAGGCCCTGCTGCGCGCCCATCAGGTCCGCATCGTCGGCGTGCCCTACACGCACAGCGGGCCCGACACCGCGCGGTTCGCGGCGGCGCTGGCCGAGCACCGGCCCCGCCTCTACATCACCAACGCGGCGCTGCACAACCCGACCGGCGCCACGATGTCGCCGCAGACGGCGCACCGCCTGCTCACCGCCGCCGCCGCCCACGACGTCACCATCGTCGAGGACGACATCTTCGCCGGCTTCGAGCCGGACCCGTCGCCACGCCTCGCCGTTCTGGACGGGTTGGTCCAGGTCATCCGGATCGGCAGCTTTTCGAAAACGCTCTCCGCCTCGGTGCGCTGCGGCTACCTCGCGGCGCGGCCGGATTGGGTGGAAGCGCTGGTCGATCTGCAGGTGGCGACCAATTTCGGCGGCCCCAGCCCGATTGCCGCCGACCTCGTCCTGGCAATCCTCGGCGACGGCGGCTACCGCAAGCATCTCGACGGGCTGCGCCGCCGTCTGGCGCGGGCGCGGCGCGAGACGGCGGACCGGCTGGCGGCCCTCGGACTGGAGCCCTGGCTGATGCCGCGCGGCGGCTTCTATCTCTGGTGCCGCCTGCCGGAGGGCCGGGACTCGGCGGCCGTCGCGCGGGCGGCGCTCGACGAACAGGTCGTGCTGGCCCCTGGCAACGTCTTTAGCGCTAGCCAGTCGGCCACCGGCTTTCTGCGCTTCAACGTCGCTCAGATGGGCGACCCGCGCGTCTTCGAGGTCCTGAAGCGCGCTGTGGCCGCGGCGGAACCGTGAACTCCGGGTCAGCGGCGCGCAGCGTCACTTCCGTCCGCCCCATCGCCGCCGGACGTCTTGCGCGGCCACAGCCCCGAGAGCAGCAGCAGCCCGACGCCGCCGGTGATGCCGATGTCGGCGACGTTGAAGGTCGGCCAGTGCCAGCCGAAGGCGTGCACGTCGATGAAGTCGGTGACGGCGCCCTGGCGGAGACGGTCGACGATGTTGCCGATCGCCCCGCCCGCGATCGCGCCGAAGCTCGCCGCCTCGGCGCGACTGTCCGAGCGGGCCGCCCAGACCACGAGAACCGCGACGACGAGCAGCGCGGCGCCGGAGAGCAGCCAAGGGCCGTAGGGGTTGTCGTTCTCCAGCAGGCCGAAACTGACCCCGGTGTTGAAGCCGAGCACGAAATTGAGAAACGGCGCGGCCTCGATCACCCGCGGCGGGTCCAGGAGCTGGTCCAGCGCAGCCCATTTGGTGAGCTGGTCGAGCAGCAGGATCACGGCGCCAATGGTGCCCGCCAGTTTCAGACCAGCGGCCCTCGAACCGGCCGACCGGGCCGACCGTGGCACACTCATATCTCTCTCCTTCAAACGTCTTTCTCCTTCAAACGGCCGGCTGCGGAGCCGGGAGCCCGCCGCCGTTGCGGCGGAGCAGGCGCAACGCGTTGAGCGTGACGAGGATGGTGGCCCCGGTGTCCGCCAGAATGGCCAGCCACAGGTCGGTGATGCCGAACAGCGTCGTCACCAGGAAGACCGCCTTCAGACCGAGCGCGAAGGCGACGTTCTGGTGGATGTTGGCGAGCGTCGCCCGCGACAGGGTGACAAGGTCGGCCACCCCCTCGACGCGGTTGCCCAGCAGGGCGGCGTCGGCGGTCTCCAGCGCGACGTCGGTGCCGCCGCCCATGGCGATGCCGACGTCGGCGGCGGCCAGGGCCGGGCCGTCGTTGATGCCGTCGCCGATCATCGCGATCGCCCCCTGCCCCTTCAGGCCGGCGATCGCGCGCAGCTTGTCCTCCGGCAGC
>NZ_JBSNCF010000006.1:0-165262 GCF_058780535.1 Azospirillum sp. UENF 211521
CCGGCAACGGTCAACCGGGGCCTGCGCCTTCATCCGGACCGCGACGTCGTCCTGCTGAACGCCGACACGCTGGTCGCCGGGGATTGGCTGGCCCGCCTGCGCGCCGCCGCCCACGCTTCGGACGACATCGGCACGGTCACGCCCCTGTCCAACGACGCGACCATCCTCAGCTATCCCTCCGGGAAGGACCGCCCGCCGCCGCCCTCCCCGGCCGGCGCGGCGCGGCTCGACCGGCAGGCCCGCGCGGTGAACGCCGGCCTCCGGGTCGAGCTGCCGACGGCCGTTGGGTTCTGCATGTACATCCGCCGCGACTGCCTGGCGGAGACCGGTCCCTTCGAGAAACTCCTGTTCGGACGCGGCTATGGCGAGGAGAACGATTTCTGCCTGCGCGCCCGCGGCTTGGGCTGGCGCCATCTGGGGGCGGCCGATGTCTTCGTGGCCCATGTCGGCGGCCGCTCCTTCGGCCGGCAGAAGACCATCCTGGCCGCGCGCAACGGCCGCCTGCTGGAACGGATGCACCCCGGCTACGATGCGCTGGTGCAGGCCTTCATCGCCGACGACCCGCTGCTGACGGCGCGGCGGCGCCTGGACCTCGCCCGCTGGGCCGCCGAGGAGCCGGAACCGCGCCCTCCGGCTGTCCTGCTGATCACGCTGTCCGGCCGCGGCGGCGTCGCCCGTTTCGTCGCCGAGCGTGTCGCGGCGTTGCGCGCGGAGGGCCGGCGGGTTCTGCGCCTGACCCCGGAAACCGGGGAGGGCCCGGACGCGCCGCCTGACGATGAGGACGAGAACGACGAGGGGGCCATCCCGGCCGATCCCCCCGAACGGCGCTGCCGGATCGAAGTGGCGGACCGGCCCGAGCTGCGCGACTTGGTGTTCCGCACGCGCGGGGAGTTCGAGGACCTGGTGACGGTGCTGCGGCAGGCCGGGACGGTGGCGGTGGAGATCCATCACACGCTCGGCCATGATCCCGCCGTGCTCGGCCTCGCGGCCCGGCTCGGCGTGCCCTACGACATCACCGTCCACGACTACGGGCTGATCTGCCCACGCGTGAATTTGGTGGACGGGAACGGGCGCTACTGCGGCGAGCCCGATCTGGCCGCCTGCGAGCGCTGCACCGCCGATCCGGAGGCCCGCGCCGACCCGGACCTGACGGTGACCGCGCTGCGCCGGCGCACGAACGCCCTGGTCGCCGGGGCCCGCCGCGTGACGGCCCCGACGCGGGACGTCGCCCGGCGTCTGGCCCGCCACACCGCCCCGCGCGCCATCGACGTGCGCCCCTGGGAGTCCGTCGAGCCTCCCCGCCACCCCCGGCCGGCCCGCCCGCCGGGGGGGCGTTGGCGTGTCTGCACCATCGGCGCGATCGGCATCCAGAAGGGCTACGAGGTCCTGATCGCCTGCGCGCGGGACGCCGCGGCCCGCGACCTGCCGCTGGAGTTCGTGGTGGTCGGCTTCAGCGAGGAGGACCCGCCGCTCTTCGAGACCGGGCGCATCGTCGTGACCGGGCGCTTCGCCGAAGAGGAGGCGGTCGCCCTGGTGCGGGCGCAGC
This sequence comes from Azospirillum sp. UENF 211521, assembly GCF_058780535.1. Lineage (NCBI taxonomy): Bacteria > Pseudomonadati > Pseudomonadota > Alphaproteobacteria > Rhodospirillales > Azospirillaceae > Azospirillum > Azospirillum sp. UENF 211521. Next base: position 1,547 of record NZ_JBSNCF010000006.1, read on the forward strand.
AGGCCCATCTCGCCTTCCTGCCCTCCATCTCGCCGGAGACCTGGTGCTACGCGTTGTCCACCGCCTGGCGGGCCGGGCTGGAGGTGGCCGCCTTCGACCTGGGTGCGATCGGCGAGCGCATACGGCACGACGGCGGCGGCCATCTTCTGCCACCGGAACTCGCACCTGCGACAATCAACGACATGCTTCTGGGTATCCTTGACGCTCACACAGTGCATAGCGTAGCAATCGAAAGGCCTATTTCCTTCCAGCCTGATTACAGGCGTTCCGGTCCGCTGACGGGTTCGGAAGCGCCCGTTCACCAGTTTTCAACCTTTCACGCCCGCGGGGGGTCGTCGATGATCGGTAGCGTTGCGTCCGCAGAAGCCACCCAGTCCAGCCAGATCAAGGCCACGGCGCAGACCCTGCCCTTGGTGCCGGGCTTCTATTCCCTGATCGTCACGGGCGGCGGCGGCCCGTCGACCCCGGGTGAGCTTCCGCTGCCGAGCGTCCAGTTGGCCGTCGCCCCCAACGGCGCGGCCGGCACCGCCGTGGAGATGATCGGCAGCGTCCCGGGCAACTGGCTGACCAAGCCGGGCGATACCATCATCATCAAGGTCACGGGCGGGCCCGCCAATGTGATCCTCAGCTCCTACAAGCACATCGACCGCACGAACGCGCTTCTGTCGCTCCAGTTCGCCCGCATCGACGACGTTCCGGCCTCCTCCCAGCCGTCGGCCGCCGCCCCTGCGGCGGCGGCCCCGGTTGCTGCTCCGGTCGCCGCTCCGGCGCCGGGCGCCCGCCTCCCGCGCACCGAGATCCTGGCCCATGTCCAGCGCCATGGCGACCTGCGTTTCGCGGATTCCAACTGGACCGGCGCCATCGGGCAGCGGCTGTGGATCGAGGCCTTTTCGATCACCCCGGTCGAGGGCCTGGCGGCCGAGGACATCGAATACAAGGGCCTGACCGCCAACGGCTGGGAAACCCCCTGGATCACCGGCGGCGGCATGTGCGGCAGCCGCGGCCTCGGCACGCCGCTGATCGGCTTCTCGATCCGCCTGCGCGGCGCCGCGGCCGAGCGCTTCGACTGCGTCTATGAAGGCGCCTTCGTCAGCGGCTATCGCTCGCCGACGGGGCAGAACGGCAGCCCCTGCCGGTCGGACGCCATCGGCGACCCGCTGGAGGGCATCCTGCTGCGTCTGGTCGAGAAGCAGGGCGCCAACGCCCAGCCGCGCCCCTTCTGATCCGGAGCGGTTCCAGTCTGATGCTCCATCCGGAGTTTCCTGACACCCCGCCGCCGGCGACGGCCGCGCCCAGGACCGTGCTCAACGTCGGTTGCGGTCCGCGGGCCATCACCATCGTCGGCACCGTCTTTCCGGCGGAGGGGTGGCGGGAACTGCGGCTCGACATCAACCCGAAGGCCGACCCGGACATCGTCGCGTCGATGACCGACATGCCGGCGGTCCCGGACGGGTCGGTCGACGCCGTCTGGTCGTCGCACAATCTGGAGCATCTCGATCCCCACGAGGTGCCCCTGGCTCTGCGGGAATTCCTGCGCGTGCTGAGGCCGGGCGGCTGCCTTCTGCTGGCCGTGCCGGACCTTCAGGCGGTCGCCCGGCGGGTCGCCGAGGACCGCATCGACGAACCGCTCTACCAGTCCGGGATCGGACCGATCTTTCCCCTCGACGTCGTCTACGGCTTCGGACCGGCGCTCGCCGCCGGCGACCGTTTCATGGCCCACCGCACCGGCTTCACGCCGCGCACGCTGGAAAAGGCGTTGCTGCACACCGGCTTCGGGCCCGTCATCATCTGGCGCCTGGACGAGGCCTACGAACTGCGGGTCCGGGCGTACCGGCCGCCGGCACCGGCGAACGCGCTGGACGGCGCCATGTGGGACTTCCCGATGGCCTGACGGGCCGTGGGGCGACATGACGTGCAACGTGACTCGGCCCGCGACGGGCCCTCTGCGGAATCGGCGACGCGCAATGAATTATCTCTTCGTCCACCAGAACTTTCCGGGCCAGTACCAGCACATCGTCCAGCATCTGGCGGCGCAGCCCGGCAACCGCGTGGTCTTCATCTCGCATGACAGCCCCATGCAGATCCCCGGGGTGGAGCGCGCGATCTACCAGCCCTTCCGCGCCGCGCGGCCGTCGACCCACCACTATCTCCAGGAGCTGGAGCAGGCGGTCGTCTACGGGCAGGGCGTCTACGAGGTCTGCCGGCGCCTGCAGGCCGAGGGCTTCCGTCCCGACATCATGATCGGCCACAACGGCTGGGGCGAGACGCTGTACATGAAGGACGTCTGGCCGGACGTGCCGCTGCTCGCCTATTTCGAGTTCTTCTACCACTTGGCCGGGGCCGACATCGGCTTCGACCCGTCGCTGCCGGTCAGCCTGAACGACGGCCCGCGGGTGCGCACCAAGAACGCAATCAACACGCTGGGCTTCGACGCCGCCGACTGGGGCCACACCCCGACCGGCTGGCAGTGGTCGCTCTACCCCGACTACATGCGGTCCCGCATCAGCGTGATCCACGAGGGCGTCGACACCAGCATCGTGCGGCCGGAGCCGGACGCCTGGCTGCGACTGCCCTCGGGCCTGACGCTGACGCGCAAGGACGAGGTGGTCACCTACGTCGCCCGCAACCTGGAGCCCTACCGGGGCTTCCATGTCTTCATGCGCGCCCTGCCGGACATCCTCAAGCGGCGCCCCAAGGCCCATGTGCTGATCGTCGGCGGCGACGAGGTCAGCTACGGCCATGCGGCTCCCGGCGGGCGGAGCTACCGCGACATCCTGCTCGACGAGGTCGGGGCCGGCATCGACCGGGAGCGGGTGCATTTCCTCGGCAAGGTGCCCTACCCCAGCTTCCTGACCATCCTGCGGATCTCCTCGGCCCACGTCTACCTCACCTACCCCTTCGTCCTGTCCTGGTCCTTCCTGGAAGCCATGGCGGCCGGCTGTCTGGTCATCGGCTCCTCCACCATCCCGGTCGAGGAGGTGCTGCGCGACCGGCAGAACGGGCTGCTGGTGGACTTCTTCGACGGCGCCGGACTGGCCGAGCGCATCGACGAGGTGTTCGAGCATCCCGACCGGATGCAGGCGCTGCGCGACCGGGCGCGGCGGACCGCGGTGGAGCATTACGACCTGCGCACCGTCACCCTGCCCCGCTTCCTCGCCCTGACGGACGACCTGATCGCCGGCCGGACCCCGTCCCAGGGAGCGCCTTCCGGAAGACTTCCCGAAAGGACCCCGGCATGAGCGGCTGGAGCGACGGCTACAACGCCGACATCGCCTATACCCACGGCGCTTACCGCGAGCTGGCCCCCGGCTACCTCTCCTACGTCTGCCTGCTGAACGGCATCCGGCCGCCGCGCACCGACCGGCCCTTCCGTTACTGCGAACTGGGCTGCGGCCAGGGGATGACCCTAAACATCCTGGCCGCGACCCATCCGCAGGGCCGCTTCACCGGCATCGACTTCAACCCGCTGCACATCGCGGGCGCCCGCCGGCTGGCCGAGGAGGCGGAGCTTACCAACGTCGCCTTCCACGAGCGCAGCTTCCAGCAAATCGTCGCCGACGGGCTGCCGGGCGATGAGGCCGGGGCCAAGGGCGGCGAGGGATTCGATTTCATCGCCCTGCACGGCGTCTACAGCTGGATCAGCCCGGAGAACCGCCAGGCGGTGGTGGACATCCTGGAGCGCATGCTGAAGCCGGGGGGACTGGTCTATCTCAGCTACAACAGCCAGCCGGGCTGGGCGCCGCTGATGCCCCTGCAGAAGCTGATCCTGGCGCACGCAACGGCCAATCCGGGACGCAGCGACCACCAGTTCGACGCGGCGCTGGGCTTCCTCAACCGGCTGAACGAGGCGGGGGCCGGCTATTTCGCGGTGAACAGCGCGGCCGGGCAGCATCTCGGCATGATGGCGGGGCAGGACCGCCGTTATCTCAGCCACGAGTATCTGAACGCTTACTGGGAGCCGCTGGGCCATGCCCAGGTGGCCAAGGATCTGGCCCGCGCCAAGCTCGGCTACGCCGGTTCGGCGACCATCCCGCAGAATTTCGACGACCTCGCGGTGCGCGCGGAACTGCGCGCCATCCTGGCGGAGATCACCGATCCGACCCTGGCCCAGACGGTGCGCGACTTCGCGGTGAACCAAGTGTTCCGCCGCGACGTCTTCGTGCGCGGCCCGGAATCGATGCCGGCGGCGGAGACGGAGGCGGCGTTGCGGCGCCTGCGCTTCACCCTGCTGGTCCCACGCGAGAGCGCCAGCTTGGCGATCCCGGTGCCGCTGGGCGAGCTGCGCCACGACCCGTCGCTCGGCCTGCCGATCCTTGACGCGCTCGCCGCCGGCACGCCGAGCTTGGGCGAAATCGCCGCGATGCCCGAAATGGCCCGGCACGATTTCGGCACGCTGTCGCGTTTCCTGGCGCTGCTGGTGTCCTCCAACCAGGCGCATCCCCTGGTGGACGCGCCGGAGGAGGGCCGCGCGTCGGCCGGCCGGCTGAACCGGGCGGTGGCCCGACGCATGGGGCTGGATGAGTCGCTGTTCCATCTGGCCGCGCCGGTCGTCGGACAGGGCCTGGGGGCGGACTCGCTGGAGCGCCTCGTCCTGGCCGGCCTGCTGACCGGTCCGCGGGACGGCCAGCCGCTGGACATCCAGGCGCTTGGCGGCTTCGTGGCCGGGGCGCTGGAAGGTTTCGGGCGGTCCGTGCTGGCCGAGGACGGCAGTCCGGTCACCGGCCGCGACGCCATGCGGGAGCGGCTCGCCGTGGTGCTGCCCGACCTGCTGAACCAGAAACTGCCGGCGTGGCGGCGCACCGGAATTCTGTGAGCCTCCTTCGCGATCCGGCCGATCCGTCGGGGAGGGCCGCCACGCGGCCGCCCGCGAAGGAGGGCGGAATAACAGCGGGATGGCGCCGCCGGGCGCCCCCATCGTATGGTGCGGGACGAAGGACCCGCCCTCTCGACGTTTCCAGGAAGCTCTGATGACCAACCCCGCCGACCGCGTCCGCGACGCCTTTCTCGAGACATCCCGCAACTTCGTCGCCTTCGCCGAGCAGGCGGACGCCATCGCGGCCGCGGCCACCGTGATGATCGACGGCCTGCGGGCGGGCGGCAAGGTGCTGTTCTGCGGCAACGGCGGTTCGGCGGCCGACTCCCAGCATCTGGCGGCGGAACTCACCGGGCGCTACCTGCGCGACCGGCCGCCGCTGGCGGCGGTGGCGCTGACGGTCGACACCTCGGCCCTGACGGCCATCGCCAACGACTATTCCTATGACGAGGTCTTCGCGCGGCAGGTGCGCGGGCTCGGCCGGGCGGGCGACGTGCTCGTCGGCATCTCGACCAGCGGCAACAGCCGCAACGTGGTCGCCGCCCTGGAGGCGGCGCGCGCCCTGAGCATGCGCACCGTCGGCCTGACCGGCGCCGGCGGCGGTCGGATGAAGGAGCTGTGCGACGTCTGCCTGTGCGTTCCCTCCTCCGACACCCCGCGCATCCAGGAAATGCACATCGCCGCCGGCCACATGCTGTGCGAGCTGGTCGAGAACGCCTTCGTCTGACGCGGGACCGGCCGCGCCCACCGTTCGGAGGCGGGCGCAAGGCCTGATCGGCCCAGCTTTCCAATCCCCGCTTTCCAGTTGGCCCGTTTCCGGCCGATCGGCGTTCTGTTCGATCGGATGAGGGGACGACGCTCCGGGCGCGACCGGAGCGCCGCCTTCAAGCGCCTCTCACCCGATCCGCTGTCCCGTTCGCGTCCCCCGGCACGGCCGGTTGTGCCTCCGGACAACCCGGCGCACACCGATGGTTTCCGCGATCCGGCGGAGCTACATCCTCGCATCGCAGCGACACGCAAAAGAAACAAGGCGGCGCCCCTTAATACTCCCCCTGCGGCGGCGAGTACTTACGGGTAGCCGTTCAATGGAGTAATTGTTCGCTCGAATTCACTCCTGAAATGAAGATCCATCCGCTGCGCGCGGTCCTTCTTCATTTCAGGGTATTGGGTGATGAGCGCAATTGATTACGCGTATCCCGTATCCGGGATTAACGCGAGCGGCAACATCGCGATCGATTCCTTGTTGTGGGGTTACAAATGGGGGGCGGACAGCACGCCCGGCACAGGCGTTTCCCTGACCTATTCCTTCGGCGTGGCCGGTCTCTCCACCTACCGTGACGGTTACGCGACGCCCGACCCATCCAGCGCCTGGACCCTGTCCGGCACGGCCGAGGCGGCGATCCGCCAAGCGATCGGCAGCTGGAGCGCGGTGGCGAACATCACCTGCACGGAGGTCGCCGACACGGCCACCGCCTGCGGCGATCTTCGCATCGGCGGCAGCGCGTCGCCCGCAGTCGCCTACACGATCATGACCATGGCCGATCTGCCCGAAGGGGGAGACATCTGGTTCGGCACCAGCTTCGCCGACCCCTCCCTGTCCTGGAGCGGCGGCTCCTACGCCTACCTCACCGCCATGCACGAGGTCGGCCACGCACTGGGCCTGAAGCACACGCACGAGGACGGCGGGGCCGGCTTTCCCGCGGCCCCCACCGCCATCGACAGCCAGCTCTACAGCGTGATGAGCTACAAGTCCTTCGTCGGGGCGTCGCCGACGATGGGGTACTGGCAGGACCGCTTCGCCACCACGCCGATGATCGGCGACATCCAGGCGATCCAGTACCTGTACGGCGCCAACATGGCGACCAACGCCGGCGACACCGTCTATTCCTGGGAGCCGGGTCAGGCGATCTACGAAACCATCTGGGACGGCGGCGGCAACGACACCATCAGCTGGGCCAACCAGACGACCGACGCGCGGATCGACCTGCGCCCCGGCCATTACAGCGACCTGGGCCCGGCCTGGTCGTCGGGTTTCCTGCTGGAGAAGCGGACCCTCGGCATCGCCTACGACTGCTGGATCGAAAACGCGACCGGCGGATCGGGCAACGACCTCCTGATCGGCAACGAGCGCGACAACCTTCTGATCGGCGGCGCCGGCAACGACACGCTGATCGGCGGCGGCGGCAACGACACGCTGGACGGCGGCGAGGGGATCGACACCGCCCTGTTCGAGAAGCCACCGGAGGCCTACAGCATCCTGCACACCGGCGACGGCGAGGTGACGGTGACCAGCTCCCAGGGCACGACCACCCTGCGCAGCATCGAGCGGCTGTCCTTCGGCGACATGACCCTGGCCCTCAACCCCGACGCCCAGGCCGGGACCGTGCCCACCACCTTCTACGCGGTAGCCGACAGCGCAACCGGGAACCGCATCCTTCAGGAGGCCTCATCCTACTCCGGCCCCCTGAACTCCCTGCAGTGGCAATGGATCGGCAGCGCCGCCGACGAGGCCATCGCCGGCAGCGCCGGCAACGACTTCATCAACGGCCTGGGCGGCGACGACGCCATCGACGGCGGGGCTGGCGACGATGTGCTGGACGGCGGCACGGGATCGAACTTCCTGACCGGCGGGGCGGGGCGGGACACCTTCTTCGTCGACGCCCGCGCGGGCGAACCGGTCTGGTCCACCGTGACGGACCTGGAGGCCGGCGAGTCCGTGACCGTCTGGGGGTGGCAGGACGGCCGGTCGACCATGTCCTGGGCGGAGATGAACGGCGCCGACGGCTACAAGGGCGCCACCGCCCAGATCGACATCGACGGCGACGGGCGCATCGACGCCAGCCTGACGCTGACCGGCAAGGCGGTCGGGGCGGTCGCGGCCATGTCCGGCACCGTGCAGGGCAACGGCTATCTCGCGCTCTGGCTGAACGGGTAACGCCGGTCAGCGGGCAGGCGGGGGGCGAAAGGCGGGCGGATGATCGTGATCCGCCCGCGCCGGAATCGGGAGCCAGAATCGGCCGCTGGCGGCGGGCACCGGCGATTGAAGAAATTTCCGGCGACACACGGCGTGGCGTTCAGGCGCGTTGCCCAGGGCGGGTGCCCCCGCTACTCTCCGGCTGGCATCTCTTCCCCGCCGCACCAGCCAGGACGTCCGCCGCCCGTGTCCAACGCCGCCATCTACTTCCACCCCGAAGGCTACGAGACCGCAAGGGCGGACCTGAAGGGCCGCCACGTCGCCGGGGAGTCCTTCCTCATCGGCTTCTTCCGGCATTCGGGGCTGGACGGCTTCGCCTGCCACATCGACCGGCCGGAGCTGGCCCACCTGTTCACCGATCTCGCCGCCCGCCACGCCCCGGGACGCCGCGTGACGCTCTACCCCACATCGGAGCCGTCGAAGCTCGCCAACGTGGGGTGCCTGTTCGTGCCGGGGCCGGGGATCGACCACTACGCCTGGCGCCGGCGCTCCCGCGACCAGCGCGGCTACAGCCTGTGCGGCATCACCCACACCACGTCGGAATCCCCGGAGCATCTGGGCGCCCTGGCGACCGCGCCGCTGCAGTCCTGGGATGCGGTGATCTGCACCTCCCAGGCGGCACGCGCCTCCGTGGAGGCCGTCCTGCGCCCCTACGCGGCCTATCTGCGCGACCGGCTGGGCGCCGCCGAGGTGCCGATGCCGAACCTGCCGGTGGTCCCGCTGGGCGTGGACACCGCCGCCTTCCGCTTCGACCCGTCGGTGCGCGCGGCGGAGCGCGCGGCGCTCGGCATCGGCCCCGGCGAGGTGGCGGTGCTGTTCATGGGCCGCCTGAGCTTCCACGCCAAGGCGCACCCGGTGCCCATGTATCTGGCGCTGGAACAGGCCGCCCGCCTCACGGGCAAGCGGATCCACCTGATCCAGGCCGGCTGGTTCGGCAACGACGCCATCGCCGCCGCCTTCGCCGAGGGAGCCAAGCGCTACTGCCCCAGCGTCAACGCGATCTTCCTGGACGGCCGCAAGCCGGAGGTGCGCACCCGCGTCTGGGCCGCGGCCGACCTGTTCACCTCGCTGGTGGACAACATCCAGGAAACCTTCGGCATCACCCCGGTGGAGGCGATGGCCGCCGGACTGCCCTGCGTGGTCACCGACTGGAACGGCTACCGCGAGACGGTGCGTGACGGCGTGGACGGCTTCCGCGTGCCGACCATCCTGCCGCCGCCGGGCGCCGGCGTCGATCTGGCCGACCGCTACGCCGCCGGACTGGACAATTACGACCACTACATCGGCCGCGCCTCGCAGATCAGCGCCGTGGACGTGCACGCGGCCGCCGAGGCCTACACGCGGCTGGTTGCGGACGAGGGCCTGCGCCTCCGGATGGGCGAGGCCGGACGCGCCCGCGCCGTCGCCCTGTTCGACTGGCGGGCGATCATCCCGCAGTATCTGGACGTCTGGCGCCAGCTGGCCGACATCCGCCGCAACGCGCCGGAGCGCGCGCCGCGCGCCTCCGGGGAGGACGGCAACCCGCTGCGCCCCGATCCGCTGCGCATGTTCCAGAGCTACCCGACGCGCGCGCTGGAGCCGGGGCTGCGGCTGGTGCGCACCGATGGCGCCTCGCGGGCGGCCATCGGCAACGCCTTGGCGGTGCTGCAGGCCGACCCGCTGAACTCCCCGGCGCGCGGCATCCTGTCCCCGGCGGCCGACCTTGTCCTGGCGCTGGACGCCCTGGACCCGCCGGGCCGAACGGTCGGTGAGCTTACCGCCCTGGTTCCGCCGGAGCGCCAGTTGCTTCTGGTGCGCAGCCTTGTCCATCTGATGAAGTTCGGTCTTCTGCGCACGGTCGAGCCGCTCGCCGTGCGGGAACTCTGAGGGCCGGACGGAACCGGCCGGGTGCCTGGGGGCAACGCCATGACCATCGGGCCCGAAGGCTGTCTCGATCGTATCGGCCACCACGTGACCGGCTGGGCCTGGCTGCCGGCGGAGCCGGCCCGCCGGTTGCGCGTGGAGATCCTGTTCGGTGATCCCCCCACGCGGATCAGGGTGCTGGCCGATCGGCACCGCCCCGACCTGGAGGGCGCCGGCAAGGGGGACGGGCGCCATGGCTTCGCCGTGCCGCTGCCCGACGCCCTGATCGGACGGGAACCCGCGGTCGATGTGCGCCTGCCGGACTTTCCCGGCGCTCGACTGCGGGGCACCCCGCGGCGGGCCATCCTCACGCTCGGCTTCGTCACGCTGCGGGCCATTCGCCCAGTGGGCACCGATCCGGAGCGCTTGTGCGGCTTCCTGGCCGGCATGGTCCGGCTGAATGGGGGATGCGCCGACACCGCCGTTCCAGGCGTGGCGGACCTTCGGTCCTGGCTGGCCGGCGGGGCCGACCGGTGCTGGCTGATTGCGGAACGGGGGGGCCGCATCGTCGGGCATTGCCGGATCGGCCCGGGCTGGCCCGCCCAGGCGAACACGGGAGCCCTCACCCTCGGCATCGAGCTGCACCCGGACGTGCGCGGCTTCGGCCTCGGCCGGCAGCTCATGCTGGCCGCGCACCGCTGGGCCGCCGGACGGTGCGCGCGCCTGGAGCTGGCCGCCTTGCCGCACAACGCCCACGCCCTCGCGCTCTATCGCGGCTTGGGCTACGTCGACCTGGGTCCGGCGGCCCTGCCCGAAACCGGGGAGATACACCGCCGCATGGCCATCGGGCTGGCCGCACCTCGCGGACCCGCCTGGGACGCGGGGCGGGCGATCATCCTGGTCGGCTGAGCCGGCCGCGGGAGCGTCACCCCTCGCCGGCGGCGCGGAGCTGGCCGGGGGGCTGATCGTCGAGGGTATCGCCGATCGGGTCGTCGCCGCCGGACGGGTCGGTGGCGGGCAGCCGCTGCAGCAGCAGCTTGGCCCGCTCATCGCCAAGGGTCGCCGCGCGCTCCAGCCAACCGCGGGCGCGGGCAAAATCCTTCCGCTCGCTCCAATGGCCGTGCAACTCGCCGAGCGCCGTCATGGCCGACGGTTCCTTCTGCTCGGCGGCGGCGGTCAACCAGCGGAGCGCCTCGTCGATGTCGCGCTCCATCCCCAGCCCCTGCATGCAGAAGCGGCCGAGGTTGATCATCGCGCCGACATGGCCCTGTTCGGCAGCCTTGCGCGACCAGAAGGCGGCGCGGGCGTAGTCCTGGGGCACCCCGTCCCCGGCGGCGAGCATGGTGCCAAGCCGGAACTGCGCCAGCACGCTCCCCTGCTCGGCCGCCCGCTCGTACCAGGTCAGGGCGCCCGCCGGGTCGCGCGGCACGCCGAGACCGAGGCTGTGCAGCGTGCCGATGTTGTAGACCGCGTCGCTGTTGCCCTGCTCGGCCGCCCGGCGGAACCAGTCGAGCGCCCGGTCGTAGTCGCGGGTCACCCCGCGCCCTTCGGCGTACAGCGCGCCGATGCGCAGCTGGGCCTGCGGGTCGCCCTGGCCGGCGGCGCGCTCCAGCCAGCGGACCGCCTCCATCTCGTCGCGCGGCACGCCGGACCCGGCGAAATACATCTGCGCGATGATCTTCTGCGCCTCCCGGTGCCCCATCTCCGCCGCCGCCCGGTACCAGGTCGCGGCGTCGAACAGGTTGGGCTGCATCCCCGCCCCCCGGCTGTTCAGGTGGCCGAGCTGCAGCATCGCCTCGGTGTCGCCCTGAACCGCCGCCTTGCGCAGCCAGGTCTCGGCCGTGTGCGGATCGGCCGCAACGCCGATTCCCCGCGCGTACATCAGGCCGAGCGCCCGCTGCGCGGCGGCGGCGCCGGCTTCGGCGGCGCGGCGGAACCAGACGGCGGCGGCCTCGTGATCCTGCGCCACCCCCACGCCGGCGGCGTACTGGGTGCCGAGATAGTACCAGGCCATCACGTTCTTCTGCTCGGCCGCCTTGCGGAACCACTGGTGGGCGGCCTCGGGGTCGGATGTCCCCCCATAGCCCCCGGCCAGCAGGGTCCCGAGCCCGAGTTGGGCCGCCGGGTTGCCCCGCTCCGCGGCGATGCGGTACCAGCGTTCGGCCTCGGCGTAATCGGGCGCGATGCCGAAGCCCGAGGCGTGCATGTAGCCGAGCATGGCCTGCGCACCGACGACGCCCTGCTCGGCGGCGGCGCGCGCCCAACGCAGCGCCTCCTTGTAGTCCTGCTCGATCTTCAGGCCCTTGGGGAAGAGGACCGACAGGGCCTCGTCGGTCGGCGTGATCCCCTTCGGCGCGTCGCAGCCGTAGTAGTAGATTTCGGCCAGCCGCGCCTGGGCATCGCCATGACCGTTCTCGGCCGCCTGCCGGTACCAGCCGACCGCATCGACGGCATTGCGCACCACGCCTTTGCCGAGATCGTACAGGCGACCGATCTGGTGCTGGGCGCCGGCATGGCCGGCACGGGCGGCCGGCAGCCAGGATTCCAGGGCCGCCTTGTGGTCTTCCCGTTCGAGCGCCTTCAGACCCTGGGCGTAGTCGTCGTCCGGCGAAGCGGCGCCGAACAGCCGCCCGGCGGCCTTGATAAGCTTGCGCATCGGCCTCTCAACCCTTTCCTTCCGTACCGATCACCGGCCGTCGGCTTGCGCCGGCCGGTACCGGTGCCTTCGGGCCTCGCTTTACGGCTCGCGCATGCCTTCGGCACGGCTCTTCAAGGCCCCTTCGACAAGATAGGCAATGATGGTCCTTTCACCGACCACAATGTCCGCCGTCAGCGGCATGCCGGGAACCAGCCGGAAATCGGCGGGCACATCGCGCAGCGTCACGTCGGTCAGCTCGATCCGGGCGCGGAAGAAGGGACGCGGCGCCTGGGACTGATCCTCGCGCTTGGTGAAGGAGTCCTCGCTGATCGTCTTGACCACGCCCTTGGCCATCCCGTGCTCGACGTAGCGGTAGGCATCGAGCTTGACCTGCACCGGGTCGCCCGGCTTGATGAACCCCTGGTCGAGACCGGCGATCTCGGCCTCCACCTCCAGCTTCGCGTTCAGCGGCACCAGAGTGTAGATCGGTTGGGCCTGCTCCACCACCGATCCGACGGAGTACTTCCCGACCTCCAGCACCACGGCGTCGTCCACCGCGCGCAGCTCGACGAGATCGCGGCGCTTCTGGGCCTTGGCCAGTTCCTCGCGGACGCGCTCAAGGTCGACCTGACGGGTCGACAGGTCGGTCAGCAGGGTGCTGCGCCACTGCTGGATGTAGACCTCGCGCTCGGCGCGCAGAGCCTCCAGATCGTGACCGGCGGTGCGGATGGTGTTTTCGCTGTTGCTGAGGTTGCGTTCCGTTTCCACCCGCGTGTCGCTGGCGATCAGGGAGTTGAGGCGGCTGCCGGTCTGATTCTTCTCCAGGGTCCGACGCATCGTCTCGATTTCGCCGACGATCCTCAGGCGCGAGCGGAAATGCTCGGCGTCCGTCTGGTTGTTCTTGATCGTCGCCTGCAGGGTGGCCATGCGCTGGTCGAAGTTGGCCAGCTTGGCCGTGTACTCCGCTTGGCGGAAGCGCCAGATGGATTCCTGCAGGGCCATGTCCGGGTCGTCGGCGGCCGCCGCGAAGACCGCGTTCTTGGCTTCCGCGTTCAGCCGGGCGATCTCGGCCGCCAGCTTGGACGCCTGCCGCTCCAACTGGGCGACGTCGGCCGACGAGAAGGTCGGATCGAGCGTGGCGAGCACCTGCCCGCGCTGCACGGTCTGCCCGACGCGCACGTTGAGGTTCCGGATGATCGAGGTTTCCAGAGGCTGGACGACGATGGTCGGGGCCTGGGACACGACACGCCCCTGGGCACTGACCACGCGGTCGAGCTTCATCACCGACGCCATCACGACCAGCGCGACCAGCATGCCGGTGAAGGACCAGAGGACCAGCCGGGCGCCATTCGGCTCCGGCTGACCGGTGATCTCCGCGACCTCGCCCTGGAAATCGTTGATCGCCTGCTCGGCGAAGCGGTCAGCTGTTTGCGGCCGACGTAAGAGGAGCGCGGTCATGAGTGCTTCCCGGGGAAAGGTGGCGGTTCTGCTGGAACCAGAGGTGCCGGTAGACGTCGCAGCGCTGGAGGAGCTCGTCGTGCTTGCCCATGTCGTAGAGCTTGCCGCGCTCCATCACGATGATCTGGTCGCAGTTCACCAGCGAGGCGAGACGGTGGGAGATGACGATCATCGTCCGGTCCTGGGCGATGCGCGTCAGGTTGTTGTTGATGATCGCCTCGCTGTCGGGGTCGAGCGCGCTGGTCGCCTCATCGAGGATCAGGACGCTCGGATCGACCAGCAGCGCGCGGGCGATGGCGATGCGCTGCTTCTGGCCGCCCGACAGGTTGGCCGAGCCTTCCTCGATCATCGTCTCATACCCGCGCGGCAGGCGCTCGATGAACTCCTCCGCGCCGGCGAGACGGGCGGCCCGCATCACCTCCTCAAGCGAGGCGCTGCGGTTGGCCGCCATGATGTTCTCGCGGATCGTGCCGCTGAACAGGAAGTTGTCCTGCAGCACGACGCCGAGGTTGGAGCGCAGGTGGCTGAGGTCGATCTCGCGCAGATCCACGCCGTCGACCTTGATCAGGCCCTCGTAGTTCTGATGCAGGCCCTGCAGCAGGCGCGTGACCGTGGTCTTGCCCGAGCCGGACCGCCCCATGATGCCGATGACCTGGCCGGCCTTGATGGCGAAGCTGGTGTTGTCGAGCGCCGGGTTCTGCGACCCCGGATAGCGGAAGCGCACATCGGAGAAGGAGATCTCGCCCTTGATCACCGGGCGCACGCCCTGGCGGCCCAGACCCTGCTCCTGCGCCTGGTTCACGACCGACGACACCTGGCCGACGGCGCCACGCGCCTCCTGGAACTGCTGCATCAGGCTGGCCATCTGCACGAAGGGCTGGGTCGCGCGGCTGGCGATCATGCTGAAGGCGACCAGCGAACCGCCGTAGACGATCGCCCCCTCGCCGATGGCGAGGTAGGCGCCGATCGCCAGCGTTCCGGCGTAGATCGATTTCTCGAGAGGCTGCAGGATGGTCTGCGGCTGGTTGGACAGCATCTGCATGGCCGTGTTGGCGCGCACCGCCTCGGCGACGCGGACCTCCCAATCGAGCCGCTTGCGGCCTTCCAGGGCCAGCGACTTCACGGTGCGCATGCCATGCAGCACCTCGATCATGAAGGAACCCTTGCGGTGCTCGGCCTGGATGACCTTGCCGTAGGCGCGGGCCAGCGGACCGATGTAGACCACCACCACCAGGCACATGATGAGCGCGATGCCCAGCACGATGAAGGCGAGCGGCGGGCTCAGTATGAACATCGCGGGGATCAGCACGATCAGCGTCATGGAATCAAGGAGCGTCCCGAACAGCTGGCCGGTCAGGAAGCTGCGGATGCGCCAGACCTCGTTGAGCTGGTGGGAGACGACGCCGGTCGGCGTCCGCTCGAAGAAGTCGATCGGCAGACCGATCATCCGGTCGAAGATGTAGGTGCTGATGCGGGCGTCCACCTTGGCCGTCCCAATCGCCACCAAGCGGCGGCGCAGGTAGCCGAAGAGGGTGTCGAACACCAGGATGACCCCGATGACCACCACGAGCAGGGTCAGCGTGGACATGCGCTGATGGACGAGCACGCGGTCCAGGATGACCATGAAGATCAGCGGCGGCCCCAGGGCGAACAGGCTGAGAACCAGGGCGGCGATGGCCACGTCGCCAAAGATCCGCTTTTCACGCAGGATCTGCCCGATCAGCCAGCCGAAGCCGAACGGCTGCTCCTCGTCGCTCATGCGGTAGCGGCGCTTGACGAAGATGACGTCGCCGTCCCAGACGGAGGCGAGGCGGAGTTCGTCGACCGCGACACAGGCTTGGTCGGGGCTCAGCGGGTCCTGCAGCATCACCGCCGGGGTGTCGCCATCCTTGCGGAAGGAGACCAGCACCATCGTGCTTCCGTCGCGCAGACGGAGCAGCAACGGGAGGGCCTTGCCCAGACGGGACAAATGCTTCCAGCGGAGCTTGGCGGCACGGGCGGTGAGCCCGTTGCCCTCGGCGATCTTCACCAGGAGTCCGGGGGACGGTTCTCCAGACTCGATCCCGTTGTCACGCCTCAACTGCTCCACCGAAAGATGGAGGCCGTGATGACGCGCAACGATGGCAAGCGCATGGAGGCTGGTGGTCCGCTGGGCCTCTGCAGAGGCTTTTTGCGGATCGGTGGCGGTCTTGCTCTGCATCGGGCCCCTGTGTTCCAGTCGCTCTTCCGGTGGCTTCCCAATGGCGCGACTGTACTTTACTACCTTCATCGGACACAAGCGCCACACTGGTAAGCCTCAATTTGGGCGAGCTTTAATTGGCCACTGGAGCGTTCGTGTCGGTTGTGATGTATTTGGGGGTGCCCAAAAGAGCACAGGCCATCCCGGTTTCATCGCGCGATGGCTGCGACGTTGCACCGCAGCGGACCGAGGGCGGGCGTGGCCGCCCTCAGCGGCCTTCCAGGGTCGGGACGGCCAGCCCGCGCAGGGTTCCGGAGCGCAGTTGATCCACATACCAGCGGTAGGTCCTTGCGAACCCCTCGCGCAGCGGCGTGGGCGCGGCCCACCCCATGGCGGCGAGCCGGCCGCTGTCCATGATCTTGCGCGGCGCCCCGTTCGGCTTGGACGGGTCGAAGCGGAAGCGGCCCCGATAGCCGATCACCTCGGCCAGCAGTTCGGCCAGCCCGCGGATGGAGACCTCATGGCCCGAACCGAGGTTGACTTGCGGCTCGCCCGAATAGTTCTTGGCGAGGAAGACCAGCCCGTCGGCCAGATCCTCGACGAACAGGAATTCGCGCAGCGGGCTGCCGTCCCCCCACAGCACGACGCTGTCCGCCCCCTCCTCCTTCGCCTGGTGAATCCGCACCATCAGGGCGGCGGCGACGTGCCCCTGCGCGACGTCGAAATTGTCGCCGTAGCCATAGAGGTTGGTCGGCATCGCCGCGATGAAGTCGCAGCCGTACTGCCGGCGGTAGGCCTGGCACATCTTGATGCCGGCGATCTTGGCGATCGCGTACCACTCGTTGGTCGGCTCCAGCGGACCCGTGAGCAGCGCCTCCTCGCGCATCGGCTGCGGCGCCAGCCGCGGGTAGATGCAGGAGGAGCCCAGGAACACCAGCTTGCGCACCCCGACCGTCCAGGCGGCGTGGATGACGTTGGTTTCGATCGCCAGGTTCTCGTAGATGAACTCGGCCGGCCGGCTGTTGTTGGCGTGGATGCCGCCGACCAGGGCGGCGGCGAGGAACACCACGTCCGGCCGCGCTTCGGCCATCCAGTCCTCGACCTCCGCCTGCCGGCGCAGGTCGACGCTCCCGCGGCCCGCCGTGAGGATCTCGCACGGTTCCCGTTCGAGCCGCCGGACGATCGCCGAGCCGGCCATGCCGCGGTGCCCCGCGACCCAGACCCGCTTGCCCTCCAAAGAGAACGGCGCGTCCACGGTCATGCCCCTGCTCCCGTGGCGGTGGCCGCCGCGACGTGGGCGTGATACTCCGCCAGCACCTCGTCGACCGGCCCGAAGCGCTGGACGCTCCCCCGCTCCAGCCACAGCACCTTGTTGCACAGCCGCTTCAGCACCTCCTCGACATGGGAGGCGACGACCATGATGCTGGACCGGCTCACGAATCCCTCGGCGCGGCGCTGCGCCTTCTCCAGGAACTTCGTGTCGCTGACGGCGAGCCATTCGTCCATCAGCAGGATCTCCGGATCGACCGAGGTCGCCGCGGCGAAGGCGAGGCGGAGCGTCATGCCCGCTGAATAGGTGCGGACCGGCAGGTTGAGATAGTCGCCCAGCTCGGTGAAGGCGGCGATGTCGTCCATCTTCCGCTCCACCTCCTCGGCATCGATGCCGAAATAGGCCGCCCGCATCCGGATGTTGTCGTAGCCCGACGCGTCCATGTCGAGGCCGAGGCCGAGGTCGAACAGCGGCGTCACGCGCCCTTCGACGCGGATCCGCCCAGCCGTCGGCTCGTAGACGCCGGCAAGCACGCGCAGCAGCGTCGTCTTGCCGGCGCCGTTCCCGCCGATCAGCCCGACGCGGTCGCCGTGCTCCAGGGTCAGCGAAAAGTTGCTCAGCGCCTTCACGGTGATGCGGTGATGGGCGTCATGCTTCAGGACGCCGCTGGTGGAGGAGCGCAGCAGGGTCTTCTTCAGGGAGCGCGCGCTTCCCTGGTAGAGGACGAAATCGACCGAGACGTCGTTGAGGTGGATCGCAGCCATCAGAGCCAGTAGGCGATGCGTTTGCGGAAACGAGCGAAGGCGGCGAAGGTCAGGGCCCAGCCGGCCACGGCGAACAGCAGGCCGAACGCCCAGTTCTCCCAGTGCGGAAGGTGGCCGAGCAGCGGCGCCCGAATGGCCTCGATCAAATGGTAGAAGGGGTTGAGCACCATCAGATAGCGCCGGTCACCCAGCAGCTCCGGCTTCCACATGACCGGCGTCACGAAGAACAGGAGCTGGATCACGCTGGCGACGATGGGCGGCACGTCGCGGAAGCGCGTGCAGATCATGCCGCACAGCAGCATGATCCAGCCGGCGTTGACCAGCAGGAGCCCGAGCCCCGCGAAAGCCAGCAGAATGCCCCCGAGCCCCGGCCAGATCCCGAAGACCACCGCCACCCCTGCGAAGATGACGATGTTGTGGGCGTAGATGATCAGGTTCCGCCACAGCACGCGCAGGATGTGCAGCGACATCGGGATGCGCACGTTCTTGATCAGTGGCTCCAGGTCGATGAAGCTCGTGCAGCCTTCGTTCAGGAAGGCCGCAATGAAGGTCCAGGTGGCCAGGCCGATGGCAAGGAAGGGCAGGTAGCTTTCCAGGTCGAGCCGGAAGAGCGTCCCGTAGATCAGGCCGAGGCTGGCCACCATGACCGCCATGCTGAGCGTCAGCCAGAAGGGGCCGAGCACCGAACGGCGATAGCGCTTGCGGATGTCGTGCCAGCCGAGCTTGCTCCACAGCCGCCAACGCCGGCCACCCTCCAGCAGGTCTTCCCAGGCCCTCTCCGACTGGCTGCGGTCGCCGGAATCGTAGACACCCGTGCGTTGCTTGCGAAGCCGCAGACAGGTCATGCTTTCACTCGTCATTGCGGGCGCCTTGGGTGCAAGCCGCGACCGTACACCGGGCCCGCCACGGCGAGGAGACTTTGGACAACACCACGCGAACTCCGGAACGAAACAAACCGAACGGCAGCCTGTATACTCCCTTCGTCAGTGGCTTCACAGCCTTAACCCACCGCCCTCCCAAGGGGGGAAGGTGCGCCCCCGGATCAGGCGTGACGCCCGGCTTCCTGCCTGAAACAGGCAAGGTCGCTGTCCATCATCTCGCGGACGAGGTCGCTGAAGCTGGTGGTGTGCGTCCACCCCAGCCTGGTCCGCGCCTTGGACGCGTCGCCCAGCAGCAGGTCCACCTCGGTCGGGCGGAAATAGCGGGGATCGACCTCGATCAGCACCTCGCCGCTGTCGGCGTCGACGCCCTTCTCGTCCACCCCCGTTCCCCGCCACGCGATCCGGCGCCCGACATGGCCGAAGGCCAATTCCACGAACTCGCGGATGGAATGGGTCTCGCCGGTGGCCAGCACATAGTCGTCCGGCCGGTCCTGCTGGACGATGCGCCACATGCCTTCCACATAGTCGCGGGCATGGCCCCAGTCGCGTCTGGCGTCCAGGTTGCCGAGATAGAGCCGGTCCTGCAGACCCGACTGGATGGCCGCGACGGCGCGGGTGATCTTGCGCGTGACGAAGGTCTCGCCGCGGGTCGGTCCCTCATGGTTGAACAGGATGCCGTTGGAAGCGTGCATGCCGTACGCCTCGCGGTAGTTCACCGTGATCCAGTAGGCGTAGAGCTTGGCCACCGCGTAGGGGCTGCGTGGGTAGAAGGGCGTCGTCTCCGACTGCGGAACCTCCCGCGCCTTGCCGAACAGCTCCGACGTGGAGGCTTGGTAGAAGCGGGTCTTGCCCTCCAGCTTCAGGATGCGGATCGCCTCCAGCAGGCGCAGCGTGCCGAACGCGTCGGCGTTCGCCGTGTATTCCGGCGTCTCGAAGCTCACCTGCACGTGGCTCTGGGCAGCCAGGTTGTAGATCTCGTCCGGCTGGACCTCCTGGACGATGCGCAGCAGGTTGGTCGCGTCGGTCAAGTCGCCATAGTGCATGCGGAAGCGGACGTCCTCCTCATGCACGTCACGGTACAGATGCTCCACCCGCTCCGTGTTGAACGACGAGGAACGTCGCTTGACACCATGGACGGTGTAGCCCTTCGTCAGCAGCAATTCCGCCAGATAGGCGCCGTCCTGTCCCGTGACGCCGGTGATCAGTGCAACCTTGCTCAACGCCCGCCCCTGCCTTTGCAACTGCCATTTCCGCTTGCGTTCCGAACAGCATGCCGCCGAACGGGAGATCATGACCGCACAGCGGCCATGCCGGCAACGCCACCCCTTGCCGAGGCTATGCATCAGTGCGCGGTTGGCTCCCGTGCGTCAACAGCTTTGCGTTCTGGACGCCCGCCGGGCTCCGCGCCGATCCCGATCAGGCCATACCCTGACCCGCACGCTCCAGCCACGCGCGCAAGTGATCGAGTTCGACCTCGAAAGAGGCATGGTGGATCATATCGCAGCTCCCGACCGTCGCGCCGAAGAGCGCGTTGTACGGCTGCCCGCGCATCGCCGCCAGATCCCAGTAGAACGGCTCAACCCAGCCGTTCGGCGCCAGATAGAGGATCTTTGCGTCTGGCGGACAGAAGACGGCGTTGGTCATCGCCGCCCCCATGATGCCGACGACGCTGGACGCCTCGTGGAAAGCCCGCCTCTGCTCGGCGAAGCTCAGGCTTTCCGGAAAGATCTCCTCGAAACCATGGTCGGCGAGGATGGATTTGACGGCGTCGCCGTTCGTGATGTGGCGGGGGTGCGACGTCGAGCGGTTGACGAACAGCTTCCGCCCGCGCTGTGCGGCGGGAGACATCCCGAAACGCCCGTCGCAGATCGCAAGCAGGTGGGACAGCGCCTGCGGATGCTTGAGAACCGGGTGGTAGGACACGGGCGTCACATAGTGCAGATCGTCCACGAAGACCAACTCTTCCGGCTCCAGGAACATCGACCCGACCGTTTCGGACCGCGCCCGCCCAAGCGCGGCGCCATCCGCGCGCACCGTATCGATCCGGCCGCCCACACGCGTCATCAAGGCGGTGACCGGCGTGGTCTCCGCAATGATATCCATCGCCTTGACGGTGGGCAGATCGTCGACGAGCCAATGGCCGTAATTGGAGGAACCGACCGATCCGATGAACAGGAACGCGCTTCCGTCCGCAGCGATGCGGGTGCCCTCCCCCGCCCGCCCGACCCGCGTCGCCATCTCCCGCCCCTTGACCGGGCGGTCGATCGTGCGAAGCATTTCGTAGACCGGGATCAGGTCGCCGTCGTGGACGACGAAGACAACATTGTCAAAGATCGCCGCCTTCGGAATCCGCACCAACGCCGAGCCGGCGATGCGGGAAAAGAAACCATCGAAATGCCGATAGTTCTCAAGGACATGGCGGATGAAGGACTCGTCCGGTCCGACCAGGAAGTCCGGCATTGGGCGGGTGACGGAAACCGGGGGAACAGCTCCGTCACGACCGTTACCGCCCCCTCGCGGGCACGCGCCAGCTCCTCCAGCGACGGCAACGGCACCTCGCCGTCGTAGAAGCCGCCATCCCGGTAAATCTGCTCGGCCGCAACGGAAAACATGTCGCGCCAATCGCGTTTACCAGCCGCGTGCGGGGTCGGGAGATCGCTCATTGCCCAGGTTCCTTTCCAAACCCCGTTCCGGCCATCATGCGGAATGGGATGGCCTCTGTTTAACGCACGGCCAAGGACCGCACAAATTTCATGGCGGCCCCGACGACCTGATGCATGTCGTAGTAGCGGTAATCGGCCAGCCGCCCCCCTATGTAATAATTCTCGTATTCGGCAATACGTTCGCAGTATTTGCGATGAAGACCCTCATTTTCCGGACTGTTCACCGGATAGAACGGAATGTCCCCGGGTCGCCAATTTGCCGGATACTCCCGCGATACTATTGAAACCGGCGACTGCGTCGGGCTGAAATGGCGGTGCTCGATGCGCCGGGTGTAGGGAACCTCTTCATCGCCATAATTGATGACCGCGTTTCCAAGAACATTCTCGGATTGGAACCAGTCGTGCTCGAAACGGAGGCCACGGTATTCCAAAACACCCAGGTCATAGCCGAAGAACTCATCCAAGGCACCCGTGTAGATCACACGGCGGGCCTTGGCCTGCAGCTCGGAGCGGTTCGTCAGGAAATCAACGGATGTTTCGACCTGAATGCCGTCCAGCAACCCACGGATCAGCTTGGTGTATCCGCCATCCGGAATGCCCTGGTAGGTATCATTAAAGTAATTGTTGTCGTAGGTGAAGCGAAGCGGCAGCCGCCTGATGATCCAGGGCGGCAGTTCCTTAGGGTCCTTCTGCCATTGCTTCTTCGTATAGCCTCGGATCAGCAGGTCGTAGATGGTCTTTCCGACCATCGACAGCGCTTGCTCCTCCAAGTTGCCCGGCTCGCGATCAAGAACAAGACGCTCCTTCTCGATGATCGCCCGCGCCTCATCGGGACTGGTCACCCCCCACAATTGGTTGAAGGTGAACATGTTGAACGGGAGAGAGTACAGTTTTCCACCCGAGATCGAGACCGGCCGGTTGACGAAGGGCCGGAAGGACGCGAAGCGGTTGACGAAATCCCAGATTTCCTGGTTCGAGCAGTGGAAGATGTGGGCTCCATAGCTATGGACCACAATTCCTTCCTGCTCTTCGGTGTAGACGTTGCCACCGATATGGCTGCGCCGCTCGACGACCCGAACCAAATGGCCGGCATCGGTGAGAAGTCGTGCGCACACCGCTCCATAAAGGCCTGAGCCGACAATCAAATAATCATGCATTGCTGGAGCCTGCCCTCATCTTGCAACAGCGGCCCGGATACCCTGGCCTGGACATCCGGCCTCGACCACCCAACACCCTCAAAAAGAGGAAGAGGCAAAGAGGAAGGGGCAGTGTCCGGCATCACACTGTCCGCTCTGTGCGCCTTCCTCAAGAGCCATCCCTGGATCAGAACAGGTTCCGCACCTGCAGGAAGAACTCCTCACGCTCACTCATGATCTTGCGCCGATAATATTCGAAGGAGGCGGTATGGTCCTCGAAGTTCTCCATGATGTCCCGGACCAGCGCGATCACACGCTCCGCATCCTGGTCCGGGTTGGCAACTTTGTATTTTCCAGGAATGGAAATGTCCTCGAAATGCTGGGCGGCGCCACGCATCCCAGTGATCACGCAGCAGCCGGAGACCGCCGCCTCGCGTGGCATGCGATCTTTTCCGGGGTGATAGCCGAAGTCCATGTAGAGTTTCGACGTTCGGAAGAAGGACCAGACTTCCTGTGAGGTCAGCCCGATCAAGGGTTGCCAGAGAAACTCCGGCGCCAACTCCGCAAGCTTCTCCGCCGGCGCGGCTCCCTTATGGTTGTAGAGAATGCGGTTGTCCCGCTTATCGGCCGGAGACGGGACGAAGTAGTTCGAACCGATGAAATCAAAAAGCGGGTACACTTCCCCAATTCCATGACTTCTCAAAGAAACTTTGGCGTGCTCGGATTGCGTCAGGTGCCGGCAGTTGTGATTTTGGAAGTTGCCCCACCCTCCGGCCGCGTGCACAAACGACAAGGCGTTGTCGTAGCTGAGCCACCAGAAATATTTCTGCAGGTTTTCACCGAACTGCAGCCAGTATGGCCAGACCTCCGGAAGGACCATAATGTTGTCCGGGGAGTCGACAACTTCGAAAGTGTAAGGAACGCCATATTTTACATAGTCCGGCACGACCGGATCATCGACCGACTTGAATTCATAAACATTCCAGAGATCGTCAGCGGTCTTTTTCTTCTGAAGCTCGGGAATCTCGCAAGCAACATACACCATAAAAGCATTGTGCCCAAGGCCCCGTAAAACGCTCCCCAATTGATGAAGCGCTTCCGGCCCGCCAGTCCGCCCCCTCGGCATGCAGAAAATATAAATATTGCGGCCGGGCTTCAATGAATATTTCATAACCAGCTCCAACAACTAGTAAAACATGTTTTCTTTCGTAAAATAAAATAAATTACGATAATGTCAAGCTTAACAATCAACGCCCGTCAACGTCTGGAAAACTACGGCCTTCGCTGCACTTCGTCGGTGCGCCGAGGTTCATGGCGGCAATGGGCGGCCACCGTGGAGAAACAACGACGGTCCTGGTCTGGCGTAGCGTCTTGACGAAGCCGGGCCGTAGCTGACACAAAAAAACGCATGGAGCACTCCCTATCGCCATCGCGCCATCGCGACAGCCGCCGAGCCTTCCCAGGCCCCGCACGGCCCTCCCATAAGGACTCTCCATGAGCAACAGCCTCCCGGCGCCGCCGGCTTCCGACACCACCACCGGCGACTTGGGGCGGCGATCGGCGACCGAACCCTTCTATGGGCGGCTGGAAGGGCGGGAAGGAGCACGGCTGTTCGGCTGGGCGCTGTCGGTGGCGGCACCGGACACGCCGGTCCCGCTCCTCGTCTCCGCAGGGTCGGCCAGCGTCACCATCCTGCCGGACCGCGACAGCGGCGCGCTCTCCCGCCTGCTTGGCCGGCGGGTGCGCTGCGGCTTCGAGTTGGACCTCGCGCAACTCTTTCCGGGCCTCGACCCGCTGCGGACGGCCGTCGGTGTGCGCATCGCCGCGACCGGCCATCTTCTGGAGAACGGCCTGTCCGTCCCCGCAGCCCCGCGCGCCGTGGTCGCCAATCTGGACAGCGTGGACGGGCCGCGGATCGTCGGCTGGGCGGTCAACACCGAAGACGAGCGGGAAGCCGTCGAGGTCGACATCCTGGTGGACGACCGCATCGTCGCCGGAGCCGTGGCCAACCAGCAGCGCCGGGACCTGCTGTCGCGCTTCACCACCTGCGACCACGGTTTCGAGCTGCTGCTGTCCGTCCGGTCGGGACGGGTGCTGGAGGTCCGCGACCGGCGCGACGGCGCGGTCCTCTGCGGCCCCGTCCCCATCGCGCTGCACGCGGACGAGGCCGGTCCGGACGACCGGCTGGCCGAGCGGCTGGACGAGGTGTCCCGCATCCTCCAGGACCTGCGCGACGAAGTGCCGCGCCGCCGCGGCGCCGCTGCCCGCTCCGTCGCCGACTACGCCGCCTACTTCGACGAACATTACGCCGACACGGCCACCCGCCGCCTGCAACTGTCGGCACGCGCGGCGAAGCTGGACCGGCGCCCGCTCTTCTCGGTCGTCATGCCCGTCTGCGACCCGCCCCTGTGGATGCTGGCGGAGGCGATCGAATCCGTACGCGCCCAGGCTTACGGACATTGGGAGCTGTGCATCGCCGACGACGCCTCGCGCGACGACGCCGTGCGCCTTCTGATCCGCCAGGAGGCGGCCCGCGATCCCCGAATCCGCGCCGTGTTCAGCGCGGCCCGCGGCGGGGTGAGCGCCAACACGAACCGCGCCCTGTCGCTGGCGTTGGGCGACCATGTGGCCTTTCTCGACCACGACGACCGGCTGGCCCCCGACGCCCTGCTGGTCATGGCCGAGGAACTGGCGCGGGCGCCCGTTCCGGTGCTCTACAGCGACGAGGACCGCATCGCCCCGGACGGTCGGCACGTCGCCCCCGCCTTCAAGCCGGACTTCGATCCGGAGCTTCTGTCCTCGCTGAACTACGTCTGCCACCTGCTGGTGGCCGAGCGGCGGCTGGTGCTGGAGGTCGGGGGCTTGCGCGAGGGGTACGAGGGGGTTCAGGACCACGACCTCGTGCTGCGGCTGTTGGAGCGGGTCGGTGCCGCCGGCATCCGCCACGTCCCGCGCGTCCTCTACCACTGGCGCATCAACCCTGCCTCGCTGTCGGGCAGCGGCGACCCGGCCGTCCTGCTGGACGGGATCGAGCGTGTGGTGGGCGAACACCACCGCCGGACCGGCAGCCGGGCCGCCGTGACCGCCGACCGCGAGACGCACGCCCGCTCCGGCGGGCTGTTCTGCGCCCGCATCCGCCATCCCCTGCCCACCCCGGCGCCGAAAGTGTCCATCATCGTCCCGACCAAGGACGCCGCCGAACTGGTCCGCGACTGCGTGTCGAGCCTCCTGGCAAAGACCGGCTATCCGGACTACGAGATCATCCTGGTTGACCACGACAGCGCCGACCCGCGGTCCCGCCCCGTCTTCGACAACCTCGCCCGCGACCCGCGGGTGCGCGTCGCCGCCTTCCACGGGCCGTTCAACTGGGCCGCGATCAACAACGCCGCCGTGGGCGCCTGCCGGGGCGACGCGCTGTGCTTCCTCAACAACGACGTCGTCGCCATCCACCCGGACTGGCTGGCCGAGATGGTGTCCTTGCTGGCCCGGCCCGGGGTGGGGGCGGTCGGGGCGAAGCTGCTCTACCCCAACGGCACGGTCCAGCATGCGGGTGTCATCCTGGGCGCGGAGGGGGCGGCCGGGCACGCCTTCGTCGGGCTCGGCGCCGACGAGCCCGGGCATCTTGGTCAAGCCGTGCTGCCGCGCACGGTCTCGGCGGTCACCGGCGCCTGCCTGCTGACCTCCCGCGCCGCCTTCGAGGCGGTCGGCGGCTTCGACATGGTGAACCTGCCCGTCGCCTACGCCGATGTCGACTACTGCCTGAAGCTCCAGGGCGCCGGCCTGCGCGTGCTGTGGACTCCGCACGCCCGTCTCTACCATCTGGAAACCCAGACGCGCGGCACCGACGACACACCGGAGAAAATGGAGCGGTTGGCCGGCGAAGCCCGCCATCTCCGCGCCCGCTGGGGCGAACGGCTGCTCAACGATCCTTTCTACAACCCGCATTTCGAACGGCTGGGACCGAGCCACCGGCGCCTGTGCCCGCCGCCCGGACCGGAGCCGAGGACATGAAGGACAGGCAGAACCAGATTATAGGATATATTTCCTTGATTTTTTAGGAACGCGTTCTTACGATGCGAGCAGGACCAATTGCGGAGCCTGCTGCCATGTCCACCCTCCTCCCGCGCGACGAAGACTGTGTTCCCATACCGGCGCTCCGCCTCCGGCCCGGCGGTGCCCAGTCGATCACGGTCGGGGCGGGCAGCGCCACCAACGCGCAGCCCTTCAACCCCGCGACCCGGGTCATCGGGATCTACGCCACCGGACCGGTCTTCCTGCGCAGCGGTGCCGCGGGAGTCACGGCCACGACGGCGGACCATTACTTCCCGGCTTACACCTACTACGACCTGTCCCTGGGTGACGAGCGCACCGGTCGCCACACCCACATCGCCGCCGTGCGTGCGGCCGGCGACTGCACCCTCTACATCTCGGAAAAGGAGTGACACGATGCTGCTCCGCCTCGGCCGCCTGACCGGCCGCGCCTTCGTCGCCAGCATCCTCGGGCGCTTCACCGTCGACACCGGCACCACCCTCGCGGCCCGCGACGGCCGCACCCTGGCCCGGAGGTGAGCCGATGAGCGACGTCTTCATCGGCGATCTCCCGGCCGCCGTCAGCCTGGCCGACGGCGACACGCTGCCGCTCGACCAGGGCACCCGGACCGTCAAGGCCACGGTCGCGCAGATCCGCTCCATCCCGCCGAACGGACTCAGCGGTGACGCGATACACGGCGGTACGGTCACCGCCTTCGCCTCCACCGGCATTGGCGACCAAGCCACGTCGCGGGTGCTGACCCTGTCGGCGGCAGGCAACGCTGGCATCGGGACCACCGCTCCGCCCATCCCTCTCACCGTCGAGCGGGCAGACGGAAGCCCCTTCGCAGCGCAGATTCTGCTCCGCAACCCAGGCGTTGCCAGCAACGCCGCCGGCATCGCCCTACAGGTCTCACACCCGTCGGAGTTTACCAGCTACGGCCCTAAGGCCGGGGTGCTGCTCCAGCGGGTCGCGCCCAACGGATTGGGAGCCTTCAAGCTTTACAATCGCGTGTCTGGAGACACCCAGGGCTATGGGACCGGCGATGCCTTCCTCACTCACAACGGCTGGACGGGAGCCTTGGCGTTCACCCCCACTGGCGGCGCATCGGTGGCCGGGACGCGGGGCGAAGGGCAAGCAATCCTGGATATTCTGACCGGCTTGACGTCCACCACAACCGTCTGCGAAGCCGCGGGCACCGGGGCGGGCGTGTCGGCCACCGTCATTCGGGTGCAAAAGAACAGCGTCACCGGGCGGTCGATCAACGCCGCCGGCACGGTCAACGCCACTGGCCTCGACTATGCCGAATACATGGAGAAGGCTGCGGACTGCGGCACCATCGCCAAGGGGCAGATCGCCGGAGTCGACGCCGACGGACGCCTGACCGACCGTTTCGACCGGGCGCACAGCTTTGTGGTGAAGTCCACCAGCCCCAGCTACGTTGGCGGCGATGCGCTGACCGAGGATCGGCTGGGACCGCCACCGGCCGAGCCGGTTCCCATCTCGGACGAGCCGGAGAGCGAGGCGGTGGAGCGCTTCGCCGACCGGCACAGCGCTTGGGTGGAGGAGCTGGCAACTTGGCAGGCGCGCGCGGAGGCAGAGCGGACACGATTCGACCGCATCGCCTTCTGCGGCCAAGTGCCGGTCACCGTCGCAGGGCCTTGGGCCGTTGGCGACTATGTGCAGGCCGAACGGGTCGAAAACGGCACGCCGGGCGGCGCCATCGCTGCGGTGGCGGTCCCGAGTGACGTCCTTGACGAGATCGGTTACCGGCGCGCGGTGGGACGCATCTGGCGAATCGCGCCCGATGGCCGCCCGGTGATCGTCGTCAAAACAGTCTGAGGCAGAAGCCCTGATTGATCTGGCGGCCGGCGAATCAGTCAGGGCTCATAACTTCCATTATTTCCGTTCTTCTTAGATAATTATATTTTGATCATCTTTAATAATTTCATGCGCTTTTCCCATAATAGATTACACCCTCATTGCACATTCTCTGTTATTTCTTCTCCCATATTTGATAGAATGTATGATTTGTATCTGGCTTTCTGAACAGTTCCATGCTCTATGGCATATTGTATCATTTTTATAGATTCGCCGACATTTGAATAATCAATCTCACCGGTCAGTGGACTTAGGTCAAAATTCCACCAATTAAGGTTCACCAGACTTTCTATAGTATTACTGTCAAACCTGAATTTTATATGCTTGGCAGGACATCCACCTACGACTGCATAAGGAGGAACATCTTTTGTCACGACGGCACCAGCCGCAATGACCGCACCATCACCAACCGAAACGCCTCGCTTTATTATGGCTCCATGGCCAATCCAAACATCATTTCCTATCCGGCATTGCCCAGGCTGCCCATGAAATCTTGTTGACTTTGCACCAAACCAAGCCTGCGCTTCAGGATATGTGCGGCTCACACCAACGACAACGTCGTTTGGATCGCAAACAAAAGGGTGAGTGGACAGCCAATCGATGGGATGCTCACCACCCCCAATACATACCGATGCCGCAATTGAGCAAAATCTTCCAATCTCTGTCCCTTCGATTACTGTATCTTTTTGTAAATAGGTGAACGCTCCTATGCTACATCCACGCCCAACATTCCCCAGTACTTTTGATGGGGCCTCAACTCGACACGGAGCGGAAAAATTGCTCTTGAGTGCAACAACACCAAGATGCAAAAAATTATCACTCATCACTGCAACTCCACATATTCGCAAAAAATTACACTGTATATGAAATATTTTACCATTATTTCAATATATTGCAAACAGCAATTTCCGTCTCTAAAATCGTTTGAGAATGGTTAGCGTCTAATCTATGTCATAAATTAGTATTAAAGGCCTCTCTCCTCCGTCATGTTAGATAAATACACAAAATTTTAACCTATAAATTTTAACGTGCGAAAGCTGACTATTAAGGTTGCAAGAAAGTGTTTCTTGCAAAATTTAGGAAGATTGCAAAGAGGCAGGGCAGAATGGGCAAGGATGGGATTTATTTTTTGCACATCCCGAAATGTGCAGGAACATCATTCAGAACCTGGATGGAAAATAATTTTCATCGGGATGACATCCTTAGCCTTTGGGATGATGTTAATATTTCGAGGATTCCTCCAAGTGTTCTTAGAACCAAAAAATGCATCTCAAGCCATAGTGGCTGGTGGCCGATGGATTATTTGGAAAACACTCATCGTGTGGTCACAGTCCTGCGAGATCCTGTAGAGCGCACTGTATCAAGTTATAGGTACATCTTACAAACCAGTCATCACATGTTGAGTGATACTGCGAATCGCATGGACATACTTGACTTTTTTAGGCATCCAAGAATCCGTCGATACATGGCTAATTGGCAAACTCGCCACTTGGCATTCCAGTCGATTCAGGAATCGACCGCTGTTCAGGAATACGACACTCCCGTCGACAAGGAATATTTTGTCAACTCTTATGATGAAAACTCTCTTGAAATAGCTAAAGAAAATATCAGAAATATAGATTTCTTGGGTACGAGCAAAACCGTAAACGAACTCATGCATTCAATTTGTCATTTTTATGGATGGTATCCGCCAGAGCGGCTTCCAAAATTCAACATAACACAAGCAGAGTTCACAGCAAACACGACACCAGAAGTATTGGACGAGATTCGCTCTATAAATTTGGTCGACCAAGCTGTTTATGATTTCGCTATTGAGGAAATAAAAAGAAGGGATCTCCAGAAATTTAGCAGAGATGAGACAATTAGCAAGTTTATCAAAAGAATGAATATGCAGAACAGGCAAAGCGGTGATTTCCGCTTTGATTTCAACGATCAGTTCAGTGGTGAGGGCTGGTACGGCCGAGAAAGCGAACAAAATGGATACACTGTTCGCTGGACAGGCCCGGAGAACTCATCGTCTGTGTACGTGTGCTTTGACTCATCCAGTGATTACAATATCACCATGATGGCGTCGTCCTATATTCCAGAAATTATCGATGGCATTGAGATATATGCGAATGGAGAAAAGCTGCCTCTATCACTGTATCAGCCGCCCAACCTTCCAACGCACACAAGAATAGTATCGGCAAGAATTGATGCAGCTTCGCTGTCGGCGAACAACGGAACCGTTCATTTCCGTATAGATTTGCCGCGCACGGTAATTCCGCACGAAATCAACAGCGCCGATCCTGACAGACGCGCGTTGGGCGTCTACGTACACTGGCTGGACTTCATCAAATTGTAACATCGTTCCATCATGAAGGAACCGCTCATGAAAGCGGTTCCTTCATGACAGGAATCAGGAACGCTTAGAACTTCAGCGTGGCGATGTCACCGGCGGGCATGACGCTCTGGCGCACGAACTGGGCCAGGATGTGCATGACCGACTGGTGCACGTCCTCGACGATGCCATAGTTGTTGGCCGCGACATGGATGTTGACGTCGGCGAGCGGCGCGGAGCGGCCGCCGTCGAAGCCGGTCAGCGCGATGGTGCGCAGGCCGTTGTCGCGCGCCCACTGGAGCGGACGGACGATGTTCTCCGAATTGCCGGAGGAGCTGACGGTGATGAGCAGGTCGCCGGGCTCCCCGATGCCGCTCAGCTGGTAGGCGTAGATGTCGTCGTAGGAGAAATCATTGCCGATGGCCGTGATCATCTCGAGATGCGCCGACAGGCTGTGGATGCGCGGGCGCAGGTTGGTGCCGGTGCGGATGCCCTTGCCGAAGTCGCAGTGCAGGTGGTTGCAGATCGCCGCGGAGCCGCCGTTGCCGCAGGCATAGACCCAGCGGCCCGCCTCGATCGTGCTGCGCAGCAGGTCGGCCGCCGCCCGCATGGCGTCCGGACGGATGGTCTCGCTCGCCTCGTATAGACGCTTGAAATACTGCGCGGTGTAGTCGGCCGCGTCGGGGATCGGAACAGCGGGAAACTTGCCGGACATGGCTGCCTCAGGTCAGTTCGAGAACGCGCTCGGCCCGCTTCGGGGCCGCGGCTTTGCGGACGGGCGGTTGGTAGAAGATGATCTTGCTGCCCTCGCGGGCGAACGGCATGTCGATCCGGCGCAGGTCACCGAGCGCCCGGGTGATCGCTTCGTGCCGTTCGGGCGGCGCGTAGATCATCAGGAAGCCGCCGCCGCCGGCACCCAACAGCTTTCCACCCGTAGCACCTTCGGCGCGGGCGCGCTCATAGAATCCATCGATGGCCTCGTCGGTGATGCCCTGCGACAGGCCCCGCTTCAGCACCCAGCCCTCGTGGAGGATCTCGCCCAGAATGTCGGTGTTGCCGGCCCGCAGATAGTTCAGGAAATCCTGCGCCAGCGACACCATGGTCTGCAACGACGCGATGGTCGCCGTGTTGCTGGCGCTTTTCTCCGACTGCTGCTTCAGGATGTTCGACGCGGAGCGGGTGCGCCCGGTGTAGAACACCAGGATGCTCTCCTCGAACCGCTGCTGGGCCGCCGGATCGCAGACCACCGGCGTGACCGTCACCGTGTCGTTCGGGTGGAATTCGATCGCGTTGAGCCCGCCGAAGGCCGCGGCGTACTGGTCCTGCTTGCCGATCGGCTCGCCGCAAACGTCGATCTCGATGTGGCAGGCGCCGCGCGCGAGATCGTCGGCCGCCATGTAGGCGCCCTGGTAGGCGCTGAGCGCGTGCAGAAGCCCGACCGTGAAGGAGCTGGACGAACCCAGCCCCGTCCCGCTCGCCGGGATGTCGGCAATGGAGGTGATCTCAAGGCCGCCGGCGATGCCCAGCTGCGCGCAGCTGGCGCGCACCAGCGGATGGGCGACTTCCTTGGCCGATCCGACGGTTTCCGTGACCGAATAGCTGACGCGCACGCCGTCGTCGAACTTGGGGTTGACGTTGACGAAGACGTACTTGTCGATGGCCGTGCTGATCACCAAGCCGCCATGCTGGCGATAGAAGGAAGGAAGGTCGCTGCCACCGCCCATGAAGCTCATGCGCAGGGGGGTCTTGCTGATAATCATGGCAACTCCTCGGCAGAAGCCATCAACCACTGGAACCGCGCCGCGACCGCTGGGCTTGCCAACGGGCCGCTCGTGGAAAATCCCATCACGGCCGCGTGGCGCCGATGAAGGAGCGGCGCCGGTCGGTCACCCCCCTCCACCGGCGTCCGCTCACGCTGTGACCGCTTGCGCATCGATCAGATCGAGCCGCTTCAGCAGCAGGCTCTCGACCCGGCGCACCAACTCCACCTCGCTGGGGAAGTCCAGGATGAACTCCTTCCCCTTGCGGACACGCTCCGCCCGTGCCGGGACATCGTCGAGCAGAGCGATGACCTGGTTGGCGAAGGCGGTCGGGTCCGGATCGCCGAGGAGGGCGATGTCCTCGCGGCCACCGTAATTCGTGATGTTGTCCTGGAAGCGGACATCCACCACGGGCAGGCCGCAGGCCATCATCTCGTACGGCACCAGGCTGGGGTTGGTGAGCGAGAAGACGATCCCGAGATCGGCGTTGGAGTAGAGGCGCGCCAGATCGTCGATCGTCGGCAGGATGCCGAGGTTGCGCGCATCGAACGGCAGGCTGCCGGTGTCGACATGGTGGGAGCCATACATCAGGATCTGCACGCCCGGCCGCCGCATCTTCACCTCGGCCAACATCATGTTGCCGAACTCGAAGCAGCGCCGCGGCATCTCCGGCCGGGCAAAATACAGGATGGTCCCTTCCGCCGAGGTTTCGGTCCGCGGCCGCTGCCAGTAATTCAGGCGGTCGAGCGGGAACTTGAAATGGTCGGCGTCGTTCGAATAGGTCTGCTTGAGAATCCGCTCGCAGTAGGGGCCCGAGGTGATGTGATACAGGCCCTTGCGGTAGGTGTTCTCCGCCATCAGATATTCCGAGCCCAACGGCACGAAGCCCGGCTCGAAGTCCTGGACGAAGTAGCAGGCCTGCTTGGCGGCGGCCCGGTGCCTCACCACGATCTCCACCGTCGTCCAATGGGTGGCGAACAGGACGTCGCAGGGCGGCATGCTGCCGTTGTAATTCTGGACGCTGCCCTTGAACGGGTAGAAGTGCTCGTTGATCAGACGGTGCGTCTCCACCGCGGGCCGGGACGAGTCCTTCACCACGATGCTGACGGTGTGGCCGAAGGTGGTCAGGTAGTAGGCGAAGCGCAGGATGTTGCGCTGTCCGCCGCTGCCCGCGTGGATGTCGGGCACGACCCAGACGATCCGCATCTTGCGCTCGTTGAGCGGAAGGCCGAAGCGCGCCGGGATCACGGCGTTCACGGCGTCCGGGGCGGCGGCCTTGGGGAACAGGCCGGTGATGGCCTGCTTCAGCGCGGTCTCGGAGAACTGGGTGAGCGCCCGTTCGCGGGCACGCCGGCCCACGGCGGCCCGCAGCTCGCCGTCGGCAACCAGCCGCTCCAGCCGCTCAAGCCACTCCTCCGGCGTCGTCGCCAGGAAGCCGTCCACACCATCGGTGACGGCCTCGCGGAAGGAGTGGGTCGCCGAGGCGACCGAGGGCACGCCGAACAGCCCCGCTTCGAACACCTTCAGCTGGCTCTTGGCCTCGCAATAGGGATTTCCGACCTCAAGCGGCGCGATCGAGATGTCAACCTCGCGGTAGAAGGCCAGCATTTCCTGGTGGGACATGAAGCCGACCGGAATGACGCGGTCCTTGAACTCCTCCCATTCCGGGCCGAGATCGATGCGGCCGACCGCCATCAGGGTGACATTGGGGTGCCGCGCCATGATCGTGCGCAGCGCCTGTTCGCACTGCGCGAAATCACGATGATGGGTCCAGGACCCGCTGAGATAGGCGATGCGCACCTCGGAACGCGACGGCGCCGGCTCCTGCAGGAGCACGGCGGCAAGCTTCTCCTGCAGCGGCCCGAAGGTGTTCGGAACGACCCGGGCGGGCCGGCCGAGCGCCGCCAGCTCCTCAACCAGGAAGGAGGTGGAGCCGGTGGCGCCATCGGTGAGCATCAGCGCCTGACGGAAATGCTCAATGCACTGGGCCGTGCCGGCAAAGGCCTCCGGGCTCATCAGCGCGGCGCCGGCGATCATCGGCAGGACCTTCGGCACGAAGAACAGGTCGTCGATGTCGTAGAGGAACTGCGTGCCCTGCGGGCGGAACGTCTCCACCACGTTGCACAGGGTGCTCGTGTAGGCGGACCGGAAGATGACCATGCACCGGATGCGGTTGCCTTCCGAGATCACCGTCGGGAATTCGGGCTCGGTGAAGCAGCCGACCCGGTAGCCGAGACCGATCAGCGTGTCCATCAGGTTGAGCACGCGGTAGCGCTTGGACTCGCTCGTCGAATCCCCGATGTAGAAGACGACGTCGTAGGTCTTGGCGCCCTTCGTGCCGTCAAGCGGCTGGTCCTTGAGGGACTTCAGAGGCTTGCCGATCCGCCGGCCGGGGTCCTGCCGGAACAGGGCGTAGGCGTCGCCGATGCAGCGGGCGGCGGCGTCCCGGTCACCGTCCTTGATCCGGTCGAGGCCCTGCTCGATCAGCGGCACGATGCGCCGGCGCAGCCCGTCGCGCTTCCAGCCGTACGTTTCGTTGGCCAGGGAGGTCGCGTGGATGGTCGCGTCGACCAGCTTGCCTTCGGCAAGGTCGAGCATCCCCAGTTCATAGGTCGCCCGCTCGAACACGATGAAATTGGGGCGCGGCCGGGGCAGCGACCGGTCTTTGTACTTGAAATCGAGATCCCAATGGTCGCGCCGGAGACCGGCCAGCACGGCCCGGGCTTCGTCAGAACGGCCGGCGAGGCGCAGCAGCTGCGCCGTGCGCAGATTGCTCCAACCGCTCACCTGCTCCGCCCAGAAATCCTTACGGAGCACGTAGTAACGCGCGGACGCCTCGCTCAGGATCTGGTAACGCTGAATCGACTGTTCGACCGTAGAACCGGTCAGCTCTCCAAAGACGGTCCGGTAATACAGGAAAACGAACAAATCGACGGGAAGCTCGGCGCGGACGTCATCCGGTTCCTCGATCTCCTCGACGTAGGCCAGCAGCCGAGGCAGGTCCAGCAATTCGTCGAGCTGGGGGAAGTCCACCAGCTGCTTGAGGCGCCAGTCATCGAAGGCTGAGGACGCCAGCCCGATCTTGCCGGTGCAGACGGCGTCGATGAACAGAAGCTGTTCGGCGACCAGCGGCTGGGGAATGGAAAGCGGCGCACCGTTGGCAACGATGCGGCCCTCCTTGGCCCCGTACTGGAGCCAATGCTGGTAACCGCTGGCGAACACGCCACCCCGGATGGCCGCCTTCACATCCGGATACTGGCGCGTGTATTCCTTCTCGTTGAAGCCGCCAACCTTGTAGGTCAGGTTCGTCGCGAGCGGCTGCGCGATGTCCTGGAAAATCCGATCCTTGTCGATCCCGAGCCCGGACGCGTCAGCCGCCGCCGGCGGCGCCACGACGATCTCGCGCGGGCTGCCTGTCAGGTGGAGGTTCGTGCCGGCAACGAGAACTGTGACCATATGCGGATTTCCATCGGCGAAGGCGGGCGGAACGGAAAAGTGAAACCCCTTGTCAGCCTGCCCGGTGGTCGCGGCGACGTCCGGTCGGGGGTGATTGGCGATGACCGTCGCCACGTTCACACCGTCGATGGAGATCTCGACGGCGGCGCTCCGCGCCGGGGTGTCCTGGTCGATCAGCCAGCCACGGATAAAATTCCCATCGACGGGATCGAAACTTCCCACCCACCGCTTCAGTTCCGCTTCATCAGGAATATTTGTGCCGAATTCGATGGGTGTGATGGCGACGGTCATGATCGAACCTTTTTGAGGATATCAACCCTGTGGACCCAGCCCTGAGGCCGGGCGAGAAACGCCCGCTTCAACAGAAACCAATGCAACGCGCGCCAAGGAAAACCATGGCCAGCATCGGCCGAATTAGGGCTTCACAACGTTACTATGTCGTTAAGAAACTCTGTAACCTCCAACCTCGTTGAGCATTGGGATCGCTCCAACCTGCACAGTGGGTTGCAACCTTTTTGTGGCAGAGCGATCGTGGAGCATGATCGCGGATCATACGTACCCGCGCGGCTGGTAACACTGCCCGGAAACGGGATAAAGGCGCGGGCTGTACCATCGGCTGGTGGACGGAACCGCCACGCCGAGATGGCCCAGCAGATCCCAGGACGGACTCTGCGGCTGAATGTTCATCCGCACCGTGAGCCGCCAGACGCTGAAGGGC
Organism: Azospirillum sp. UENF 211521; assembly: GCF_058780535.1. Lineage (NCBI taxonomy): Bacteria > Pseudomonadati > Pseudomonadota > Alphaproteobacteria > Rhodospirillales > Azospirillaceae > Azospirillum > Azospirillum sp. UENF 211521. The sequence goes on from NZ_JBSNCF010000006.1 coordinate 38,330, forward strand.
GTGTAGAGCACACGCTTTCCCTCGCCATGGGCGCGGAGCGCGATGGCACCGGCGATCTGCCCCACGGTGGTGTCCGGAGCCAAACGCCCGAGCAGACCGCGCAGGAAGCCGGAGCGCGCCAGCCAATGGCTGGGTGACACGCCGTCCACGAACCTCTGGCAGAAGAGCATGCCGTGGTAGCCGCTGTCGTCGGCATCGCGCCCGTAGTCGGCCGTCGCCAGGAACCCGCCGATGCCGAAGAAGCCCCCGGCCCAGGCAACCTTGTCGTCGGGGCCCAGAACACGGCCGCCGATGGCCACCGCCTCCTCCACCCCACCGAGAAGGCCCGCCAGTTCCGGCAGGCAGCCGGCTTGCAGCGGCAGGCAGCCGGCCTGCACGAAGGCAACGCTCTCCCCGTCCCCACAAGCGTCGAGGAGGAGGTCCACCAGGGAGCCGCCCTCATGGATGGTCGTGCTCGACAGGGCGCGGGCACCGACGCCGTGGCGCTCCAGCAACAGGCGGAACGACGCCGCACCGCCGGCCGGCACCAGGAGCCGGACCGACGCGATCCAGCGGTTCCGCTGCATCAGCAGGGCCGCGACCGATGCCGCCGCCGCGTCGTCCACCGCCGACGCGGCGATGACCAGCGCCGTGCGCGGCTGCATCGCCGCGTCGGGCGCCAGCCGCCACATGCCCGGATGAGGGAACAGCGTGTTCTCGACGATGCCCAGCTTCTGGTCCAGCCCGGTCAGGGCCAGATGCTGCTCCAGAACGTGCCGCTGGCTGTGCAGGGCCGCCGGCTTCATGCTGCTTTCCACCGAAGCCGTCGAGCCGGGGTTGATCCGCCAGGCGTAGAGCAGGTGCGGAACATGGACGACGGCGTAGCCGGCCCGCTCGACGCGCGTGAAGGTGTCCCAGTCGTGGCTCCAGGTCGCCTTCAGATCCGTGTAGGCGCCGACCTCCACCGCCACGTCCCGCCGCAGGGCGCAGAGGTGGCAGGTGAAGCAGATGTTCATGTGCAGGACCCAGTCAAAGTCCGGCTTGTGGAAGGGCGAGAACAGCCGGGATTCGGGGTTGCTCTTGAACTCGTCGGAATACAGCACGGCCGGGCGGCCATGGGCGTGGATGTGCTCCGCCATCACCTGCAGGGCGTCGAGCGTCAGGAAGTCGTCGGCGTCCACGGGCAGGACGTAGTCGCCGGACGTCGCCCGGAAAGCCAGACCGTAGCCCGCCATGATGCCCTGGTTTTCCGGAGCGACGATCACCGTCACGTTCTCATGCACCGCCACCTCGCGCAGCCAGTCGAGCAGCTCCGGCCGATGGTCGCCGTCGCTGACGATCACCCATTCGAAGTTCCGGTAGAACTGGTTGAGAATCGTCTTCTCGATCTCGCGCAGGAACCGGACAGGCTGCTTGTAGGTGCTCATGAAGAAGGAGAAGCGGATCGACTCCTCCACCGGCGGCCGCGACCGCGACGCGGCGATGCGCGCCATGATCTGCTCCTGGACGTCGCGCACCGGACGGACGGCGGGGGCGTGCTCAAGCTCGTAGAAGGGGCGTTCGGCCGAGAAGGCCGGGTTGACGTAGGGGTCCTTCACGATTCCCCAGCGCCGGATGAAGTTCTGGAGCTCCCAATTGAAGGTGCCCGACTTCGACAGGGATTCGAAATGGTAAAGCTCGATCGCCGGATCGACGACGATCCGCAGGCCCCTGGCGCGGACCTTGTTGCAGAAGTCGACGTCGTTGTAGTTCAGCCAAAGCCCGGTGTCGAAGCCGCCGACCTCCTGATAGAGCTTGCGGGACACCAGCATGCAGGCCGCCGTGGTGGCCGCCGCGTCGTGCACCAGCTGGCCGATCCCCTGCGGGCCGGGCGTCAGCCGATGCTCGCCGATCAGGGCGTGGGTCGGCGAGCCGTTCAGCATCAGGATGCCGACATGCTGGATCGTGCCGTTGGCGAACAGCAGGCGCGGGCCGACGATGCCCACACCGGGCTGACTGGCCAGCCCCACCATGTCGCGCAGGAAGTGCTTCGAGATGGCCTGGATGTCGTCGTTGAGCAGCAGCACGTAGTCGCCGCGCGCCTGCTCCACGCCGAGGTTGACGCGGTCGGAGAAGTTGAAGTCCGCCCGCTGGGCGTTGACGTCGCGGACGTTCGGAAAGGAGCGCAGGAAGCGCAGGGTCGAGGGCTCAAGCTCGCCGTTGTGCACGACGACGACCTCGAAGTTCTCGTAGCACTCGCTGCCGAACAGGCTGGCGACGCAGTTCTTCAGGATGTCGACCCGCATCCCGAAGACCTCGCCCATCCGGCCGGCGCTGGGGATGACGACGCTGACCAGCGGGGCCGGGGACGGCGGGGCGTACACGACGCGCCAGTTGCCCGTGGACCAGTGGGGCCGCACCTCGAACGGCGTGGCGGCGCTTTGCGCGACGGCGTCCTCGATGGCCAGCTTCTGCCGCTCGATCGCGTAGCTCTTGGCCGACAGCACCTCGGCGGTCGATCCCGGGATCGCGACCCAGTGGTAGAGGATCTTCGGGACATGGACGAAGCGGTCGGTCACCGCGGCGATGCGGAGCGCCAGATCGTAGTCCTGCGTCCCGTCATAGGCGCTGCGGAAGCCGCCGACCGAACGGACCACCGAGGCGCGATAGCAGGTCAGATGCCCGGTGTACATGGTGCTGCGCAGCAGGTCGGGCGACCAGCCGGGCTTGCAGGCCGCGTCGTAGAACCGGCCATCGACGGTCATCTTGTCTTCGTCGGAGTAGACCGCGTCCGGCTCGTGCTCGACGATGGCGGCGGCGATCTCGTAGAGCGCGTCCGGCGTCAGCTGGTCGTCGTGGTCCAGCAGCGCGATCCACTCACCCTCCGCGAGCGACAGCGCGGCGTTCGACGCGGCGGAAATCCCGCCGTTGGCCGGCAGGCTCGCCACGCGGATGCGGCGGTCGCGCGCCGCAAACTCCTGCAGCAGCTCCGAGACGCGCGGGCTGGGCGACGCGTCGTCGACGATGCACAGCTCCCAGAACGGATAGAGCTGGTTCAGCACGGAGTCGATCGTCGCCCGCAGCCACCGTTCCGGCGTCTGGTAGACCGGCATGACGATGGAGATCGTCGGCCAGCGGTCCCGCGCGGCGATCCGCGCCAGGATCTCCTGGGAGGGGATGGTCCGCACGGGCGGCTCGCCGAGGTCCAGGCCGCCCCTGCGTCCTTCATGGTGCCCGTGGCTGAGGAAGTGGTGATAGCCGGAGGGAAGCGCGCGCCGGCCGACCGCCGCGGAGATGTCCGGGTTCTCGGCAAGGTAACGGTGCTCGGAATAGCCGTTCAGACGCGGCGTGGTTCCCGCCATGTCCTCGTGGATGCCATGCTCCACCCAATGGCGGCCGGCCGACGCGAGGCGGCCATCGGCGATCGCGGCGGCCACGTCGACGCGGAGCCCGCAGTAGAGGTCATCGGCGAAAGTGCCCGACAGGTCCTGGGCGGGAAAGCTCCGCGCGTTGAACGCCGCCCAGTTGCGCCCCGTCGGGCCGGGCAGCGGCCCGGTCCCGTTCAGGATGGCCATGAACTCCGGCCGTTCCAGCAACTCGTGGGTGCGCAACGGCGGCAGCGTGGCGCCAGAGGGCGCCTGACGGTGCTCCAAGGCGCCGTACATCAGATAGTGGCGGTAGCCGCTGACCAGCTGCCGCTCGTCCACCAGGGCACGGACATCGTCGTTGACGTGGAGGTAGGTCTGCTCGTCGAACCCCGGAGCGGCGTCGAAGCCGAAGACGCTGCCGACGTTGTAGTAGTGGTCGACCAGACTGCGGGCTTCGGTCCCGTGCATGCTGCGGATGACGTTCCCATAACGCTCCAGATACCAGGCCTCGTTCATGGGAACGTGCGCCCAGCGGTTCTGGGGGCGACCGACGAGCAGGTAGTGCAGATAGGGCGAGCCCCCGGTCTCGTGGCACCACTCGGAAACGTCCGGATAGGCCCGCTCGTACCAGTGGGCGTCGAAGACGCCGCCGTTGCGCAGCATGGCCACGTCGCCCACCACGTCGACCGGCATGTCCTCCGGCCGCCCTCCGGCCTCGGCCAGGGTGAGCGGCCGACGGGCAGGGCCGCCGAGCAGGGTCTGCATCGGCGAACGGTCATCGGGCAGCCTGAGGGTCGCGCTGCCGATCAGGTCTCCGTTGCCGACCACATGGAAGATGCGCGCCTCCTGATCGGAGAGATGCTCCGAAGGGATCAGGATGGAAAAGGCGCTGAAGCCGCTTCCGGTGCCGTTCGCGAACAACTCGCGATGAAAATAGCGGGCCCAGGAGGTCGTGATGCACCGTCCATCGATGACAACGCCGATGCCGACCTTTGTGGACGGGTTTTCGATATTGATGGCCCAGCCGAACAGGATGCAACCGAAGCCCTTGTACAGATTGACGGCATCAAGGCTGCCCACTGTCTTCTGTGTCATATGCCCTTGACCTTCTTGAGATTCAGTCGCGCCTGAGCGCACACCCGCCACCGGTGGAGGCCATCCTTCTCCCCCGAAAAGCCCCCCATCCAGTCACGATCGCGCGCCCACGAGGCGCGCTTTCGCAGACGTGAGTTTTCCGTGGAAGGCCACCTGACCCCCGTTATTAAGAATAAATTCATATGAATAACAAATTTCATGGAATTCCGCAGAAATAGAACGAATAACATGGAAAAATATCGGAAAAAATCAGTAACGGCGACTTCACCGCAACGGACCACATCAGCCGCTACTGGTTGCGAAATCTTCTGCCGTGAATGATGGACTTCTGCAAAGTTCATTTCTTCTGAAGGCAAGATGAGGCGCCGCTCTTAGATACGTAATCATTGATGACCAATCGATGGATTGGTGCTCCATCTTTCCGTTAATGTCAATCACTTCATCATCATGAGAGAAGCGTCGCGGGTTCTGTTTCTCTTGCCGATTCAATATTTCAAAACAGCAACAAAGCCATTCTGCTGAAGCAGTAAAACCGAACAGGACCACACGGCCGCCCGACGGTCGGCATCGACGACGGGCGATTGTGGAGAAAGGGCCACGAACGACCATCGCCATGCGGCGGTCACCTCTGGCCGGCGACACGCAAGAGGGTCGACAAGGCGGCTTCCGGCGTGGCTTGGGGGACGATGAAGCCGTTCGGCCAGCAGCGCAGCCGCTCGGCCGGCGCACCGATGTCGAAGGCACCGACCGGCAGCCCCAGCCCGACCACCTCATCCAGCACATAGCAATAGGTCTCCGGCCAGATCGACGGCAGGAAGACCGCGTGGCACCCCCGTTCGGCCAGAAGCCGCGGAAGCTGCCCCGGTTCGTAGGGACCGTTGTCGCTGAAGTGCACCGAGCGCAGGGAGCGGTCGATGTTGCCGAACAGTTCGAACCGGATCGGCAGGCGGTGCTCCTCCGCCAGACGCACCATCCGCTCCAGGATCCGGGCGCCCTTGGCCACATTGATCCCGCCGACGACAGCCACCTGCATGACCGGCCCCGGCGCCGGCGAGGGCAGCGGCGTCACAACCACATGGTCTGCCAAGTGCGGGATGATCCGCACCCGGTCGTCGGGAAGAGCGAAGGCCCGGCGCAGGACGGCAAGCGCGCTGCGCGAGAAGACGACGTGGCGGTCGGCCACGTCGAAGAGCTCCTGCCACGCCCGGCGGTGGGCGACCACATCGATGCCGGCACCTCCGGGGCCGACGGGCCCCGCGCTGCTCTCCCGCCATTGGAAATGCGCGTTCGCCGGGGCGCAGGTCCGGCAACGCTCCAGCGCCGGCACGCCGCAGAAGCGATCCTCCGCGTCGATCAGGTTGAGGGATGGGCAGACCGGGAAATAGTCGTGATGCAGCAGGCGCAGCGGCGCAGCTCCACCGCCGCCCGACCGGAGCGACCGGAGAAAGGCCATGACCTTGCCCGTGTCCGCGTGCCCGACCAGCGAGCTGACCACTACCTCGGCGGGCGGCAGCGCGGACACCAGGGCGGCGAGGTCGCCGAGATCGTTCGCCGGATAGCGGACCGTGGTGTCGCGGTGCAGAAGCTCGATGTCCAGTGCGCCCTCGGGCATGCCGAGAACCGGCTGCACCGTCGGCCGCACCAGCAGGACGGCGTGCCCCTGGCCCTGCAGGCGCGCGACCTCCTTGGCGCGGAAGGCGGCGGCCCCGCCCTTGCCCGGATGGTCGAACAGAAGCACCGTCCGCGGCCGGCCGGGCAGCCCGCGCGCCGACAGGATGCGGACGGCCGCCGCCGCTCGGATGGGGCGCAGCGGGTCGGCGCGGATGAAGTCCTGAACCTCCGCGTCGAACTCCGGATAGCGCTCCCGGATGACGGCGCCGGACGCTTCGATCAGGGCCGCCTTCTCCGCGCTGGGGAAGCTGCCGCCGTGGTGATGGTGCACGTAGAGATCGGGCACGATCACATTGGTGAAGCCGCGCCGCAGGGCGCGCCGGCACCAATCCACCTCCTCGCCATAGCCGCGCCCGAAGGCCGCCTGGTCGAAGAAACCGATTTCCCGCAGCGCGCGGCGGTTCAGGGCCATGCAGAAGCCGACGCCGGTCGGCGCCTCGACCGGTGGGAGTCCGGCCATGGCCGCAAAGGCGGCGTCGATCTCTCCGACCGGGGCATCGAGGAAGGGCGCGTTGTCCTCCGGCATCGCCGGGAAGCCGCAGATGGTGCCGGCGTTGGTGAAGGGGGTGGTGCTGGCGATCGACGGCGTCCGCTCGATCGGCCGGACGAGCCGTTCCAGCCAGCCGGCGGGCACCTCGACGTCGGTGTTCAGCAGCACGACATGCCCATCCGGGTTGAGACGGGTCGCCAGCTCCATCCCGTCGGCCACCGCCTTTAGGTAGCCCTCGTTGCGCGGCTTGCTCACCACCGTCACATGATCGAGCGAGACGGCGAGCGCCACCAGGAAAGCCGTGATGCTGCGGTCCGGGTTGCCGTCATCGACGAAGATGATGCGATGCCGCGGCTCCACCGTCTCCAGCAGGGCGTGGACCAGCGGTATCAGGAACCCCTTGCCGCCATAGATCGGCACGATGATGGACACGGGCGCGGCGAGCGGGCCGCAGGGCGGCGGGGCTTCGGCGAACAGCCCGAGCGCCGGCCGCGCGCGGGTCAGTCGCGCCGGCAGGGCGGCGGCGTAGCGCAGGCCGCTCTCGGTCAGGAAACGGTACTCCACCGCCGGCACCGACCGTTCGCAGCCCACCTCCCAACTGCGCAGGGACAGGCCGGTGCGCAGCATCAGCGGGATGGCCTCCTGCGCGTCCCCGGCGGTCAGGCGCAGGACGACGGCGGAGGTGCTGGACGGCAGCGCCGCCACCACCACGAAACCCGACCGCTCCGCCATCGGCGCGCCGAGGGCCAGGGCGACGTCGCGTCGGCCGATGCCCTGCTGGACATGGACGGCCGGTGGACGGTCGCCGCCATCGATCACCACGTCGAAGCCGCAGGGGCCGTGCCGGTCGTGGAACGCCCAGCCCTCGATCCGCAGCTCGCCGCCGACCTCGATGCGCTCGATGAAGAAGGCGAAGGTCCCGTGCGTGGTCATCGCATCATGCTCCCGCCTCAATCCGCGAAAATCCGGTCCTGGGCGTCCGCGGACAGGAGCAGATCGGTGTCCCAGGGCATGACGCCCTGCACGGGACCGCTCTGCGGGCAGCGGACCTCGGTGTAGTCGAGGCCGCGCAGCGTCGCGATGAACCAGAAGAAGGTGTCGGGCATGCCGGCGGGCGTCAGGGTCACGACCCGCGCGCCGGGCGCGGCGAAGGCGATGTTGGTCATCGCCGCCCCCATGACGCCGACGATTTTCCTGGCCCCCTTGAACAGCGACGCCTGCTGGGGCAGCGTCAGGACGCCCGGTTCGACCAGCGTGTAGCCAAGCGTCTGGGCGCGGGCGATCAACGAATCCTCGCCGACGACGCGGCGGAAGCCGGTCGCCTGGCGGGTGACGAACAGCCGTTCCGCCCCGGCCGCCGGGACGCCGCCGGCCAGGGCGTCCAGGGCGTCCAGGACGAGCGGCGACATGTAGCCGCCATGCTCGCTGAGCCCGTCCACCACAAGCAGATCGGTGAAGCGCCGGGGCGCGTCGTCGGCGACGATGGTCCGGGAGAGGTCGATCCCGAGCATCGCCATCGACTGGGCCATGCTGTCGTTCAGGTGCCCTGGCACATGCGCGACGAGGAAACGCGCCGACAGCGCCGGCAGATGCTGATGGACGAGCCATGCCTTGGGCAGCATCTCCATCATCCAGTGGCCGTAATTGCCGATGCCCCGCTTCTTGCACAGCAGGACCGGACCGTCCGCGTCGGCCTCCACCCCGCCCTGCTCCATCGCCGCCAGCACGGCCGCATGGGCTTGCTCGACCTCCCCCGCGGAATGCTGCGTGATGGTTTCGCGGTAGAGGTTGCCCCCGCGGTCGAAGACCAGCCCTTCCTTGGCCACCCACACGTCGGCGAGGCGCAGGACGCGCACCGGGCGTTCGGGAAAGCGCGGCGTGTTCCACGCCCATTCCATCGATTGCAGGATCGGCTGGGGGATCAGCTCCCTGTTGACCACGCGCGGGTAGGCGGCGTCGAAGGCCGGCGAGGCCAGGGTCAGGATGTCGGACCCGTCGGGCGGGCTGATCGGTGTCGGAGGCATGCGGAGAGATAGGCCTTCCATGGCGGAAGGCCTATCCTATGAGATCCCGGCGTCAAAAAATCGATTCAAAAATCGGGCAAAGATCGGATGATGTCCGCGCGCTTCGCCGACCGAGTCAGGGGCGTCCGTAATGATCGTCGACGCGGACGATGTCGTCCTCGCCCAGATAGGCGCCGGACTGCACCTCGATCAGGTTCAGCGGCACCTTGCCCGGATTTTCCAGCCGGTGCATCGTACCCAGCGGGATGTAGACCGACTCGTTCTCGCGCAGCAGGATCTGCTCCTCACCGCGGGTGACCAGGGCCGTGCCGTTCACCACGACCCAATGCTCGGCGCGGTGATAGTGCTTCTGTAGGGACAGGCGGGCGCCGGGCGCCACCGTCAGCCGCTTCACCTGGAAGCGGTCGCCGGCGTGCAGCGACTGGTAATAGCCCCAGGGCCGGTGCACGCGGCGGTGCTGGCGCGGCTCGTCGCGGCCCTGCGCCTTCAGATGCTCGACCAGCGGCTTGATGTCCTGCGCCCGGTCCCTCGCGGCGACCAGGACGGCGTCCTCGGTGGCGACGACCACCGCGTCCTCCATGCCGAGCAGGGCGACGAGCGCCCCGTCCTCGCTGCGGACATAGCAGCCTCGGCTGTCCCAGGCGATCGCGTCGCCATGGCAGACGTTGCCGCCCTCATCCTTGGTTCCGATGTCCCACAGCGCCGACCACGCGCCGACGTCGGTCCAGCCGATGGCGCAGGGCACCACCACGGCAGCGTCGGTGCGCTCCATCACGGCGTGGTCGATGGAGATCGACGGGGCGGCGGCGAAGGCCTCCTCCTCCAGCCGGAAGAAGTCGAGATCGGCGCGGCCTCCGGCGAGCGCGGCGCGGCAGGCGGCGAGCACGGCCGGCTCCCAGCGCTCCAGTTCCTCCAGGTAGCGGCGCGCCGGCATGAGGAACATGCCGCTGTTCCAGAAGACGTTGCCCTCGGCCAGATACCGCTCGGCCGCCGCGCGCGGCGGCTTCTCCACGAAGGCGGCGACGCGATAGGCGCCTTCCTGCTCCCCCGACAGCCCATCCAGGGGCAGGCCCCGGCGGATGTAGCCGTAGCCGGTCTCCGGCGCGGTCGGCACGATCCCGAAGGTGGCGAGCCGGCCGGCGTCCGCCGCCCGGGCGGCGACGGACACCGCCGCCAGGAAGGCAGCCGTGTCCTGGATGACGTGGTCGGCCGGCAGCAGCAGGAGCCGTCCGTCGGGGTCCTGCTCCGCGACGATCAGCGCCGCGATGGCGGCGGCGGCGGCGGTGTTCCGGCCGACCGGCTCCAGCACGATCCGCGCCGCACCCGTCCCCCGTCCCTGGCCGCGCTCCTGCTCGACCTGGCGCATCTGCTCGGCGATGACGAAGCGATGCTCCTGATTGCAGACGACCAGCGGCGGCGCGAAGAGCGCCGGATCGGCGACCCTCAGGGCCGTCTCCTGCAACATGGAGCGTTCCGAGCACAACGGCAGGAACTGCTTGGGATACTGTTCCCGCGACATCGGCCAGAGCCTGACCCCGGAACCGCCGGACAGGATGACGGGGAAGATGCGGGCGTGCTGCGGAGTGTTGGTCATGGCCGCCGATCGTGTGCGTCGCAAGGGATTGCCGCCCGGCGGGCCGTGCGGCAGCAACCCATTGTGACTACGGGAGGTCTCCGATTCCTGTCAACTTGGCCAAAGTGGGTCCTCCTTTCGGTGCCCGCCGGCCTTCGCCGCCGCGTCAGACGCTGCGGTTCTTCAGCGCCATCTCGAGATGGCGCAGGATGAGGTCGGTGTCGTAGTCGGTGGAGCTCTGGACCACCCGCTCCCAATAGTTCAGCAGCGGAATGTGCGCCGGGTTCTTCTGCAGCAGGTCGCGCTTGATGAACGGGAACTCCATGCGGGCGATCAGGTAGTCCCAGAAGAAATGCGTCCCGTTCAGCGGCACGCCGGCGTTGATCGTGTGGAAGACCTGCTGGATGAAGCGCTTGCGCACGGGGTCCTGCAGCGCGTCGCCGGTGACGTTGCCTTCCACCACCGCCTCGATCAGGGCGGCGGCGGCCTGCCGGTAGGGGAAGGCGGCCCGGCAGTGCAGGCCGGACCGGCGCAGGGTGCGGGTCAGCCCGATCTCGTACTTGCGCACGATCCACATCTTGGACTGGACGTAGCGCAACTGCCGCCAGAAAGCGGTGAAGGCCGGCGCGGTCAGGGCCGCCTTGTGGAACAGCAGGAAATAGCTCTGCAGGTGGAAGGACCGTTCCCAGCTGTCGGACGCTCCCCAGACATCGGCCTCCTCCGGCCCCATCCGGTCCAGCAGGCCGCCCAGATGGTACAAGGGGCCGTAGACGCTGTCGTTGGCGAGCAGCAGCATGTCCAGCGCGCCCAGATCGGGGACCGCCGCGATGCCTTCCTTGTAGGCGCCGAAATCGTAGCCGACGTTGTCCCGCCGGATGACCAGGGCGCAGATCTCCTGCAGCGCCTCCACCTGCACCAGGCGCGGCGCGTTGCTCACGAAGACGATGGCGAAGCCGATGTCGTGGAGCTGGCGCAGATAATGCCGCACGAAGTCGTGGACCACGCCCTGGCGGTCGTAGTGGACGAACACCACGACCCGGCGCGCGCCGGCCAGCGGCCGATGCCCGTCCCAGCGCTCGCGTACATAGCTCTCCTTGCGGAAGAAGCTGGCGGCGTAGGAGAAATACCCCCCCAACAGCTTGATCTGTGCGATCAGCCAGAAGAAGCCGATGCGCAAGCGCATGAGAAGACGCGGCAGAATGCTTGTCATCGGGACGGTGCCATCCTCGGCGCGATCAAACGGGAAGCCGCTGGGAGCGGACCAGCTTCTGAGCCCGGGCGTGCAGGTCGGCCGGCACCGCCGGCAGGCCGGGCTCCGGAGACAGGAGACCGCGCAGCGCCTCGGCCGCCTGGGACTTCTGCCCGGTGGCGGCCAGGGCCTCGGCCTGATGGTAGAGGGCCGGCCACAGCAGCGGGGTGACCGGCTCGCGGCTCGCCTCGGCAGCCCTGCCGAACCATCCGGCGGCCGTCTTCACCGCCTTGCGATGGTTGAGGGACAGAATGGCGAGCGCGAAGGCCGCCGAGGCCACCTCTGCCGGACCCCACTGGGCGAGGTCGTCCTCGACGCCCCGGGCGAGACGGTCGGCGGCGGCGTAATGGCCCAGGTTGACCAGATCGATGAAGCTTTGCCGGCGCAGGCCGGCCAGGATGGCGGGGGGCACGCGCTCGCCCAGGATGGGGCTGGCGTCGCGCGCCAGACGTTCGATGCCGTCGGCGGCCGCGAGCGGGTTGCTCCAGGCCAGGATGCCGGCGGCGTGGCCGCGGGCGCGCCAGGCGAGGTCGTCGGTCTCGCCGTCGTCGGCTCCGGCCGCCTGCAGCGCGGCGCGCGCCCGCTCGCCGGCCTCGCCCGCCGCCTGGAAGTAGAGGCGCGCCCGCTCGCGGTCGTCGTCGTGCAGCCACGCCGTCATGCCCAGGCAATAGAGGATGCCGCACAGGCTGAACGGGGCGCGGTCATGGAAACCCGCGATGTCGGCCGGCCAGTCGCCCATGGACGGCAGGCTCTCCGGATTGTTCAGCTCCAGGCCCCAGCGCGTCCGGCAGGCATCGAGCACCGGGGCCGCCGCCTCACGCGCCTCGGCGAAGCGGCCGGCATGGACCAGCTCCTTGAGGCGGCGGTAGCGCAGGCCGAGGCCGAGCGGGGTGTCGGCGGCGATGGTGCGCGACCGTTCCTCGAGATACTCGAGATAGCGCGCCCGGTCGAGCCGGCGCGACAGGTCGGCCGTCCCCTCCACCATCGCGGCGGTGGCGCGCAGCGTCGGCCCGTGCTCGGACACCGACACGGCGGTGAAGCCGGCGCGGCGCAGCAGCGCCTCGAAACCCTCGCGGCTGTAGAGCGTGACGTGGTAGCCGGGGCTGAGCAGCGGCACCAGGATGCCGGCGGCGGTGTCGGGCGCGATCGCCCCGGCGTTGGGCGTGGTCAGCAGCAGCGTGCCGCCCGGCGCCAGGACGCCGCGCAGGATGGTCAGGAAACCCAGCGGCTCGAAGATGTGCTCGACCACCTCGGAGCAGAGGACGAGGTCGAAGGGATCGGGCCCGGCGTCGGCCGGTGTGCGCAGATAGGTGGACGAGATGTCCAGCCCCAGCAGGTCGCGCCCGGCGCGGGCGGCGAAACCGGGGTCGATGCCCTGGACCGACCAGCCGAAGACGGTGCGCGCGACGTCGAGCGAGAAGCCGAAGCCGCAGCCGATCTCCAGATAGCGGCGGACCTTGGACGGGTCGATGGCGGACAGCGGCTCGGCCATCACGTCGATGCCGGCCCCCTGCTCCAGGTAGAAGGCGAGCGCGGCCTCGGTCGCATGCGCGCTTTCATACTCCGGCTGCCGGAGCGTCGGGAAGAAGGCGGTGCCGCAGCGGCCGCACAGGGCGAGCGGCAGCAGCGGGTTGGGCGGAACGGCCGAATGGACGGTCAGGCGAACGGACTTCGGGCTGGTGTCGGCGCAGGCCGGGCAAACCGCGTCGATGGGCGCGGCGCTGCTGGTGTTCCAGTCGATGTGCATCCTGCTCACAACCTGAAAAGGGTCCGGATCGGCCGGAAAGGGGAGTCCTGCGGCAATAGCAGAATACGCAACGGACAGGCAACCGCGCTGACGCCGCGCTCCGCCGCAAGCCCCCCGTTTTCCTCCGGCCTTCCGGAACGGCGTCCGCCCGGCCGGCCGTCAGCCGCCGCAGCAGCCTGCGACGGGCCAGAGGCTCCCCCAGACGCCCAGAACCTCCACGAGCACGGCCCCGCCCAGGGCCAGGGCGGCGGCGAAGAGGGCGAGGCGCAGGCCGCGGCGCGCCGCGGCCGGGTGCCAGGCGCCGGCCGCGGCGGCCAGCCCCAGAAGAACCAGGGCGTGCATGGGCAGGAAATAGCGCCCCTGGACGCCGTCCACGGTGGCGCCGCCGACCGGCGTGTAGCCGATCCAGAAGACCACCAGGAGGAGGAGCGCGTAGGCCGGCGCCGGAACGAGGCAGCCGACCGCGAAGCCGGGGTCGCGCCGCCGCGCGCCGTCGCACAGGGCGAGGGCCGGCAGCACCCAGAGGGCCGGCAGCACCCAGCGGTCGGACGCGTAGCCGTGCCAGGGCTGGGGGTGGCCGCCGTAGCGCCCGTAGCCGTCGCGCCACCACATCACCGCCCAGTCGCGCACCGTGGCGGCGAACACCCGCAGGGCCTCCAGAGGGTCGGCGCGCAGGCGGGCGAGTTGCGCGGCCGGATCGGCGGCGGTGCCCCAATAGGGTCCCGGGACGAAGGGATAGGCGGCGTTCCACAGGATGGCGACGCCCAGCGCGACGGCGAGGCACAGGCCGCCCAGCGCGACGCGCGACCGTTGGGTGCCCCCGGCGACCGCCGCAGGCAGGTAGAGCACCGCCCCGGCGAAGGGCGCCATGGTGAGCTTGAGCAGGCCCAGCCCCGCCGACAGGGCGACCAACCCCGCCCCCGTCGCCCGGCCGATCGGCGTGCCGCGCTCGCGCAGCCGCCAGACCAAAGCCAGCAGCAGGACGGGCAGGGTCAGGTTCAAGGGATCGGCGCTCAGCGAACAGGCGCTCTGCAGGGCCACCGGCGACAGGGCCAGGGCCAGGACGGCCACCCGGCCGGCCGGAAGCGCCCGCAGGATCGCGGCGACCATCAGGGCGTAGACGGCGAAATTGCCGGCACGCCCCGCCTGCATCTGGCCGAGCGGCCCCAGACCGGCGACGCGGGCCACGGCGACGCCCGCGGCCTGCGGCAGGTAGGCGAGCGGCGCGAAGCTGGCCGAACTGGGAAAGGCCACCACCTCCAGCGCCGGCGGCTGGGCGGCGAGGTGGTCGGACAGGGCCTGGGCCTCCGCGGGGTCGACCGGGCCGTGCTTCTGTATCCGGTCGATGTGGTAGAGCATCTGGAGATAGCCGGCCCGGTCGATCGGACCGCCCCAGGCGTTGGGGCCCAGCGTCTCCGCCAGAATATGGCCGTCGGCGATCTGCAGCACGCGCTGCCAGTGGAAAGCCTCGTCCTGGCCGGCGAAGGGCGGCGTCCGGGCCAGAAGCATCCCGCCGAACAGCAGGGCGTAAGCGGTGGCCAGGACCGCGATCAGAAGTGGCTCCAGCCGGACGGCGGCACCCGTCCGCGCGGGGAACCGGCGGACGAGGGGCGTGCCGCTGGACATCTGGCTTTTCCTGTTCCGTGTTCCCTTGGGCCCGGCCGCGATCCGGAGCGGCCGGGCCCGGTCGGACAGAAGCACAAGGCAGGCTTGCTTGGGAATGGCGAAGCGTCCTCGCCACGCCACCGGAGGGCTGTTAGAGTGCCCGCCCCGCACCCCCCCGACACCACCGCACCGGTTCCAGCCGAAGGCCGAGGCCGGTTCCGCCGAAGGCCGAGGAATGTCCGCCACCCTCCTGCATCTCGATCCCGGCCTGCCTCCCCGCGTTCCGCCACACAACGACCTGGTCTGGGGCTTTTCCGGATGGGCCTGCCGCCCGGGCGTCCGCCTGAGCGCGGCCACGATGGTGGTCGGCGCCGCGCGTTTCCCGGCCGCCGGTCTGAATACGCTCCGGCTCGACGCCGAGGCCGCGCAACGCCGCCACGGCGTCGAGCCGGATCTGGCCTGCGGCTTCTGGGGGCTGGCCACGCTGCCGGCGTCCGCGGAGGGCGGGACACAGAGCGCGGTCCTGGCGCTGGAATGGACGGACGGCACGCGGGAGGAATGGCCGGCGGGTACGGTGGCCGTCACCGACACGGCGCTCCCGCCGCCGGCCGAACCACCGCTGGCCGAACCACCGCTGGCCGAACCACCACTGGCCGAACCACCGGAAAACGCTCCAGCGGCGGGCGGGCCGCTCGTCGCCATCGCCATGGCCACCTACAACCCCGACCGGGCCCTGTTCCGGGCGCAGATCGAGTCCATCCGCTCCCAGACGCACGAGCGCTGGGTGTGCCTGATCGAGGATGACGGGTCCGACGACGCCCATTGGCAAGACATCATCGAGGCGACCTCCGGCGACGGCCGCTTCCGCCCGCTGCGCAACGGCGTCAACCTCGGCTTCTACCGGAACTTCGAGCGCGCGCTGGGCCGCGTCCCGGCCGAGGCGGAGTTCGTCGCCCTGGCCGATCAGGACGACCGCTGGGCACCCGGCCGTTTGGCCGCCCTGGTTGCCGCCCTGGAAAGCGGACCGGCGGGCGGACCCATCCTGGCCTTCGGCAACATGCGGGTGGTGGACGGCGCCGGCCGGGTCGTGTCGGAGACCTTCTGGCCCGGCCTGGACAGCCGGCACGACAGCCTCGACGCGCTGCTGATGGCCAACGCCGTCACCGGCTGCGCCTGCCTGTTCCGGGCCTCGCTGCTGCGGCAGGCCCTGCCCTTCCCGGCGCTCGGCCGGCTCGCCTACCACGACCACTGGATCGCCTGCTGCGCCGCGGCGGAAGGCACGATCGCCTATCTGCCGCAGTCGCTGGGCGACTATGTCCAGCACGGGGCCAACAGCCTGGGCTACCGGCGGCGCCCCGGCCTGCGGCTGGCCGCCAAGCTGTCGGCCGCGCTCGCCCTTGCCCCCGCCCTGGCGCTCGCCGCCCAATCGGCCGCGGGCCGCCGCCGGCTGGCCGGTTCATTGAAACTCCTGGTTTCCGTTCCGGACGCCGAGCTGGTCTGCCGCGCCGCCTTCGCGGAGACCCTGCGTCGGCGCACCGCTTGGGGGGGCGGATCGGAGGGCGACGCGCAGCGGACGGCGACGGACACCTTCCTGCCCGGGCCACGGCCGGGCCGCCGCCTGCTGGCCGCCCTGCTGCGGCGCGGACCGCGCGGACGCGCCTTCCGCGGGGTGGCGGCGCGCCTCCTCACGGGGCTTGTCATCGGGCGGCTGACGGGTTTGCTGGCGCGGCTGCGCCCGCCCTCCGCGGCGGAACGGTAACAAAACTGGGCGGACGCGCCAAAGTTCTTGGCACACTGGCTCACGTTGCGGTAAGCCCGGCAACAGCCCGTCTTGGTTGTTCATCCGGCCTCGTCTTCCGTCTGTTCGGGCCACCCGCCTGTTCGGACCGTCTGTTTTCAGGCCATATGTTTGTTTAGGAATCCAATGCCGAACCTGCCGGATGACTTGCGACTGCTCGAAGCGGAATCGATCGCCATTTTGCGCGAGGTCGCGGCGGCCTTCGCCCGGCCGGTCCTGCTCTACTCCATCGGCAAGGACAGCGGCGTCCTGCTGCATCTGGCGCGCAAGGCCTTCCATCCCGGACGGGTGCCCTTTCCGCTGCTCCACGTCGACACCGGCTGGAAGTTCCGCGACATGATCGCCTTCCGCGACGAGACGGCGCGCCGGCTGGAGCTGGACCTGATCGTCCACATGAACCAGGAGGGCGTCGCACGCGGGATCGACCCGATCCACTCCGGCTCCGCCGTCCACACCCGCGTCATGAAGACGGAGGCGCTGCGCCAGGCGCTCGACCGGTATGGTTTCGACGCGGCCATCGGCGGGGCGCGGCGCGACGAGGAGAAGAGCCGCGCCAAGGAGCGCGTCTTCTCCGTCCGCACCGCCAGCCACAGCTGGGACCCGCGCGACCAGCGGCCGGAGCCGTGGCGCCTCTGGAACACGCGCATCCGGCCGGGGGAGTCGGTCCGCGTCTTTCCGCTGTCCAACTGGACCGAGATGGACGTCTGGCGCTACGTGGCGGCGGAGGGGCTGCCGGTGGTGCCGCTCTACTTCGCGGCGGAGCGCCCGGTCGTCCATCGCGCCGGCACCCTGATCATGGTGGACGACGACCGCCTGCCGCTGAACCCCGGCGAGACGCCGGAGATGCGCCGGGTCCGCTTCCGCACGCTCGGCTGCTACCCGCTGAGCGGGGCCATCGAGTCCGGCGCCACGACGGTGGAGGACATCATCGCGGAGATGCGGGCGTCGCGGACCTCCGAACGGCAGGGACGCCTGATCGACGGCGATGAGCCGGCCTCCATGGAGCGCAAGAAGCGCGAGGGCTATTTCTGATGAACGCCGGCACGAACCCCATGCCCCTTCCCACACGGGGGCTGCTGCGCTTCCTGACCTGCGGGTCGGTGGACGACGGCAAGTCGACTCTGATCGGCCGGCTTCTGCACGACGCCGGGCTGGTGCCCGACGACCAGCTGGCGCAGATGCTGCGCGACAGCCGCGGCCGCACCGACGAGGAGGGCGGGATCGACTTCTCGCTGCTGGTGGACGGGCTGGAGGCCGAGCGCGAGCAGGGCATCACCATCGACGTCGCCCACCGCTTCTTCGCCACCGACCGGCGCAGCTTCATCGTCGCCGACGCGCCGGGGCACGAGCAGTACACCCGCAACATGGCCACCGCCGCCTCCACCGCCGCCCTCGCGGTGCTGCTGGTCGACGCGCGCAAGGGCCTGCTGACGCAGACGCGCCGCCACGCCATCGTCTGCTCCCTGATGGGCATCCGCCACGTGGTGCTGGCGGTCAACAAGATGGATCTGGCCGGCTGCGACGAGTCGGTCTTCACCGCCATCGCGCAGGACTTCGCGGCCTTCGCCGCCCCGCTCGGCTTCGCCACGGTGACGGCGATCCCCCTGTCGGCCCGGCGCGGCGACAACGTCGTCCACCGCTCCGCCGCCATGGACTGGTATCGGGGCCCCGCCCTGCTGGAGCATCTGGAGACGGCGGCCGTGGAGGACGGGGACGCGCTCGCCGGGCCACTGCGCTTCCTGGTGGAGTGGGTGAACCGTCCGAACGCGGACTTCCGCGGTCTGTCCGGAACCCTGCTGTCGGGCCGGCTGGCGCCGGGCGACGCGGTGACGGTGTGGCCGTCGGGGCGGCGCGCGCGGGTTGCCCGCGTCGTCACCTTCGACGGCGACCGGCCGCTCGCGCGGGCCGGCGACGCGGTGACCGTGACGCTGGAGGAGGCGGTGGACGCCGCGCGCGGCGACCTGCTGGCCGGCCCGGAGGAGGATGCGGGCGCGACGCCGGAGGTGGCCGACCAGTTCGCCGCGCACCTGCTGTGGATGGCCGAGGAGCCGCTGATCCCCGGCCGCTCCTACCTGCTGCGGATCGGCGCGCGCTGGATGCCGGCGACGGTCACCGCGCTGCGCCACGCGGTGAATGTGGAAACGCTGGAACACACCGCCGCCGCGACGCTGGTCATGAACGCGGTCGGCCTGTGCAACCTGTCCACGGCGGCGCCCCTGGCCTTCGACGCCTACGCGGCCAACCGCCACACCGGCTCCTTCATCCTGGTGGACCGCTTCTCCAACCGGACCGTCGGCGCCGGGATGATCCTGCACCCGCTGCGCCGCGCCGCCAACCTGCACCGCCAGGAGCTGGCCGTCTCGGCGGCGGAGCGTGCCGCAGCCAAGGGGCAGCGCCCGGCGGTCCTGTGGTTCACCGGCCTGTCGGGGGCCGGCAAGTCGACCGTCGCCAACCGGCTGGAGCGGCAGCTGCACGCGCTCGGCCACCACACCATGATGCTGGACGGCGACAACGTCCGGCTGGGGCTCAACCGCGACCTCGGCTTCACCGACGCCGACCGGGTCGAGAACATCCGGCGCGTGGGGGAAGTGGCGAAGCTGATGGCGGAGGCCGGGCTGATCGTGCTCTGCGCCTTCATCGCCCCCTTCCGGGCCGAGCGGGAGGCCCTGCGCGCCCTGTTCCCGGAGGGCCTGTTCCTGGAGGTGTTCGTGGACACGCCGCTGGAGGAGTGCATGCGGCGCGACCCCAAGGGGCTCTATGCCAAGGCCCAATCCGGGAGCCTGCGCAACTTCACCGGCGTCGACTCTCCCTACGAGCGGCCGGACGCGCCGGACCTGCGGCTCGACACCACGGCGGAGGACGCCGACGCCCTCGCAGCGCGGGTGGTGGAGGATCTGCGCGCCCGGGGCATCCTCGGCACCTGAACCGAACCGTCTCCACCGGAGCGCCGCGCCCGACCCGTGGCGCGGCGCCACCCCGCCCCCCAAATCTCTGGACATCCGGCCGCCGGCACGCGCATTCCTCGCCTTGGGGGCGGGCCGCCCCGGAAAAACGTCACCCAGGGGGACAGCATGGCCGGAATCCGCAGCTACAATCGACGCGTCCTGGTGACCGGCGGCGCCGGCTTCCTCGGTTCGCACCTGTGCGAACGCCTCCTTGCCCGCGGCGACGAGGTGGTGTGCGTGGACAACTACTTCACCGGCTCGCGCACCAACATCGCCCACCTGCTGGGCAACCCGCGCTTCGAAGCGATCCGGCACGACGTCACCTTTCCGCTCTATGTGGAGGTGGACGAGATCTACAACCTCGCCTGCCCCGCCTCGCCGGTCCATTACCAGCACGACCCGGTGCAGACGACCAAGACCAGCGTGCACGGCGCCATCAACATGCTGGGGCTGGCCAAGCGGCTGGACGCCCGCATCCTCCAGGCCTCGACCAGCGAGGTCTACGGCGACCCCGCCGTCCACCCGCAGCCGGAGGAGTATTGGGGCAACGTCAACCCCATCGGCCCGCGGTCCTGCTACGACGAAGGCAAGCGCTGCGCCGAGACGCTGTTCTTCGACTACCACCGCCAGCACCAGCTGGCGATCAAGGTGATGCGCATCTTCAACACCTACGGGCCGCGGATGCATCCCAACGACGGCCGCGTCGTCTCCAACTTCATCATGCAGGCGCTGCGCGGCGAGCCGATCACCGTCTACGGCGACGGCACGCAGACCCGGTCCTTCTGCTACGTCGACGACCTGATCGACGGCATGATGCGGCTGATGGATTCCGACCCCGCCATCACCGGCCCGATCAACATCGGCAACCCCGGCGAATTCACCATGCTGGAACTGGCCGTGCGGGTGATCGCGCTGACCGGCTCGCGCTCGACCGTGGAGCATCGTCCGCTGCCCCAGGACGACCCCCGGCAGCGCCGCCCGGACATCGGCAAGGCCAAGACCCTGCTGGGCTGGGAACCGGCGGTCCCGCTGCCCGAGGGGCTGGCCCGCACGATCGACGATTTCCGCCGCCGCTTCTTCTCCTGAAGCCGGCCACGGGCTCCTGCGAAGTTGGAGTCTTGTCGCGCCCCCCGGTCCCATGGACGCCGGCCGGGGGGCCGATCGTGCCGGATTCCCCGTCGCCACCCGCTCAAACCGAGAACGGCGAGTCGCACGGCGAATCGCCATCACGCCCGATTCGCCACAAAACCGCGATTCGCAAGGCTAGACCTGGAGTTTTGTCGCATCGACCCAAGCTTCCACAGGTGGAATGGGTTATCCCCTGGAGTGTTGTCGCGGGATTCCTGGAGTCTTGTCGCGCGACTCGCGATTCTCTACTGGAGTCTTGTCGCTCAAACAAATAGGTAAATCTAGTAACCTTACAAATAGTCTGCGCGACAAGATTCCAAATTGCCGCCACCAACCCGTCGTGTTATGGATCGAAACCTAAGTTGACCTGGAACAAACGGCGAGAACAGCGCGCTATGGGCCAGTTGCATCGCCTGATCAGTCAGGTGGGCCGCGAGCAGGCGAAAGCACTCCAGAGCGATCCGGATCAGCGCTCGCTGGTCGACATCGCTGCGGCGGTCTTGGAGGAGGAACGGCAAGAGCTTGGCATTACCTATTCAGGTTTTGCCTTGACCGCTCTTCCGCATCGCCGTCTGCCCGACGATCAGCCCTGGGAGCGGCGCGGTCACCGCATTCGTCTGTTGATCGAGCCCGGTCGACTGCCCGTGCGTGGCGGTGGCTTCAAGCTCTACGGCGTTCCTTACGGAAGCCGCGCGCGCATGATCCTGCTCTATCTGCAAACCCGGGCTCTCCAGACCGACAGCCGCGAGGTCGAGCTGGGCCGCAGCATGCACGACTGGCTGGACCGCATGGGCCTGTCCGTGGGCGGCCAGACCTACCGCGACATCCGGGAGCAGGCCTCGCGCATCGCCGCCTGCAACCTGACCTTCGCCTGGGAAGATGCCAACAGCCTGGGGTTCGAGAAGGATTCGATCGTCAAGGGCGGCATCCATTTCTCATCCGAGCACAACTCCCCGCAAGGCACGCTGTGGGAAGACCGCGTCCTGCTCTCCGAAGCCTTCTTCCGCGAACTGAAAGCGCACCCGGTGCCCATTTGGGAACCGGCGCTGCGCCACATCCAGAACAACAGCACGAGCATCGACATCTACATCTGGCTGGCCTACCGGCTGCACAGCCTGAACAAGTCAACCACGATCACCTGGCCGGCGGTTTTCGAACAGTTCGGCGCCGGTTACGCGCGGTTACGCGATTTCAGGAAACGCTTCATCGAGGCCTTGCAGCTTGCGCTCGCGGTCTATCCCGACGCCCGGGTCGACGTGGAGGAGCACGGCCTGCTCCTGCACCCGTCACCGCCGCCGATTCCCGAACGGAACATGGCTCAGCTGATGCGATGACCCAACGGTCCCAGGCCACCCGGGGCCTCGCGACAAGACTCCAAACGCCCCGGCGGACCGGAGAGCGGCCAAAGGCGGAGGGCACGGCTTTCTTCGCGACAACATTCCAGGTGCAGCGCGCTTCCTGGTCCTCCTGTGATGCTCGCTGACGCCGCCCCCGGACCATCGGTCCTCCTGCTGAGCCGCTACGAGCGGTTGGGCGCCAGCAGCCGGCTGCGTTTCCTCGCCTACCTCCCGGCCTTGCGGGCCGCAGGCCTCCGGGTGACCGAGGCACCGTTGCTCGACGACGAGTATTTGCGGGCGCTCTATACCGGCCGACGGATCGACCGGTCGCGCATCGCCAAGGCCTACGTGCAGCGCCTTGCCGCATTGCGGTCGGCACGGCGTCACGATCTCGTCTGGTTGGAGAAGGAGGCCCTGCCCTGGTTACCGGCACGCGTCGAAGCGGCGGCGGGGCTCGGCGCGGTTCCCTATGTCATGGACATCGACGACGCCTGGTTCGAGCGCTATGGCCGCCACCGGCTGGCGTCGGTGCGCGCCCTGCTCGGGACGAAGTTCGCGACGCTCGCGCGCAACGCCCGGATCGTGCTCGCCGGAAACCCCTATCTGGCCGACTGGGCGGCCGGCGCCGGCGCCCGCGACGTCCGCATCCAGCCGACCGTCGTCGAGCTGGGGCATTATGCCGCGCTCCCCGTTTCGGAGCGGAAGCCCGGCGATCCGGCAACGGTCGGCTGGATCGGCTCGCCCTCCACGGCGCACTATCTCGCCCCCATTGGCGGCGCGCTCGCCCGGCTCGGCCCGGCGGTGCGGCTGAGGGTGGTCGGGGCGGCCGGCCTCGACCTTCCCGTGCCCGCGACCTTCGTTCCCTGGCGTGAGGAAAGCGAGGCCGAGGAACTGGCCCGCTTCGACATCGGCGTCATGCCGCTCCCCGACGAACCTTGGGAGCGCGGCAAGTGCGGCTACAAGCTGATCCAATACATGGCAGCCGCCCGGCCGGTCGTCGCCTCGCCGGTCGGCGTCAACACCACGCTGGTGCAGGATGGTGTGAACGGCTTCCTTGCGGAAGGCCCGGAGGCCTGGGCCCAGGCGCTCGGCCGGCTGGCCGCCGACCCGGACCTGCGCGCCCGCATGGGAGCGGCCGGGCGCCGCATGGTGGAGGAGCGTTACAACCTCGCCGTCGCCACACCGCCGCTCGTGCAGGCTCTGCGCGAGGCGGTCCGTCCGGCGGCGCCCTGACGGCCGAACCCGGCCCATCCGTGGAAGCGTCTGTATGGGCACGGATTTTTCAAGACGCGGCCCAAACAATGTTCAAGGCATCCGGCTTGCGTTCGTTCAATGGCCCGCGTATGCCTGTCGCTGGCCGCACAGGGCGACAGGGCCTGCCAATCGCAACAGTCACTCGGGTTTGACAGCGTGCTGCCGCATAAGAGATACGAAATCGTCAGGTCCTGGACAGCCATCCTCTTCAAAACGGTCGAAGGGCGGATGGCCGTGGATGCAGGCTTGGCGGAACAAAGGCGATTGTGGACTCTTCTATGAAGGACCTGGGTTCCTATAGGTTGCGTCGTCTGCGCCGACCGGTCAGGCTCCTTTCCCCGCAGTCCATGACGTCGACCCTCGGGGCGACTCTGGGCGCGGCCCTGACGCGCGTTCTGGGCGCCGGCAAGGGCGCCGGCCGCTTCTACCGGTACCGGCTGCACCGGATGACGCTGGAGCCGCTGCACGACCTCAAGGCGGATCCGGCGGGCGGATACGAGAGCATCGGCGGCGACCCGGCCTTCCTGCTGCGCTCCGACCGTGGCCGCGCCCCCCGCGACTGGTGCGTGATCTCCTACACGGTGCGCCGCGCGTCGGCCCCGGTCACCCCGGTGCTGTATGTGGACGAGGGTGACGGTTTTACCGACCGATCCGTGATCCGCCTGCCGGTGGACACCACCGGCACGATCCGCCAACTGGTCTGCCTGCCGCAGGGCACCAGGGCCCTGCGCTTCGATCCGGCGACCCGGCCGCTGTCCTTCGACATCGCGGATTTCACGATCTGCGAGATCGGCAAGGGCAACCTCGTGCTCGACCATATGCGGCGCCACCGGCCGCTTCCCGTCCTGATGCACCTGTGGCGCCACGGCTGGACCGCGACCAAGCAGCGCGTGCTCCAGGAGATGCAGCCGGGCAAGACCGCCGATTACGAAACCTGGATCAGGCTGTACGACGCGCTGGTGCCCGAGGAGCTTGCGGCGATCCGGGCCGACGTGGCACGGCTGGCGTGGCGTCCCCTGATCTCCGTCGTCATGCCGGTCCACGACACGCCGGAATCCTTCCTGCGCGAGGCCTTGGAGTCCGTGCTGGAGCAGCTTTATCCCGACTGGGAACTGTGCATCGCCGACGACGCCTCGACCGCGCCGCACGTCCCGGCGCTGCTCGCCGAGTACCAGGCGAGGGACCATCGCATCAAGGTGGTCCGGCGCGCGCGGAACGGCCACATCTCGGCCGCCAGCAACAGCGCGCTGGAACTGGCGACCGGCGAATTCGTCGCCCTGATGGACCATGACGACCGGCTGACGCCGCACGCGCTCTACATGATCGCGGCCGAGCTGAACCGGCATCCCGACGCCGACATCCTCTATTCCGACGAGGACAAGATCGACGCCAGGGGGCGGCGCCACGACCCGTACTTCAAGTCGGACTTCAACCTCGATCTGCTGCACGGCCAGAACATGATCAACCATCTCGGCGTGTTCCGCCGCTCGGTGGTCGAGCGGATCGGTGGATTCCGCGAGGGGTTCGAGGGCAGCCAGGACTACGACCTGACCCTGCGGGCGGTCGAAGCCACCGTCCCGGAGCGCATCCGCCACATCCCGGCGGTCCTCTACCATTGGCGGGTCTTTCCGGAATCCACGGCCTTTTCCATGGTCGATCTGCCGCGGGCCACCGCGGCGGCGCACCGGGCGCTGACCGAGCATTTCCAGCGGCGCGGCGTCCAGGCCAGCGTGGAGGTCTCGCCCTCCACCCACCGCTTCACCCGCATCCGCTACGCCCTGCCCGACCCGCCGCCCCGCGTGTCGCTGATCGTGCCGACGCGCGACAAGGTCGGGTTGCTGAAGGGCTGCGTCGACGGGCTGCTGCAGCGCACCGACTACCCCGACCTCGAAGTCATCATCGTCGACAACAACAGCGAAGAGGCGAAGACCTTCGCCTATTTCGACACGCTGAAGGACGAGCCGCGGGTCCGGATCCTGCGCTGCGAGGCGCCCTTCAACTATTCCGCCATCAACAATTTCGCGGTGGCGCGGGCGACGGGGCCGGTGATCGGCCTGATCAACAACGACATCGAGGTGATCGGGCCGGACTGGCTGACGGAAATGGTCGGCCACGCGCTTCGCCCCGAGGTGGGAGCCGTCGGCGCCAAGCTCTACTACGCCGACGGCACGATCCAGCACGCCGGCGTCATCACCGGCATCGGCGGCGTGGCGGGCCATGGGCACAAGGGGCTGCCACGCGACGCCCACGGCTATTTCAGCCGGGCGCAGCTGACCCAGAACCTGTCCAGCGTCACCGCCGCCTGCATGGTCATGCGCAAGGCGGTGTTCGACGAGGTCGGCGGTCTGGATGACAAGAACCTGGCGGTCGCCTTCAACGACGTCGATTTCTGCCTGCGCCTCCGCGAGGCCGGCTATCTGGTCGTCTGGACGCCCTTCGCCGAACTGTATCATCTGGAATCCGCCTCGCGCGGGCCGGACACGGCCCCGGACAAGGTCCAGCGGTTCAACGCCGAAGCCGCCTACATGAGCCGGCGCTGGGGGGACCGGATGGCCCGCGACCCCTACTACAACCCCAACCTGACCTTGGATTCCGAGGATCTCGGGTTGGCCTTTCCTCCGCGTGTCACGAAGCCCTGGTTCGACAAGGAAAGCACCTGACCCATGGACGTCATCTCTCTTGCCATTCCCGACGTGAAAATCATCCGCCCCAAGAAGTTCGGCGACTCCCGCGGCTTCTTCTCGGAAACCTACAGCA
This sequence comes from Azospirillum sp. UENF 211521, assembly GCF_058780535.1. Classification (NCBI taxonomy): domain Bacteria; kingdom Pseudomonadati; phylum Pseudomonadota; class Alphaproteobacteria; order Rhodospirillales; family Azospirillaceae; genus Azospirillum; species Azospirillum sp. UENF 211521. The sequence goes on from NZ_JBSNCF010000006.1 coordinate 64,329, forward strand.
AGAAGGCGTTCGAGGCGGCCGGGCTGCATTACGATTTCGTGCAGGACAATCAGTCCCTGTCGGCCGAGGTGGGCACGGTGCGGGGCCTGCATTTCCAGCTGGCGCCCTTCGCGCAGGACAAGCTGGTGCGCGTGGTGAAGGGTGCGATCCTGGACGTCGCGGTGGACATCCGGAAGGGCTCGCCGACTTACGGGCAGCATGTCAGCGCCGTCATCAGCGCCGAGGAATGGAACCAGATCCTGGTCCCCATCGGCTTCGCGCACGGATTCTGCACGCTGGAACCGGACACGGAAGTCATATACAAAGTGACGAATTTCTACTCGGCCGAGCATGACCGCGGCCTTCTGTGGAACGATCCGGATCTGGGGATCGACTGGCCCGTCGCGGCCGACAAGGCCCTGCTTTCGGACAAGGACCGCAAGCAACCCCGCCTCGCCGACCTCGGCGACTGGTTCTGACAGGATAACAGGTGCCTCAATGAAGAAGATCATTGTCACGGGGGGAGCCGGTTTCATCGGCTCCGCCGTCGTCCGTCAGCTCCTGGCCGAAACCGACGCCTCCGTCGTCAACCTCGACAAGCTGACCTACGCGGCCAACCTGTCCTCGCTGCCGGGCGCGGCCGAAAATCCCCGCTACGCGTTCGAGAAGGTCGACATCTGTGACGGTGACGAGCTGCGCCGGGTCTTCGCGGAGCACCAGCCGGACGCCGTCATGCATCTGGCCGCGGAGTCCCATGTGGACCGCTCCATCGACGGGCCGGGCGAGTTCATCCAGACCAACGTGGTCGGCACCTTCCGCCTGCTGGAGGCGGCGCGCGGCTACTGGACGTCGCTGCCGGCGGAGAAGCGCGCGGCCTTCCGCTTCCACCACATTTCCACCGACGAGGTCTTCGGCACGCTGGGCGACGACGGCTTCTTCACCGAGACGACCTCCTACAGCCCGAACTCGCCCTACTCGGCCAGCAAGGCGTCGAGCGACCATCTGGTGCGGGCGTGGCACGAGACCTACGGGCTGCCCGTGGTCCTGACCAACTGCTCGAACAACTACGGCCCTTACCATTTCCCGGAAAAGCTGATCCCGCTGATGATCCTGAAGGGTCTGAAGGGGGAGCCGCTGCCGGTCTACGGCAAGGGCGACAACATCCGTGACTGGCTCTACGTCGAAGACCACGCCCGCGCCCTGCGGCTGGTGCTGGACAAAGGTGTGATCGGCGAAAGCTACAACATCGGCGGCTACAACGAGCGCACCAACCTGGACGTGGTGCGGACGCTGTGCGCGCTCTTGGACGAGCTGGCCCCGGCCGGCGCGCCGCACGACCGGCTGATCACCTTCGTCGCCGACCGGCCGGGCCACGACAAGCGCTACGCCATCGATGCCTCCAAGATCACCCGCGAGCTGGGCTGGACGCCGCAGGAGACCTTCGAGACCGGCCTGCGCAAGACCGTGGAGTGGTACCTGGAGAACCGGTCCTGGTGGGAAGCCATCCTGAACGGCTCCTACCGCGGCGAGCGGCTGGGGCTCGACGCGGCATGAAGATCCTCATCCTCGGCACCAGCGGGCAGGTCGGCACCGAACTGATGCGCGCCGCCTGGCCGCAGGGCACCGACCTGGTCGGGCTGGCCCGGCCGGACGTCGACATGGCCCGGCCGGAGACGGTGGAGGCGGCGATGGCCGCCCACGCCCCCGACCTCGTCGTCAACGCCACCGCCTACACCGCCGTGGACAAGGCCGAGGGCGACCGCGAGGCGGCCTTCGCCGTCAACCGCGACGGCCCGGCCCGGCTGGCGGCGGCCTGCGCCGCGCGCGGCGTGCCGCTGGTCCACATCTCCACCGACTATGTGTTCGACGGCACCAAGCCGGCCCCCTACACAGAGGACGACCCGGTCGCCCCGCTCGGCGCCTACGGCGCCAGCAAGGAGGCCGGCGAGGCGGCGGTGCGCGCCGCGCTGCCGCATCATGTCATCCTGCGCACCTCCTGGGTCTACGCCGCGCACGGGGCCAACTTCGTCAAGACCATGCTGCGCTTCGGGCGTGAGCGGGAGGAGATGCGCGTGGTCGCCGACCAGCACGGCGCGCCGACGGCCGCCGCGGACATTGCCACCGCCATCGTGGCCATCGCCGTGCGGATCGCCGCGGCGAAGGACACAGGACGCGACGTTCCCTGGGGCACCTACCACTTCACCGGAACGGGCGAGACGACCTGGCACGGCTTCGCCGAGCGCGTTTTCCAGCGGCTGGAGGCGGCCACCGGCCGGCGTCCGCGCCTGCTGGCCATCACCACGGCGGACTATCCCACCCCCGCCCGTCGCCCGGCCAATTCGCGGCTGGACTGCGGCCGGATCCGGACCGCGTTCGGCATCGAGGCCCCGCGCTGGGAAGACAGCCTGGACCGCGTGCTCGACGCGTTGCTTTCCCCCACCGCATCCTAGAACGACCTCACGACAGGCGGCGCGATCATGAAGGGCATCATCCTGGCCGGCGGGTCCGGCACGCGGCTTTATCCGGTGACCCGGGCGGTCAGCAAGCAGCTTCTGCCGATCTACGACAAGCCGATGATCTATTTCCCGCTCAGCACGCTGATGCTGGCGGGAATCCGCGACATCCTGGTCATCACCACGCCGCACGACCAGGCGCTGTTCCAGACCGTGCTCGGCGACGGGTCGCAGTGGGGCATCAACCTGACCTACGCGGTGCAGCCCTCGCCCGACGGCCTCGCCCAGGCCTTCATCATCGGCCGCGAGTTCGTCGGCAACGACAGCTGCGCGCTGGTGCTCGGCGACAACATCTTCTACGGCCACGGCCTGACCAGCCTGCTGCGCCAGGCGGGTGAGAACACCCAGGGCGCCCGTGTCTTCGCCTACGGCGTCCGCGACCCGGAACGCTACGGCGTGGTCGAGTTCGACGAGCAGGGCCGCGCGCTCAGCATCGAGGAGAAGCCGGTCAACCCGCGCTCCAAATGGGCGGTCACCGGGCTGTATTTCTACGACAACGACGTTCTGGACATCGCCGCAGCGGTGAAGCCCTCGGCGCGCGGCGAGCTGGAAATCACCTCGGTCAACGCCGCCTATCTGGAGGCCGGCCGCCTGTCGGTCGAGCAGATGGGCCGCGGCTACGGCTGGTTCGACACCGGCACCCACGACAGCCTGCTGGAGGCGGCCGAGTTCGTCCGCACCATCCAGCACCGGCAGGGCCTGCAGATCGCCTGCCCGGAGGAGATCGCCTTCACCTCCGGCTGGATCGACGCCGAGCAGGTGCGCCGCCTCGCCGAGCCGCTGAAGAAGAACGAGTACGGCCGCTACCTGCTGAGCCTGACGGAGTAGCGGAACGGCGCCGGCGCGTCAGCGCAGGCGGGGAATGAGGTCCGTCAGGCGGCCGATCGTCAGGGAGGCCGCCTGGTCGCCGTCTTGCGTGTCGCTCAGTTGCACCCGCAGGCCGACGCCGGCGGTGAGGGCGGCCTGCATGTCGGTCGCCTGATCGCCCAGGAACACCGACCGGGACAGATCAAGGTCCAGCCGCCGCGCCGCGTCCAGGATCATGCCGGGGTTGGGCTTGCGCCAGAAGCTATCCCGCGTGTAACGCGCGACCGGGCCTTTGGGGTGGTACGGGCAATGGAACAGCCCGGCCAGCTCCACGCCATGCTCGCGGAACGCGGCGCGCATCCACTCCGACAGCTCCAGGAAGGCAGCTTCCGTGTAATAGCCGCGGGCGATCCCGGACTGGTTGGTGACGATCACCACGCGGAAGCCGCGGTCCACGGCGTGGCGCGCCAGCTCGAAGATACCGTCCACGAAGACGAAGCGTTCCCGCTCCACGACATAACCGTGATCGACGTTCACAACGCCATCGCGGTCGAGCAACAAGGCCCGGTTCAGCATGATCTGGGTCCTCTGACCTTCTGTCGCTCCATCCATGGGTGGCATTGCAGGGCACCCTGGTCTTTCCTAGGACCGTTTCTGATTTCGGCACAAGCGGGCTGTGCCGAAACCAGCTTCAAGAAAATCAGTTGGTTACGGGACAATCGCGACGTTTTGCCAGTAAGCCCAATCCCACGAGCAATTGCCGCCGCAGTCCGTCTCAAACGTCAGTCGCCCCCCTGCCGGCAACTCGGCATCGATGGAGACACTCTGCACGCCCCGATCCGCGAGGGCGGTTGTCGGACGAAGGCAGCGCTCCCAAGCCTTTACGGAGGCTCCGTCGGGAGCGGCCATGGATATCCGGAAGCAAACACCATCGGTCGCGGTGTTGGCCTGCCAAGCCACGTCTCTGATCCCGAATTCCACGTCCACACGTTGCGCCGATGCGACGTCGAGGAACATGGAGGTGGGAGCATGCGCCAAAAGCTTCTGTTCGCTGATTTCGACAAAGGGTGCCCGCACGGAGGACGAGGACGCTAATGTCCGCAGCGTCTCGTACATGGCCAATTCCCGGCGCACGCCTTCAGCCAAAGTGGGCTGCCTCAGCCCATCGACATGCAGCGGCTGGAAATGAAAATGAATATTCGGCTTCACCCAGGGCAAAAAATTGTCTGTATCCAGACGGATGGAAACAACCTTGAGGTTCGGGAAAAGCTCTGGCATTCCAGCGGAAAGAGCTTCGAACGCAAAATTGTTCTCTATGTGTGGTGATATGATGAAACCAGATTTTGCGATGCCTGGAATAAGGCGGTATTTCTTTTCCTCTCCCCCGGCCAAGGTGACCGTCATGTCGACGGTCGGGACGCGAAATACGGTCTTAAGCAGTTTCCCAAGCAAGGTCATGTCAATGTCGACAGACATGAACAGTGCATCCGCATCCTGCGGAAGGGCAACATTTTCGGAGAAGCCGGCGCTGACGGTGTGCGCATCAGCGAGAAGCAATGGAGCAGGTATGGACCGCTTTCGCATCATCAGCATCGACGATTCGAGACGGACCGGTTCGTAGCGTTGGAGGATGTCGGGCCAAAGGGGACCCTCCGCCAAGGCGGGATGCCGATTATCAATCGAGCCGACGCTGAACAAGAGGTTGTCCGGAGCACGATCCCCAAGCAGGAAACGCCGGTTTGCTTCAATCAGCATTGGGGTGTACGTCGAGTACTCCTGGAAAATCGGCCGTGGACGATACTCATTGCCGCTTGCCAAGACCGCAGCCTGGATGGATGGCAAAACGTCGACCGTTCCCTGCAGGACAGGAATTGGCTCAGCTTTGCGAAGGGCCTCCAAGTGTCGATTGTAGTCTTCCTGCTTCTGCTCAATCCAATGGGAAGGGTTTGAGGCGAAGGCAGCAATATCGTTCAACGACTGCTTCGGCTTTGCGACGAACTGGCCATAGAGAAGTGGCCCGAATGGATAATTCTGGTCCGTGGAATACCGATAAGGTGCCACCAAGGACATCAAGAGCGCCAGCCCAAGCAGGAAGCTTGTCAACAGCCCTGCCCGCGTATTGTTGCCGAGAGAAGCGACGTACAGAGCAATCCCGCAACCGGCCGCAGCCCAAGCGATCATGCTGTGCAAGTCATGGCGAACAAAGCCAGCCTTGAACACCATAAACCAGAAAAGACCGAGACCGGCCAAAAGAGCCAGAACATCAAGCGGCCGCCCGGCCAAGCGACCGTTGCGGTATTCGATGGCTACAATGGCAAGGAATGAGATTGCTGACAAAACAAGGAAAGATACCAGTTCTGATGTGGAACCTGGCATTGCCATTGCTTCGCTGTATCCAGAAACTACTTGAAATCCGAGCGTCAAGAAATCAGCAAAATAGTGTAGATCTTGTCCAGATATGACATAGAAAAATAGAACGCTCGAGACGAATACGGGCGTGAAAACAGGAGGATTTTTCCTGAAAATGCGGTGGGCGTCGATTAGGATGACAATGGCCAAGGCCAAGGCACCAAACGAAATTTTGATCAATGCTGACAGGCCAGCCGCAACAGTGAACAGAACAAGGCGCCACGTTGGGACGGCTGTAGGAAGTCGAAAATATCCGGTCAGAATGAACAGAGGGAATGCAAAATAGAAGCTGTCTTCGAGAAGGGCAAATGCTCCTAAGATCAATGCTGCGCTAGTTATTATTGCGCGCACGAAATTCATGTTGGCAATAAGGCCGACGGCTCCAATGCCAAATACGATAGAGAGTGCGGCGCTTATCGAAACAACAGAGCCCCAAAGATTGCTCTGGAAGGTATGAGAGTAAAGATATCCATAAGGGCCAAAAGTAAAAATAACATCTCTTCCCCATTGCCATCCCTCTACAGCCGCTTTGGCGATTACGGCATTCCAGGACGGATCTAGGCCAGATTGAGGCATCTGTAGTCTGAAAGGCGATGAAATTAGAAAAATGATAGAAATAAGGGCGGCTGATGCCACGATCTTGCTGATTTTAGGCTCGGATGACTTGTTCATTTTTCTTTCAACCATACCCATATGCCCAGAAGGCATATCATTCAATTTGGCTCTCGAATGCCCAACGGTGCGTGAAACATCGTCTTGCATGGTGAGGGCCTGGGATTGTTCGGTGTTACGTCGCGGCGACACCGACGTTCAAAGCGTCACTGGTTTCTTGTCCGCCACCGGGGCATCGACCAGCTTTTTTCGGGCGTCGATCAGTCGTTTCAGGCGTTGGTAGAGCGTGAACTCACAAGAACCAAAGAAGATGCCACCCGCCAAGGCCATCAGAAGACCGGTCAGATAAATACCGAGGCCGTGCTGCCCGGAACCGGCATAGACACATCCCAAGATGGTCACGTGCATCAGGTAAAGGCCATAAGATGCGTTGCCCCAACGCACCAGGGGATGGTCCGCAGCGAAGCGCTCGCTGAACCGGGGGTCCGAGGCGCCAAGCACGATAAGGGATGCGCCAGCCACGACGAAAAGTTCCCGCATCAAGGGCCAGGTGATGATCAGGTCCCCGAGAAGCAGAACAATGCCGAGAATGAAGAAGTCACGGAATCGGCCGACTCCCGTTCCCTTCAGGTGCCAGCAGAAGTAGCCTGCAATAAAACCCAGGTTGTACTGTGAAAGCAGGATTTGGGACGCGTCCGGCAACAGATGGGTGGACTCGCCGCCGAAGGCCATGATGACCACCATCCAGGCCAGCATCACGCCGATTCGCACAGCCGGATAGCGCAGTGCGATGAGAAGCGCGATCACCGCGTAGAAGGCGATTTCATAGACCAAGGACCATTCGACGCCCAGGGGATAGCCGATCTCTCCAAACGGCAGCAAGGAAACCGATTTGAAGGAGATGAGCTGCATGGGGTACGAGCCGAACACCGCTGTCTTGGCGGCGACGGCGATCACGATGGCGGCGATGTATCCGAAGTAAATGCGCAGAGCGCGGTGCCATAGGAATTTGCCGATGGATAGTCTTTCGGCCGACATCGCCATGATGAAACCCGAAATCACGAAGAATATCGCGACCCCCCGCGATAGGAGTCCGGGATCGAAGTAATCATGGAATTTTATGGGTGTTCCGCTCAGATTGTCATAATAAATGAAACTGTGATAAATGGTGACCATCGACGCGGCAACAAAACGGAGAACCTGAATTCCGTTGTATTGATGCTTGGGTGGGTTGTTCGGACTCAATTCTTCACTCCCGCGTCAAAAAACCGAATGGCTGTCAGCATGGCCCTTGAATCCAAAGCAATTCATAGATTCAAGGAACAAAGGGCTTTGGCGTCGAGAGTGGGTCACTCCTCCCAGCCCGGCATCCGGACGCCGTCCACCTCCAGTGCGATGTCGTGCATGGGCAGTCCGATCAGGCCGCGGATCAGGTGGCTGGAATGGACGCGGAAGAACATGGCGTCGTCCAGCCAATGGTGCTGGACGTGGTCGTCCTGAGTGCCCTCGGCCACCGCGACGGTGACGGCGAAGTCGCCCGTCGGCAGATAGGGAAGCTGGAAGCGGAAGGAGGCGGCGAAGCTCTGTCCCGCGGGGACAGTGACGGGCAGCCCGCGGTAGGTCAGGTAGGTGTTGTCGCCGAACAGGTTCTGGCCCAGCTTGTCCTTGACGTAGAAGCCGACGATGGGACCGTTGATCTCCTTCTGGGTCTGGCAGGTGACCCTCAGCACCACCTCTTCCCCGCCCTCCAGCGAGGGCAACACCTCGCCCTGGGTGTTGAGCAGGTTGATCCCGACGATGCGCGCGCCCTGCGCGCCGAACCACGGGCTTTCGTCGTTGAAGTCGAAGATCTCGATCTCGTTGCGGTGCTGGGACGACTTCAGCAGCTCGCTGCGCGGGTCCCTGACCGGGGCCGCCGCGACCGGGGCGGTGGCGCGGTTGCCGCCGATGCGGAAGGCGTTGGAGGTGTCGCGCTCGCTGTGCAGATCCGCGATGTAGCGATAGCAGACGTCCTTGGCCGGGCCGATCTCCTGCACCTGGCCGCGGTCCAGCCACACCGCGCGGTCGCACAGGCTGACCACCTGGGCGGTGTCGTGGGACACGAAGAACAGCGTGCCGGTCTCGCGGAACTTGTGGATGAAGCGCATGCATTTCTGGGTGAACGCCGCGTCGCCGACCGCCAGGATCTCGTCGACGATCAGGATGTCCGCGTCCACATGGGCCGCGACGGCGAAGGCCAGGCGGGCGTACATGCCGCTGGAGTAGAGCTTGACCGGCTGGTTGATGAAGTCGCCGATGTCGGCGAAGGCGGCGATGGCGTCATAGCGCTGGTCGATCTGCTCGTTGCTCAGCCCCAGGACCGAGGCGGCGAGATAGACGTTCTCGCGCCCGGTGAACTCCGGGTTGAAGCCGGCTCCCAACTCCAGAAGCGCCGCGATCCGGCCGTTGACGGCCAGCGTGCCGCAGGTGGGGGTCAGCGTGCCGCACACCAGCTGCAGGAAGGTCGACTTGCCCGATCCGTTGCGGCCGATGATGCCGATCGTCTCGCCCTTGTGCACGGTGAGATCGATGCCGCGCAGCGCCCAGTACTCGTCGTAATAGCGCCGCCGGCCACGGGCCAGCATCTGCTTCAGGCGGTCCTGGGGCTTTTTGAAGATGGCGTAGGCCTTGCCGAGCCCGGCGGCCTGGATGGCGATTTCAGACGACATCGGCGAAGCCTTTGCGGGTCTTGACGAACCAGGCGTAGCCCAGCCAGGCGACGGCGTAGCTGAAGACGACCGACAGCAGCCACGGTCCCCAATCGGGCAGCGTTCCCCAGAACAGCAGGCCGCGCGCCTGCTCCAGGATCGGCACCAGGGGATTGAGCGCCAGCAGCGACCGCAGCTCCTCCGGAATGGCGGACGCCGGGTAGAAGATCGGGCTGAGGAACATGAGCATGGTCACCGCCACCCCGATGAACTGGCGGATGTCGCGCAGGAACACGCCGGCCGACGCGAGGAACCACGAGACCCCCAGCGTCAGCAGGGCCAGCGGCACCACCACCAGCGGAGTCAGCAGAACGGTCCAGGGCGGGATCCCGAACACCGGTCCGTAGAACAGCGCCAGCACCACGAGGCCGATCCCGGCGTTGTACAGCGCCCCCAGCAGCACCACGGCGGGCAGGATTTCCAGCGGAAACACCACCTTCTTGATGTAGCTGACGTTTTCCAGCATCAGCCCGGGCGCGCGGTTGACGGATTCGGCGAACACGTTGAACAGGATCAGGCCGGCGAACAGCAGGAGCGCGAACTCGCCGTGGCCGCCCCCCGACCCGTCGGTGCTCCAGCGGGCCTTGAACACGGTGCGGAAGACGAAGGTGTAGACCGCCAGCATCATCACCGGTGTCAGGATCGCCCACACCATGCCCAGCATCGAGCCGCGATAGCGGGCCATCAGTTCGCGCCGGGCCAGCCGGCCGATCAGCACGCGGTGGGCCCACAGATCGCGGATCATGGCCAACGGCCCGATGGATGCGGGCTTGCTCGATTGTCCGCTGATCACTCTCACTTCACCCTTACGCTTGCTGCGGCGGCAATCACCGGCGAGCCCTCCGCCGATGGCCGCGGAATTTAGAGCAGAAACGGATTTGTGCTCTAGTGTTTTGTACCGCCGGGCCTTTCGCACTGGGCCCGACGCTGCGGCGTTCCAGCCTTTTCTGCGACGCTCTTTTTTGCGACGCCGGGGCGCTCCTTTGTAACATGCGCCCCGCCGGCTAGACGTTTACGGGATGGATGCGTCGGTGTATAGGTCCTGCCGTCCGCACGCAATGCCCGCCCTCCAGGGAACAGACACCGTTTCGCCTCATGATCATCAGCAAGACCCCCCTGCGCATGAGCTTTGTCGGAGGCGGAAGCGACCTTCCGGGCTTTTACCGGCGTCATGGCGGCGCGGTGCTCAGCACCAGCATCGACAAGTTCATCTATGTGAACGTCAACCGCAAATTTGACGACGGCATCCGCATCGCCTACTCCCGGACTGAGGAGGTCTCCAGCATCGACCAGATCGAGCACCAGCTCGTGCGGGCGTGCATGGAGCATCTGGGGCTGGCGGGCGGCATCGAGATCACGACCATCGCCGACATCCCGGCCAAGGGGACCGGTCTGGGCTCCTCCAGCTCCTTCACGGTCGGGCTGCTGCACGCGCTCAACGCCTACCAGGGGCGCTACGTGTCGAAGGAGACGCTGGGCGCCGACAGCTGCCACATCGAGATCGACCGCTGCGGCGAGCCGATCGGCAAGCAGGACCAGTACGCCGCCGCCTATGGCGGGTTCAACCTGATCGAGTTCCACCCCGACGACCGGGTGGCGGTCACGCCGGTGATCTGCCGGCCCGAAACCCTGCAGACCATCGAGGAGAGCATCCTCGTGTTCTACACCGGCATCACCCGCTCGGCCTCGAAGCTGCTGGCCCAGCAGTCGGAGCAGGTGGACCGGCAGGCGGACAAGCAGCAGGTCCTGCGCCGCATGGTGCAGCTGACCCACGACCTGTACGCGGAGATCCAGGGCAACAACGAGGCGGTCTTCGGCGAGATCCTGCACGAGAACTGGATGCTGAAGAAAAGCCTGACCCAGGGCATCAGCACCGACGACATCGACGACTGGTACGCGGCGGCCCGCGCCGCCGGGGCCACCGGCGGCAAGATCCTCGGCGCCGGCGCGGGCGGTTTCCTGATGCTGTACGCGCCCAAGGAGCGGCACGAGGCGATCGCGGCGGCCCTGCCCGCCCTGCGCCGCATCAGGATGGGCTTCGAACGCCAGGGCAGCGCCATCATCTTCTACCAGCGCAACCAGGGGGCTTGAACGCCGTTGGGGCAAAAGAGCGGTTCGGAGACAAGGCGCAAGATTGAGCGAGCACGCCGCCGCCCCAACGCCACCAGGATTCATGCAGGCGCCGTGCGGAGCGCCCGACAAGGCCTGATCCATCCGCCGCGCCGTCACGATCCCGCGCCGACACCGCCTTATCAACGGAAAAGCCCGTCATGCCGGCAAGCCTGAACGACGACATCGCCCATCTCCTCCGGTCCGCGGTGGTCTGCGCCGAACCCCAGCGGCTGGTCTGGCCGCCGCCCTGGGTCGGCCATATCCCCTTCGCCTTCTGGGTGATCGAGCAGGTGCGGCCCGGCTGCCTGGTCGAGCTGGGCACTCACACCGGCAATTCCTACTGCGCCTTCCTTCAGGCGGCGGTCGCCTGCGACCTGCCGCTCAAGGCCTACGCCGTCGACACCTGGGAAGGCGACCCGCAGGCGGGCTATTACGGCGACGAGATCCACAACGCGCTCGCCGCCGACCACGACCGGCTCTATGGCGGGATGTCGCGCCTGCTGCGCATGACCTTCGACCAGGCTCTGACCTACTTCTCCGAAGGCTCCGTCGACCTGCTGCACATCGACGGCCTGCACACCTACGACGCGGTCAAGCACGACTTCGACAGCTGGCTGCCGACGATGAGCACGCGCGGTCTGGTGCTGTTCCACGACATCAACGTGCGCGAACGGGATTTCGGCGTCTGGAAGCTGTGGGAGGAGGTGACGGCCCGCTATCCCACCTTCGCTTTCGACCATTCCAACGGCCTGGGCGTCGCCTATGTCGGCAGCGAGCCGATGCCGGACGGCCTGCGTTGGCTGATCGAGGAGGTCGCGCCGTCGCCCGAGCGGCTGGCCACGGTGCGGCGTTTCTTCGCCCGGCTGGGGGCCGGCCTGTTCGACCGGCTGTGGTCGCAGGAGCGCGCCCGCCTGCTGGACGAGCGGGCGGCGGAGATCCGGCGCTTCAGCGACATGGTGGTGGAGCGCGACGGCCGTCTCGGCGCCCTCTACGCCGAGGTCGATCGCCTGAACCAGGGAATCGCCGACACCGCGTCCGCCCACCAGGCGGAGCAGCGCGCCCTCAGCGACGAGATCGTGACGCGCGACCGGCGGCTGGGCGAGCTGTACGCGGAGATCGAGCGCCTGCAGGCGGCGATGGACGGGATGCGGGCCGGCCATGAGGAGGAGGCTCATCGCCTGGCCGGCATGGTGGAGGAACGCGACGGCCGGCTGGGCCTGCTGTACCCGGAGGTCGACCGCCTGAACGGCCGCATCCGGGACTTGGAGGCCCGGTTGGCGGCCGTCCATGCCTCCTCCTCCTGGCGTCTGACCGCCGGCCTGCGCTGGGGAACGGCGCGTGCCCGGAGGCTGAAGGGCAAGGGCTGCCTCGCCGCCCGGGCCGCCCTGCGCGTCGCCCGGGCCCTGGCCAGCCGGCCGGAGGCGATTCCCGGACGCCTCGCCGCCGCCGTGGGCCACCTGCGTCGGCATGGACCGCGCAGCGCCTTGCGCCGTCTGATCGGCAAGCTCCGGCCGAACGGCGTTCCGGAGGTCGATCCGGGCGCGCTGTTCGACCGCGCCTGGTATCTGGAGCGCAATCCCGACGTGCGCGCCGCCGGCACCGATCCCTGGGCGCACTACGCGACGTCCGGGGCGGCCGAGGGCCGCAACCCGAACCCGCTGTTCGACACCGCCTGGTATCTCGGCCGTTACCCCGACGTGCGGGCGGCGGGCTGCAATCCGCTGATCCATTACCTGCAGACCGGAGCGGCGGAGGGGCGCGATCCCGGTCCCGGCTTCGACACCGACTGGTACCTCGCCTGCAATCCCGACGTGGCGCGGACCGGGGTGAACCCGCTGCTCCATTACCTCGCCTCGGGGAAGGCCGAGGGCCGTGCGCCCAAGCCGGCCGCCGGGACGGACGTCTGGCAGGCCCCGGAGCCGCTGGCCCCTTACGAGGCGTGGATGTCGGTCAACCGGCTGAGCCGGGCCGACGTCGCCGAACTGCGCGCCGCCCTGGCCGAACGGGCCGGGCGGACGCCGACGATCTCGCTGGTCACCCCCGTCTACAACACCGACCCCGCCCTGTTCGGGGAGCTGGTGGACTCGGTGCTGGCCCAGGTCTACGAGAACTGGGAGCTGTGTCTGGCCGACGACTGCAGCCCGTCGCCTCATGTGGCGCCGATGCTGGAGGCCGCGGCGGCCCGCGACCCGCGCATCAAGGTGACCCGGCTGCCGGCGAACGGCGGCATCAGCGCCGCGACCAACGCCGCCGTGGCCATGGCGGGCGGGGAGATCGTCGCCTTCCTCGACCACGACGACCTGATCACCCCGGATTGCCTGGCGGAGCTGGCGCTCTATTACGCCGACCACCCCGACGCCGACATCGTCTACAGCGACGACGACAAGATCGACATGGAGGGGCGGCGCTACGCCCCGCAGTTCAAGCCGGACTGGTCGCCGGTGCTGCTGCTGTCCTTCATGTATTTCGGCCACGTCTTCAGTGTCCGCCGCTCGCTGTTCCAGGAGCTGGGCGGCTTCCGCAAGCCGTTCGACGGCTCGCAGGACTACGACTTCGCCCTGCGCGCCACCGAGCGGGCCCGCCACGTCGGGCATGTGCCCAAGATCCTCTACCACTGGCGCGCGGCGCCCGGATCGACCGCCGTGTCGGCCGACGGCAAGCCGGCCAGCATCGAGGCCGGCCGCCGCGCGGTGGAGGAGGCGATGGCGCGGCGCGGCGTCGCCGACGTCCGGGTGACCCATCCCGACTGGGCCGCCGCCGCCCGCTGCGGCATGTTCGAGATCCGCTTCCCCGACCATGGCCCGTCGGTGACCATCGTCATCCCGACCAAGAACCAGACCGGCTACCTGAAGACCTGCCTGGAGTCCCTGGAGCAGACCACCTACCGCGACTACGACGTGCTGGTGGTCGACAACGAGAGCGACGATCCGGCCGCCATCGCCTATCTGGACTCCCTGCGGGCCAACCCGCGGGTGCGCGTGGAGCGCATCCCGAGCCCGGGCGGCCGCTTCAGCTTCGCCAACCTCAACAACGAGGCGGTGCGGCGCTGCACGGCCGACTACGTGCTGTTCCTCAACAACGACACCAAGGTCATCACGCCGGGCTGGCTCGGGCAGATGATGGGCTACGCCCGCATGCCGGGTGTCGGCGCGGTGGGGGCGCGGCTGTATTTCGAGGACGGCACCATCCAGCACGCCGGCATCGTCCACGGCTATCACGAGGGGCTGGTCGGCCACGCCTTCCGCAACAACCCGCCCCACGACTGGGGCTACATGGGCTTCGTGCGCACGGCGCGGGAATATTCCGGCGTCACCGCCGCCTGCATGCTGACCCCGCGCGCCCTGTTCGAGGAGCTGGGAGGCTTCGACGAGGTGAACTTCGCCGTCGCCTACAACGACGTCGACTACAGCTACCGGGTGGTGCGCGCGAACCGGACCTGCGTCTACTGCTCCACCGCCGAGCTGTTCCACTTCGAGGGCAAGTCGCGCGGCTTCCGGGACGACCCGCAGGAGCGGGTGAACTTCCGCCGCCTGTACGGCGACTGGCACGACCGCTGGTACAACCCGAACCTGTCGCTGGAGAACGAGCGCTTCGAACCCGCGACGGTGCGCCCGCAGACCCGGCGGACCGGACCGGTGCGGGCCGTGATGGTGACCCACAACCTCAACCACGAGGGCGCTCCGGCCACGCTGATGGACCTGACCATCGGGCTGGTCGAGCGGGGGGCGGTGTCCGCCCATGTGCTGTCGCCGATCGACGGCCCGCTGCGCGCCATCTACGAGGCGGCGGGAATCGCCGTCCACATCCTGCCCCGCCAGCCGCTGCAGGGCGTGCACGACGCCGCCACCCTGGCGCGGGCGCACGACGCGCTCGCCGCCTGGCTGAAGGAGGTCGGGGCGGAGGTCGTGGTGGCCAACACGCTCCAGACCTTCTGGGCGGTCACCGCCGCGTCCCGCGCCGGGCTGCCCGCGCTGTGGTGCCAGCACGAGAGCGAGCCGTGGGAGACCTATTTCGACCATCTGCCGCCGGCGCTCCGCACCGCCGCCTACGGCGCCTTCGCGCAGGCCTACCGGGTGCTCTACGTGGCCGAGGCCACGCGCCGCAGCTGGCGGGCTCTGGACAGCCGCCGCACCTTCCAGGTCATCCGCCACGGCATCCCGCCGCAGCGCCTGGCCGAGGAGGTCTCCCGCTGGGGTCACGCCGACGCCCGTGCCCGGCTCGAGGTCGGCGATGACGAGCTGGTGATCGAGATCGTCGGCACCGTCTGCCACCGCAAAGGCCAGATCGACATGGTGAAGGCCTTCGCCCAGCTGCCCGAGGCGGTGCAGAAGCGGCTGCGCGTGTATCTGGTCGGCCGGGTCGGGGAAGCGGACTACGGCGAGGCCATCGCCGCGGAGATCGCCCGCCTGCCGGCGGCGGTGGCCGACCGCGTGGTGGTCACCGGGCCGGTGGACGATCCGTTCCTGTATTACGCCGCCGCCGACATCTCGGTGTGCACCTCGCTCATCGAAAGCGCGCCGCGGGTGATCGTGGAGGCGATGGCCTGTGGCCTGCCCATCATCACCACCCCGGTGTTCGGCATCCCCGAGCTGGTGCGCGAGGACGTGAACGCCCTGTTCTACCCGGCGGGCGACGCCGGGGCCCTGGCCGCCCTGACCGCCCGGCTGGTGGAGAACGGGGCGCTGCGCCGTCGGCTCGCCTCCAAGAGCCGTGCGGTGCTGGACGGCCAGCCGGGGTTTGCCGAGATGGTCGTGGGCTACGCCGAGGTGCTGCGCCAGGCCGTCAATCTCGACGTCGTTCCGAACGACGGGATGGCCGGCGGGGTCGCCGGCGGGACCGCCCTGGAAACAGTGTCCTGATTCTTTCCAAACCAACCGGATAAAGGTTCGCCATGACGATTTTCATCACCGGCGTCGCGGGTTTCATCGGTTCCAACATCGCCCGCCGGCTGGTGGCGGAAGGGCACCGGGTGGTCGGCTTCGACAATCTGTGCCGGGGGGTGGAAAGCAACCTCGACGGGCTGGTCGGCAACCCGCTGTTCGCCTTCGAGCGGCTGGACCTGTCCGACCTCTCCGCCTACCGCGCGGCGCTCGCCCGCGTCCACGCCGCCGATCCGGTGACCGAGGTCTGGCACATGGCCGCCAACTCGGACATTCCGGCCGGCATCGCCGACGCCAACGTCGACCTGCGCGACACCTTCATGACCACCTTCAACACGCTGGAGGTGATGAAGGCGCTGGGCATCAAGACGCTGGCCTTCGCATCCAGCTCGGCCATTTATGGCGACTTCAAGGGCGAGCGCATCCGCGAGGACATGGGGCCGCTGCTGCCCATCTCGAACTACGGCGCCATGAAGCTGGCCTCCGAGGTCGCCATCAGCGCCGCGGTGGAAAGCTGGCTGGACCGCGCCCTGCTGTTCCGCTTCCCCAACGTCATCGGCATCCCCGCCACCCACGGCGTGATCTACGACTTCGTGCACAAGCTGCGCGCCACCCCGGACCAGCTGGAGGTGTTCGGCGACGGCACCCAGCAGAAGGCCTATCTGCACTGCGACGATCTGATCGACGCGATGATCTTCATCCGCGACAAGGCGCCGGAGAAGCTGGCCTTCTACAACATCGGCCCGGAGGACGATGGCGTGACCGTGCGCTCCATCGCCGAGGAGGTGGTGGCGGTGGCCGCCCCGCAGGCCCGCATCAAGTTCGGCGAGGGCAACCGCGGCTGGGTCGGCGACGTGCCGAAGTTCGCCTACTCCACCGAGAAGCTGCGGACGCTGGGCTGGGCGCCCCGTCTGGATTCCCAGGCCGCCATGCGGCTGGCGGTGCGCCAGATCGTCGAGCAGTCCTTTTAAGTCCAGGCGTTCTCAGGAAGGAGTGGAGATCATGCGGCAGGCCGTCATTCTGGCGGGGGGCAAGGGAACCCGCTTGCGCGAGCGTCTGGGCGGCCTGCCCAAGCCGCTGATCGACATCGTCGGCATGCCGCTGCTGGAGCGGCAGATCCTGCTGGCCAAGCAGCACGGCATCGACGACATCCTGATCCTGGTCAACCACGCGGCGGAGCACATCGTCGATTTCTGCGCCCGCCGCGACAACTGGGGCCTGAACATCGCCTGCATCGACGACGGCGAGCCGCGCGGCACCGCCGGAGCGACGCTGGCGATCCTGGACCGTCTGGCCGACGAGTTTCTGGTCATCTACGGCGACACCATGCTGGAGGTCGACCTCGACCGCTTCGTGGCCTTCCACCGCGCCCGGCCCGACGCGGCGGCGACGCTGTTCGTCCACCCCAACGACCATCCCCACGATTCCGATCTGGTGGAGGCGGAGGAGGACGGGCGCATCGCCGCCTTCCACCCCTACCCCCACGATCCCGACCGCCATTACCCGAACCTGGTCAACGCCGCGCTCTACTGCGTGCGGCGCGCCGCGCTGGAGCCGTGGCGGGGCACGCCCGGCATGCTGGACTTCGGCAAGGACCTGTTCCCGGCGATGCTGGAGCGCGGGTTGACGCTGCAGGCCTACAACAGCCCGGAATACATCAAGGATTGCGGCACCCCGGCCCGGCTGGACAAGGTGTGCGGCGACCTCACCTCCGGCCGCATCGCGCGGGCCAGCCTGTCCGTGCCGCAGGCGGCGGTGTTCCTCGACCGCGACGGCACCATCAACCTCGACGGCGGCCACATCGCCAGCCCGGACCGCTTCGAGCTGCTGCCCGGCGTCGGCCCGGCGATCCGCCGGCTCAACCGCTCCGACTACCGCGCCATCGTGGTGACCAACCAGCCGGTGCTGGCGCGCGGCGACTGCGACGCCGCCGGCCTGACCGCCATCCACAACAAGATGGAAACCCTGCTGGGCCGGGACGGCGCCTATCTCGACCGCATCTATCATTGCCCGCACCACCCCGACCGGGGCTTCCCGGGCGAGGTGCCGGAACTGAAGATCGCCTGCGACTGCCGCAAGCCCGCCACCGGCATGATCGAGCGCGCCGTCGCCGAACTGAACGTCGATCCAGCGCGCTCCTGGATGGTCGGCGACACCACCGTGGACATGATGACCGCCCGCCGCGCCGGCCTGCGCGCCGTTCTGGTGGAAACCGGGGAAGGCGGCCTGGACGCCCGCCACGGCGCGGTTCCCGACTACGCGTTCCCCGACCTGCCGGCGGCGGTGGACTTCATCCTCGACGGGCACCCGCGCCTGCTGGCGCAGTGCGACGCGCTGACCGCCGACGTCGCGGCGGGCGACATCATCGTCGTGGGCGGGCTGGCCCGGGGCGGCAAGAGCACCTTGGCGGCCGGCTTGGCGGAGAGCCTGCGCGCCCGCGGCCTCGGCGCGGCGGTGGTCGCCACGGACCGCTGGCTGCGGCCGGCGGCGGAGCGGCAGGACGGGGTTCTCGGCCGGCACGACATGGCCGAGCTCACCGCGGTGACCGCCGCCTTGGCCGGGCGCGTGGCGACTCCCGGCGGAACGCGGCTGGAGGTTCCCGTCTACGACAAGAAGGCTCGCGGCCCGGCCCGCCACCGCGAGGTCCTGGAGATCCCCGCCGGCGCGGTGCTGGTGGTGGAGGGCGTGGCCGCCTTGTCGCTGACGGACGCGCTGACCGAAGCGCTGTCCGGCACCGGACGGCGGGTCCACGCCCTGGCCGTCGAAGCGGACGAGGAGGTCCGCCACCGGCGCATCCTGCGCGAATACGCGCGGCGCGGCATGGCGCCGGACGAGGCCGAGGCGCTGTACCGCAGCCGGATGGAGGACGAGGCCCCGGTGATCCGGGCGGCCGTTCCCGCCGCCGCCCGGCGCGTCCGGCTGGACCCGTCGGACGAATGACTCCGAACCGTCACGCGGGGCGCTTTGACATCGCGGGTTGTTTTTGCGACTTTCACCGGGATTTCGCACCCTTTTCTCCCAATGCGCTCCAAAAAGGATCACGGCCCTGTCTGTGGTGATGTCCACCCGTTCCGACGCCGGTGAGATGGCGGATACGCACCGATCGCCGCAGGAGGAGGCTCCGCCGCTCGTCGTCGACGTCGACGGCACGCTCCTGCGCACCGATCTTCTCTACGAAAGCGTCATCCTGCTTCTGCGGCACCGTCCATGGTGCGTTTTCCTGCTGCCCTTCTGGCTCCTCGCCGGCAAGGCGGTGATGAAGCGCGAGATCGCGCGCCGGGTGCAGCCCGACATCGCCAGCCTGCCCATCCACGAGGAGCTTCTGGCGTGGCTTTGGGAAGAGCGCAGGAAGGGCCGCCGGCTTGCCCTGATCTCGGCCTCCGACGAACGGCTCGTCCAGAGCGTCGCCGCGCGCTGCGCGGGCCTGTTCGATGTGGTGGCCGGCAGCGACGGCACGACCAACCTCGCCGGTTCCGCCAAGCTCGTCGCCATCGAGCGGCTGTTCGGCCCGCGCTTCACCTATGCGGGGGACGGCAAGCACGACATCGTCATCTGGGAGCGTTGCCGCTCGGCCGTTCTGGTCGGGCGCACCGCGGCGCTGGGCCGTCTCCTGTCGCCGTCGGTGACGGTCGCGACGGCCTTCGACGTTCCGCGGGCGGGCCTGAAGACCTGGATGCGGGCGCTGCGCCTGCATCAGTGGGCCAAGAACACCCTGCTGTTCGTCCCGCTCCTGCTGTCCGGGCGCATCTTCAGCCTGCATGACGTGGCTCTGGTCCTGCTCGCCTTCGTGGTGTTCGGGCTGCTCGCGTCCGGCTCCTATCTGGTCAACGATCTGCTGGATCTGGCGGCGGATCGCCAGCACCGGTCGAAGCGCAACCGTCCGTTGGCCTCGGGCGAACTGCCGACGCTGCATGGGCTGCTCGCCATTCCCGTCATCGCGGTGGTGGTGGGCGCGCTTCTGCTGCCGCTGCCCTCCGCCTTCGCCGCTGCGGCCGGAGCCTACCTCGTCATCACGCTGGCCTACTCGCTGTGGCTGAAGCGCAAGCCGATCCTCGACATGCTGGTGCTGGCGCTGCTCTTCACCTTGCGCATCGTGGCCGGCATCGCCGCGGTGGGGACCGCGATGTCGCCGTGGCTGCTGGCCTTCTCGATGTTCTTCTTCCTCAGCCTCGCCTGCATCAAGCGCTACAGCGAATGCCTGGTGATGAAGGAACAGGGTGTCCAGGCGATTCCCGGGCGCGGCTACCGGACCGGCGATGCGCCGTGGCTGATGAGCATGGGGGCGGCGAGCGGCTTCTGCTCCACCCTGATCTTCTTCATCTTCCTGACCGACGCGCAGTCGCCGATGTCGCATTACAGCACACCGGAATGGCTGTGGCTGATCTGCGGGATTCTCGGCTACTGGCTGGGCCGCGCGTGGCTGCTGGCCGGACGCGGCGAGATGCACGACGACCCCGTGCTCTTCGCCGTCAAGGACCGCCTGTCGCTGTGCCTGGGCGCCCTGTGCGCGGTGTCCATCCTGCTGGCCAACTTTGCGTGAGCCGTCTGAGACCGCGATGCCCCCCTCCCCTTCCCACGGCCCCTTCCGCGACAGCAGCGGTCCCCTGTCATGGGGACGCATCGTCCGCGCCCCGCACCGGGTGGCGCGGCCGGGCGGCCGGGCGGAGGCCGCCGCCGCCCTGACGGCGCTCCCGCCGGGCGAGACGCTGCTTGCCTGCGGCATGGGGCGTTCCTACGGGGACAGCGGCCTCAATCCCGGCCATTGCCTGATCGACATGCGCGGGCTCGACCGCTTCGTCGCCTTCGATCCCGACACCGGCGTCCTGGAGTGCGAGGCCGGCGTCACCCTGGCCGACATCCTGCGCCTGCTCGACCGGCGCAACCGGCCGGGGCGCTCCTGGTTCCTGCCGGTCACCCCGGGGACCAAGTTCGTCACCGTCGGCGGCGCCATCGCCAACGACGTGCACGGCAAGAACCACCACAGCGCGGGGTGCTTCGGCAACCATGTGCTGTCGCTGGAACTGCTGCGTTCCGACGGCGCCCTGCTCCGTTGCGCGCCCGACGAGAACGCGGCGCTGTTCGCCGCGACCATCGGCGGGATCGGCCTGACCGGGGTGATCCTGTCGGCGCGCATCCAGCTGAAGCCGGTGCCGGGGCCGTGGCTGGAGAGCGAGGACATCCGCTACAGCGATCTGGACGCCTTCCATGATCTGGCGGAGGAGTCGGTCGCCGACTGGGAGTACACGGTCGCCTGGATCGATTGCCTGGCGCGCGGCCCCCAGCTCGGCCGCGGCATCTTCTCGCGGTCCCGCCACACCGCGGACGGCCCGGCGGGCAGCCCGGCCAGGGCGGCGGCCTTCGAGCCGCGCTTCTCCATGCCGGTCGAGCTGCCCAACCTCGCGCTCAACCACCTGTCCGTCTCTGCCTTCAACGCGCTCTACTGGCGCAAGGCGCCGCCGCGGCCGGTCGCGCGCGTCCTGCCCTGGGATCCGGTGTTCTACCCGCTCGACGCGATCGGCCAGTGGAACCGCATGTACGGCCGGCGCGGCTTCTACCAATTCCAGTGCGCCGTTCCCAAGGCGACGGCGCGGGACGCCGTGCGCGAGCTGATGCGCACCATCGCCGCCGCGGGAGAGGCCTCCTTCCTGGCGGTGCTCAAGACGCTGGGCGGCCGGCCCTCGCCCGGCCTGATGTCCTTCCCCATGCCGGGAGCGACGCTGGCGCTCGACCTGCCCAACAACGGGCCGCGCACGCACAGCCTGCTCGACCGCCTGGAGCGCATCGCCGGCGAGGCGGGCGGGCGTGTCTACCCGGCCAAGGACGGGGCCGTCTCGTCCGGCGCCTTCCGGCGCGGCTACCCGCGGCTGGACGAATTCGCGCGGCACGTCGACCCACGCTTCTCCTCCGGCTTCTGGCGGCGGGTCGATGGCGCGGCGGCCGGATCGGGAGCGAACAAGGAAGAACCCACATCATGAAGCGTGTCCTGATCTTCGGCGCGACCTCGGCCATCGCCGAGGCCACCGCGCGTCTCTTCGCGGCCGAAGGCGCCCGGTTGTTCCTGGTCGGCCGCAACCCCGAGAAGCTGGAGGCGGTGCGCCGCGACCTGCAGGCCCGCGGGGCCGAGGCGGTGGAGACGGCCGTGGCCGACCTCGCCGACCCGGCGCTGCACAAGGGCCTGGTGGAGCGCGCCTGGGCCAGCCTGGGCGGCATCGACGCCGCCCTGATCGCCCACGGCACGCTGTCGGACCAGCGGGCCTGCGAGGCCGATTCCGCCCTGGCCCTGTCGGAGATCGCCGGCAATTTCCTCAGCCCCGCCTCGATCCTCACCCACCTCGCCAACGCGATGGAGGTCCAGCACCGCGGGGCCATCGCCGTCATCGGCTCGGTGGCCGGCGACCGCGGGCGGCAGAGCAACTACGTCTACGGCAGCGCGAAGGGCGGCCTGCGCGTCTTCGTCGAAGGGCTGCGCCACCGCATGGGGCCGAAGGGCGTCGCGGTGACCCTGGTCGAGCCCGGGTTCGTCGACACCCCGATGACCGCCGCCCTGCCCAAGGGCGGCCCCCTGTGGGCCACGCCCGACCGCGTGGCGCGCGACATCCATAAGGCCTTGAACCGCGGCCCGGCGGTGCTCTACACCCCGTGGTTCTGGCGCTGGATCATGCTGGTCATCCGCCACGTGCCGGATGCGATCTTCCAACGAACTCGGCTTTGAGGGCCACCTCCACCATGTCCAACAGCGTGCCGAACACCTCCCTCGTGAAGCCGGACGACAAGCTGGTCCTGTTCGGCGGCGCCGGCCTGGTCGGCCAGAATCTCGTGGTGCTGCTGAAGGAGCAGGGCTTCACCAACCTCGTGGTGGTGGACAAGCATCCCGCCAACAGCGCCATCCTGCGCCGGCTGCACCCCGACGTGACGCTGATCGAGGCCGACATGGCCGAGGCCGGCCCGTGGGAGGACTGCGTCGCGGGGGCCGCGGCGGTGGTCATGCTGCAGGCCCAGATCGGCGGCGAGATCGAGGCGGAGTTCAACCGCAACAACATCGTCTCGACGGAGCGGGCGCTCGCCGCCTGCCGCCGGCACGAGGTGCCCTACATCGCGCACATCAGCTCCTCGGTGGTCAACTCCCTGGCGCGCGACTGGTACACCGAGACGAAGAAGGCGCAGGAGAAGCTGGTGGTGGAGAGCGGGATCGCCCACTGCGTGCTCCGCCCGACGCTGATGTTCGGCTGGTTCGACCGCAAGCATCTGGGATGGCTGTCGCGCTTCATGAAGCGGATGCCGGTGTTCCCGATCCCCGGCCACGGGCGCTACATGCGCCAGCCGCTCTACGTCATGGACTTCTGCCGGATCATCCTGTCCTGCCTGCAGACGCGGCCGAACGGCGGCGCCTACAACATCACCGGGCGCGAGAAGATCGACTACATCGACATCATCCGCACCATCAAGCGCACGACCGGCGCCCGGGCGAGGGTCCTGACCATCCCCTACGGCCTGTTCTGGCTTCTGCTGAAGACCTACGCGGTGGTCGACAAGAATCCGCCCTTCACGACGAAGCAGCTGAAGGCGCTGTCGACGCCCGACGATTTCGAGCTGATCCCCTGGTGGGACATCTTCAAGGTCCCGCCGACTCCCTTCGAAGAGGCGGTGCGCAAGACCTACGGTCCCGGCGAATACGCCGACGTGGTCCTCGAATTCTGAAGCGGACTGCAATCCAAGGGAGTGTTTGCGCGATGACCGATGTGGCCGTGATCGGCGCCGGCGCCATGGGGCTGGCCGCCGCCTACCATCTTCTGAAGGCCGGGCACCGGGTGGAGGTGTTCGAGGCCGACGACCGTCCGGGCGGAATGGCGGCGCATTTCGATTTCGACGGCCTGTCGATCGAGCGCTTCTACCATTTCCTGTGCAAGGCGGATGCGCCGACCTTCGCGCTGATGGAGGAGCTGGGGATCGCCGACGCGGTCCGCTGGCGGCCGACCCATATGGGTTATTTCTACCAGGGCCGGCTGCACCCCTGGGGCGATCCGCTGTCGCTGCTGCGCTTCCCGCATCTGGATCTTCTCACCAAGCTGCGCTACGGCGCGCAGATGTTCCTGTCCACCAAGCGGACGGACTGGCGTCCGCTCGACCGGGTGCACGCCGACGACTGGGTGCGCGCCTGGGGCGGCGAGCGCGCCTGGACGGTGCTGTGGGAGAAGCTGTTCACGCTGAAGTTCTACGAGCTCAGCCACGACATCTCGGCGGCCTGGATCTGGACCCGCATCAAGCGCGTCGGCACCTCGCGCCGGAGCGTGTTCCAGGAAGAGCTGGGCTACATCGAGGGCGGGTCGGAAACCCTGGTCCGGCGGCTGGTCGAGCGCATCGAGGCGATGGGCGGGCGCATCCACCTGTCCTGCCCGACCAGCGAGATCCAGGTGGAGGACGGCAAGGTCACCGGCATCATCGCCGGCGGCGAGCGGCGGCCCTTCGGCGCCGTCATCAGCACGGTGCCGATGCCGCTGATTCCCGCGATGATCCCGGGCCTGCCCGGCGCGTTGAAGGAGCGCTACGCCGCCCTGCGCAACATCGGCGTCGTCTGCGTCGTCCACAAGCTGAAGAAGCCGGTCACCCGCAACTTCTGGCTCAACACCAACGACGACCGGATGGCGATTCCCGGCATCATCGAATTCTCGAACCTGCGGCCGCTGGGCAAGGACCATGTGGTCTTCGTGCCCTACTACATGCCGCAGGACAATGCGAAGTTCGCCCAGCCGGACCAAGCCTTCATCGACGAGTCCTTCGGCTACCTGAAGATGGTCAACCCCGACCTGGGCGATGCCGACCTTGCGGCCTCGGCGGTCGGTCGGCTGAAATATGCCCAGCCGGTCTGCCCGCCGGGCTTCCTGGACATGGTGCCGCCGGTGGTCACGCCGATCGGCGGGCTGCAGATCGCCGACACCTCCTCCTACTATCCGGAGGACCGCGGCATCGCCGAGAGCGTGCGCATCGCCAAGGAGATGGCGGAGCGTGTGTCGTGATCCGGCGGCTGCGGGAAAGCCAATTCGTCCGCTTCCTGGTGACCGGCGGCATCGCCGCCGGTGTGAACGTGGTGTCCCGCTATCTCCTGATGTCGACGATGAGCTACCGCTGGGCGGTCGTTGTCGCCTACCTGTGCGGCATGACCACGGCCTGGCTCCTGTCGCGCCTGTTCGTCTTCCAGAGTTCCGGCCGGAGTTGGGCCGACGAGTATGGGCGCTTCGCCTTGGTCAACATGGTGGCGGCCGCCCAGGTCTGGCTGATTTCGGTCGGGCTCGCCGAATATCTGTTCCCTGCCGTCGGCTTCACCTTCCATCCCGAGGACGTGGCGCATCTGATCGGCGTCGTCGTCCCGGTGTTCTCAAGCTACATCGGCCACAAGCATTTCAGCTTCGCCCGCAAGGGGACCGCGCAGGGGGCGGGGTAACGCATCCGCGTCCTGTTGCCCATGGCCGCCCACGAGTCTCAGGCCAGCCGCGCCGCCACCTCGTCGGCGATGGCGAGGCAGGAGGTCAGACCCGGTGATTCGATGCCGAACAGGGTGACGAGGCCGGGGATGCCGTGCGCTTCCGGCCCCAGGATCAGGAAATCGGCCTGCGGCTGGCCGGGGCCGCCCAGCTTCGGACGGACACCGGCGTAGGCCGGCACGAGGGCGCCGTCGGGCAGGCCCGGCCAGTAGCGCCGGACCTCGCCGTAGAAGCTCTCGGCGCGCCGAGGATCCACCGCGTAGTCGATGCGGTCGTAATCCTCCGGCACCAGCCATTCCACGTCGGGGCCGAAGCGGGCCTGTCCGGCGAGGTCGAGCGTCAGGTGGACGCCCAGGCCGCCCTCCACCGGGACCGGGTAGACCAGCCGTGAAAAGGGGGAGCGCCCCCGGGTCAGGGCGTAATAGTTGCCTTTGGCCAGAACGCGCGGGGGGATCCGATCCGCGGGAAACCCCTCCAGGCTCCGTGCCACGGTCCAGGCGCCCAGCCCGGCGGCGTTGACCAGGGTGGTGCAGGCGATGCGCACCGGCTCCGCACCGCCGACCGCCAGTTCGAAGCCGTCGGCGGTGCGGTGGCCGCGCTCCAGCGGGCTCCGCAAGGCGAGCATGGCGCCGGAGTCCTCCGCGTCGCCCTGAAGGGCCAGCATCAGCCCGTGGCTGTCGATGATGCCGGTGGAGGGCGACAGCAGGGCGCCGACGCAGCGCAGGTTCGGTTCCAGCGCGGCCGCCTCGGCGGCGGAAAGCGCGCGCAGATCGTTTACCCCGTTGGCCGCGGCCTGCGCCTGGATGGCCGCCAAGCGAGGCAGCTGGGCTTCCTCGGTGGCGACGATCAGCTTGCCGATGCGCTGGTGCGCGACGCCATGCGCGGCGCAGAAGGCGTACAGCGCGTCGCGCCCGGCCACGCACAGCCGCGCCCGGACGCTTCCCGTGGGGTAATAGAGTCCGGCGTGGATGACCTCGGAATTGCGCGAACTGGTGCCCGTGCCGATGGCCTCGGCGGCTTCCAGAATCACCACGTCCCGGCCGGCGCGCGCCAGCCGCCGGGCGACCGCCAGCCCGATCACTCCGGCCCCCACCACGACGCAGTCCACCCGCTCCATCGCGTTCCTCTCCGCTCCGCTGCGCCTGCTTCACCGCGCATGACCATAGAAACGCCAGACGGGCTGTGCCGCACAAGGCCGTAGCGCCCCGCGCCGTGCCGTTTCCTCCGCGGACAGGGAAAAGCGGCACGGGAACCCCCCCCCCCGCTCCGCCTGTCCCAAAGCTGCCCCCATGTCGGAAGGCGGTGCGACGACCGGAGCGTCGAAGGAGGGTGGGCGTAACGCGAAAGGGGGGTGGACGCATCCGCATGATGGGCGCCCGCGCCCCCTCTCCCTTCGAAAATGCGGTGTAGGAAGAGCGCTAGCCCCTCGCGCCCCTCTTCCGGAGGTTCCGGATTATCTGGGTGTCTCCAATAAAATCAGAAATATGCGACTGACGAACTCACTTTGGCCGTGCCTGTCTTTTGGCGCGTCACGGTAATACGGAGGAGCTTGGATTATTTCTTCTTAGAGGATTGCAGGAATACGCCATGAAAATTCATGTCATAGGATGTCGCCACCTTCCCAATGTCCGCGAAGGAGGCGATCTGGCATCCCAACGATCACAACAAAATCCACGGAGAGTCTCCCTTGACCGAAGTCATCATCGCGGACGCTGGCCTTGAGGATCTCGACGGACTGCTCAGCCACCGCCGTCCCGGCGTTCAGGTCACGCTCGTCTCCGCCACCGACGATGGCCATGCCGTGCTGGCCGCGGCCCTCGCCGCGCGCCCGTCCGTCCTGCATCTCGTCGCCCATGGCGAGCCGGGGCGGGTGCTGATCGGCTCCAGCCCGCTGGACGCGCGGTCGCTGCTCGACCGTTCCTGGCCGGACGCGCGCGGCACCGAGATCCACATCCACGCCTGCCATGCCGGTGCGGGCGAGGCGGGCCGCCTGTTGCTCGACCGTTTGACCGCCGCCACGGGCGCCACGGTCGCCGCGTCCTCGGGGCCGGTCGGCCCGGCGGAGCGCGGCGCGTCCTGGAAGCTCGACGTGCACACCGCGCCGGTCTTCACCCCCTCCCCCTTCGCCGGGGTCGAGGGAGCCGGTGCGCGCGGCTGGGCCCATGAGCTGGCCGTGACCGGCACGCCGACCGACGGCAACGATACGCTGACCAGCGATGACGCGGCGGACAACATCAACGGCGGGGCCGGCAACGACATCCTGATCGGCAACGGCGGCAACGACACGCTGATCGGCGGCATCGGGCACGACACGATGGACGGCGGCGCCGGGGCCGATGTGTTCGATGGCGGCGACGGCTTCGACGTCGTCACCTACGAGAACGCCACCGCCGGCATGGTCATCGACATCGGCAACCCGGCGAACAGCACCGGCGATGCCGCGGGCGACACCTTCACCGGCATCGAGCGCTGGATCGGCTCCAACTTCGCCGACACGATGGTGGCCGGAAACGACCCCGTGTGGTTCTGGGGCCATGCGGGCGACGACGTGGAGATCGGCGGGGCCGGCAACGACACGATGGAGAGCGGCGACGGCAACGACACCGTCTATGGCGGCGCCGGTGACGACCAGATCTACAGCCGCGCCGACAACGACGTGCTCTATGGCGAGGACGGCAACGATCTGATCTACGGCGGCTGGGGCAACGACATGCTCGACGGCGGCGCCGGCAACGACACCCTGTTCGGCGAGGGCGACGCCGACACCATGTACGGCGGCGCCGGCGACGACAGCATGGACGGCGGCCAGGGCAACGACCTGATGTACGGTGGCGACGGCAACGACACGCTGATCGGCGGCATCGGGCACGACACCATGGAGGGCGGCGCCGGTGCCGACGTGTTCGACGGCGGCGACGGCTTCGACGAGGTCACCTACGCGAACTCGACCGCAGGGATCATCCTGGACCTGCGCAACCCGGCGAACAGCACGGGCGACGCCGCGGGCGACACCTTCACCAACATCGAGCGCTGGATCGGCAGCGAGTTCGACGACCAGCTGATCGGCAACGACAACGGCGTCTGGTTCTGGGGCCATGGCGGCAACGATCTCGAGATCGGCGGCGCCGGCAACGACACGATGGAAAGCGGCATCGGCAACGACACGATCTACGGCGGCGGCGGCGACGACCGGGCCTTCGGTCGGGCCGACGACGACATGCTGTACGGCGAGGCCGGCAACGACCTGCTGGCCGGCGGCGGCGGCAACGACATGCTCGACGGCGGCACCGGCAACGACACGCTGATCGGCGACTGGGGCGTCGACACCATGATCGGCGGCGACGGCGACGACGTCTTCTACAGCGGCGCGCACGATCCGCTGCCCGAGGCCGACATCATCCAGGGCGGGGCCGGCAACGACACCTTCATCATCGCCGCGCAGAGCGACGCCGGCACGGTCTCCTACGACGGCGGCGACGGCACCGACACGCTGCGCATCAGCTCCGACAACGTCGCCGATCCGGAAAACAAGATCACCACGGCGACGCCACAGATCGACATCTCCGGGATGACCCTGACCAGCGTGGAGAGGCTGGAACTGGTCGGCAGCGTCCGCCACACGGTGACGATGACCATGGCCCAGGCCAACGGCTTCACCAGCGGCATCACTGGCGCCACCGGCGGCGACGTCTTCACCATCACCGGCACGGCGCTGTCCGGGACGGTCACCGCCGGCAACGGCAGCCAGCTCACCGCCGGGCAGGTCCAGGCGGAGACGGTGAACGGCGTCACCCTGCTGCACATCGGCACCGACGCCACGGCGGGCGCCGACGTCACCCTGCGCTTCGCCGGGGGCTTCACGGCGGACCAGTTCCAGGTCAGCGGCAGCGGGATCACCCTGAGCGGGACGCCCTCGACGCCGAGCACGGAGCCGCCGACCACGACTCCTCCGACGACCGAACCGCCGACCACCACCCCGCCGACCGGTACCGAGCCGCCGGTGGACAACCGTCCTTTCGCGCCGATGCAGCGCACGGTGGGGGGCGTGACGGAGGACGTGAAGGCCTACGCCTACGACGGTCCGGTCTCTGGCCTGCAGTGGAGCTTCCTGGGCGACGACCGCGGCGAGGTGCTGGGCGGCTCCGACGGCAACGACTTCCTCAACCTGCTGGGCGGTGACGACGCGGCGGCGGGCGGCGGCGGCGACGACGTGCTGGACGGCGGTGCCGGCTCCAACTGGCTGATCGGCGGTGCGGGTAAGGACACCTTCTTCGTCGACGCCCGCGGCGGCCAGATCACCTGGTCCACCGTCACCGATCTGGAGCAGGGCGAGTGGTCCACCCTGTGGGGCTACAAGGAGGGCGTCTCCAAGCTGTCCTGGGAGGAGATGGGCGGTGCCGAGGGCTACAAGGGCGCCACGGTCCGCTGCGACATCGACGGCAACGGCACCATCGACGCCAGCATGACCTTCACCGGCAAGTCGGTGGGTGCGATGAGCATGACCACCGGCTCGGTGGGTGACCAGAGCTACATCGCGTTCATCAACCTGTGACCGCGGATCACGCGGTTCAAAACGCCGTGATCTGAAACGGCCCGCAAAGCGCCGGCCCGGAGTCCGCTCCGGGCCGGCTTTTTTGCGCCCTGCGGCCTGCTCTGGCGGCCCGGTTCGGTTGTCAGGACGAATAAGGTTAGCCCTTTTGGGCAAGGCCTGCCCCGAAATTTCAGGGCGCGGTCGCCATATTTTCCTCAATCACCCCTTGATGGGGAAAGTTTATATTCAGTTCTCATAGGACTTTGACCGATCATATGAGTAAAGAGTTTTCCGTTATCAAGTAAGATAACGCACTAATTAAGTTCCCGTGATGACGATGTGTTATTTCTTCTTGGGCAATTGCAGGATGCCTCTCCGAAGGCGCATGTGAATGGGTGTCGCGCTACCCCGTATCCGTGAACGATGCGACCGGGCGCCCCAGCGATCACAACAAAATCCACGGAGAGTCTCCCTTGACCGAAGTCATCATCGCGGACGCTGGACTTGAGGATCTCGACGGGCTGCTCAGCCGCCGCCGTTCCGACGTCCAGGTCACACTCGTCTCCGCCGCCGACGATGGCCATGCCGTGCTGGCTGCCGCTCTCGCCGCCCGTCCGTCCATCCTGCATCTGGTCGCCCATGGCGAGCCGGGGCGGGTCCTGATCGGCTCCAGCCCGCTGGACGCCGGGTCGCTGCTCGACCGCTCCTGGCCGGACGCGCGCGGCACCGAGATCCACATCCACGCCTGCCACGCCGGTGCGGGCGAGGCGGGCCGCCTCCTGCTCGACCGTCTGGCCGCCGCCACCGGTGCGGTGGTCGCCGCCTCGTCGGGGCCGGTCGGCCCGGATGCGCTGGGCGCGTCCTGGACGCTCGACCGCAGCACCGCGCCCGTCGTCACCCCCTCCCCCTTCGCGGGCACCGAAGGCTGGTCCCATGTGCTGGCCGTCACCGGCACCACGACGGCGGGTCCCGACCTGCTGACCAGCGACGATGAGCCCGACGTCATCGAGGGCGGCGCCGGCAACGACACGCTGATCGGCGGTGGCGGCAACGACACGCTGATCGGCGGGGCCGGTGCCGACGTGCTGAATGGCGGTACCGGTTTCGACGAGGCGTCCTACGAGACCGCCACCACGGGCCTCGTGCTCGACCTGCTGACTCCGGGGAACAGCACGGGTGACGCCGCGGGCGACACCTTCATCGACATCGAGCGCTGGGTCGGCAGCAACTTCGACGACACCATGGTGGCCGGCAACGACCCCGTGTGGTTCTGGGCCCATGACGGCGCCGATTCGGTGACCGGCGGCGCCGGGAACGACACGCTGGAGAGCGGCAACGGCAACGACACCGTCCATGGCGGCGCCGGCAACGACCAGATCTTCGGGCGCGCCGACGACGACATGCTCTACGGCGACGACGGCGATGACCTGCTGGTCGGCGGTGGCGGCAAGGACAGCCTCATGGGCGGTGCCGGCAACGACACGCTGATCGGCGACTGGGACGCCGACACCATGATCGGCGGCGACGGCGACGACGTCTTCTACAGCGGTGAACACGGCACCATGGACGAGGCCGACGTCATCCAGGGCGGGGCCGGCAACGACACCTTCATCATCGCCGCCCAGGGCGACGCCGGCACGGTCTCCTACGACGGCGGCACCGGCACCGACACGCTGCGCATCAGCTCCGACGACGTGACCGATCCGGAAGGCAAGATCACCACGGCGACGCCGCAGATCGACCTCTCCGGCATGACCCTGACCAGCGTGGAAAATCTCGACCTGGTCGGCAGCGTCCGCCACGCGGTGACGATGACCATGGCCCAGGCCAACGGTTTCACCAGCGGCATCACCGGCGCCATGGTGGGCGACGCCTTCACCGTCACCGGCACGGCGATGTCCGGGACCGCCACCGCCGGCAACGGCAGCCAGCTCACCGCCGGGCAGGTCCAGGCGGAGACGGTGGACGGCGTCACCCTGCTGCACATCGGCACCGATGCCACGGCGGGTGCCGACGTCACCCTGCGCTTCGCCGGCAGCTTCACCGCCGGTCAGTTCCAGGTCAGCGGAAGCACCGTCACGCTGGTGGACGCCCCCACCACGCCGCCGACCACGGAGCCCCCGACCACCGAACCTCCCACCACGACGCCCCCGACGACGGAGCCGCCGACCACCACGCCTCCGACGACCGAACCGCCGACCACCACCCCGCCGACCGGCACCGAGCCGCCGGTGGACGACCGTCCCTTCGCGTCGATGCAGCGCACGGTGGACGGCGTGACGGAGGACGTGAAGGCCTACGCCTACGACGGTCCGTTCTCGGGTCTGCAGTGGAGCTTCCTGGGCGACGACCGCGGCGAGGTGCTGGGCGGTTCCGACGGCAACGATTTCCTCAACCTGCTGGGCGGCGACGATGCGGCCTGGGGCGGGGCGGGCGACGACGTGCTGGACGGCGGTGCCGGCTCCAACTGGCTGATCGGCGGCTCGGGCAAGGACACCTTCTTCGTCGATGGCCGCGGCGGCGCGACGACCTGGTCCACCGTCACCGATCTGGAGCAGGGCGAGTGGTCCACCCTGTGGGGGTATCAGGAGGGTGTCTCCAAGCTGTCCTGGGAAGAGATGGGCGGTGCCGAGGGCTACAAGGGCGCCACGGTCCACTGCGACATCGACGGCAACGGCACCATCGACGCCAGCATGACCTTCACCGGCAAGGCCGTGGGCGCGATGAGCATGACCACCGGTTCGGTGGACGGCCAGAACTACGTCGCCTTTATCAATCTGTAAGGCGAGGCAATCTGTAAGGCGAGGCGGTTCCAAACGCGCCGGCCCGGGGGACGCTCTCCCCCGGGCCGGCTTTTTCCTGTTGATGCCGGCTGTTGATGCAACAGGAGTGACCGTCAACCTTGACCAATTCGGGGCTCCGTCGTATCGGTTGAACACGGCAAGCGCATTCGCTGTGGAGGTTGACGTGCGTGGCGAAGACATGAGGCTCCTGCGGGAGGAGCGCAAACTCTCACAGCCGGATTTCGCGGCCTGGCTGAACGAACGGCTGGAACGGCGCTACGACCGCTCCAAGATCTCCCGGTGGGAAAGCAACAGCGAGAAGATCCCCGACGCGGTGGTCCGCTTCCTGCTGAAGGAGACGACGGTGGTGGACGGCAAGCACGGCCCGGCGCTGGTCGTCTGCCTCGCCAACCAGAAGGGCGGGGTCGGCAAGACCACCTGCACGGTCAACACCGCCAGCATCCTGGCGCGCGAGGGCTACCGCGTGCTGATCATCGACGCCGACCCGCAGGCCAACGCCACGGCGCATCTCGGCATCGACCTGATCGAGTACGAGGAGGGCCGGCGCAAGTCGCTCGCCCATGTGCTGCGCGAAGAGGTCGCCGTCGAGGACATCGTGGTTCCGGTGGGCGACATCGGGCTGGAGATCGCCCCGTCGAGCATCGAGCTGGCGTCGGTCGAGGTGGAACTGACCGCCGACCCCAGCGGCCCGATGGCCCTGCGGGAGCGGCTGCAGGACGCGCGGGCCGCCTACGATTTCATCTTCATCGACTGCCCGCCGAACCTGGGCCAGTGCACGGCCAACGGCCTGGTCGCGTCGGACGTCATCGTGATCCCCTGCCAGACCGAGTATCTGTCCTCCATCGGCGTGAACCATCTGCTGAAGACGATCAACAAGTTGAAGCGGCGCTGCCATCCCAGCCTCGCCGTCCTGGGCATCCTGCCGACCATGCACAACGCCCGCCTGAACCAGCACCAGGTGACCCTGGAGCAGCTTCACAGCGCGCTGGGTGGCACGCTGCGCATCTTCCCGCCGGTGCCGCGGGCGACCATCTATGGCGACGCCGCCCTTGCCGGACGCGCCGCCCTGGAGGCGGTGCCCGACGCGCCGGGGGCGTCCTCCTACCGGGCGCTTGCCGACGCCATCGCCGCGGAACGGCACAAGCGTGTGGAGGTGGCCCATGTCGCGTAAGCTCGGAACCGGAAACCTCGCCCGGCTGAACGCCATGAGCCGCGGCGCGCTCGCCGTCTTCGCGGAACCGGAGCAGGGCGTGAGGCTCGTCTACCCCGACGTGGAGTGGATCGAGGCCAATCCCGACCAGCCGCGCCGCCGCTTCGACGAGGCGGACCTCGCCGCGCTGACCGATTCCATCCGCAAGCACGGCCTGCAGCAGCCGATCGGGGTGCGGGAGCTGGGGCCGAGCCGCTTCCAGCTCGTCTTCGGGGAGCGGCGCCTGCGCGCGGTCCGCGCCCTCGGCCAGCAGACGGTCCCCTGCATCCTGGTGCCGGACGGCATCGACACCGCCGAGGTGGCGGTGGTGGAAAACGTGCTGCGCGCCGAGCTGACACCGTTCGAAGAAGCGGACGCCTTCGTGGCCCTGGTGGAGAAACACGGCTACTCCCACGCCGATCTCGGCCAGATCATGGGACGCGACCGTGCCGAGATCACCCGGACCATCGCCCTGACGAAAGTGTCCGCTGCGGTGCGCGAGCGGTATGAAACCGCCCCCAGGAAGCTCGCGCGCTACAAGCTGTACCAGGTCGCCGCCCTCGACGATCCGGGGGCGCAGCTTCGCCTGTGGGACACGCTGGTCAACGATCCCCTGCCCGCCGCCGCCCCGCCCCGGGCCGGGGATGGCGCCGCGCCGGGCGCGCGGCCGCCCCGCCGGGAGGATGAGCCGGAGGCCGTGCTGAGCGCCTTCAGCCTGCGCGTGTCCCGCAACATCCTGCGGACACGGGACGCCCTGCAGGCGTTCCAGGAAAAGCCGAAGCGGCTGGACGGCGTGGACCGCGAGGTTCTGCGCGCGTTGCGCAGCAGCATCGACGCTATCTTGGACGGCGATCCGGAGTGACGGCCGACGGTGAGAATTCTCACCGTTGTTCCCCTCTGGGCATAACGGTGAGAATTCTCACCGTCTGGAAACCGACCCTCCGGCAGCGATGACCGGACTTCCAACATCCTGGGGTCCATGTTCCAGGGCGGCGGGAGGCAATCACGACGGCAGGCCACCGCCATCCGCCGCCGTCCCGGAGGTCCGCGGGGCCGCCGCTTGGTGACAAACACCGGCTTGTGTCCTCTGGTAAGCGCTTCCACACCTCGGTTGCATTTTGCCGGGTTCGGTATCACTGTGACGCCCGCCCGTTGGACTGTCGTCCGGACCACCGGCCTTTGCCGGCTGCCGCGCTTGGCTTGCCCTGTTCGGCGGAGGCCCGGTTGCTTCCGAACACGTTGTCACGGACCTTATTTATGACTGTTGAGAGTTTCGAAGACGCTGCAGCCGGTGCGCCCACCCGAGCCGGTGACGCAGGTTCCCTGTCGCCCCGCCAGAAGAGCGTGCGGATGCTGTTCGACAGCCTTGCTCCCGAGCGCGACCGCTGGGTCGAGCGCAACCGGGCCTTCCATGAGGCCGACCGCGCCTATCTGCGTTTCCTCATTCCGGAGAACGCGTCGGTCCTGGAGATCGGCTGCGGCACCGGCGACACGCTGTCCTTCCTGGAGCCGTCACGCGGGGTGGGCATCGACCTCAGCCCGGCGATGATCGAACGGGCGCGGGAGCGTCATCCGGGGCTGGAATTCCACATCGGCAACGCGGAGGACCCCGCCGTCCTGGCGGAGATCGAAGGGCACTTCGACGTCATCCTGCTGTCCGACACCGTCGGCTTCCTCGACGACATCGAGGAGACGCTGCGCCAGCTCCATCGCTTCGCCACGCCGCAGACGCGCATCATCGTCAGCTACCATTCCCGCCTGTGGGAGCCGGTCCTGGCCGCCGCCGAACGGTTCGGCCTGAAGATGCCGCAGGGGCAGATGAACTGGCTGTCCAGCGCCGACATCGCCGGCCTGCTGACCCTGGCCGGCTGGCAGCCGGTGAAGCGCGAGTGGCGGCAGCTCGTGCCGCGTCGGCTGCTCGGTCTCGGCACGCTCATCAACCGCAGCATCGCCCCGTTGCCGGGAGTCCGGAAGCTCTGCCTGCGCAACTACGTCGTGGGCCGTCCGGTCGCCCGGGCGCCGGAGCGACAGCCGTCCTGCACCGTGCTGATCCCCTGCCGCAACGAGCGCGGCAACATCGAGAACGCCATCCGGCGCATGCCGCGCTTCTGCCCGGATCTCGAGGTGATCTACGTCGAGGGCAACAGCCAGGACAACACCTACGAGGAATGTCTGCGCGTCCAGGCCGCTTATCCGGACTGGGACATCAAGGTCATGAAGCAGCCGGGCAAGGGCAAGGGTGACGCGGTGAGGGCCGGTTTCGCCGCGGCGCGGGGCGACATCCTGATGATCCTCGACGCCGACCTGACCGTGCCGCCGGAAAGCATGCCGAAATTCTACCGCGCCATCGCGTCCGGGCAGGGGGAGTTCATCAACGGCACCCGGCTGGTCTATCCGATGGCCGATGAGGCGATGCGCTTCCTGAACTGGATCGCCAACCGCGCTTTCGCCCGCATCTTCTCGTTCCTGCTGAACACGCGCTTCACCGACACGCTGTGCGGCACGAAGGTGCTCTGGCGGCGCGATTACGACCAGATCGTCGCCAACCGCCATTACTTCGGCGACTTCGATCCGTTCGGTGACTTCGACCTGATTTTCGGCGCCTCGAAGCTGAATCTGGAGATTGTCGAGGTGCCGATCCGCTACGCCGACCGCAGCTACGGCGAGACGCAGATCAGCCGCTTCACCCATGGTTGGCTGTTGCTGCGGATGGTGCTGTTCGCCTGGAAAAAGCTGAAGGCGCTTTGATCCCCGCCGGCCCCGCGCGCGTGCGTCCCGTCCCGTCCAAGGGGCGGGCGCGGGCGCGTGGACGGTCACCGTCGCGGGTGATGATACCATTTCGGAACTTTGCTTCCGTCAGTGAACGATCCTTTGGCGCTCTTCGCCAATGATCGCGAACACACACTGCGGCGCGGTGCAGAGGGGCGGAGCTGTTCCGTCCGGAAATAGGCATTTCCGGACGGAACCCTTGCGTGCGCCGCCGCGATCCCGCATCCTCCGCGCGAACCCCCGCTTTCGCCGCCGACAAAACCCGATGCCGCAGGACACGCCGGACGATCCGATCCCCCGCCTTTTCCCGGACGGGACGGGCGCCGCTTGGCCGGCGCCGGACGCCGGCGTCGCCGTCGAGACCGGAATCTTCGGCCGCCTCGTCGTCCCGGCGGACCCGGCGCGCGCCGCGGAGATCCAGGACCTCGCCCGGCAGGCCGCTGTCTGGGCGACGCGGGCACGCGGGGAGGGCACGCTGCGCGCCTACCGCTCCGCCTGGACGGCTTACGGCGCGTGGTGCGAGCGCCTCGGCTTCGCACCGCTGACCGGCGACGCCGAGATCATCGGGATGTACCTGGTCAAGGCGGCTGAACGGCTGACCGTGCCGACGCTGCGCGTCCACCTCGCCGCCATCGCCACCGCCCACCGCCTCGCCGGGGTTCCGGTCGACCTCAAGCACCCGCGCATCGCCCTGGTGCTCGACGGCCTCGCCCGCGGCCAGGCCGACCGCCCGATCCGCCAAGCCGCGCCGATCCTCCTCGACGTCCTGCCGCGCCTGCTCGTGGCGCAGCCCGACGGGCCGCTCGGCCTGCGCAACCGCGCCATGCTGCTGATCGGCTACGGCGCCGCGCTCCGGCGCTCCGAGTTGGTGGCGCTGCGCGTCGCCGACGTCACCCGCCATCCCGACCGCGGCGTCGAGGTGACGGTGCGCCGCTCCAAGACCGACCAGCGCGGGCGCGGCGACGCGGTGGCCATCTGGGCGGCCGCCGATCCGGATCTTTGCGCCCTGCGCGCCCTCGACGCTTGGCTGGCGGTGCGCGGCGCGTTGCGCCCCGAGGACCCGCTGTTCTGCGGCGTGCTGAAGAACGGCGCGGTCACCGGTAAGCCGCTGTCCGACAAGGCGGTGGCCCGGCTGGTCAAGGAGAGCGCCGTCCGGGCCGGCCTGCCCGAGCCGGAGCGCTTCTCCGGCCACAGCTTGCGTGCCGGCCTTGCCACCGCGGCGGCCGAGGAGGAGGCGCAGCTCCACGACATCATGCGCCAGACCCGCCACAAGTCCACCGAGGTGGCGCGGCGCTATTTGCGCTCGCGCGACCGCTGGCGCAACAACGTCACCGAAAAGCTCTTCCGCTCACGGGGCGGGGGCGGCTCCTGATCGGGAACGCAGGCGAGCCCTTCGGTGAGGCCGTGTGGTCCCTTGCGGTCCGGCCGGACACGGTGAGAATTCTCACCGGACCGTCGGCCAAACCGCAGGCAGGAAAAAGGCCCTTCCCCGCATCCGCAGGAAAGGGCCTTGTTCGGTTGGATGCCGTCAGTGGGCGCTTCCGCCGTCCTCGAAGGAGGGTGCCTGGAGGCCGGACGCCGCCAACTGCGCGACCACCATATCCTTCAGCCGCTCCAGCCCTTCGGAGGTTGCGGATTCGGCACGGGCCACCAGAACGTCCTGGGTGTTGGAGGCGCGCAGCAGCCACCAGCCTTCCGCCGTCGTCACACGGACGCCGTCGATGTCGTTGACGTCGGCGCCCTCGGCCGTCAGCCGGTCCTTGACCTCCTGCACGACCTGGAACTTGCGCTCCTCGCTCACCTGGAAACGGGTTTCCGGGGTGTTCACCACAGCCGGAAGGCGGTCGCGCAGCTCCGACAGCGGCACGCCGAGCTTGCTGACGAGACCGATCAGCCGGACTGCGCAGTACAGCGCGTCGTCGAAGCCGTACCATTTGTCGGCGAAGAAAATGTGGCCCGACATCTCGCCGGCCAGCGGCGAGCCGATCTCGGCCATCTTCGCCTTCAGCAGCGAATGACCGGTCTTCCACATCAGCGGCTCGCCGCCCAGCTGGGCGATCTCGTCGAACAGCGTCTGGCTGGCCTTTACGTCGGCGATGATGGTGGCGCCGGGATGGTCCTTCAGCACGTCGGCGGCGTAGATCGCCAGAAGCTGGTCGCCCCACACCACACGGCCCCGGTGATCGATGGCGCCGATGCGGTCACCGTCGCCGTCGAAGCCGATGCCGATGTCGCAGCCCTTCTCCGCCACCGCGGCCTTCAGGTCCACGAGGTTCCGCTCGACCGTGGGATCGGGATGGTGGTTCGGGAAGCTGCCGTCGATGTCGTCGAACAGCAGGGTGTGCGTCCCCGGCAGGCGGGCGGTCAGGCGGCGCAGGATCTCGCCGGTGGCGCCGTTGCCGGCGTCCCAGGCGACCTTTAGATCGCGGGTGCCGTCATAGTCCTTCAGCAGCCGGTCCACATAGGCGTCCCGGACGTCGATCTGTTCCGAGGAGCCCTCGCCCGAGACATAGTCGGCTTTGCCGGCGATGACGCCGAGGTCGAGGATCTGCCGGCCGTAGACCGGCCCCTTTCCCAGCATCATCTTGATGCCGTTGTAGTCCGGCGGGTTGTGGGAGCCGGTGATCATCACGCCGGCCGCCGCCTCGCGGTCGCGGGTGGCGAAATAGAGCATCGGGGTGGGGCCGAGCCCGATGCGCAGGACATGCAGGCCGCAGGCGACCAGCCCCTCCACCAGGGCGGCTTCCAGCTCCGGTGAGGAAAGACGGCCGTCGTAGCCGACGCACACGGTCTTCCCGCCGCCGCGGGCGACCACGGTGCCGAAGGCCCGCCCGACCGCGCGGGCATCGGCGGGGGTCAGGGTGCTGCCGACAATGCCGCGGATGTCGTATTCGCGCAGCACCGTCGGATGGAACGTGTGGGCCTCGCTCATGGTCTGGACTGACCTCCTTGAACCGGTTCCGTTTCAGACGCTGGTGGGCTCGGCAGGCCGCCCGATGGAGGAGTAGGCGAAGCCGGCGGCCGCCATGTCGGCGGGATTGTAGATGTTGCGCAGATCGATCATCACCGGCCGCTTCAGCAGCGCCTTGACCCGCTTCAGGTCCAGCGCGCGGAACTCGTTCCATTCCGTCAGGATGGCGATGCAGTCCGCCCCCTCCAGGGCGCCGTAGGCGTCCTTCGCCCATTCCACGCCGGGCAGCAGCCGTTCGGCCTCGTGCATGCCGGCGGGGTCGAAGGCGCGCACGGTGGCCCCGGCGGCCTGGAGGGCCGGGACGATGTCCAGCGACGGGGCGTCGCGCATGTCGTCGGTGTTGGGCTTGAAGGTGACGCCCAGCACGCCGACGGTCTTGCCGGCCAGCGACCCGCCGCAGGCGGCGACGATGCGCTCGGCCATCCGCTTCTTGCGCGCGTCGTTGATCTCCACCACCGTCTCGACGATGCGCAGCGGGCTGCCCGCTTGCTGGGCGGTGCGCACCAGGGCGAGCGTGTCCTTGGGGAAGCAGGAGCCGCCGTAGCCCGGACCGGGATGCAGGAACTTCTTGCCGATGCGCCCGTCCAGCCCGATGCCGCGCGCCACGTCGTGGACGTTGGCGCCCACCTTCTCGCACAGGTCGGCGATCTCGTTGATGAAGGTGATCTTGGTGGCCAGGAAGGTGTTGGCGGCGTACTTGGTCAGCTCCGCCGTTTCCAGCGAGGTCAGGACGATCGGCGTTTCGATCAGGTAGAGCGGGCGGTAGAGCCGGCGCATCACATCGGCGGCGCGCTCCGAGGAGGCGCCGATCACCACGCGGTCGGGGCGCATGAAATCGCCGATGGCCGAGCCTTCGCGCAGGAATTCCGGGTTGCTGGCCACGTCGAAATCGGCCTGCGGGTTGGTGCGGCGGATGATCGCCTCGACCTCGCGGCCCGTTCCGACCGGCACGGTCGACTTGTTGACCACCACCGCGTAATGGTCGAGATGGGCAGCGATCTCCTCCGCGGCGGCGTAGACGTAGGAGAGGTCGGCATGGCCGTCGCCGCGGCGGGTCGGGGTGCCCACGGCGATGAAGACGGCGTCGGCCCCGGTCATCGCCTCCTTCAGGTCCAGCGTGAAGGACAGCCGCCCGGCGGCGACGTTGCGCGCCACGAGATCGTCCAGACCCGGCTCGTAGATCGGGATCTCGCCGCGCTTCAGCCGCTCGATCTTGCCGGCGTCCTTGTCCACGCAGGTGACGTGCACCCCGAATTCCGAGAAGCAGGCGCCGGACACCAGCCCGACATAGCCCGTACCGATCATCGCTATGCGCATGAAAGTTCCTTTTCTGAAAGCCACGCGCCTCTGCCCGTCTCCGGACCGGGAGGCGGTTCCTGGCATTCAAACGCTGTGCGGTGCGTTTCGGGCCGCAGCCTGGATGACCCGGTCCGTTTGCAGGAGGGCGCGGAAGCCGTGGAGGCCGGCGCGCATCGGGCCGCCCGTGGCCGGCCGGGGAAGGGCCGGCCCGGCCCATGGCCGCTTGCGGCGCGCTGTCGGTGCGAACCGGCCTTCAGGCCATCCGGGTTTGGGGCCATCCAGTGTTGGTGCGGCCTCAGATCGCCTGGAGATAGGCGGGGTCGAGGGCGCCGTGGCGGAACGGGATCCAATCCTTGTGGTCGGCCCGGTACTGCAGGCCGTAGGGATTCTTGAAGAAGATCTTCTGCAGCGGCTGCCCGCCCTCGGCGCGGGTGCGCTCAAGGTCGATCAGGGGAGAGGGGGCGAACACCTTGTCCCACAGTTCGGCGTTGTCCACGTCGCGGCCCGCGTTCTTCACGTAGTCGCGCGCAGCGTCGCTCAGTTGCCAGGCCTCTTCGACCATCGCGTAATAGTCCACAGTACCCTCGGCCATGACCCTGCTCCGAAGCGTTCGAGATGACGCTTGGCATAGCGCATTTTTGGAAGGGAGAAAACCGTTCAGCAGCGCCGCCGGCCAGCGACGATGCGGGGGCTCACGCCGGAGCGGGCAGGCCCAGCGCCGCGGCCAGGGCGGCGGTGACCCGGTCCACGTCGGCGTCGGCCATCGCCGGGAACAGCGGCAGCGACAGGGTGCGGGCGTAATGGGCGTCGGCGCCGGGCAGGGCGAGGTCACCGTAGCGCCGGCGCCAGTAGGGCTGGCGGTGGACCGGGATGTAGTGGACCTGGGTGCCGATGCCCTGCGCCCGCAGATCGGCCATGACCCGCGCCCGCGTCCGCCCGGCGGCGGCGAAGTCGATGCGGGCGGCGCAGAGATGCCAGGCGGGGCGGCACCGGGGCACGCGGGCCGCCGGCCGGACCAGCGGGGCGAGCGGGGCCAGCCGCTCCGCATAGAGGTCCATCAGACGGCGGCGGCGCTCCACGAAGGCGTCCAGCCGCGTGAACTGGCTGAGGGCGAGCGCCGATTGAAGGTCGGTCAAGCGGTAGTTGAAGCCCGGCTCCGCCATCTCGTAATACCAGGGATTGGCCGAACCGTGTTCGTCGACGGCGGCCTCGCGGTCCTCGAACCCCGCCGGGTCCCGCTCCATGCCGTGGTTGCGGAAGCGGCGCAGGCGGGCGGCCAGATCGCCGTCGTTGGTGGTCACGGCGCCGCCTTCGCCCGCCGCTATGGTCTTCACGGGATGGAAGGAGAAGGCGGTGAGCGTGCCGAAGGCGCCGCCGCCGACCGGCAGGGCGCGTCCGTCGGGCGCCAGATCCAGGCTGCCGATGGCGTGGCAGGCGTCCTCGATCACCGCCAGCCCGTGGCGCCCGGCGAGCGCGCCGAGCCCGGCCATGTCCGCGGTCTGCCCGGCGAAATGCACGGGGGCCAGGGCGCGCACCCGCCAGCCGGCGCGGGTTGCCCGCTCCAGCGCCGCCGCCGCCTGCTCCGGCCCCATCAGGCCGGTGTCGGGATCGACGTCGGCGAAGGCGACCTCCGCCCCGACATAGCGGGCGGCGTTGGCGGTGGCGAGGAAGGTGACGGCGGGCACCACCATCGCGTCGCCGGGGCCGAGCCCCAGCGCCAGGGTGGCCAGATGCAGGGCGGCGGTGCCGTTGGCGCAGGCGACCGCATGGGCCGCGCCGGTGCGCTCGCACAGCGCCCGCTCGAAGGCCTCCACCGCCGGCCCCTGGGTCAGCCAGTCACCGCGCAGAACGGCGGTGACCGCGTCGATGTCGGCCTGATCGATGTCCTGGCGCCCGTAGGGCAGGAAGGGCGGCGGGGACCCGGACGCGGAACTGGTCATCGGAGGGCCGTCACGGGGTTTCCGCGATCAGCCGCATCAGCCGCGGGCCGTCCAGCCAGTCGCCGTTGGTGTCGCTGGCGTAGCGGAAGCCGTCGGCCACCGGACGCGCGCCCAGCCGCTGGTAGGGCTCGTGCGTCCAGAAGGCGAAGGCCGGCTCGATGACGAAGCGGTCCGGCAATTCGAAGGTCTGGCGGGAATCGTCCTCGGTGATCATCACCTCGTGCAGCTTCTCGCCGGGGCGGATGCCGACCGGCTTGTGCGGCAGGTGGGGCGCCATCGCGCGGGCCAGATCGGTGATGCGCATGCTGGGGATCTTCGGCACGAAGATCTCCCCGCCCTGCATCATCGCGATGCAGGAGACGACGAAGTC
The DNA here is from genome assembly GCF_058780535.1 of Azospirillum sp. UENF 211521. NCBI lineage: Bacteria > Pseudomonadati > Pseudomonadota > Alphaproteobacteria > Rhodospirillales > Azospirillaceae > Azospirillum > Azospirillum sp. UENF 211521. Next base: position 107,740 of record NZ_JBSNCF010000006.1, read on the forward strand.
CACCCCATGCTGCAGCGTGATCCAGAAGCGGGTCATCCGCTCGTCGGTGACCGGCAGCGTCTCCGCCCCTTCCGCGATCATCTTGCGGAACAGCGGAATCACCGACCCGCGGGAGCCCACCACATTGCCGTAGCGCACCACCGAGAAGCGCGTGCCGAGCGAGCCCGACAGGTTGTTGGCGGCGATGAAGATCTTGTCCGAGGCCAGCTTGCTCGCGCCGTAGAGGTTGACCGGGTTGGCCGCCTTGTCGGTCGACAGGGCAATCACCCGCTTCACGCCGGTGTTCAGCGCGGCCCGCACCACATTCTCCGCCCCGTAGACGTTGGTGTGGATGCATTCCATGGGGTTGTATTCGGCGGCCGGCACATGCTTCAGCGCGGCGGCGTGGACGCACACGTCCACCTCGCGCATGGCCAGTTCCAGCCGCTCGCGGTCGCGCACGTCGCCGATGAAGAAGCGCAGCGTGGAAGCCCATTCCGAGCCCAGCTGCTGCTGCATCTCGTACTGCTTGAACTCGTCGCGGGAGAAGACGATGACCCGGCGCGGGTTGGCCCGCCGCAGCACCGTTTCGACGAAGCGGCGCCCGAAGGACCCGGAGCCGCCGGTGACCAGGATCGAGCGGCCGTCCAGCAAGCCGAAGCCGGATTGCAGAGCCTCGGTCGGCGCCCCATTCGAACGGTCAAGCTGCTGCATGGTCACCGTGGTCGCGCGTGATGGTGTCTGAGGTCGTCCCGGCCGACCTTAGCCCGATACCCCTATCAGTGGGTTAATATTTCGGCAACCAGCGGGGCGGTCCCACAGCTTTGCCGAAAGGGCCCTTCGCAAAAAATTGTTGCACCGGCACCATTCCTTTGCACTCTGGCGTGCATGCCGGCCAACGATCCTTCCGCAACGGCGAACCGGTCCGGGGCGCCCTCCCTCCCGCCCGCGGGCGCCGTCCGTGACGCGGAGGCGTTCCACCGCGCCGTTCTCCGCGGCGATCCCCGCAACGCCGACTCCTTGCTCGGCCTGGGCGCCCTGTGTCTGGACACCGGGCGGGCGGGAGAGGCGGAGACCCTGTTCCGGGCGTTGGCATCCGTCCGTCCGGGGCCGGACTGCAGCTACCACCTCGGCCTTGCGCTGACGGCGCTGGAGCGGGCGGAGGCCGAGGCGGCCTACCGGCAGGCCCTGGTCTTCCGGCCCGACTTTCCCGAGGCGCTGTGCAACCTCGGCGCCGGCCTCAACGCGCAGGGACGGCTGGAGGAGGCCGGGCGGATCTACCGCCGGGTCCTGACGGTCCGGCCCGACCATGCCGAGGCGCTGTCGAACCTCGCGTTGATCCGGCAGGGGCAGGGGATGATCGATCGCGGGGTCGCGGCGCTTTGCCGCGCCCTGGCGGTCCAGCCGGGCAACCCGGACATCCTGCACAACCTCGCCCTCGCGCTGGACAGACAACGGCGGCCGGACGAGGCCGCCGCCGCCGCCCGGCGCGCCGTGGCGGTCCAGCCCTTCCACGCCGAGGCCCTGTCCACGCTCGGCACCCTCCTGCGGGAGCTGGACCGTCTGCCGTCGTCCATTCTGGCGCAGCGGAACGCCATCATCCTCCGGCCCGCCTGGGCGGAGGCGCTGAACAACCTCGGCAACAGCCTGCACGATCAGGGGCGGCTGGACGAGGCGGTCACGGCCTACGACCGGGCCGTGGCGAGCCGCCCGGACTTTACGAACGCCCATTGGAACCGCGCGCTGTCCCGGCTGCTCGGCGGAGACTTTTCCCGCGGCTGGGACGATTACGAGTGGCGGCTGCGCCAGGAGGGGAACCAAGCGCCGGGCGGTCCCTTTCCGCAGCCGTTGTGGCGGGGGGAGGAGCCGGTCCGCGGCACACTGCTCGTCCACACCGAGCAGGGCTTCGGGGACACGATCCAGTTCATCCGCTACGTCCCGGCCGCCGTGGCGCGCGGGTGGCGCGTGGTGGTCGAGGCGCCGCGCCCGCTGCTCCGCCTGCTCGGCTCCCTGCCGGTTCCCGAGGGCCGTGTGACGCTGGTGGCCAAGGGCGAGCCCCTGCCGCCCTTCGACGCCCATTGCCCGCTGCTCAGCCTGCCGCGCGCCTTCCGCACGGAACTCGGGACGATCCCGGCGCCCATCCCCTATCTGAAGGCCGAGCCCGACCGGGTCGAGGCCTGGGCCCGGCGGCTGCCGCCGCGGACGGTGGGCGCCGATGGGCCGGGCGGCCTGCGGGTCGGCATCGTCTGGCAGGGCAACCCGCAGGCGGCGGTCGACCGCGGGCGCTCCGTGCCGCTCGCGGAGTTCGCGCCGCTGGCGCGGATCCCCGGCCTGCGGCTGGTCAGCCTGCAAAAGAATCACGGGCTGGAGCAGCTCGACCGGCTGCCGGAGGGCATGGCGGTGACGGTGCTCGGGCCGGGATTCGACGATGGACCGGACGCCTTCCGCGACACCGCGGCGGTGATGATGGGGCTGGACCTGATCGTCACCACCGACACGGCGGTCGCGCATCTGGCCGGCGCGCTCGGCCGCCCGGTCTGGCTGGCGCTGAAGGCCGTGCCGGACTGGCGGTGGCTGATGGGGCGGGAGGACTGCCCCTGGTACCCGACCATGCGGCTGTTCCGACAGACGCGGCCGGGAGACTGGCGCCCCGTCGTCGCGCGGATGGCCGGCGAGTTGTTCCAGATCATGATGGCGAAGGCGATGCGGACGACGGACATCCTCGTGGAAACCGCTCCGGGAGAGCTCCTGGACAAGATCTCCATCCTGGAGATCAAGCGTGAGCGAATCCAGGACCCGGTCAAACGGCGCAATGTGGAGACCGAGCACGGCATCCTGACGCGGACCGCGGACCGGCACATACCGTCCACCGCCGAACTGCGCGAACTGGCCGCCGCCCTGAAGGCGGTCAACACGGCCCTGTGGGAGATCGAGGACGCGATCCGCGACTGCGAGCGCGCCCAGGATTTCGGGCCGCGCTTCATCGAGCTGGCGCGGGCCGTGTACCGGACGAACGACCGTCGCGCCGCCATCAAGCGGCAAATCAACGAACGGCTCGGCAGCGCGCTCTTCGAGGAGAAATCCTACGCGGCCTATTGAGGCCATGCGCGGGAATGACATGTCGGTGGGAATTGGTCTTCGCGATATTGGAGCGGGCGAAGGGATTCGAACCCTCGACCCCAACCTTGGCAAGGTTGTGCTCTACCCCTGAGCTACGCCCGCGCCGCTCCAACGAAGGAGGCAGGGAGATACCGCACCGGCCCGGCGGAACGCAAGCCCTCTGTTCGGCCTCCGCTTGATTTTTCACGCCGGAGGAAATCGGTCGCCGTCTCCTGCGCATCGGAGGGAGCGTTAGGCTTAAAGTTATAACCCACTCAATGCTGTTGACTTCACAGTGCCGACTGTGGAAATTTCCCTTCACAAAACAAAGGCCTTGAGGTCTGGGGAGGAAACCAAAAACATCACGATGCTCCAAGAGCATTAGTCTGCCGCGCCGACCTCGTGTCCGGACGCGGCTTTTTTTTGTCCGCCGTCGTTCTTTTGCCGGAATCCGGTAATACCACTCCGGGCGATGGCGGGCGGGACTTGGCCCCGCCCGTCTCGGCGCAGTGCTTGGCGTCACAGCGCTCCGTGTCAGCGGCTTCGTGCCACGGGGCTTCACGTCATAGGGCTTCACGTCACAGGGCGATTCCGCCGGCCTCCAGATAGGCCTCCAGGGCCAACGCCTCCACCGTCGTCCGCCCGGCGCGCAACTGCGCGCGCAGCCCCTCCTCCATCCGTTCGCGCTCCGCCGCCTTGGCGAGCGCGGCGGCGGCCTCGGCCTGGGGCACCACGACCACCCCGTCGTCGTCGCCGACCAGGATGTCGCCCGGCATGACCATCACGCCGCCGCAGACGATGGGGGTGTTCACATCGCCCGTGGGCTGGGTCTTGGTAGTGCCCTTCATGCTGGTCCCCCGGCAGAAGACCGGGAAGCCCATGTTGCGGATGGCCGCGGCGTCGCGCACGCAGCCGTCGATCACCAGACCGGCCAAGCCGCGCTGGAGCGCCGCCTCGGTCAGCACGTCGCCCCACGGGCCGGCCTCGGTCATGCCCTTGAAATCGACCACCAGCACGTCGCCCGGACGGGTCAGCGCCATGGCGGCGTGGATCATCAGATTGTCGGTCGGTCCGCCGGACACGGTCACCGCGGTGCCGAACAGCGTCATGCCCGGATAAAGCGGCTTGATCGGAAAGGACATCGCGCCCTTCTTGCCCATCGCTTCGTGCAGCGTGGCCGGGGACTGGCCGCGGAAGGCGGCGACCAGATCGGGGGCGGGACGGGGGAACTCTTTGACGACGGTCATCGCACAGGCACCTTTCACGGCGTGAAGGCCGCCCGCTTCCCGGAGGAGGGCGGGCGGGGAGAAAAAGACATTCGGACTCACTCGTCCTTGAAGGCTTCGTCGCGTCGCCGCCGTATCGCCGGCATCACCATCACGAGCAGCAGAAGAGCGGCGACGGCCAGCAGGCTGCCGCTGATCGGGCGGGTGGCGAAGACGGTGGGGTCGCCGCCCGACAGCAGCAGGGCGCGTCCGAGATTCTCCTCCAGCAGGGGGCCCAGCACGAAGCCCAGCATCAGCGGCGCCGGCTCGCAGTCCAGCTTGCGCAGGACGTAGCCCAGCACCCCGAACAGGGCCATCAGCAGCACGTTGAAGGCGCTGTTGTTCAGCGTGTAGGTGCCGATGCAGCAGAAGACCAGGATGGCCGGGAACAGATAGCCGTAGGGCACCCGCAGAAGCCGCACCCACAGCCCGATCATCGGCAGGTTCAGGATCACCAGGATCACGTTGCCGATCAGCATGCTGGCGATCATGCCCCAGAACAGCTCCGGCTGCTTGACCATGATCTGCGGCCCCGGCGTGATGCCGTGGATGGTCATGGCGCCGATCATCAGCGCCATGATGGCGTTGGGCGGGATGCCGAGGCTGAGCATCGGGATGAAGCAGGCCTGCGAGGCGGCGTTGTTGGCGGCCTCCGGTGCGGCCACCCCCTCGATGGCGCCCTGGCCGAAGCGCTCCGGGTGGCGGGACACCTTTTTTTCCAGCGAATAGGCGGCGAAGGAGCCGAGCGTGGCGCCGCCGCCGGGCAGGATGCCGAGAAGCGCGCCCATCACCGTGCCGCGCACCGTCGCCGGCCACGCCTGGCGGACATCCTCGCGTTTCGGCCACAGGCTGGCGATGGGGGCGGTGGTCCGCCCGACGCCGCCGGTCTGCTCCAGGCTGGCGATGATCTCGGCCAGCCCGAACAGGCCCATGGCGAGCGGAACGAAGTCGATGCCGTCGTAGAGCTGCGGCAGACCGAAGGTGAAGCGCGTGTCGCCGGAATTCACGTCGGTGCCGACCATGCTCAGCAGCAGGCCCAGCAGGATCATCGCGATGGCCTTCACCACCGATCCGTGGGCCAGCGTCACCGCCCCGATCAGGCCGAGCAGCATCAGCGACACGTATTCCGCCGGTCCGAAGGCGAGCGCCACCCCGGCCAGCGGCGGGCCGGCCACGGCGATCAGAAAGGTCGTGACGATGCCGGCGAACAGCGAGGCGAGCGCCGCCGTGGCGAGCGCCACCCCGGCCCGGCCCTGCCGCGCCATGGCGTGGCCGTCCAGGCAGGTGACCACCGACGAGGACTCGCCTGGCAGGTTCACCAGGATCGCCGTCGCCGATCCGCCATACTGCGAGCCGTAGAAGATGCCCGCCAGCATGATCAGCGCGCCGACCGGCGGCAGGTGGAAGGTCAGGGGCAGCAGCATCGCCACCGTCGCGGTCGGCCCCAGGCCGGGCAGGACGCCGATCAGCGTGCCGATCAGCGCCCCGCCGAAGCAGAGCAGCAGATTGTCCGGGGACAGCGAGACCGTCAGGCCGAGCAGCAGGTTGCCGATCAGGTCCGTCATGGCCATACCCCCAGGGGCCAGACCTGCAACGGCAGGCCCAGCCCCCAGACGAACAGGGCGACGCAGCCCGCCGCCAGGGCGCCGCCCAGCAACGCCAGCGGAACCGGGCGCAGCGGCTGTCCGGCCAGGTTGCCCACCCCCACCAGGATCAGCACCGCCGGCACCAGCCCCAGGGTTTCCACCGTCCCGGCGAAGGCGAGCACCGCCGCCGTCACCCCGAACAGCGGGCGCCAGCCCCAGGACGGCAGGGCGGCGCCGTGGGCCAGCAGGCTCCGGCCGGTCACCACGGCGCCGGCCAGCACCATCAGCGCTCCGATCATCCGCGGGAAAAAGCCCGACTGTACGTAGGCGAGCGTTCCGGTTGGCCAGTCGCGCCCCATCCACAGGGCGATCAGGCCGAAGGACGTGATCAGCAGGCCCGCAGCCAGGTCCTGCGAGGCCCGCCCCGGAATCCGGAGCGGCGTCCGCTCATCGGCCGCCGCGTTCCGGGATGCAGCCGGGGCGGTGCCGAACGGCGTGGCGGACGGGCCGCGGGGTGGGGTGGCCACGGACGAGGAGGGGCGGAGGTTTGGAAAGGGCAGGCTCGGCATGGGTCTTCCACGGCTTTCAATGGGCGGCTTTCGGAAGGGGGAATTCCGGCTGGGATGGACAGTCGGGCGAGGTTTGCAAGCATAAAGGTAAAATTTAACAGGAAACCCTTATTGATCGTTGTTCATTTATCCTATCCGGATTACTCAGAAGAGCAATAGCGCCGATCATACCCATCAAAATGACGCAACTGACGTCGCGCTTGCCGAAAATGGGTTGCTTTATTGATCGATAAGTCCCTTAACGGTTGATGAGTGTTTTCGAATGCACGGCGGACCGATGAGGCCGAGCGTGGCCTTTTCCCCTGTCTTGCCTTGCCGGCGGCCAGCCGTTGCCGTTGCCCCGGAGCGCGTTGCTCGACGCTGATCCGTTCCTGACGGTCCATGGCGAGGCGGTTGGGAAGGCCCGGCGGGCGGGGCATCGCCGCCGCGGCGTCGCTTGCCGCTGCGCAGCAAGGCGTCTTTTCTTCGACCAAGCGGGCTTTGGCCAAGCGGGAGCTTGGCTTTTGATCTTCATCAAAAAATGAGTATGTCTTCGGAATAGATGGCCTGTTTACGCGCTGTTAATCAAATCAGCCCATAAATGGCTTCACCAAGTTCTCTTGGTTTCCTCCCTCCCAGAACTAGGCTGCGCCTCACCGGCTGCAGCCTTTTCTTTTTCTGGACATTGTCATCCCAAGGTGGATGGAGGAAACCGCAAGGGGCGGCGTCTTTTCAGCGAAGGCCGCTCAGCGGGGGCTTGACCTTTGCTGCGATGCAGCATAGATTAAGTCCCGGATGCCCTTTGGGCGTTTCCTCCCTAGACTTGAAGGCCGCGCCTCCTGGCTGCGGCCTTTTTCTTGCCCCTGGCCTGCGGGCGCGCGCCCGGCGTCCGCGCGATCGTCTCTCGCGGCGCGGTAGCGCCCGTGATATGCAGGCCGGACCATAGAAGCCCCGTTCGTCGAACCGAAGGCCCGCATCATGGCCGAGCGCCGCCCGCCCTCCCTGTCCACCCTCCGCAACCTCGGGCGGGGGCTGCTCGTCCTGCTTCTGCTCGGTGGGGCCGGGGCTTGGTGGGCGTGGCATGGCGCCTTCGGGATGGACGCGCTTCAGGACGTCTTGCGCCACCACCCCGCGGCACCGGTGCTGTTCCTGCTTCTGCACATCCTGGCCAGCCTGCTGTTCTTCCCGCGCTCCGTCATGGCGATGGTCGCCGGGCTGGTCTTCGGCGTCTGGTGGGGCGGGGTGCTGGCGGCGGCGGGCAGCGTGATCGGCGCCTCCACCGGCTTTCTGCTGACCCGCTACGTCTGCGCCGGGCTGGTCCCCGCCCTGGATGGCGCGCGCTGGGGCGACGCCCTGCGCCGGCTGGAGACCGGCGGCTGGCGCGCCGTCGCCATGCTGCGGCTGGTTCCCGTGCTGCCGCACAGCGGGGTGAACTACGCGCTCGGGCTGACGCGGGTGCGGCTCGGCGCCTACGCCTTCGGGTCGCTGGTCGGGCAGTTGCCGATGACGGTCGCCTTCGTGCAGTTCGGTGCCGCGGGCGACCACGCCCTGGCCGGCAAGCCGGACTGGATCGCGCCGACCGTCATCGGGCTCAGCCTGCTCATCCTGTCGGTTCTGCTGCCCAAGGTCGGGCCGAAGCTGCGCGAGAAGTTCGGCGCCGGGCGCGCCTGACGGCCGGGTTTCACCAGAACGGTCCGGCGCGATCTCTTGCGGAGACACCATGAACATCGTCTTCATTCACCAGAACATGCCCGGCCAGTACAAGCATCTGGCTGCCCGTCTGGCCGCCGATCCGGTGAACCGCGTCGTCTTCATCACCAAGCGCACCGACCGGGACATTCCGAACGTCCGCCGGCTCTCCTACCAGCCCAGCCGCAAGCCGCGGGAGAACGCGCACCCCTATCTGGTGTCCACCGAGAACGCGGTGCTGCACGGCCAGGCCGCGGCCCGGCTGCTGATGGGCCTGCGCGAGGAGGGCTTCCGCCCCGATGTCATCGTCGGGCATCCTGGCTGGGGCGAGACGCTGTTCGTCAAGGACGTCTTCCCCAACACCCCCTACCTGAACTACTGCGAGTTCTTCTACCGCGCCCAGGGGCTGGACGTCGGCTTCGACCCGTCGGTCCCGGTCAACATGGACACGGTGCTGCGGCTGCGCATGCGCAGCACGCCGCTGCTGCTGGCCCTGGAGGCCTGCGACCGCGGCATTGCCCCGACCGCGTGGCAGCGCGACTCCCACCCGGCGGCGTTCCACCCGAAGATCGAGGTGATCCACGACGGGGTGGACACCGCACAGCTCCTTCCCGACCCGGGCATCCGAGTCACGCTGGGGAACGGGACGGTGCTGACGCGCGAGGACGAGGTGCTGACCTACGCCGTGCGCAACCTGGAGCCCTACCGGGGTTTCCCCAGCTTCATGCGCGCCCTGCCGCGCATCCTGGAGGCGCGGCCCAAGGCCCATGTGCTGATCGCCGGCGGCGACGAGGTCAGCTACGGCTCGGCGCCCCCTGGCGGGAAGAACTGGCGGGAAACCATGCTGGCCGAGGTGCCGCCGGACCCGGCGCGCGTCCATTTCCTGGGGCACCTTCCCTACGACCAGTACCTGTCGGTCCTGCGGCTGTCGCGGGCGCACATCTACCTGACCTATCCCTTCGTCCTCTCCTGGTCGATGGTGGAATCCATGGCGCTCGGCTGCGTGGTGATCGGCTCCGACACCGCCCCGGTGCGCGAGGTCATCCGTCACGGCGAGAACGGGCTGCTGGCCGATTTCTTCTCCCCCGAGGACATCGCCGCCAAGGCCATCGCGGTGCTGCAGGACCCTGGCGCCTTTGCCCCGCTGGCCCGCGCCGCGCGGGAGACGGCGGTCGAGCGGTTCGACCTGTCCCGTTGTTTGGAGCGCCAGATCGCGCTGATCCGCGCGATGGCCTGAGGACGGGCCTGAGGCGGAGAAACCACACTCCGTGCGGCAATATTTTCCGGGCGGCTGGGCAGAAGCCGCCGGCCATGGGGAGGATTTTGCCGGGTGACCGGCCCGGAAAGGCTTTTTTGCGCCCGCGAAACGCGGCACCCGCGCCGGGCGTGGCGGACGGACGGAATTCCCGTCATTGTTTTGATTTTGAGATAATTTCCAAACGAAGACATGGAATTGGCGTGGGCCCGCGCGGGGCGTGGCATGACCCTTGCGATGGTGGGGTTACCGATCCGGCGAACCCGAACACGAGTGCCTGCCATGTCCATGACCGCAGTCCAGCCGATGCCGGCTGCCTCGGCGACCGCCCTGGAGGCGGACGACGTTTCCAACATCCCGCGCCGCGGCGGTTTCGCTTGGGAAGCCGTGAAGACCCTGATCGCCGTCGCCGTCTTCGCCGCGATGCTGCTGCCCGTGGCCTTCCCGTCGAAGGCGAGCCCGCAGGGCCGGCTTCAGCAGGCCTCCTCGGAGGACATGGCGCCGCCCGCCGTGAAGGCCGTGGCGAAGGCCGACGCCCAGAAGGCCGTACGCAAGCCGGTGGCGAGCAACTGAGTTTCTGACGGCGTTTTCCCCACGACAAAGGCGTCCGGTGCCATCACCGGACGCCTTTGTCGTTCCTGCCGGACCGCTCAGAGCGGCCGGGCGCCGTTGCGGATGCCGGTGCGGATGATGGTGCCGACATGCTCGCCGCGCAGCGCGGCGGTCAGACGGCCCGGAACCAGCCCGTTGACGACCTGCACGCGCTCCAGATGGCGGGCGTTCGCCATCACCTCCAGCAGCGCGCCGTCCAGCGGCAGCGTGCCGCCCCGCTTGGCCAGTTCGGCGGCGGTGGTCTCGCGCAGCAGTTCCGCCGTTCCGCCCTCGGGGCCGTTCGGGTCGGTGGTGTGGATGCCGTCCACGTCCTCCACGATGGTCAGCCCGGCGGCGCCCAGGGCGTCGGCCAGCAGGAAGGCGCCGGTGTCGGCCCGGTGCTGCGGGATGCGCGAACCGGGGAACTCGTGGTGGTGGTAGGGCGGGAAGGCGCTGCCCACCACCGCGCGGGCGGCGGAGAGATGAACCGCGAGCTGGTTCGCGATGGTCCCGTGCTCGACATAGGACACGCCGTCCGGCGAGAGCAGGGCCGCCAGGATGTGGCCGTTCTGCCCGGCCTCGGTCGCGGCGAGCGGGGCGAGCGAGCCGACCGGCAGGCCGAGGTCCAGCCCGACGCTGTACAGATGGCGTGCGCGGATGCCGGCGCCGGTCAGGATCAGCAGCCGGTGCTCCGGCAGGACGCTGCGGATCTCCTCGACGATCGGCAGGATCGCCTCGTGGCCGCGGTCCATGATCGACCGCCCGCCGATCTTCACGACCTGCAGCCAGGGCAGCAGGCGGATCGGGCGGACGCCGGCGACCGGGGCGGTCAGGCTGCCGTCGAGCAGGGTCTGGCGGGCGAGCGGCGAGGCCACATGCTTGATGCTGTTGGTGATGTCAGACATGGGATGTGGTCCTTCAGCACGCGGTGATGATGGTGCCGACATGCTCGCCGGCGAGCGCACGGGTCAGGTTGCCGGGGACGAGGCCGTTGATGACCTGCACCTCGCGGACGTGGCGGGCGTTCTTCAGCAGGTCGAGCACCGGGAATTCCAGGATCGAATCCTGCAGCCCCTTCGCCTTCATCTCGTCCACCGAGATTTTCGGGATGAAGGTGGTGTTCTTGGAGGTCTTCGGGTTCCCGGTGTAGAGCCCGTTCTCGTCCTTCACGTAGATCATCGCCTTGCAGCCGAACTGCTCGGCCACCAGAAAGCAGCCGGCGTCGGTGCGGTAGGGCGGAATGACGCCCTCGGCGGCGGGGCGCATCCACAGCTTGTAGGGCGGCATGCCGCTGAAGACGACGGCGTTCACTTCGGCCAGGAATAACGGTACCGACGACAAGCCGGCGCCGTCCACCGCGGAGATGCCGTGCTTGGCGAGGAGCTGGCCGAGCATCGCCGCATTCTGGTCGGCGACCGAGCCGCCGAGTTGCGAGAGCAGGCCGGCCGGCAGGTTCAGCCCCGCCGCGATCGAGTAGATGTGGCGGGCGCGGGTGCCGGCGCCGGTCCCGATCAGCAGCTTGTGCTCCTTGCGGGCGGCGACGATCTCGTCGACCAGCGGGTAGACGGCGGCGCGGCCGCGGTCGATGACGCTCTGCCCGCCGATCTTGAGCACCGTCGCGTTCGGTAGGATGCGGAAGTCCGCCGCGGCGTCCGCCGCCGCCAGAAGCTGCGCGTCGGTCAGCGACCGCTGCATGAGGAGCGCTTCAAGCTCCGCTGTCGTGCTGGTCATGAGGGGCTGTTCCCTTTCGGTTCGAAGGCGTGCCGGTGCGTTTCCGCCCTGCCGATCCCGCAAAACGGCGTATCGGAGACTGACTTTTGTATTAAGCGTTGTCGGAACCGTGAGCCCTTCCCGCGGTCGCGTCAACCCGAAAAATGAAAAGATCGTTGTTTTTCATGGCGTTATGAAGGGCGCGGTGATAACGCCGATGCATCGCTCATAAATTCCTGATTCAGCGGTCCGTTCCGTCTGTCGAGGACCTGCGCGCGGGCCCGACTGCAGGGTCCGGCTATAGGATCCGGCTACAGGGTGATGAACGCGATGTAGGAATCATTGCCGGCCATGCCGGTGGTGACGGTCATCGCGCCCACCGACTTGCCGGTGAAGGTCATGCTGGCGTCGATGGTGCCGTTGCCGTCGATGTCGCAGCGGACCGTGGCGCCCTTGTAGCCCTCGGCACCGCCCATCTCCTCCCAGGTCAGCCGGGACTGGCCGGGCACGAAGCCCCAGAGGGTTGCCCACTCGCCGCGCTCCAGGTCGACGATGGTGGACCAGGTGACCTCGCCCCCGCGGCCATCCACGAAGAAGGTGTCGTGGCCCGGCCCGCCGATCAGCCAGTTGGAGCCCGATCCGCCGTCCAGCACGTCGTCGCCGGCGCCGCCCCAGGCCGCGTCGTTGCCGCCCATCAGATGAATGAAGTCGTTGCCGTCCGACCCGCCGACCACCTCGTCCTCGTCGGTGCCCAGGAAAGCCCATTGCAGGTTCGCCACCGGCCCCTCGTAGGCATAGGCGGCCACGGCCTGCTGCACCCCGCCGACGGTCCGGCTGAAGGGGACGAACGGCCGCTCCGGGGCGGCGTCGGGAAGCGGGGACGAGGCGGGCGGAGCGACCGGCGACGTCGGCAGCGCGCCGCCGTCAGGCTCGAGGACCGGCGGTGTGGCGGGGGTTCCGTTGTCGGGCACCGGCACCGGGGCGGGCGGCTGGTTGGTCTGGGGATCGGACGGGGGCAAGGGGGTGATGTCCCCGCCGCCCTCCTGCGGGGGCACCGTGCCGCCGCCGGAGACGATGCCCATCAGCGTCCAGGCGAGATCCTGGAGGCCGGCGGTGAGCGCCGGGGACAGCGGCAGCAGGCTGTAGTCGTGGTTGTAGGCGTCGGCGAACAGCGGGTCCCCGGTCCGGTCGTTCGTTCCGTAGGCGCCGACCTGATGCAGGAAGTTGGCGTCGATGGCGTTCTGCCCGGCCGACAGGATCGTCACGTAGCCGCCGAGCGGCGTCGTCCCCGACACGAGGTTGCCGGTGACCGTGTTGTTCGCCGGAATGCCCGCCGCGCCCGCCAGGGGCACCCATTCGATGCGGATGAAGCTTTCGCCGTTGGCGCCGAGCACGCTGACGTTGTTGGTGACGGTGTTGTCGTGCCCGCCATGGATCATGACGGCGGCCCAGGCGGTGTCGCGCAGGAAATTGCCTGTCACCGTCACGCCGCTGGTCAGGTCGTCCAGATAGATGCCGTAGCCCTTGTAGTCGCGCAGCCACTGGCCGGTGCTGGTGGTGGCGATGCCGCCGGTGTGCTCGACCCGGTTGCCCTCGATCCGCGTGCCGGTGTTCAGGTTCGACCGCCCGAGCAGCTCGATGCCGCCGGAATCCGCCGTCTCCAATCCCGTGTTGCGCACGCGGTTGTAGAGGATGGCGTTGTTCAGGCTGATGGTCGCGGTGTCCCAGTTCTTGACCGAGATGCCGTAGCGCGCGCTGCGGTCGATGTCGTTGTGGGAGATCACCGTGTCGCTGATCCCCGACGCCATGATGCCGCCGGCGTATTTGCGCACCTCGCCGATGTTCTGGATGCGGTTGCCGGTCACCGTGTTGCCGATCGACTGGCCGGTCAGCGCGATGCCGTTGATGCCGAGATGGTCCAGGTAATTGCCGCTGACCAGATTGCGGTCCGATCCCTGGGTCAGCCGGATGCCGGTGCCGACGTTCACGAAGCTGTTGCCGGCGATGGTGTTGACGTCGCCGTTGAGAACATCGAGCGCGTTGCCGTCCGTCGTCGTGTTGGCGAAGGTCAGCCCCTGCACGGTCACCCCGTTGGCGCCGTTCAGCCGCAGCAGCGTGCCGAGCCGGGCGACCTTCACCCCGGTTCCGGTGAAGTCCTCCCCCGCCTTGATGACCAGCCGCCCGTCCGAGGCGCGGTAGGCGAACTCCCCAACCTGGTCGACATGGGCGCTGTTGCCCAGCAGCTTGAAGGTCGAGCCGTCGCGCATGGTGAAGGGCGCGTCGGCGGTGAAGGTCAGGGTGCGCGTCACCGTGTCGATGCCGGCGACGGTCAGGATCGCGTCCTGGAGCCGCTCGGTGTCGAAGACCTGGACCCGGCTGCCCGGCACCAGATCGGCGGTCGTGACGTCGCCCGCCCGGTAGCGCAGCGCGTTCTTGCTGGCGCCATAGGCGCTCGCGTCGGCGACGAACCAGCCGGTGGTCGGGTCCTGCGGGTCGTAGGCGCCCTTGGAGGCCAGCCGGTAGCGCACGCCGTCGACGGTGACGTCCAGCCCCGGTGCCGCGGACAGGGGCGCCGACCAGACGCCGTTGCCCTCGTAGGTGAAGCCGGTGACCCGCTCGCCGCCGCTGAGGACCGCCTGCTCGCCCGGATAGCCGAGGATGCGGACCCCGCTGTCCGACGCGCCGAGGTTGAGCGTGCCCGCCAGATTGTAGGAGCCCTCGCGGACGTAGGTGGTCTTGACGGTGCCGGCGCGCATGGCCGCCTGCGCCCGCTCCAGGCTGGCGAAGGGGCCGTCGGTGCCCTCGGCGTTCGGTTCGGCCAGACGCCCGGACCAGCCGTCGTTGCCGGTCTTCGCCACGTAGAAGGCGTCGCCCTGCGGAGCCGGCGCGTCCGACGCGCCGCCCTGGAAGACCGGGGCGGCGACCGCCAGGGTGACGGAGCCGTCGTTGGACGGCGCGGGGGTGGCCAGGGTCTTGCCGTTCACCGTCACGGTGCCGAGGGTCAGGTCTCCCACCGGCAGGATCCGCACCGTGTGGGCAACGGACGGGTCGAGGGTCACGCCGAAGGTGAAGCGCCCGGCGGTGCCGGACGTGACCTCCGCCTCCCCGACCAGGGTGCCGTCCACCAGGACCTTGACGCGCACCGGCCCGGTGGCGGACGCGCCGCGCGCCGCCTCGACGGTGATGGGGATGGGCCGGGTGATCACCTCCTCCGGCTTGGGCGGGGGGCGGACCAGCGGACCGCCGAACATCTCCTCGCCCAGGCCGAAGGACAGAAGTCCGCCCCAATAGAGCCCGACCTGGCCGGGGACCACGTCCTTCCCGTCCACCACCCCCTTGTCGTAGGTGGCCCGCGCGTCGGTGGATTTGACCTCCTGCCCGTCGACGAGGATGGAGCCGACGAAGAGGTTGCGGTCCACCCCGTTCACCACCCCGTCGTTGTCGTACCAGATCGAAATCCGGTGGGCCTGGTCGGGATCGACCGTGGCGGTGAAGCGGTAAGGGGTGCTGGAGGTGGCGGCGACCCATGCTTCGCCGATCATCACGCCATCGACCAGCAGTCGGAAATGCGGCGCCTGGCCGGCGGACACGCCCCAGGCGTTCACGACGATCGGGATGTCGATGGTCCGTTGCGGGGACGTGGACATGCGGGATCCTGAAGCCTGCGGGCGGAGAAACCGCCCGTCCCGAGGGTTGCGGATTGCTCCCTCGCGCTCCAAAGCTGGCATACCACTATCGATTGGGTGTGTGACATTGGTCCCAGAATGGCCACAGCCAAGGCACTGGTCACAGCCCATGCGGGAAGGCTTGCCCAGGCTCGCGGAGCGGCGGTAGATAGCGGTTCCCCTCCCGCCTCCTGCACCGAGCCCCCATGACCCTGCCGCCGACCTTCGACGCGGATGCCCTCGCCCGCTACGCGGCGGCGGACGTCATCTTCCTGGCCCAGGACGGCTTCCGGCAGCCCTCCGCGCGGGTGCGCTGCTACAACTTTGCCAAGGCGCTGCGCCAGCAGGGGCTGCGGGCGGAGGTGCTGTCCTTCTTCGACCATCTGGGCGCCGCCGATCAGGCCGGCGCCCTGTCCACCATCCCCGAGGAGGAGAAGATCCGCCTGAACCTGGAGGCGCACCGGGTGCTGGCGACCAACCCGCGGGCAATCCTCTATGTCCAGAAGGTCGGCTATCACACGCTGGCGGCCGCCCTGGCGGCGGAGCGGGGCGGCAACCGGATCGTGCTCGACTACGACGACTACGAGCTGGACATGCAGCCCTTCCGCCGGCTGGAGCCCTGGTTCCCCAGCCTGCGCCCCGACCAGCTCTTCCACACGGTCGCCAACCGGGCCGGCGCCTGCGTGGCGGCCAGCCACCGGCTCCAGGCCCTCCTGGCGCCGCTGAATTCGAACACGCACCTGATCCACACGGTGGCCGACCAGGATCTGTTCACCGCCGACGGACGGGACGCGCCGCGCCGCCGCTTCGGGGACCGGGTGAACATCCTCTATTCCGGCGACTTCTGGGGCGACATCCCCATGAAGGACGTGCTGTTCGCGGTGGACGCCTTCGCGCTGGTCCCCCGCGCCGTGCGCGACCGCGCCTGTTTCCACATCATCGGCTTCGGGCGGGCCTGGGAGGAATTGAAGCGGCGCCTGAGGGAGCGCTTTCCGGACCTGCCCAACCTCGAACTGCACGAGTTCATCCCGCCGACCGAGATCCCCGCCGTGCTGCGGGAGATGGACATCGGCGTGCTGCCCTACTCGGCCAACGAGTTCAACGTCGCCAAGAGCCCGACCAAGATGTTCGAGTTCCTGCTGGCCAAGGTGGCGGTCTGCGCCACGCCGGTGGGCGAGGTGACGCACTGCCTGGAAAACGGCGTGTCCGGACTGCTGGCCGAGGGGATGGAGGGCTACTCCGCGGCGCTCGCCCGGCTGATCGGCGACGACGCCTTCCGCCGGGACGTCGCCGAGGCCGCGCATCGGGTGGCGATGGAGCGTTTCTCCCTCCAGGGCATCGCCCCCCGGCTGGCCGCCGTCGTCCGCGGCCTGCTGGAGCCGGAGCTACGGGCGGAGGCCCAGCCGGTGACGACGCTGGAGGATTTCCTGGCCGCCCGCCTCGCCCGGCCGGTCCCGCCGGCCCCGCGCGAGGTGCATCTGATGCGCCGCGACCTGGAAGCCCTGCTGGCCACCGAGAACCTGGAGACCGCCGACCCGCGCCGCTGGAGCGGGCCGCTGGTCGCCGCCCTCGACTGGCCCGGCCTGACCAGCGTGGAGCGGGTGGCGCCGGACCGCGTGGCCGCCCTGAAGACCGCGGCGGCGCGCCACCGCAACGCCGCCCGGCTGCGCCCGGAAATCCTCCTGCCGGCGCGGGAGCGGCCCCCCGGCCCTCCGGCGCTTGGCAAGCTCGCCGCGGCGGAGGATTGGGACGACCCGAATTGGCGGCCCTGGGCGGTGCGGGTGCGGACCAACGTCTCGACCTTCCAGGCCCTCTACATCGACGACGCCGACGCGGAGCGCCGCCGCGACGAGGACGCCCGCAACAACATCGACAATTTCTTCAAGCGCAGCCGCGGCACCTGGGAGCGCGCTCAGTTCCTCTACGGCCTCGACCGGCTGGGGCTGCTGGAGCGGAGCCCGCGCGCCCTGGTGCTGAGCGCCGAGGTGGACGGCTTCTACCTCATGCTGACCGAGTTGGCGCGGGCCGTCGGGGTGGTCGATGTCGGGCCAGGGGCGGCGGCCCATGCGGAGCGGGTGGGGCGCGGCGACCGCGACCCCTGGCTCGCCAAGCCGCGCCGCTTCCACCGCGACCGCATCGCGATCCATCACGGGATGCCCGGACGGGATCTGTTCGCCGACGCGCCGTGGGACGCCGTCGTCCTGCCGCAGAACACGCTGCCGCGTCTGGCGGAAGAGGGCAAGGCGGCGGAGGTGCTGGCCTGGATCGACCAACGTCTGGCGCCGGGTGGGGTTCTGGCCTTCTCGGCGGAGATCCGGCTGAATGGGCGTCCGGGCGTGCCGGGGCTCACCCCGCGTCAGGCCGAGGACCTGGGAGACGCCTTGTCGGACATCGGACTGGAACTGCCGGGGCCGGTGGACCTGTCGCTCAGCGACGCCACGCTCGACCGCTTCGTGACGACCGGCGTCCCGGGCTCCGCAAACCCGAACTTCGCCGCCCGCACCGGCGAGGCCCTGCACGTCACCGCCGTCTGGTTCGCCCGCAAGCAGGCCGCCACCCCGGATGGCGGGTGGGAGAGGCTGGCCGGGCTCCTGGCCTGACCGGCTTCTCCGTCTGGCTTCACTCCGCCGGGCCTTACTCGGCCAAGACAGGCGTGTCGTCGTAGAGATCGCGCAGGGCTGCGGCGGGAATTCCCAGCCGCGTCGCGTCCTGTCGCATCGCCGTACGGGAGGAGACGATGCGCGGCGTCAGGAAGACCGGCCCCGCGAAGCCGGGCAGGGTGGCGGGGGCCTCCACCGGAGCGCCGTCCAGCGACTGGCCGGCCAGCTTGCCGTCGAACAGCCGCACGCGGCCCTCCGTGATGAGCGGCTTCAGCGCCGGCACCTGCCCCAGCGTCTCGAAGAAGTCGGTGCCGATGCCCCACAAGGCCACCGGCCCGTCGGCCGCCGCTTCGGTCACCGCGGCACCCAGCGCACGCCATTGGCGGATGAGGTAGTCGGAGCTGCTCTTGGCCTTGTCGGCCCCGATGGCGAGGTCGCCTTCGGACAGGCGACGCATCTTCTCGCCGCCGTCCGGCACGTAAAGATACTGCTCGTCGAGCGCCGCCCCGGCGTAGCGGTCGAGATGGCCTTTCTCCCGCAGGGTGGACATCGGCGTGCCCTCGATCTCGCCGCAGCCCGTCTCCTGGAAGGTGTCGAGCGGCAGGCTGGCGATGTAGGCCTTGGTGTCCTGCATCTGCTCGCGCGTTTCGCCCGGCAGGCCGTAGGTGAAGGTGCCGTGCACCGTCATGCCCAGACGCTTGATCTCATGCACCGCGGCGCGCGCGGTCTCAAGGTTCAGGCGCTTGTTGACGATGTTGTCGTTGACCCACTGGTTGCCGCTCTCAAAGCCCAGCTTGACGCCGAAGCAGCCGCTGTCGCGCATGGCCTGCCACGTCTCCAGCTTGATGGTGTCGGCGCGGCACATGGCCGACCAGGGCAGGCCGATGCGGGTCATCACTTCGCAGATCCCCAGGACGTGCTTGTCGCCGAGGTTGAAGGTGTCGTCGTCGAAATAGATGGACCGGTAGCCGTAGCGCCCGACCAGATCGCGCAGCATCCCTTCCACATAGTCCGGCTCGTAGAAGCGGACCGAGCGTTTGCCGGTGCCGTCCGGGTCGTTGCCGGTCATGGTCGCCGGCCAGACGCAGAAGATGCACTTGTAGGGGCAGCCGCGGCTGGCCCAGACCTGGAGCTGTGGCGCCTTCTGCCCGGCGGGGTTCACGTCCCAATAGCGATGGGCGATGACCTCGTCGAAGTAGGGATAGGGCGCGGCGTTCATCTCCGCCACCGTCAGCAGTTCGTGGGGAAGAACACCCGACGCGCCGTTCAGCACGCGCACGCTGCCCTTCTCGTACTCGCCCTGGATGACGGCGTGGATGGGGAACTGCTCCATCACCGCCTCGCCCTTGGCGGACATGGCGCCGGTCAGCACGATCTTGGTGTCGGGCAGGATCTCCTTGACGCGCCGCACGATGGTCTGGTCGTGGTCCCAGCAGGGCGTCGCCGTCTCGATGAAGATGTACTCGTACCGCTCTTCCCGCAGATGCTGGAAATAGCTGTCGTAGGATTCGCGCAGCGCGACGGAATCGCGGAAGACGACCTTCGCCCCGGTGGCCTTGGCGGCGTAGGTCGCGGCGTAGCCCATGAAGAAGGGATAGGGCAGATACTCCCCGAACACGAAGTTGCCGGGCGCGGAGTGTGCCTGGTTGGTGTGCGGCCACCGTGAACCGGCGCGCACGCCGCTGAACCAGGCGGAGGCCGGGGCGTCGTCGCCGGCGAACTCGAACCGCTTGACCCACCAGGGCGGATTGCTGAACAGGACCTTCATCGCGCTTCCTTCCACCGCTCCCCGCGGATCGTCATTCTCGGGCCAACCGTCACTGGCCAGCCGTCACGGGCGGGCAAACCG
Organism: Azospirillum sp. UENF 211521; assembly: GCF_058780535.1. Taxonomy (NCBI): domain Bacteria; kingdom Pseudomonadati; phylum Pseudomonadota; class Alphaproteobacteria; order Rhodospirillales; family Azospirillaceae; genus Azospirillum; species Azospirillum sp. UENF 211521. The sequence goes on from NZ_JBSNCF010000006.1 coordinate 127,576, forward strand.
GTCGGTCATTTCGGCATGCATCTCGGCCAGGATACCGTCGATATCGCGGGTCAGCGACCAGTCCGGATAATGCTCCTGGAAACGCCGGATGTCGCTGATCCACCAGATGTGATCGCCGATCCGGTTGGTTTCGTCGTAGCTCCAGGCCATCGGGCGGCCGGTCAGCTGCTCGGCCTTGGTGATGGCCTCCGCCATCGAGCAGTTGGAATGGCGCCCGCCGCCGATGTTGTAGACCTCGGCACTGCGCGGCTTCTGGAAGACATGCCAGAAAGCGTTCACCAGATCGAAGGAATGGATGTTGTCGCGCACCTGCTTGCCCTTGTAGCCGAACACCCGGTAGGGCGTGCCGGTGACCGCGCATTTCACCAGATAGGCCAGGAAGCCGTGGAGCTGGGCGCCGGAATGGCCCGGCCCGGTCAGGCAGCCGCCGCGGAAGCAGGCGGTCTTCATGCCGAAATAGCGCCCGTATTCCTGCACCATCACGTCCGCGGCGACCTTGGAGGCGCCGAACAGGCTGTGCTTGGTCTGGTCGATGCTCATCGCCTCCGGAATGCCATGGGCGGCCCAGGGGTGGGACGGGTCCAGCTCCCAGCGGCTCTCCAGTTCCACCAGCGGCAGGGCGTTGGGCGTGTCGCCGTAGACCTTGTTGGTCGAGGTGAAGATGAAGGGCGCGTCCGGGCAATGGCGCCGCGCGGCCTCCAGCAGGTTCAGCGTGCCGTTGGCGTTGACCGAGAAGTCGGTGAAGGGCTCCCGCGCCGCCCAGTCGTGCGACGGCTGGGCCGCCGTGTGGATCACCAGCGCGATGGATGCTCCGTAGCGCGCGAACAGCGCGTCGATGGCGCCCTGGTCGCGGATGTCCGCGGTGACGTGCGTGTAGGACGGGTGACGCTTCTCCAGCCGCTCCCGGCTCCAAGCCGTGCTCGCCTCGTCGCCGAAGAAGTAGCGGCGCATGTCGTTGTCCACCCCGACGACGTCGAACCCCTTCTCCGCGAAGAAGCCGACGGCTTCGGCGCCGATCAGGCCGGCGGACCCAGTGACGATGACGACGGACATGAGGGAATTCTCCTCGGGGAAAGTGGAGCGGAGGACCGCCAAGCGCCGTCTATAACAGAATCGGTTCCAGGATGCGCCGGTTGGCGTCCAGCCAGCCGAACAGCTCGTCCATGATGACGCCGGGTGTCTGTCGTGGGCGCCAGCCGGTCGCTTGCGTGACGTCCGCGTTGTCGGTCACGTACCAGGGGATGTCGGCGGCGCGGGTTTCCGGGCTGGCGGCGATGGGAATGCTTCGGCCCGCCCGCTCCGCGCAGAGCGCGGTCAGCTCGGCCAGCGAGACGCTCACCTCCGGCCCGCCGCCCACGTTGAAGACGCGGCCCTTGAACCGGTCCATGCCGGCCACCTGCACCGTCAGCAGGTCGTACAGGTCGGTGACGTGCAGCATGTCGCGCACCTGCAGCCCCTTCCCGCCGAAGCCGCTGTAGGACAGGGTGCCGCCATACAGATGCCGGGCCGCCCACAGCACGACGACGCCCTGGTCCACCTTGCCCATCTGCCAGGGGCCGGTCAGCACACCGCAGCGGTTGATGACGGCGCGCAGGCCGTACATGGCGCCGTATTCCTCGATCATCAGTTCCGACGCCAGCTTGGTGGCGCCGTAGATGGAGCGGCTGCCCGGCATCGGGAAGTCGGTCGCGATGCCCGCCGCCGACCAGCCCGGCCCGGCGGCGCCGTCCGGCAGGACCAGCCGCGTGGCGCCGCGCTCCAATGGCAGCCGGCGCAGCGGGTCGATGGGATAGACGCGGCTGGTGGACAGGAACACCATGTCGGCGCCGTGGCGCCGCGCCGCTTCCAGACAGTTCACCGTGCCGACGAGGTTGGTGTTGATGACGTAAGCCGGGCTGCCGTCATAGCCGGCGTGCACCGACGGTTCGGCGGAGCATTCCAGCAGCAGGTCGAAAGCGCCGAGTTCCTCCAGATCCTCCGGGTTGCGCACGTCGCCGTGAGCGAAGCGCACGCCGCCCGCGCGCAGGCGTTCCAGGGCCAGTTCGGAACCGCGCCGGCGCAGGTTGTCGAAGACGACGACCTCGGCTTCGGGCTGGTCGCGCTTGAACAGAAGGGCAAGGTTGGAGCCGACGAATCCCGCCCCGCCGGTGACGACGATCCTGCAGGGGCGTGTGGCGTTCATGATGGGGCGTTGTCCAGATATCTTGCGGCGGAATGGGTCGATGATCGAAGGGGGGCGGTTAACAAAGCCTCAAATCCTGCACCCCGCCGAGGCTTTCGCATCAGTCCCTCAGCGCCGCGGCCAGCCGTGTCCAGCCGCCGGGCACCGTGGGACCCGTCTTACGGCAGAACCAGACCACGGACGCATGGAGGGTGTCGCCGGTCAGCGCCACCAGATGCGGATTCTCCGCGCCGGGCGCTCCGGTCCGCACCAGCCGGTCGAGCGTCGCGTCGCTCAACGATGAATCGAAGCCGCCCAGCAGTTCGAAGCCTGTGTGCCGTTCGAACAGGGCCGCGAGTCCGTCGCCGGCCAGTTCGGGGCCGAGGCCCGCCACATCCGGACCACCGTCGAGGCGCAGCCGGCCCATGATGGCCAGAACGCCGCCGTCCGCCAGCCGCTCGTCCGCCCAGGCGAGCACATTGCCGGCCGCCGGATCGAAAATCGCGTCCTGGAGCAGGAGAACCGCGTCCCAGAGCCGTTCTCCGGTGGCTTCGGGATGGGCACCGGGCGGGCCGTGGTGGACGGCGATCCGGTCGCGGTGAAACAGACGGGGCTTCAGCAGCCAAGTGTCCATCTCGCCCGCCGCCGCGCGCTCCGCCCGCGCTGCGGCATCGGCACCGATGTCCAGCACGTCCACATGGGCGGCCCATTCCGTCAGGGCGAGATAGAAGCCGTCGACGGCGGTGCTGACGGCCAGCATCCGGGCCGTCCCGTCGAGCAGCCCCAGCCGGTCCAGCCCGTACAGCATATGCACGCGCTCCCAGGTTCCCCGGCTGCGCTTGAAGTAGCTGTAGACGTGGTTGAGCAGCTCGTCGTCCCGCAGCGCCTCGAAATCGGGAATGTTGTCGGCGGCGGTGACATGGAAGGTGCCGCAGTTCGTCTTGAAGCGCTGTGCCCAGGCGAACCAGACCGGGTCCTCCCAGTCCTCCGACGCGGCCAGCTTGCCAAGGCACGGCGGCCCGTCCGGCCGTTCCGTCGCGGCGATGCGCAGACGCGGGCGCAGGCGGCGGGCGTTGCGGTGGCGGAGCGCCGCCTCGCGGATGCGGGCCAGCGTCTCTTCAGGCACGCCTTCGCTCCGTGCGGCGCCCGGCCAATCCAGCAGGGCGAGCAGCGGCGCCGACCAGCGGCGCGGATCGACGGTGGCGAGGTCGGGAGCCGCGGCCGCAGCCTTCAGATCGCCGCGGGCGAGCGCCACCTCGCGCGAGGGCATCGCCAGCCGGCGGCCGAGGGCCTGCCGCATGAAGGCTTCGAGAGGCACGCCCGCCGGGCCGGCGGATGCGTCCGGCGCCATGGCCTGCCGGATGATGGCGGTCAGCCGGTCGCCGACGGCGTCCAGTGTGTAGTCGGCGAGCGCCCGTTCATAGGCGGCTTCGGCCACGGCCCGGCGTTTGCCGTCGTCGCCGATCAGAGTTGCCAACCGGTCGGAGAAATCCTCCAGCCCCTCGCCGAGCAGAATGGACGCGCCGTCCTCCAGGCAATGGACCGCCTCGCCGACCGGCGTGGCGCAGATCGCCACCTTGGTCAGCATGTACTCGAACATCTTGGTCGGGCTTTTCGAGGCGTTGAACGCGTTGTCGGCGTAAGGCAGGACGCCGATGTCCATCTCGTTGAGCACCGCACCGAACTCGCCCGGCGGGATGTGCTCGTGGAAGACCAGATTGTCCATCTCCGGGTGGCGCTGCCGCAGGCGGCGCTTCAATTCCTCCCAGGCGCGGCCGAAGCCGATGATGTGGAAGCGGGCCTTGCGACGGATGCGGCTCGGGACCAGGGCGAAGGCATCGACGCCGAAGACGATGTCCTTCATGGGGATGTCGCCCCACACGTCGCCGCACCACAGGATGTTCACGCAATCGCCGAAGCGTCGGCGCGGTTCGCCGCGGCGGTCGGGATTGAAGAGGTCGCGGTCCGCCACCGTGTGGACGAGGTGCGTGTTCGGATTGAACGGGGCGAGCAGGTCGAGGATGCGCCGGCTGGATGCCACGCAGGCCTGGGCCCGTTCGGCGAAGCGGGCGAGGAACTCCTCGGGCTTCAGCGACGGCAGCCAGGGCTCGATCCGGCGGAAGGGCTGGCTGCCCAGATCGTAATCGTCGTAGTCGAGCACGATCCGGTTGCCGTTGCAGCCCGCCGCCATCAGACAGGACACCGCGTGGTAGCCGGCCTTCTGCACGTAGAGCAGCGCCCGCGGGTTGTGCGACAGGATCTCGAAGGCAGTCAGATTCAGGCGGAGTTTCTCCTCCTCCGGCAGATTGGCCGCCAGCCCGCCTTGCTCGGTCGCGCCGAGATGATCGAAAAAGGACAGCACCTCCGCGCGCAGTCCGCGCTGGTTGACCAGCTTCGCGAAGCTGTAGGCGCGCACACGGGCGGGAGCGAGCTTGAAGCCGTCCTGAGCGACAAAAACGACGTCGGCGGCGTCGATGCGGGCGAGCCAGTCGGGATCGAGGAGAGGCTCTGACACCATGATGTCCGCTCGGGGGAAAGACAATCGAGGGAAGCGACCTTGGAGCAGCCCTTCACGGTGGGTCAAGGCCTTATCGGTGACGCGGCCTGGGCCGCGCTTCACCGGCTGCGGCGCGCCGGGTTCACGGGCGTGGAGGACGCGCCGCATGCGCGGGCCAGGCCGGGCGAATTGTGTCCTCCTCGCGGTCCGTTTCGCATATCGTTTCCCCGATCCCGCCCGCTTCCGGGCTTCCAGTGCGCCACTTCCAGGGTGTTCATGGCCGTTCCGTTCGTCATCGCCTCCGATCTGCCCCGGGATGCGCGCGTCTATGTCTACGGTTCGGGTGCCGGCGGGCAGGCCTTGGCGCGCTATCTGATCCGTTCGGGTCTGGATGTGGCCGGATACGTCGACTCGTTCCGCGAGGGCCGCGTGGACGGGCTGCCCATGCATCGCTTCGACCGGTACCTCGCGATGCGCCGGGCGGGGGATGCGCTGCTCATCGGCTCCACTTTCGTCGGCGAGATCGAGCGCCATCTGGTGGCGCACGGCATCACGGACGCTTTGGATGGCTCGCTCCTGGCGATGGCCCTGCTGGAGCAGAGCCGTATGGCGTCGCGCCTTGTGGACGGACGTGTCCGCCTGACCGTGCCGGAGGCCGGGTGATGGCCCGCCCTTCGCGCATCGCCTTGTTCGCTCCGGCCTCGCCCCTGTACGTCAACGTGCTGATGGGCCTGCGGGCCGGCTTTGCCGAACTTGGGGTGGACGCGCACGCCGGCTGGCCGCTGCCGGACGGGCGCCTGCTCACCGCTTTCCTCGGCAATTTCCGCCCCGACGCGATTCTGGAAATCAACCGCTGCCGCGACCAGATCACCGGCTGCGACGTGCCGTGCCGCCATCTCGCCTGGATGCAGGATTTCCAGTATGACGGGCAGTGGCTGCTCGACCGGTTCGGCGGCAGCGACCTTTTCTACTTCATGCTGCCGCCGGACATTTACGGGATCGATCCGGCCACGCTGCCCGCTTGGCGGTATCTGTGGCCGGGCGTGAACCCGGACATTCATCGGCCGAAGCCCACGGAACCGCTCTGGGATCTCTCGCTGATCGGGCACATGTACCCGCCGCCGCCCGAGGCGGTGATGCAGGCCGCCGTCGAGGTCGATGGGCAAGTGGTGGGAACCTTCGCCGCATTCGCCGACGCCTTCCTCGCGTCGTCCATCGGCTATGCCGACATCCGTCTGGGCGCGGTCCACGGATTTCTGGTGGACGAGTGCGCGCGCCGCGGCGTGACGCTGTCCCCGAAGGCGCTGGATGCAAACGCGCTGTTCCTCTTCGACGAGGTCCTGTTGCGCATCAAGGACCGTCGCGCCGTGGCCGACGCCATGCTGCGCGTCTCCTCCAACGTCCGTTTCTTCGGCAACCTCGGCTGGATCCTGTGGCCGGATTATGCCCGCCGGTATGGCGGAGAACTGGTCGATCCGCACGATCTTGCCGCCGCCTACCGGTCGTCGCGGCTGACCGTCAACAATTCGGCGTGGCCGCTGCATTTCCGCACGCTCGACGCCATGGGCTGCGGGTCGGCGGTCATGATCAACCGGGTCCGCCGTCCGGACGTCGACGAGCATTTCCACACCGACTTCCAGCCCGGCACGCACTATGTCGACTACGACGCCACCGACTTCGGGGACGCGGCGGCCCGCGCCCTGCGCGACGACGCGGCCCGGATGCGCATGGGCGCCGCCGCGGCGGAGGTGATCGCGCGCAAGCATTTGTGGCGCCACCGGGCCGAACAGATCCTGGCGGACCTGGACGCGTTGTAGCGGCGGTTCAGCGTCCGACGATGCCGCCGGCGGGGCTGAAGATCCGCTCGGCCACGGTGAGGTCGCTCGGCTGATCGACTTCGCACCAGGGATCGGCGATGGGGACCGCCTGGATCTCCACCCCGCGGGACAGCAGGCGGGACAGCAGGCCGGTCATGTCGAGCCGGTCGGCCTCCGCCGCCGGAAGTCCGCCCAGATAATCCGTCACCGTCCGCCAGCCGGCCGGCGTCAGGCGGAGCAGGCCCATGTATTGGCCTTCGACCTCCGCGAGGGACTTCGGGCGGGCGCCGATCTCGACCAGCCGTCCGCGCGCGTCGACCCGGAACGTCTCCGCGTCGTCCAGCGGGTCGGCGAAACGACGGCTCCACAGCGACAGCCAGTTCGGGTCGTAGGTGATGGCGATGTCGCCCGGCGCTGCCATCAGCCTGCGGACGCTGCCGGGGCTGTAGACGATGTCGGTGTAGCTGACGACGCAGGGAGCGGCGGCAAGCCAGTCGTCCGCGCAGGCCAGCGAGGCGACCATGTTGGTCTGCTGCCAGCGGTCGTTGGTGAAGAAGCGCGACACCGGCAGTTCCTGCCGGTCCCAGAAATCGGCGAGATAGCCGCGAACCACCGCGATCTCTCCGATCCCGGCGGCCGTCAGCGCCTCGATCTGCCACCGCACCAGAGGACGCCCGTGCAGGGAGACGTAGCATTTGGGGTGGGTGTCGGTGGCGGTGCCAAGGCGCGAACCCCGGCCGGCGGCGAGAAGGATGGCTTTCATGGCAGGGCCAGCAGGTTGCGGAACAGGGCGATGTCCCGTGGATCGAAGGGCAGGGTCCGCTCCGGATGCCACATAACGGCGGCCAGGGGAAGCGTGGGGTGGCGCATTGCTTCGATCAGGCCGTCGGCGCTGCGGGCCTCCACGATCCAGGGTCCGGGGGCCCTGGGCAAGCCGTAGCGATGGAAGCTGTTGACCGTGCGCCCGCCCCAGCGTCCCTCGATCGGGTGCGGCGTGCCGATGTGCCCCGTGGCCTCGGCGAACACGCCACCGAAGGCGCAGGCCAGGGATTGGAAGCCCCGGCACACGCCGGCCAGAGGAAAGGCGCCGCCACTGGCCCGGCGGATCAGCTCCTGTTCGACGGCGTCGCGTTCCGGCGCCGTGCCCCCCAGCGCCCCCGGATCGCCGCCGCCGGTGAGAATGACCCCGGACAATCCTTCCGCCAGGGCTTCCACCGTCTCCAGATGGTTCGGCAGCGGCAGGGCCACCGCCCCAAGCGCCTGGACGAAGCGCACCCAGTTCTGGTCGAGCTGGTCGCGCCGCTCGTTCCAGTCCGCCACCTCCTCGACCCTCTGGGTCAAGCCGATCACCGGCAGGGGCATGCGCGTTCCTTTGTCGGTTGGGGCTGTGCGCATCAGCGGCTCACATCAGGATCGTCACCTGCCGTCCGGCGCCGTCGATCTGCAGCCGGCGGGCCCGCGACCAGGATTGGTAATAGGCTTCGCCGCACCCGATCACCGCTGGCAGACCAAGCTCCTGCGCCCGGATCGCCATGTGGGAGTTGATGCCGCCATACTTCGTGATGAAGCCGGCGATGCCGCAGGTGAACAGCCAGTCGTAACCGGGGTCGGCGGCGGGGATCAGGACGATGCGGTCCCGCAGCGCCGCGTGCCCGGCGTCCGCCAGGGCGACGGGGGCTGAAACGCGCTTCTGGGTGACGAAGTTGGGCGCGGTCGTTGGCAGATGGAAGCTCCATGCGTCGCCCGGCTCGGTGACGAGAGGGGGCAGCACGATTGTGTTCGTGCGGGCATGGCGCTCGCGGCCTTCCGCGATGGAGCGCGCCAGCAGGCCGTGTGCCTCGTCTGCCCCGCCGGCCAAGCGGGCAACCGTCCCGATGTCGGCGAAGGACAGCGCCTCGCGGTCGAAGCCCAGCCCGGCCCCCCACTCCGCGAACAGCTCCATGGCGTCGCTGAGGTTGGCGGTGAAGATGAACTTGGCGTATTCCCGCCCCTCGATCGCCGCCTTGAGGAAATCGAACAGGCCCAGCAGGGAGTCGTCCAACCCGTGCTGCTTCATCAGCCCTTCGATCCGCCGGAACTGCTCCAGGCTGAGGCAGAAGGTTTCGGCCGGTTGCGGCTGCGGTTTGTCCTGGTTCGACCAATCGAAATACAGATCCGGCGCGGCGTCGTAGCGGGGCGACGTGATGTCGTAGGTGCCCGGTCGCAGATGCCCGTAGCGATCCAGGAAGGCGGGTTTCGACAGCCGCTGGAAGTCGCGTCCCATCTCGCTCGACACGGTTTCCAGCGAACGCATGAACTGGCTGCGCTCGGCCTCCGAGAAGACCCCGATATCGACCAGCGAGCGCAGGAGCTGGACCGCGATGAAGCCGGCCCGCGCCAGCCCGGCGAAGGGCAGAGTGCCGTAGCGTTTGCAGTCTTCCAGCAGCCAATAGATCTTGTGCAGGCTGTCGAGGTTGCTGTCCAGGATCGTGCGGCGCCGCGTGGCCAGTATGTCCAGCTTCGCCCGGTCCTGCCGCCACAAGCCCTGCCCATGATGGATGATCCGGTGGGTGAGGCGGCGAAGGCTGTCGGACAGCGTGCCGATCTCCGTCTCGGTGAAGCCGGAGGACGCCAGCCGTTCCAGCCGTTCCGGAAGATCGAAGGTGTAGCAGCTGAACACGATGTCGAACTCGACCTTGTCATGGCAGGCCGGGTGTTCGATGAGGGTGGTGAGGTAATGGTCGGTCAGCCGCTCCGCCAGTTCGTCCGGCAGGTCCTTGGGCAGGAAGGAGTTGAAGCTGACCCGCACGTCGATGAACGGCACGCCCTGGAAGCTCTGCAGCAGGGGGAAGCTGCGCAGGTTGCGGTAACCGTAATTGTCGCGCTGATAGGCCCAGATGGCGTCGGTCACCATCTCCTTGTAGAGCGACAGGGCGAGCGGCCTTGGCCGGACACCGATGATCTCGGCGGGGTTCCAGTCCGGCATCACCCCGTAAACCGTGCGTTGGCCGAACAGGAAGGGATGGCGTGTCTGGCCGGCGGTCACCTTGGCGGCGATCCGCTCGACCCAGGCGGCGTGTTCGGCGGGGTTCGGCCGAGGGACCCGCAGGACGAGGGGACGGACTTGGAGCAGCACCACCGATCCGTCGCCCTGAACGGCGAATTCGACGTCCAGCGGCAGGCCGGAGAACAGGTTGCCGAGTTCCTGCAGCAGGGCCGCAACTCCCGACAGGGCGGCGGGCGGACACGGAGCCGCGTGGTGGATGTAGCAGGTGCGCAACCCTTCGCCGTCGCCGCTCGTTACGGCGTCGGTGCGCTGACCCTCGCTGTAGTTGACGACGTGATAGGGACCGCCGCCGTTGGGGTCGCAGGTGAAGGCCACCCCGGCCATGACCACGTCCTCGACCATCGGCTGTACGAAGAACTCATGGAGGCCGGGGGCTTCGGCCATCGAGCAGGCGACGTCCGCGCAAGCCTCGGCAAGATCTTCGGGGCGAACCTGGAGCCGGGTGGTGAACGCACCGGCCATGGAGCCGTCGGCGGCGTCCTCCTGTGCGGCGGATGATCGGACGGCCATGAGGGACCAGCCCTTGGCCTTGAGGACGGCCAGGATTCGTCCGGGCTCGCGCAGCCATTCCGTCAGCGGCACGATCTCCAAGGGTGGGATCTTGGCGCTTTGCAGCTGGCCGGCCAAGGCTGCCAGCGTGCCCGCCTTGGACCGCGCCAGCCAGGGGGAACGGCTGGGCTCGTTGGAGCCGCTTCCATCGGTCCGATCCCGATGGATCGGGCCGTGATGTCTGGCTTTCGCTGCGGTCGTGGTCAGGTCTGGCATTGGGACGTCCGGTGATGCGAGGCGTGGGGGCTCCATCCCTGTGTCCGGGGCAGCAAGGCACGTGTGGCGATCGCCTGCGGCATGGTGGGGCGCTGGGCATGTCCGAACGCCGGCAGGATGTCGTCGAGGAGCCAGTCACCCATGGATCTGCCGTGTCCAGCATGGCGCGCACGGGCTTTTACCATGAAGAACGTCCGGTAAATCATCCGTAAAGAGAATCCGCAGTGGCCGTCGAGACGGCGATCATCTTGTGGATCTTGGCCTTTCAGAGGACGGAACCGGGGAGTGGAGGAGGAATCTCGATCCGGAATGCCGCCTTCATCCGGATCAGCCGCTCGCGGATGGTGTGTGCCTGCGCGGGGGGCATCGGGCAGAACAGCGTGGCGGATGATGGCACCTGCTCCATGGCCAGCACGGGGCGCCCGAGAAAGTGGGTCCCTTGCATGACGGGGTCTTCGTCCACGAAGAACGAAACCTCGCTCTTGGTCTGTGAGGCCAGCCACGTCGCCGCGACCGATGTTCCGAGCAGGCCGACCGGCCCGGACGCGGCCAAATGCTCGACGGCTCCACCCACGGCATGAAGCCAGGAGACCATCCGCTCCACGGTGGCCAGATCAGCCATCGGTTCCCCGGTCAAGCGGGTTTCCGGCACGGCCGGGGAAGAAGCGGCGACCGCCCTTTTTGTCAAGCCGGCCACGACGGAAAGCTCCTTGGGAATCCAGCGATCCACATGCAGGATCTGCAACCCCGCGTTTCGGACCACGCGGCTCAGCGTGTCGGCCGTGAAGTGGGAGCAGTGGTCCGCAATGGTCAGGTCGAACGGGTTTTCCGTCAGCGAGGGCACCTGAACGAGCAGGCGTCCTCCGGGAGCGAGAAGACTGGCGGCTTGGCGCAGAAAACCGGCGGGATCGGCGACATGCTCCAGCACATGGACCATCGACACCACGTCGAAGGTGGCATCCAAGGCGTTCAGAGGCCCTGCGTGGAACAGCGCGACGCCGGGGATGGCGAGGATGCGGTCGCGGACACGGTCGTCCTGCTCCGCCCCCGCCAGACTCCAGCCGGGGCGGAGCTGCGCGGCCGACTGAAGCAGCGGACCCGTGCCGCAGCCGATGTCGAGCAGGCGTCCCCGCTCCGCAGGCTGGTCCCACGCGATGAAGCGTTGCAGAAGCGCGCCCGAGCGGCTGCGCAGGGTGTTGTCCTGGCTGTCGCGGACGGCATGGTCGGTTCCGCCCCGTTGGTGGAACATGGCGTAGGAGCCGTAGATCTCGGCCATCTCGGTCCGCCAGGCCGCGTCGACGCCGGCCTGCACGGTTCCGCAGATGGGGCACACGCCAAGCCGACCTCCGGACGGCCATGGGCGGCAGTCCGAGGTGGTGCGCGCCAGGGACGCGAATGCCTCGACATCCGCGATGTCTGCGGCGGCGCAGACGTGACAGCACAGAGGAGCGGCGATGGTCATGGCGGTGCGAGGGCGTCCAGGGCGTCGAAGGGGGACGGGGCGGCGATCCCGTATGTCTGTTCAAGGCGCGTCGCGTCCAGGCTCGTGTGCCGCGGATTGGCAATCAGGATCACCCCGGCCTCGTCCGACCGGCAGGGGCTGACGCGGTCTCGCGGCACGCCCAGGCGTTCTGCGATGTGGAACGCAGCGTCGGCATAGGTGATGTCGTGGGTTGCCGAAACTTGGAAGAGCCCTCCCTCGCTCCCATGGCCCACCGCAACGAGGGCTTCCACCGCATGATCGACGCGGATCGGCGCCATGCGCAGATCGTCGAACGGGTGGATGGTGCGGCCGGCGGCAAGGTCGGCGGGCCAGTTGCCCAAGACCGGCATTCCGGAACGGATCACCTTGGTCAGCCGCAAGGTCGCCGCGGACGCTCCCAGGGCGGCGATGCCATCCTCCGCGAGAGCCTTCTGCCGCCCATAGTCACAGGCGGGCTTCCGTGGCGCGTCCGCTGCGGCGCGGGGAGCGAGGCCATCGAGAACGAGGCTGGTCGACAGGAACACGACGAAGGCACCGGCATCGGCAAGCCGGCGGGCCAGAAGAAGGGTGTTGTGCCGGTTGATCCGATCCGCCGTTTGCGGATCGTCGCGGCACCCGGCGAGGCCGGTCATGGCCGCGCAGAGATAGGCGATGTCGATGGTCCCCGGTGGCGTCCAGCCGGACAGATCGGACGCAAGGTCGAGCGGGATGCAGGCGCCCGCGGTGTCCGCGACCGGCCGGCGGCGCGAGGTTCCGGTGACCTGCATTCCCTGCGCGCGGAGCCGCGCGGCGAGCGCGGAGCCCACGCCGCCATCGACTCCGACCACGAGGATGCGCTTGCCCATGGATTTCCTTCACGCAGACGGATTCTGCGGGCTGGCCACGCGGGTCAGTTCCGGATGAAGCGGAACCAGTCGCGGGTCGCCTCGGCGATGCTGTCCTTGTCCCACACCGGCGCATCGCGCCAGTAATCGAGATTGTCCAGAAGCCGCGCCACCCCGTCCTCGATGCTGACCTGGGGGCTCCAGCCCAGCTCGGCGCGAATCCGGCTCGTGTCGGCGAAGGTGCAGTCCGGTTCACCGGGGCGTTTGGGCAGATGCTCCACGCGGCCATTGCCGAGAAGCTCGACCAGCCGGTTGACGCTGACCGAGGTGCCGCTCCCGACATTGTAGACGGCTCCGGTGTGGCCCTTTTCGGCGGCGGCAAGGAAGGCGGAAACGACGTCGGTGACGAAGGTGAAGTCGCGCGTCTGGGTGCCGTCACCGACCACGGTCAACGGCTTGCCGGAGAGCATCTGCGCCAGGAAAACGCCGAACACCGCGCCGTAGGTGCCGCTCGTGCGGGCGCGCGGGCCATAGACGTTGAAGAGGCGCAGGGAGGTCACCGGCAGGCCGTAGACCTGTGCCCAATGCAGGAGCTGCTGTTCCCCCATGTACTTCGTCAGCGCGTAGGGATAGCGCGGATTCGGGGGGGCCGATTCCGGCGTCGGGTAGACGTCCGGGATGCCGTAGCACGACGAGGACGCGGCGTAGAGCAGACGCGTCACGTTGTTGGCGCGGGCGGCTTCGGCGATGGAGAAGCAGCCGTTCACGTTGGCGTCGAAATAGCGTTCCGGATTCTGGACGGACGGCACGATGTCGGCCAGGGCCGCCAGATGGAACACGCGTTCCGCACCGGCGAGCAGCCTCGCCATCTCCGCACGGTCGGCTACGTCGGCCTGCACGAATCGGAAGGCCGGATTGCCCTCGTGGGCGGCCAGATTGGACAGCCGCCCGACCGCCAGATTGTCGATGGCGAGGACGCTCCGTCCTTGCGCGACAAGCGCGTCCACCAGATGGCTGCCGATGAACCCGGCCCCGCCGGTCACCACGTCGAAACGACTCATTGTCTCATCTTCCTTCCGCCGTCGGCCGGGGGCCGCCGTCTGACTGTATATCGGATTTCCGGCTGGCTGTGGCGTCGCGCGCTTCCGCCCGACCGTTCATCCGGTTCGGTTCGCCGTCTCGCTCGGCCTCTTCGGCCCGACACAGACGGCCAGCAGATAATGCGCCATCGGGAAGAAGCCCGTATGCACCACCTCGTCGTTCATGGAGAACATGAAGACCGTGTGGAAATGCTCCAGCATCGTGTGACGCAACGCCTCGCCAGTCTTGCAGTTCACGTGCCCGGCCTTGCTGTCTGCGGATGCGTAGGCCTGACTTTCCAGGGACGGCATGCCGGCGATGAAGACGCCCTGGCCGGTCAGGGACGCGATGACGTTGCCGAGGTAGACCTGTTCCTGCACGGGCGGGATGTGTTCGAGCACATCCAGGGAATAGGCGGCGTCGTAGGTGCCGGGAACCGGACCCGACAGGATGTCGTGGACGAAGGCTCCGCTCACCCAGGGCTCGGCCATGCGGGCCTTGGCGTCTTCGATGAACAGAGGGTCGAAATCGGTGATGGTCAGGTCGCCGACTTCGTTCTGCACCAACCGGGAACAGAAGCCATCGCCGCACCCGATCTCGACAACCCGCCGCTGCCCTTTCAGCATCTTGGCGACGAACTTGTAACGGGCCAGCGTGAAGACCAGCCGCTTCGGGTCCTGATGCCAAACCTGATTGTTCATGATGCCCAGGCGGGCCAGCCCGATCCGTTCCCGAAGTTCGAAAAGGCCTTGGTTCACCGGATCTTTGGCCTGCATGGACGTGATCTCCGTTTTCAGGGTTGGTGGTGGCGGATGGAGCGCACCCCATGGCGGCGCGCTTCTCCCGTCCCGTCGTCTTTTCCGTTCGTGGGGCCGCCGCTTCAGGTGGAAGGCGGGGGCCATGCACCAAGGGTACCGGCAGGGATGGCCGCGGATTCCAGGATCGTCCGGACCGCCCGCGCCGGAGTCATGTCCGCAAAATTGTCGATCAGGACATCCGGCGCCTTGGGCAGTTCCGGAGCGAGATCGAGACCGACAACGTCCGTGGTGTTCCGATAGACGTCCTTGGTGTCGCGCCGCTTCAGCTCCTCGATGGGGACGCGGAGATAGACTTCGCAATAGCCCGGGATATGCTCGCGGTTCCACGCCCGCACGGCGTCGAACATGGAAATGGTGGCGCAGACGACGTCGATGCCTTGGCTGGCGGCTTCCCGGCACAGCCGGCCGTAGCGGTGGGCCAGATCCAGACGGTCGGCCCTGGAGTAACGGTCCCCACCGGCGACGATGCTGCGCAGCACGTCGCCGTCGAGGTAGAGAACCGGGCGGCCCAGAACCCGCAACCGGTCGGCGAGACCCCGTCCGATGGTTGTCTTACCGGCGGCCGACAACCCCGTGATCCAGAACACCGCGCTGCGTGGCGGTGCGAAAGTCGGCTCAGGCGGCACCAAAAGACACTCCGGCTCCGGCATGGACGCGGCGAGCCCGGGGAATGCCCCGGAAAGCCTCGACGTCAGCAAAGGGCGCCAATGGTAAACTTCGGGTAAAACCATCCGCGGCGATGCGAAAAGCCTCAGGAATGGGGGGCTTGTCGTGCATCCGCCGCGATGCTTTCCAGAGTGGCGAGCAGATAAGGACTGGCCCAGCGGTAAACGCGCGCCCAACTCCAGGCAAAGACGGGGTGCAGGGCGAGCAGCCGGCGCAACTCGCTCCGCGCTTTTTCCTCGTTCCCCGCGCGATGCCAGGCGATCGCCCGGTGCAGGCACACCAACCCGTTGTCGTCCGCTGCATTGTGGTAACGGAGCGCCTCGTCGATGCGGCCGATTTCCTGCAAGGCAAGGCCAAGTCCGCTTCGCAGGAAGGCGTTGTCGGGCTCGATACGGACGGCTTCGCTGTAATGGGCCAGGGCGCCTTCGACGTCGCCCTGCGCCAAGCTGACCAAGCCGCGCGTGTTCGGCAGCAGGCCGATCCTGGCCTCCTCCGGCGAGCGTTCCCGCAGGGGAGCCAGAGCGCCGCCGGTGTCGCCCAGCGCGACGCGCGCCATGGCAAGCATGGCACGGAAGAAGACGTTGCCGGGATCAAGGAGCATGCTGCGAGAGAAGCAGCGCTCTGCCTCCTCCATGGAAGACAGAGCGAACAATTTATACCCGAGCCACTGCAACGCCGTTGTCCGGGCAGGATCGAGCGTCAGAATATGACGGGGAATCGCAATCGATTCAGAGAATTCGCTTTCCGTGTGTACGGTGTTGGTTTTCTCCAGCGCTTCGATGAGGGAAAGTTCCCAAGCCGGATTGGTGTGGAGAGCGCAGGCCTTGCCGAACGCCTGGACGGCCTCCCGGGCATCCGGGGTGGATTCCCCCAAGTCAGCGTAGGCGGAGGCTGGATAAAGCGGGTCGCCGGCACGGGCAGCCCGCTCGATCCGCTCGGCTTCGTCGTGGCGCCCGATCTGGTGCAAGAACTCCGTCAGGCGGAGCGACGCCAAGGAAAAATCAGGTTTTTCGCTCAAGGCTCTTTGAAGCGCTTCGAGCGCGGCCTGGTGGCTGCCTTCGTTCCACAGCGCGATCGCCATGTGGAGGTGGTAGCCGGCGAAGGTCGTCTGCCGGATGTTGCGCCGCCATGCATCCACGTCGATGGCCGGAGCGATGGCCGCCGGATCGTGCCTGTCCTTCGGAACGAACGGATGGTCAGATGGCATGATGTCTCCGGCAGACGGCAGAATCGACTCGAAAATCGGCTCGAAAAACTGCCATGGCGAGAGACCGAACACAAGCGGGTAGAGTGTGCGTTCCTCCATGGAAACTGCCTTCAGGAAGGCCAAAAATCCCTGTATTCATACATTGTTAAGCGTCCCCGAATTAGCCTCTTGCCACCACTTTCCAGGCAAAGTGGCTGATTTTGTAATAGCCGAATTCTTTTGGAAACACGATGACGGACGCCACGCGCAGGCATGGAGACTATACAGGTCTGGCCCAGGACTACGATCGGTTCCGGCCAGGCTACGCTCTTTCTCCATTGAAGGCCTTGCTCGCTCTTCTCGACAAGCCGGTTGCGGATGTCGATGCGGCGGATGTCGGCGCGGGCACCGGGATCTGGACGCGAATCCTGGCTGGCCAAGGGCTGCGCAGTCTGACGGCCGTGGAACCGAACGACGACATGCGGCGTGTCGGACGGGACAGCTCGGCGGGGTTGTCCATCGAGTGGCGCGCCGGCCAAGGGGAAGCCACCGGACTGACGGACGGCAGCCGCGACCTGGTAACCATGGCGTCCTCGTTCCATTGGGTGGATTACGACGCGGGGATGAGCGAATTCCGTCGCATCCTGCGGCCGGGCGGGCGTTTCGCAGCCTTGTGGAACCCTCGCTTGATCGAGGCCAGCCCGATCCAGGTGGACATCGAGAACCACCTCTCCCAGCTTTGCCCCGGCATGAAGCGGGTTTCGTCCGGCCGTTCGGGTCTGACCGACCATCTGACCGACCGGCTGGCTGCGACACCGGGCTTCAGCGATGTCGTGTACATGGAGGCCCGTGACGTCATGACCCGGACTCCGGAGGAATATCTGGGGGCGTGGCGCTCCGTGAATGATGTCCAGGTCCAGCTTGGACCCGAGCGTTTCGAGGAGTTTCTCGGCTATGCAGCCGAGCGGATCCGTGGCTGCGCCATGATCGAAACGGTTTATCTGACCCGGCTTTGGACCGTCCGGAGGGACTGAGAGGGACGGGTCGTTTCCCTGCGCCGGAGCGGCCTGTCCTCACAGCCGTGCTTTCCCATTTCCCGTGGACAGAAACGATGATCGCCGCCGAAATTCATCAACCTTCCGGTCTCTCGCATCTGGGCCCCGTGTTCATCTATGGCACAGGGGCCGCCGGCCGTTGGATGAAGGCCGCCTGTGATGAAAGCGAAGGGACGACGGTCGAGGGGTTTCTTGACACCTTCCAATCCGGAACGTGCGAAGGGCTGCCGGTTCTCCATCCGCAGGCGCTCCGGCAACGCCCGGCAGACGGCTTCACCGTTGTCATCGCCAGCATGTATGCGCAGGAGATCCTTCAGGTTCTGGTGGAGAATGGAATTCGCAACGCCGTCAACGCCTATCCTTGCTTCACCCACGCCAAGCTGCGGACCGTCTCCGACATCGAACAGGTTTCCCGGCAACTGGTCGAGTTTCTGATTCGGGAGCGTCCGGGGCGGCGGATCGCGGTGTTCGGTCACCGTCAGTCGGCGATGGAGACGGTCGCCGGCTTGCAGGCGAGCGAGGCCGCTTCCCGGCTGGTCGCTCATTACGACGACGAGCACATCGCCATCGACCCGCTCAACCGGCGCCGCGACCGGGCCTACGACGATTATGCCGCCGGGCGGGACTTTGACTGTGCGGTCCTCGTCATGCCACAGGCGCCATGCCGGGACACCATCCGCTATCTGGTCGACGTCTGCGGGCTGCCGGTCGAGCTTCTGGTGCCGACGAACGTCACCGACGGCGCCACCCTGGAACGGGACGAGCGTTATCCTCTGGTCGGGACGGTCCCCCGGAATGCGGAAAGGGCTCTTTCGTCGCCGATGGTTCTGGTCGTTCCGCCATGCGCCGGGACACACCGTCTGATGCCGCCCATGCAAGCGATCCTGCAGCATTACGGGTGGCTTGAGCGGAGTTACATGTCTCTGATCCAGAACACTTATTATCTCAGCCGTTATCGCGCGCCCGCCCCGGTTCCTCCGTTCGAACGCCTGGACGAGTTGCACACCCAAATCGCCAAGGACGCCGCGGAGACCGTCCACGCGTTCGCGCGCCTGCTCAACCATTGGGAATTCATGTGGGTGCACGATGCGGGGTTGGACCTCACCAGGTTCGCCGACATCGGCGGCCCGGTGGTCGTGCTCATGCGCGATCCACGTGATATCATCAATTCTTATTACTTCCGGTATTTCAAAGATTCACCGGAAACGCGAGAGCAGAACTTCCTGACTCTGCTCGATGGCGTTACGTTCATGGGCACTCCCAAATATCATTTCCGATGGCCTTCCGCAAAATATTGGACGGACAGCTATCTTGATGTCTTGGGGAGGGAGAACTATCACATCCTTCGCTTCGAGGATTTGCACAACGACCCCGTCCGGACATACCGGCGGCTTCTGACGGATCTTGGTCTGGACCGCGATCCGATCACACCCATGAGTGATGCGAAACTCCGTGACTGCATCAAGCTCGGAACGTTCGAACACCAGACCGGTGGGCGCGCTTCACGGGGGGAGGACCGTCGCGAGATCGTTTTGCTGCCCAACGGGATCGAGACGTCTTGCCGGAAAGGGGTGACCGGCGATTGGCGCAACAACTTCACCCCACGGGTTGTGGAGCGCTTCAAAGAACTGACCGGCGACGCCCTGGTGCGCCTGGGCTACGAAGCGGACGCGGACTGGCACCTCTGACGTCCGCCCGCCCGGCTCCGCAGGGACGAGCCCGCGGAGGAGTCGTCAGGGCTTGCTGCCGCCGAGAATGATCGACTCCCCCATTCTCCAGTGGAATGCGCGCAAGGCGGGCAACCGTCAGCCTCAGCTGTCCGCCGCCACCGTGCTCCATGGCACGATGACGAAATCGACCGGTTTCTCTCCCGACTTTTCCAAATTGGAAAGCAGGATTTCCAGGTATATTTCCTGGCCGTTGAGGAATTCGGTGATGCCGTGCTGGAGCAAGGTCCGCGCGATGTCTTTCAGGTACATCGAGGTGATGATGATTGCATCATCCGGACGCCGGACGCCCTTCAAGTAATCGTCGAGGCGATGGACCGGCAGACCTTCGACCTCACCGGCCGTATGGCTGTCGATGAATCCCCGGATGTTGGTCAAACCGTAGCGATGGGCGTGGGCCAGGACGCTCCGTCCGCATTCGCCGGAGCCATAAAGGTAGATGGCCGGAGCGCCTGCCACTTCCCCGAAGCTGCGCAGAAGCGGAATGTCGATGCGGTAGTCTTCCAACGCGGCCCGCAGCATTTCGATAACCTGGGCGGCATCCTTGCCGATTTCCGTCATGGCGGCCTCGGTGTAGGCCCGGCCTTTGAACAAAATAGGCCGATCGACGAAGGTCCGGTGGAATGCGTTGGTCGAATGCTGCCCCCACGACAGAAACTTCTCCATCGAAAAGGCTGCGGAGGTGTCGAGAAGGGTTTTTTCGTGATCCGCGCGGCTGATTTCGATCAGGCAGGCCTCGTCGGAGTCCTGGATGACATGAATGCGCTCCAGCTGGGTGCCGGCCCGCTCGATGTAATCGCCGTCGATGGTCCCGAGGAAGCTGTCCGTCTCGGTGCTCGCCTTGACCAGGATGGGATGAAGATGCCAGCAGTGCGCCAGAATTCCGGCCGGCGGCACAAACCAGAACGTCTGTGACGGCCACTGGGAGCAGAAGCGTTCCGCCCCCCAGGTCAGAACCTGGGTGTAACGATGAGGAAATTCGAACGCGCAGTCGGTCAGATCCGCGGCGTCCATGTGGATCGTGCCGTCGGGACGGCGGTAGCGGGCGCGGATCGCCGGCAGGGCCGTTTCCTTGGTCACCCGGATGCCGCTGATCAGGACCATCTCCATTCCTTCCAGCATCCGCTTCTCGATGGCGGCGAAGGAACCGTCCGACAGGATGGCGTCAGGAGCCAGGAAGGCCAGGAAGGCATTGTCCCTGGCGGCCTCCTGGATGGCACGCTTGTGGAGCGACCCCATGAGGTGCCGGACCGACGCCGTCTTGATATGCGCGTTCTGTTCGGGGTGGATGACGTGGATTTCGGCGGGCATGACTTCCGCCAGCCGCTGGAAGGCTGGCGATGCCTGAATTGTCTTGGCGTCGTCTGCGGTCGTGTAAATCTTATAGGTATAAGCCTGCCTGTGTTGCAAGGCCGGCAGGTTGTTGTCGGAAAGCTGGCTTGGAAGCACCACATCAATAAAGACGTCTGTATAGCTCTCGCCCCAAACCGCCATGATGAAGTGCAGATTTGGAATGCTCATCATTTTTTCCTTCCCGGAATGGACATGGATGTCCATCAGACAAACTCGATGTGACGACTGTCGACATTTATATACTCATTCAGAACCAAATTCTTGCGGTGAGCTACGCAATGATGGCGGCATTGAAGAGCTGGATTGATTTCGGCAAGGCGCTTCCTGTTTTCATCGGAGTACCAGAATTCCCGGAAGCTCCGGCCCCGCAATGATCCGAGATGTCCGGATTCCGTATAGGCTTTGTCCTGGCAGGTGTAGACACTGCCATCGGCGCCGATCACCGTCAGGAACTGCAGGAAGGGGCAGCGCGTGTAGCCTTTCTCGAAACGGTCTTCCAGCTCGTGATAGTGGTCGACGATCCGGAAGGTGTCGTCATCGAGACGTTTCGCCGCCGCCAGCTGTTCAGCGACGATGGCGTGAAGGCGGCGGTGGTAGGCGTTGTTTTCCTCGCGATCGTTGGAAACGACCGCGCCGCTGACTTTGACGTGACTGACGCCAACATCCTTGAGAATCCTGCAAACCTCGGCAAGGTGGGGGGCGTTGGTCTCGCTGACGATGAAGCTCACGCCCAGGACGCAGTCGGCTTTCCGGGCGGCGAAGGCGCGCAGGTTCGACAGCAGCCGCGTGAAGCTGTCCGCCGCAACGCCACGGGCGTCGGCATAGCTCTGATCGTCCCACGCATCGAGCGATACGCGCACCCAAGCCCCATGGGCGGCGAAGGCGTCGGCCATCGCGCCCTTCAGGTTCGAACCGTTGGTCAGGGTCGCGACCTTGATGCCGCCTTCGGCCAAACGCCGGACGACATCCGGCAAGCCCTTGTAAAGCAGCGGCTCTCCGCCGCCCGAGAAGGTCACCGCGCGCACGCCCATCTCGATGATGTCGTCCACGATCCCGTGCATCATGTCGAGCGGCAGGACATCCTCGGTGCTCATCGCCTCGCCCAGCGTCAGGCTTTCGACGCGGTAGGCGCAGTACCAGCAATTGTGATTGCAGCGGTTGATCGGCTTGATGCGGATGTGCACCGGTGCGGCCAGTCCCTCATGGGTCAGGGCATCCAGCTGAGGCCGAAAGCGCAGGAATTTCAAATTGCTGTAAAGCTGCGTCATGTTGTGTCCAAGACCGATGCGAGCCTGTGGAGCGTGCGCTCCGCTTCGTTCGCGTTACGCGGCAAACCGCCTGCTACCAAGGCGCCTGTTTTGTTTATGAACAATCAATCCCTGTCTCGGTGAGGCGCGCCGGCCGCACCGGCTGCCTTCCTTGCATCGGCGTTCATCAAGCCCAGGATGTGATCGCGCATCCGCTCGACCGGCACGGCTTGGCGTCCGGTGCAGCGCAAGCATTCGGAATCGAGATCCTGCCCGGTCAGCAGCTGCTGCCGCAGGCGTCGATACGCATCGCTGCCGATGATGTCGTCGATCGAGACCCCATTCTCCAGCTTTCCCATCACCAGGCCACGCTGGCAGCAGGAATAGGCTTCGCCTTTGGGGTCGAAGTAGATTTCCGCCCAAGGGGCTTCGCACATGCGGGTCATGCCGGGTGGAACGTCGTCCATGACATCCCCGGGCATCACGAATTTTCCCTGGATTCCCGAACGGACGATGTCCGCGCTTGGCTGTGCACCGGCGATCTTCGGCGCTCCGCCGTCCTGGAAGAAGTTGTAGCCCCGCCAATAGGTCACGACCCCGGCGTCGATCAGCCGCCGCTCGATCTCGTTCTCATGCATGGAGCCGATCACGATCTGGCCGCCATCGTCGGGCTGTGCCTTGTAGTCGTCGAACTTCAGAACGACTTCGTTGTCGACCGCGCCGGACCGCGCACTGTCGATGTATCCGGCAAAGCGCAATTCCGGATGGGCACGCAGCCAGTTCCGCAGCGTCCGCCCGGCCTCGCCGGCACCGTAGATGTAGACGGGGCGCGCCGGGTCCAGATCATCGAAGGAACTGAGCTTGCGCGTCA
This sequence comes from Azospirillum sp. UENF 211521, assembly GCF_058780535.1. Classification (NCBI taxonomy): domain Bacteria; kingdom Pseudomonadati; phylum Pseudomonadota; class Alphaproteobacteria; order Rhodospirillales; family Azospirillaceae; genus Azospirillum; species Azospirillum sp. UENF 211521. Next base: position 150,172 of record NZ_JBSNCF010000006.1, read on the forward strand.
GCTCGACGTACCGTTCGATTCCATAGTCCTCGATCAGCCGCCGCTCGACCCGCTGGGTGCCGCCGATCGACAGCTCGACGCCGTGCCGGACGGCGAGGCGTCTGGCCCTTTCCAGTGTGCCGGCGGCCTGGATGAAATCCTGCGGTTCCATGTCGTAGATGCTCCGGGCAACCCCGGACGTGCCCTCGAAATAGGCGACGTCGTTGAAGTTGATGCTCCGGATGCCGCTGGACACCGCCATGGCGACCAAGTCAGGGATGCCCGACACGATCTGGTCCGTCAGAACGCCCGTCCACACGATCTTGGGCATGGGAAGATCATTGGCCAGCACATAGGACCGGACAAGATGCGTGTTGTAGAGGATCGTTCGTGCGTCGACGGCTTTGCGGATCTGCTTCAGAAGTTGAATGTCGATGGTGTCGATGCTCATCTGCAGCTCGCTGAAGCGTGCGACGACCTCGACCTCCTCCGGTTTCAGAATCCGCGAGAAACTTGAGACCAGCGTGATGTAGAGCCCCTGATCGAGAAGCGGCCGGCAATGGTCCTCCCAGCCTTGGACCAGCAGCGTTTCCCCATAGTAACCGATGTCGATCCTCTCGATGTCGTGAGATCTGACATAGTCAACAATTTTCCGAATCTGATCGTCTGATGATTCGGCGTGGAAGCTCTCTGGATGCGTCCCTTGCGGGCAATAGACGCAACGCAAATTGCATCTGTTAGTAAAATTAAAGGCAATATGCTTCAGCGAAGGAGCTGGGTTCAGCAAGTCAATATGACTAAATTCAGCACTCTTCACATTAAGCATCATCGTGTCCATTCTTGGTTTATTTCCAATCTCAGCAGGCTGTGGCTGGGCACGATCGCCTTGTCTAAAGTGAATCTGGAAGGATTCCAGGTGGCCTGTTCTTGTCCTTTTATCAAGGAAATGCAATGACGTTAACAGAGCCTTTGTTAAGAATCGGTTTCCTGGCGATTCCGCCTCTTACAACCTGTCCGCGGACGCCTCCAGAATTTCCAAGGACGCGAGGCGTGCCGCCAAATCACAACCGTTTTCACCTTTTGTATACCGTCTGGCGGGTACGTCTTGACCGATTGCGCAATAACCGTTACCGCGGTCCGGCGGTGGGTGAAGCAAAGGGGGCTGGCGGGATCGGCCCTCACGCCTCCGCGGGGCTATGGCGAGGCATGCCGCGGTTCGGTCTCGTTCGCATAAGGGTCGGAAGTCATGATTACGTCGAGCGACGATAGCGGAACGATGCTGGCCGAGGATGCGCCCCGGTCATCCCGCAACAAGGTCCGGACCCTGGACGAGGTCGCCGTGCTGGCCGCCGAGGCGCGCCGGCAGGGACGCAGCGTCGCCCTTGCGCATGGCGTCTTCGACCTGCTGCATCTTGGGCATGTGCGTCACCTCGAGGAGGCGCGGCGGCACGGCGACCTGCTGATCGTGACCATCACCGCCGACCCCTTCGTGAACAAGGGGCCCGGACGGCCGGTCTTCTCGGAACTGCTGCGCGCGCAGATGGTCGCCGCGCTCGAACATGTGGACTATGTGGCCGTCAACCCGGCCCCGACGGCTGTGACCGTGCTGTCCAAGGTGAAGCCGTCGGTCTACGTCAAGGGATCCGACTATGCCGACGCGTCGTCCGACGTAACCGGGGGGATCGTCGACGAGCGGAACGCCGTGGAAAGCTGTGGCGGGCGCATCGTCTTCACCGACGACATCACCTTCAGCTCATCCTCGCTGATCAACCGCTACCTCGGCGTCTATGACGCCGAACTGCAGGCCTATCTGGAGGACGCCCGCGACCGGAACATGCTGGAGCGCACGCTGGAGGTCCTGGAAAGCGTGCGGGACAAGCGGGTCCTGCTGGTCGGCGACACGATCATCGACGAGTATCGCTACGTGGTGCCGATGGCGAAGTCGCCGAAGGAGAACATGATCGCGACCCTGTACCGCGATCACGAAACCTTTGCCGGCGGCGTCATCGCGGCGGCCAACCATGTGGCGGCCTTCTGCGCCCAGGTCGACGTCGTCACCTGTCTCGGTGAGCACAGCCGCTACGAGGACCTGATCCGCCAGACCCTGAAGCCCAACGTGTCGCTCCGCGTCGTCGACCGACCCGGCAAGCCGACGACGCGCAAGACGCGCTTCGTCGAAACCGGCTACATGCGCAAGCTGTTCGAAGTCTACGAGATGGACGACGCGCCGCTGGACGCGGACGAGGAACAGCGGCTCGTCCACATCCTCGAGCGGCACGCCGGTGACTACGACGTCGTCATCGCGACCGACTTCGGCCATGGGATGCTCACCCCGTCGGCCATCGACGCCCTGTGCCGCCACAGCCGTTTCCTGGCGGTGAACACGCAGACCAACAGCGGAAACATGGGATACAATCTCATCACCCGCTATCCGCGCGCCGATTTCGTCTGCATCGATGCGCCCGAGGCGCGGCTGGCCATCTCGGACCGCTTCAGCGACATCGCCATCATCGCCAGCCAGAAGCTGCCGCAGCGCATCGCCTGCGGCCGTGTCATCATCACGCATGGGAAGCACGGCTGCGTGACGTTCGACGGTGCCGAGGGCGACGGCGCGGAGGGCGTGCACCGTATTCCGGCCTTCACCAACACGGTGGTGGACACGGTCGGGGCGGGCGACGCCTTCCTGGCCGTGACGGCGCCGCTGGTGGCCACGGGAGCCCCGATGAGCGTCATCGGCTTCATCGGCAACGCCGCCGGCGCCATCAAGGTCGGCATCGTCGGGCATCGCCGCTCGATCGAGAAACCGGCTCTGGTCAAGTTCCTGACCGCCATCCTGAAATAGAGGCCCGGCATGCGCGACCGCATCGACGCCTCCTCCGCGGCCAGATGCGCCCATGATCGGGCGGCACGCTGATGTTTGCCGGGAGCGGGTGCAGCGCCGCCATCGCCAACCATATGGCCGTCGATCATTCACAGAACGGCGGCCTGCGGCCCCCGGCCTTCAACGACGGCGCCACCCCGCTGCGGCGCAGCGGGAACCTGAATCTCTCCATCGCCAACGACCAATACGGCTCTGTCAAGATCACCCATCTGTCGCTCCTGCACGCCATGCCCGACTTGGCGATGGGCTGGACGGCGGTGGATGTCGAAGCCGTGGTGTAAGCAAGGATCGAACCATCATGACCGAACGAACCTGGCACGTGCTGGTCACCGGCGGAGCGGGCTATGTGGGCAGCGCCCTGGTGCCGAGGCTTCTGGACGAGGGTCACAGCGTCACCGTGCTGGACCTCTACATCTATGGCGACGTGTTCGCGGGTCTGAAGAACCATCCCCGCCTGACGGAGATCCGCGGCGACCTGCGCGATCCGGAGACCGTCGCCCGCGCCCTGCGGGGCTGCGACGCCGTGATCCATCTGGCCTGCATTTCCAACGATCCGAGCTTCGATCTCGATCCCGCGCTCGGCCGCTCGATCAACTACGAATGCTTCCGTCCCCTGGTGCGGGCGGCGAAGGAGGCCGGCGTCGAGCGATTCGTCTACGCCTCGTCCTCGTCCGTCTACGGCATCAAGGAGGAGGAGAACGTCACGGAGGATCTTCCGCTCCAGCCGCTCACCGACTATTCGAAGTTCAAGGCCCTGTGCGAGGAGGTGCTGCAGGAGGAGCGCGCGCCGGGCTTCACCGTCCTGACCGTCCGCCCGGCCACGGTGTGCGGCTACGCTCCCCGGCTGCGCCTCGACCTGTCGGTCAACATCCTGACCAACCACGCGATCAACGCCGGCAAGATCAAGGTCTTCGGCGGCAGCCAGAAGCGCCCGAACATCCACGTCGCCGACATGGTCGAGTTCTACGTGCGCTCCCTGGCGTGGGACGCCTCGGCCATCGACGGCAAGGTGTTCAACGTCGGCTACGAGAACCACACGATCATGCAGATCGCGGAGATGGTCCGCGACGTGATCGGGGCATCGGTCGCCATCGAGGTGACGCCGACCGACGATCTGCGCTCCTACCACATCTCGTCCGACAAGATCCGGCGCGAACTCGGCTTCACCCCGGCCCACAGCATCGCCGACGCGGTGCGTGGACTGAAGACCGCCTTCGACGCCGGCTCCGTGCCCGACAGCATGTCCGACCCACGCTACTTCAACATCAAGACGATGCAGCAGATCGCCCTGAAATGACCGGACGCGCCCCGCTCATCGGCCTCGATTTCGACAACACCATCGTCCTGTACGATGATGTGTTCCGCGGCATCGGGGAAGACACAGGACTCCTGCCGCGGGGGTTCGCCGGCGGCAAGGCGGAGGTGCGGGCGCATCTCCGTGCTCTGCCCGATGGCGAGGCGCAATGGACCCGGCTCCAGGCCAAGGTCTACGGACCGGGCATCGCGCGTGCCATCCCCGCCCCCGGCCTGTCCGGCTTCCTGGCCGCCTGCCGGGCGGCCGGTGCCGGTGTCGCCATCGTCAGCCACAAGACGGAGTTCGCCGCCGCCGATCCCGGCGGGGTCAGCCTGCGCGCCGCGGCATGGTCCTGGATCGGGGCACAGGGGCTGACCGATCCCGCCCGCGGGGGCATCGATCCCGGCCTGATCTTCTTCGAGGACAGCCGGACCGCCAAGATCGCCCGGATCGCGTCCCTGGGCTGCCGCTGCTTCGTCGACGATCTGGAAGAGGTCTTTCTCGAACCGGACTTTCCCGCGGAGGTCGACCGGATCCTGGTCAAGCATGGCGCCCGGCATCTTCCGGCCGGTCCGTTCCGGGCGTTCCGCGCGTGGGAGGAGATTGCCGATGCCGTCTTCGGCAGCGCCGCGGCTTGAGGCCATGCACGACCCGGCCGAAACGGCGCGGGTGCTGGCCGGTCCCATCCGGTCCATGGAGCGGCTGCCCGGGGGCGGCAACAACCGCATTTACCGCGTGGAAACCGCGGGCGGCGCGCATGCCCTGAAATGCTACGGAAGCACCGAACGGCTGGCCCGCGAATATGGGGGGCTGTCGTTCCTCGCCGCCATCGGGAGCGGGCCGCTGACGGTGCCGCGTCCCGAAGCGGCCGCCCCGGGCCATGGAGCCGCCCTTTACGAGTGGATCGACGGAACGGCGGTGTCCCGCGTTCCGGACGGGCGCAGGGAGGACGATGTGGCCCGGGCCGTCGCGTTCGCCGCGTTTCTTGCCGGACAGCGGAGCGCCGAGGGGGCGGTGGCCCTGGCCGAGGCCGCGGAAGCGTGCCTGTCGCTCACCGGCCTTCTGGACCAGATCGAGAGCCGTTTCGCCCGGCTGTCCGACGTGGACGACATCGCGCTCGGACACTTCCTGCGGGACGACGCGCGACCGGTCATCGACCGCGCCCGGACCCGCGCCCGGACCGGCTACGCGGCGGCCGGCCTCGACCCGTCCATTCCGCTGGAGCCGGCGCTGCGGACGCTGTCGCCCTCCGACTTCGGATTCCACAACGCCTTGCGCCGCCGCGACGGCAGCCTTGTCTTCCTGGACTTCGAGTATTTCGGCTGGGACGATCCGGTGAAGCTCACCGCCGATTTCCTTTGGCACCCGGCCTTCAGCCTGGCGCCGCAGGAGCAGGCAGACTGGCACGGCGGAATGGATGCCCTCTTCGCCGCCGACCCGGCCTTTGCCGCGCGCTTGCGGGCACAGCTTCCGCTGTACGGCCTGCGCTGGACGATGATCCTTCTCAACGAATTCCTGCCCGAACGGTGGGAGCGCCGCCTGTTCGCGGGAACTTCGGCGGGATGGAGCGAGGCCAAGGCGGCCCAGCTGTCCAAGGCCCGCCTGTGGCTCCGCGAGGCCCGCCGCCTGACCGACGGCCCGGATGGCGACGTCCGGTCTTCCTTTCCCCTGCTTGCCGACCGATGAGCGCCATGGACGAACGATCACGCTACCTGAGACGACGGATCATTGACGCCTTGGAAGGAGGAGGACGCGGCCACATCGGGTCCTCCCTGTCCCTCGTCGAGATCCTGCGGGTCCTTTACGACGACGTCCTGCGCGTCCGCCCGGACGAGCCGGGCTGGCCGGACCGTGACCGCTGCATCCTGTCGAAGGGCCACGGCTGCCTGACTTGGTACGCCGTGCTGGCCGACAAGGGGTTCTTCCCGCAGGACGAGTTGCTTCGCCAGTGCCACCCCGGGGCGATGCTCGGCGGCCATCCCGAACGGGCCCACATTCCGGGGGTGGAGGCGTCCACCGGATCGCTGGGCCACGGCCTGTCGATCGGCATCGGCATGGCCCTGGCGGCCCGCCTGCAACGGCGCCCGTCGCGCGTCTTCGTCATCACCGGCGATGGCGAACTGGACGAGGGGTCGATCTGGGAAGGGGCCATGTCGGCGGCCAAGCACCGGCTGGACCATCTCACCGTTCTCGTCGATTACAACAAGCTGCAGTCCTACGGCTTGGTCAAGGACGTGCTGGACCTGGAGCCGCTGGCCGACAAATGGCGGGCGTTCGGATGGGCGGTGCGCGAGGTCGACGGGCATGACGTGGCGGCGCTGCGCGAAACGCTCGGCCAGTTGCCCTTCGCCGCCGGCCAGCCTTCGGTGGTGATCTGCCACACGGTGAAGGGCAAGGGGCTCGACTTCGCCGAATTCAATCCGGATTGGCACCATAAGGCCAAAGTGGGCGCGGCCGATGTGGCGTCCATGCGGGAAGCACTGGAGCGCGCGGAATGAGACAGCACGCCGTCAACATGGTGGACACGCTGGCCCGCCGCGACAGCCGGGTCGTGTTCATCGGTTCCGACCTCGGTCCCGGCGTGCTGAAGGGCATGAAGCGGGACATGCCCGAGCGCTTCTTCATGGAAGGGGTGGCCGAGCAGCACATCATCGGCATGGCCGCGGGCATGGCGATGGAGGGGTTCGTCCCCTACGTCAACACCATCGCGACCTTCCTCACCCGGCGCTGCTTCGACCAGCTGGCCATCGACGTCTGCATGGAGAACCTTCCGGTGCGCCTCATCGCCACCGGCGGAGGCACCGTCTATGCGCCGCTCGGCCCCACCCATCTTGCTTTCGAGGACATCGCAATCCTGCGCGCTTTGCCCAACATGACCATCGTCGCCCCCGTGGACGAGGTCGAGATGGTCAAGCTGATGGACGCGAGCCTGGATTGGCCCGGTCCCCTCTACATCCGCGTCGGCAAGGGCAACGAGCCCATCGTCACCGCGCAGGACACCCCCTTCGCCATCGGCAGGGCGCTGGAGATGCGTCCGCCGGAGGAGGTCACCTTCATCGCCACCGGGATCGTCACCGCCAAGGCCCTGGCCGCGGCGGAACGGCTTGAGGCCGCGGGCATCCGGGCGGGCCTGATCCACATGGCGACGGTGAAGCCGCTGGATGCCGCCGCCGTGCGCCGTGCCGCCGTCGCGGCGCGCCTCGTCGTGACGGTGGAGGAGCACACGCGCATGGGCGGCCTCGGCAGCGCCGTCGCCGAGCTGATGGCGGAGGAACCGACCGGCGCGCGCCTGCTCCGTCTGGCGCTGCCGGACGCCTTCCCCGAGGGCTATGGCGGCAACGACCACCTGATGCGTCTGGCCGGCCTTCAGCCCGACCAGATCGCCGACCGCGTGATGCGCGCGCTGGAGCCCGCGGCATGACGCCGTCCTTCGACTTCCTGACCGCGGAGGAGCGCGCGCTCGGCGACCGCTTCCGCCGGGACGGCTTCATCGTCGCCCCGGCGGAGGACCGGGCGGCGCTGGACGCGATCCGTGACCTGATGGTCGGTCTCGCCCGCCATCGCCTGGGCATGGATGAGGGCGCCGAACGTCCCGATCCGCCCGGCCGCCTGCTTGACCGGATCGGCGATGTCGTGCCGGTGGAGGAACTCAACGCCTTCCGGCTGGCCATGATCGGCGGCATGAACGCGCAGCCTTGGTTGCGCGCCGCCTATTTCTCGGTCGCCCGGCGCACCCTGTCCGCCATCGTCGGCAGCGAGCTGTGCATGCAGCGCCGTGTCAATCTGTCGATCCAGTTGCCGGACGACGACAGCTCGCTGCTTCCCGTGCACGCCGACACCTGGTCGGGCGACAGCCCGTTCGAGGTGGTGCTGTGGATTCCCCTGGTGGACTGCCATGGCAGCAAGAGCATGTTCCTGCTTCCCCCAGGCCCCAACGCCGAGCTCGAGCGCAACCTGCACCGCTTCGCCGCCCGCAGCGTGGACGAGATGTTTGCCGCCATTGAGCCCGACCTGACCTGGATGGACGTCCCGTACGGGCATTTTCTCCTGTTCAATCAGAACCTTGCCCATGGCAACCGGGTGAACCGGGAAGCGGACGCGCGCTGGTCCATGAACTGCCGCTTCAAGGGGGTCTTCACGCCCTACGCCGACAAGAAGCTGGGCGAGTTCTTCGAACCCATCACCCTGCGGCCGGCAAGCCGTATTGGACTCGACTACGAGATGCCGGCGGGTTTCCATGAATGAGCGCCCGGAAACCCTGCGCTCGGGATACCGGGGCTACATCGGCTCGCGACCCGTCCTCGGGAGCCGCATCCCGCAGCATGTCCAGAATCTGGTGATCCGCGACTACGCGGCGCGGTCGGGGCTGACCTTCAAGCTGTCGGCCACCGAATACGCGATGCCGCATTGTTACATGATGCTGGAACAGGTGCTGGCCGAACTGCCCGGACTGGACGGCATGATCGCCTATACTCTGTTCATGCTGCCGGAACGGCGGGGCCGCCGCCAGGAGATCTACCGTCGGATCCTCGATACGGGCGCCTGCCTGCACACCGCCGTGGAAGGGCTGGTCCTGGCCAGTGAAGCCGACATCGGGCGGCTGGAAGACATCTGGAGCGTCCAGCAGGCGCTCACCCACATGGCTCCGGTGAGGTTCTGACCATGGCCCGCATCGACTTCATCCAATCCCTGCACAGCTCGACCCGGCGCAACTACGTCCAGCGCGTGGTCGAGCACGACAAGGCCGAATGCGCCGAAGTCGCCCGCCGGTTCGACCGCGACTATTGGGACGGAGAGCGCCGGTTCGGTTATGGCGGCTACCGCTACGACGGCCGCTGGCGCCCGGTCGCCGAGCGGATCGCCGCGCATTACGGGCTGAAGGCCGGTGACCGGCTGCTCGACATCGGGTGCGGCAAGGGCTTTCTGCTCTACGAGTTCACCCAGGTGGTGCCGGGCATCGAAGTGGCGGGCATCGATGTCTCCGAGTATGGCATCGCCAACGCCAAGGAGGAGATCCGGCCTTTCCTCCAGGTCGGTGACTGCCGGTCGCTGCCGTATCCGGAGGGCTCCTTCGACGCGGTGATTTCGCTTGGCACCTTCCACAATCTGCCGATCGAGGGAGTGTTCCAGGCGCTGTCCGAAATGCAGCGGGTCGGGCGCGGCGATCGGAAGTATTTCATGGTGGAGAGCTTCCGGGACGAACGGGAAAAGGCCAATCTGCTGTACTGGCAACTGACCTGCCTGTCGTTCCACAGCCCGGAAAGCTGGGCCTGGATCGCGGACGGCGCCGGCTACACGGGCGATCACGGCTTCATTTTCTTCGATTGATCGCCTTGCTGTGCCCGGTCGGGGCGATCCCATTAACCGCTCCCCAGCGGCGACCGGGCGTGTATAAGACAGCCACCCCCATTCCGCTCTCCAAGGAACCGTCGCCATCATGACCCATTCCCGCCGCATCTCGGTGATCGGGCTCGGCTACGTCGGCCTGCCGGTGGCCGTCGCGTTCGGGCGGACGGGCGCACCTGTCGTGGCCTTCGACATCGACACGCGCCGCATCAAGGCGCTGCGGAAGGGGCACGACCACACAGGCGAAGTGGCGGACGCGGATCTGGCCGCGGCCAACCTGCAGCTGACCGACGATCCGGCGGGCCTGGCGAAGGCCGATTTCCACATCGTCACCGTGCCGACCCCCATCGACGACGCCAAGCGCCCCGATCTGCGCCCGCTGCTGGCCGCCAGCCGCACCGTCGGGCGGCATCTGAAGCGCGGCGACGTGGTGGTTTACGAATCCACCGTCTATCCCGGCGCCACCGAGATGGACTGCGTGCCGGTCCTGGAGGCGGAATCGGGGCTGATCTACGGACAGGACTTCACGGTCGGCTATTCGCCGGAGCGCATCAACCCCGGCGACCGGGAGCACCGGTTCGAGACGATCACCAAGGTCGTCTCCGGTTCCGATCCGGAGACGCGGGCAATCGTCGCGGCGGTCTATGGCAGCGTGGTGAAGGCCGGCGTGCACGAGGCCGCCTCCATCGCCGTGGCGGAGGCCGCCAAGGTGATCGAGAACACCCAACGCGACGTCAACATCGCGCTGATGAACGAGCTGGCGGTGATCTTCCACCGCATGGGCATCGACACCCGCGATGTGCTGGCCGCCGCCGGCACCAAGTGGAATTTCCTGGCGTTCCAGCCGGGCCTCGTCGGCGGCCACTGCATCGGCGTCGATCCCTACTACCTGACCCACCGGGCCGAGCAGCTCGGCCACAACCCGGAGGTCATCCTGGCGGGCCGGCGCATCAACGACACCATGGGCCAGTATGTGGCGCAGGAAACGGTGAAGCGGCTGCTGCGCGCTCGGGACGGACGGCCCGGCCCGCTGCGCGTCACTGTGCTGGGGCTGACCTTCAAGGAGAACGTGCCCGACATCCGCAACACCCGCGTCGTGGACATCGTGGCGGAACTGCGCGGCTTCGGCGTGGAGGTGGCCGTGCACGACCCGCTCGCCGCGGCGGACGAGGTCGCGCACGAATACGGCCTCGCCCTGACCCCGCGCGGGGACCTGCCGCCGGCCGACGCCGTGGTGTTGGCCGTCCCGCACGCCGCCTACCGGGCCGAAGGCTGGGGTCTGGTGTCCAGCCTGCTAAAGGACGGCCGCGGTTTGGTGATGGACATCAAGGGCCTGCTCGACCGCGCATCGGTGCCGGACGGCGTGGAGCTGTGGCGGCTGTAAGACCGCTCACCCGGGAAGCGAACGCTCCCAGGCGAGGGCGTTGCGGACGATCTCGTCCAGCCGGTCGTGCTTCGGGACCCAGCCGAGCCGCTCGCGGATCCGGTCAGCCCCGGCGACCAGTTGCGGCGGGTCGCCGGGACGCCGGTCGGCGAAGGTGGCGGGGACCGTCTCGCCGCTGACCGCCTCCAACGTGCGCACGACCTCCAGGACGGAGGCGCCGCGCCCGTAGCCGCAGTTCAGCGTCAGGCTCTCGCCGCCGCCGCGCAGGTGGAGCAGCGCCAGGACATGAGCCTCGGCAAGGTCGCTGACGTGGATGTAGTCGCGGATGCAGGTGCCGTCCGGGGTCGGATAATCGGTGCCGAAGATCGACAGGGCCGGCCGGCGGCCGAGCAGGGCCTGGCAGGCGACCTTGATGAGGTGGGTCGCGGTCGGCGTCGCCTGGCCGGTGCGGCCCGCCGGGTCGGCGCCGGCCACGTTGAAATAGCGCAGGATGACGCTGCGCAGGCCATGGGCCGGCTCGGCGTCCCGCAGCATCCGCTCCGTCATCAGCTTGGAGGCGCCATAGGGATTGATCGGGGCGGTCGGCGTGTCCTCGTCGATCGGCACGCGGTCGGTGGCGCCGTAGACGGCCGCGGTGGAGGAGAAGACCACCTTGTCGATCCCGAACCGCGCGCAGGCGTCGAGCAGGGTGAGGCTGCTGACCGTGTTGTTGCGGTAGTAGGCGAGCGGTTTCTCCACCGATTCGGGTACCACGATCGACCCGGCAAAGTGCATCACAGCGTCCACGTCATGCGCGCGAATCACCCGGTCCAACAGGTCGGCCGACCCGACGTCCCCCTCCACCAGGGGCACGGACTCCGGCACGGCGGCGCGGCGGCCGGTCGACAGGTTGTCGATGGTCACCGCGGGAATCCCGGCGTCGGTCAGGGCATGGAGAACGTGGCTGCCGATGTAGCCGGCCCCTCCGGTCACCAGGACGCGGCGCGGAGCCGCCGGTTGGTCGAGCATGCTGGGCACTTCCTTATCCCGTGTCGTCCGGACAGCGCCGTCGGCCTTCCCGGCGGCGTGCTCCGGAGCTAGGCGAGAGGGGAAGGCCTGTCAACCTGACCGGAATGGCCGCGGCCAGTCGGACCGGCCGGGGCGGGGCGTAAGCGGGTTGCTCCCTTCGTCGCCCTGCGCAGGAATCGGAGCAAAGCGGAGCGAATCACGCCCTCCCGGAAGCACCGGTTCCCAAGGACGGCGGCCGGAAACAGGCATCCGCCGCCGCCACAACCCAATGCGTCAATTTTAACATGGGACTTGGTGCTCGGACCGCAAAGGCCATAGCCACCTTATGGACTTATGCATCCTTTCGTTCATATTTTAAAAATGAAATATTATCTTTGGGTAACGCTGCGCTGTGACATAGGTAACCCGATGGTGGTCCCCATGACCACATGTTCCATTCCGCACTTGCAAAAAGGGATTACCAATGGTATCCGACCCTTAGGCATAAGTTTTATTCGGTTTTGCGGGGGGTCCTTACTATGTCCACGGTCACTACGGTCACAGGTGGTATCACCAATGCCGCCGCTCCTTCCACGCTGGCGGGTGCCATTCTGAAGAACACGAGCTTGGTTGATTCCACCAAGCTCAACAGCAACGCGATCGTCAACGCCACCGTCGGCGGCGTTTACGCTCTGTCGAGCGTTTCGGGCGGCGCGGTCATCGCCTCCGACAACACCGCTCCGGTGACCCTGATCGGCGGCGCCGGCAACAACCAGCTGCTCGTCGCCAACGACAAGGCCGGCACGATCCTCCAGGCCGGCACGGGCACCAACCAGACCATCGTCGGCGGCGCCGGCGGCCAGCTCCTGGGCACCTCGACGGTCGCCGGCGGCTCGGCCACCATCCTCGGCGGCTCGGGCGCCGACACCGTCGTGGCCGCGGCCGGCAACAACGTGCTGACCGCCGGTGCGGGCAACAACCTCATCGGTCTCGTCGGCGGCAACAACCAGGTCTTCGCGGCCGGCAACGACACCGTCATCGCGGGCGGCGGCAACGCCACCATCGGCGCCGGCGCGGGCAACGCCGTGATCAACGTGGTCGGCGGTTCCAACCTGGTCATCGGCGGCTCGGGCAACTCGACCATCGCGTCGGCGGCCGGCAACAACACGCTGTTCGGTGGCTCGGGCAACACCACGATCGCCGGCGGCGGCGGCAACGACCTGCTGATCGGCAGCACCTCCAAGACCGGCAACGCGGTCCTGGGCGGCTTCGCCGGCAACGACACCCTGATCGGCGGCGTCGGCAACGACACGCTGTTCGGTGGCGAGGGCAACGACGTCTTCGTGTTCAGCACCGTGTTCGGCGGCGGCAAGCACGTCATCGGCGACTTCAAGGCCGGTACCGACCTCATCGCGGTCCAGGGCTACGGCATGTCCGCGGCGCAGGTTGCGGCGAAGGTCACGGTGTCGGGCGGCAGCTCGATCATCTCCCTGTCGGATGGCACGCAGATCACGGTTGCCGGCGTCACCAACCTGAGCGCCAGCAACTTCGCCGTCTGATAAGAGGGCCCCTGCACGCCCCTGATGGACCTGCCGAGCAATCGGCAGGTCCATTTTTATGCCGTTTTTGTTCCGTGCCTTCTCCTTGAGCGGCTTGCATCATCAAAGCCTCCGGGAGACATGCCGAGCCGTCCAGGCACCGCCTTCAGCGACACCATCCCAGGCGCCTCGTCGCCGTCGGACGGATGCGGAACCGGCGGGGACTCCGGCCATCGTCGCCATTCCGTTCACGGGCCAGGGCCTGACGTCATGATCAATCTCCGTTCTGCCGGTGCGCAGGTTCCCACGCGGCGAAACGGATGAGTTCCCCAAAGACGCCGAAGCCCGATTCGGGCGCTCTGGAACGCGCCATTGCCGACGGCCGCTGGGCCGAGGCCGAGCGGGAAGCCCGTGCCCTGCTGCGCGACGACCGGAGCCACATCAACGGCGCCACCGGGATGGCCCGCTGCGCCGTCGCCCGCGGCGACCTCGGCGAAGCCCTGCGCTGGGCCGAACGCAGCGCGCGCTTCGCGCCCAACGACATCGCGCTCAAGGCCTTTCTCGCCGCCCTTCTGGTCGCGGCGGACCGCTCCAGCGACGTCCCTCCCCTGCTGGAGGCGGTGGCCGAGCGGGCGCCCACGCCGACGGCGTCGATCGTGCTCGGCCAGGCCCTGGCCCGGCTCGACGCCATGGACCGCTTCATCCCGCTCGTCGAGCGGTTGCTGCAGCGTTTTCCCGTTGGCGTCGCGCCGCTGCTGGCCGACCTCGCCGACCACGCCGCGCGATCCGGTGCCGCCATGGGCTGGGCATCGGCCGACCTCGGCCTGCGCATCGTCGGGGCACTGCGCCCGGACCGGACGGGGGCGGGCAGCGTCCTGCGCATCGCTTCGGACCGGGGACCTTGCCTTGTGCTCGACGGCCCGTCCTTCCTGCAGCGCCATGGCCAGCCCGACCCGGCGGCCGGCCTCGTCCGCTTTTCCCTGCCCCTGGGGCCGGAGACCGAGGGCGAAACCCTGTCCGTCACGCTGGACGGCCGGCCCCTCCTCGGCGCACCGCTGCAGCCGCGCCGCTGCGCCGCCGTCGAGGGCAGCGCCGTGCTGGAGGACGCCCCGGACGGCACCACCCGGCTGTCCGGCTGGGCCTGGTGCCCGGGCGACCCGCCGCAGCGGGTGGCGGTGCAAGTCCGTGATTCCGCCGGCCACTCCATCACGCTGGCCACCGACCAGCCCATGGAGGCCGCTCACGCCTTCGGGATCGAGGACGGCGACTACGCCTTCACGCTCGATCTGAACGGCAGCGGCTTGGCCGTCGGCCCTCTGCGGGTGACCGCCGGGCCGGGGGAGGTTCCGCTCGCCGGCAGCCCTCTGCCCTGGCCGGGACCCGGCCGGCCGCCGTTCCGGCCGTCGCCGGTCGGCCCAATCCCGGCCCGTCCGCCGGGAGGCTCCTCGAGGGGACGGCCCGCCGACCCCGTGGTCGACGTCATCATCCCGGTCTACCGCGGCCGGGAGGAAACGCTGGCCTGCCTGCGGTCGGTTTTCGCCGCCGCGCGGGAGGACGGCACCCCGCACGAGGTCATCGTCGTCGACGACGCCGGCCCGGAGCCGGATCTTTCCCGCGACCTCGCGGCGCTTGCCGGCGAAGGGCGGATCACCCTGCTGCGCAACGAACGCAACCTCGGCTTC